>CAZARU010000017.1:0-57456 GCA_964487605.1 uncultured Polyangiaceae bacterium
ACGCGTCTGCTCGCCGTCGCCGTAGATCGTGATCGGTTCGCCGTGCAGGGCGGCCCAACCGAACCGTGGGATGGCCGCGGCGTACGCGCCGTCCGGCCGCTGGTGCGGACCGAAGACGTTGAAGTACCGGAGGCAGACCGTCTCGAGCCCGTAGAGCGCCGCGAACACGGACATGTAGAGTTCGTCGGCGATCTTGGTCACGGCGTAGGGCGACAGCGGTGAAGTCGGCATGCGTTCGTGCTTGGGGAGCGTAGGGGTGTCGCCGTAGGCGGACGAAGACGCGGCGAAGACGACACGCCGCACGCCGGCGTGCCGAGCCGTGTCCAGCACCGTGACGGTGCCTCCCGTGTTCACCGAGTCGCTCGTCACGGGCGCCTCGATGCTCCGCGGGACCGACCCGAGCGCCGCCTGATGGAAGACGACCTCCACGCCGCGCATCGCGTCGGCCATCGCCTCGGCGCCCCGGATGTCCACCTCGCGTGTCTCGACGCGCTCCGAGCCCCGCAGCTCGCCGAGGTTCTCCCAGTGGCCCGTCGAGAGGTCGTCCACGACGCGGACGCGTTCTCCGCTCTCCGCGAGGGAGCGAACCAGGTTGGATCCGATGAAGCCGGCCCCGCCCGTGACGAGGTGGAGCGTCACTAGATCCCCTTGCGGCGCTTGATGTCCTCCATCATGCGGCGGTACTCGATCTCCCAGAGTTGCGAGCCCTCCTGCACGTGCTTGAGCCGCTCGCGGACCTCTCCGTCGAGCTTCTCTTCCTCCACGATCTGCTGGCGCAGGGGCTCGCGCATCTTCCGCCGCAGCACGACGTCCTCCGCGTAGACTTCCTCCACGTTGTTCGAGTGCATCAGCATCTCGACGAGCTGGTCCAGAAGGTAGTCCACGGCGTCGTCGCCGAGCTTGATCTTCATGTCGTCGGCGACGAGGTGCTTCATCCGCCCGAGCTCGGTGCTCGGCAGGTTCCGCATGCCCAGCAAATCGCGCGCGCGATCGGATACGGCCTGTTCGTCGCGGATGTACTGATTGAGCACCGATTCGATGTCGAGCTGCACTTCCTTCTTCGACTCGCACTCGACGTCGCCGTCCGACGTCAGGAGGTCGATGATGTGCGCTGCGATCTGTGGCACCCGGGCGCTGTGAATCCGCATGGGCCGCCACGCGTACCGTTTCGGCGGTCGAGCGGCAATCGCGTCGTTCGTCGTTCGGCGGGGCGCGCCTGCAGGCCCCCGGTTTTCGTGGACATCGCGGAGCAGCCGTGCGGAAGCGCCGCCGCTACTTCTTCAGGGTTTTCGGATCCGTGGGCTCGCGCGCGCCGAGGCGAAGCCGTCGAAAGACGGCGTCGCGCTGCCGCGACTTGTAGGCGTCGTGGCTCGCCGTGCCGCTCTCGTTCGCGGCCTCCGTCTCGATGTCGAGGATCTGGAACTCGCAGAGCATGTACATGGCTGGACCCAGCAGTTCGGAGCCCGGGGGGGCGAGGTCGAGGATGTGCCGCGGCAGCCTCACGGGGACCTCCGTGACGAACTGGACCGCGCGGTAGTCCGGCGCCGTGAAGCGGTTGTCCACGGGGGTCAGCCCGTCGTCCCCGCGTCCCTGGAAGTGCGCAACCATGGTTGCGAGATGGGGATCGGCCTCGCAGTAGCTCCGGAAATGGAACATCGTGTTGATCGACGCGTTCGGCACCGAGTAGTTGAAGGGGAACATCCGCTGGGACAGGTACAGCAGCACCGGGAGCAGGTCGTCGCGATGGCGCGTGACGATCCGGAACCGAAGCTTGTCGTAGACTTGGGCGGCGGTCGATTCCGCCTTCGAGAGGAGCTTGGTGTAGACCGAGTCCGGGTTCTTGCGACCCCCGACGAACTCGGTGATCGGGAAACCCTCGCTGAGCATCGTCCCCACGATGCGGTACACCTTCTCTTCCACCAGGTGGAACAGATCGCGGTCGGACAAGGGGAGGCGGAAGAGCTGTTCCCGAGCGTTCAGGTGATTGATGATCTGCATCACCTTCAGGATGGTGCAGGCACAGTTCTGGCGATGACCCTTGCTCGAAGCCAGGCGCAGCAGCTCGAGCAGTGACGCGCGCTCCACGGGCTTCGGGATGGCAAACGCGTAGTTCCTCCGCAGGTAGCTGACGGCGTCGCTCCGGACGTGTTCGACGTAGGCCGCGTCGTGGGGATCGTCCGGATCCAGCTCGTGGTTTCGGATGAACGCGAGCGCCTGTTCGTCCGTGTCCAGGTTGAGGCGGTGCCAGTCGATGACGGAGCCGCCGCGGAGGATGAGGCGCAGGCTCTCTACGTCGTGGAGCGTGAACTCGGCGACGCGCTTGAACTTCGGGCCGGGGGGCACCGAAGAGGGGGGACGAACGTCTCGGTCAGCCGTCAGCCGTGCCCCGGATTCGTGGTGGTCGCGTCGCCGGGCGTGGGCCGCTGCAGGGACAGCGTTCCGAAGAAGATGCCCAGGGTCACGCCGAGCACCGCCAGCTGGGCCCCGAACGTCCCGCTGGTGAGGTAGAGCGCGACCGGGAAGATCGCCACGAGCAGCCAGGCATTTCGCTTCATCAACCTCTCCACTGTTGAGGCGGCCGAGCCGCGCGTCGCCGTTTCCCCGTCAGATCGCCGTTGTCGTGAGCTGCGCACCGTGAGGTAGGACAAGGTGCGACCATGTAGGGAACCGTGCCACAGGCCGCGGAAGCGGGGCAAGGGATAGCCGTCCTGGCGTGGATCTTCAAGAGGGTTCGATAAGTCCCCGATGTCCGCACGGCTGCGGCGCCGCCACGAGGAAACTTCGGGGCCCGCTGGCGGGTCGCGCGCGCACGGTCGGTGCGGGCGGTCGTGTTAGCGTGCCCTCCCATGGCGCGCCCGCGGCCCCTCGGAGCCTGGCCGAGGTCGGCCGCCCTGGCCGCCCTGCTCACGGCGTGCACGACCGAGGACCTCGGGCCCGACACCGTGGACCCGGGCCCCGACTTCAGCCTCGCCGAGATCGTCTTCGACGAAAACTTCTACTACTGCCGCGTCGAGCCGATCCTCTTCCAGCACCGGTGCGGCCCCGGCGACCCCGCGCGAGGCGACGCTGCGAACGGGTGCCACTTCAACGTGACGAGCTTCCGCTTGACCGACTACGTCGCGACCACGCCGCCGCTCCTCGCCGATACCTGCTCGGGTGCCCTCGTTCCCGGGGTGACCGCCCCCTCGGGCGCTCGGGCGAACTACCAGCGCGCGCAGGCGAACATGGACGTCGATCCCGACCAGGCGCCGCTCTTTCTGCGCCCGACGGGGGTTGCCCGGCATCCTCGCAAGCTGTTCGACCAGGGCAGCGCCGAGGCGCAGCTCATCCGGGACTGGGCGGAGCGGTTCTCGAGCCAATGACGGCGCGCACGAGGACGTGGTCGGTGCTAGCGGGCCTCGCGGTCTTCGCGCCTGGCACCGCGGCGGCGGTTGACGAGGACGTGGAGGCGTTCGCGCGCATCGTCGTCGCGGAGACGGACCTTCGCACGGGGCCCGGCCTGTCGCATCGCGTGATCACGCGGGCTGCACGCGGCGAGACGTTCCTCATCGAGGGGCGCGAGGGCTCCGGCTACTGGCTGCGGATCCTCCTGGCCGACGGGCGGCGCGCGTACGTGCTCGGGGACACGGTCGAACCCATCGGCTTCGGCGACGACGCCGCCGATCGCCCGAGCGCGCCCGGGATCTTCTCGCCGCCCGCGCTTCAGGAGGCGACTGCCGGCTTCGCCATCCTCGGCGGCATGTATCGCAGGAACGGCTACGTCGAGCTCAAGCCCGCCTGGCTGATCGCGCCGGCAGTCGCCGCGGAACCGTACGTCGGGCTGGCCCTCCACAGCCAGGGGCGGGCTCTGCTGTACGGGCTCGGCGGCACCCTGAACGTGTTTCCCGACTGGCCGGTGGCGCCGTACGTCCACCTCGGCGGAGGGGGCCTGCGGACGGATTCGAAGGACGAGTTCGTCTTGGGTGCGGAGGACGTGTTCCACGCCAGAGCGGGAGGCGGCTTGCTGATCTCGTTTCGGTGGCGGATCCTCGTTCGCCTCGAGGCGATGAACGTCGTCCTCTTCACCGAAGACTCCAGCAGGTACACGCAGTCGTACACCGGGGGTCTCGGGACCTACTTCTGAGGAGCATGCGTTGAACTCGAAGCATCCACGGTTCGCCACCCGGTTTCTCCGCGCGGTGGTCGGCGCGACCGGTCTCGCCTTCGTCGTCGCGCAGACCGTGGGGTGCGCCACCGTGCGCCCCGAACAGCGCGCGATCCTCGCAGAACCCGTGATGCAGTTCGACGAGGATCCCCGGGAGGCTGCTGCGACGCAGCACGTGCTCGAAAATCGGGAGGGCTCCTACGGGGGCGGGTCCGTCCGTGGAGGCGGCTGCGGCTGCAACTGATGAGCTGGCATCCGTCCAGGTACCGCGTCCTCGTCGCCGTTGCTGCCGCCTGGATGGCCACGGTGGCGCTTTCGCGCAGGATCGATGCACAGGTCGTCGAGGTCGATCTCCGCTCGTCGGTCTTCCACGAACCTTCGCCGACGAGTGCGATGACCGTCGTCGCCCCGGGGGCCGAGCTCTCGGTGACGCCGTGGGAGTTCTTGGCGGTGAACCTGGGATGGGAAGCCGACATCGTGTCCGGAGCCAGCGAGGCGCTGAAGGCGGGTCCCGTGCTCGGCCGGCCCGACGTGGTCTCGGCCGCGACGGTGACGGACTTCCGGAACGTCGTGTCCGGTGGCGCGACCCTCCAGCGCAAGGAAACGCGCCTGGGCGTCGGCTACTCCCATGGCGTCGAGCGCGACTACCGATCGCAGGCGATCACCGTGAGCGCCGGGAGCGACTTCTTCCAGCGCAACACGCAGATCGAGATCTCGTACTCCCACGCGTTCGACGAGGTGTGCAATCAGAGCTACGCGTCCTCCCTCAGCCCGACGCGCCGCCGCCCCCTGGACAGCTCCGAGGGATGCTTCACGGACTCCGCCGCTCGCCGAACCGACGAGGTCGCGCAGGACAACTTTCAGGGTGCGTGGACCCAGGCGTGGACGCCAATCCTCGCGACCCAGGTCGTGGTGACGGGCTCGCTGCAGCAGGGGTTCCTCGGCAACCCGTACCGTGCCGTCGTCCTCGCGGCGTCGGGGGAGTCTGCGCAGGAGAACCACCCGGGTCATCGCGCGCGCGGCGCGGTGGCGCTCCGGGCAAAGCTGTACGTACGACCGCTCGAGACCGCGTTCGGCTTCGGGGTGCGAGGCTACCGCGACACGTGGGACGTCCTCAGCCAGACGTACGAGCTCGATGCCGAGCGCAACCTGGCCGAGTGGCTGCGGCTGCGTCTGCGGGCGCGGTACTACTCGCAGTCCGGGGCCCTGTTCTGGAGCGACGACTACACCGGTGGGGAGCCCGTTCACGGACCGCGAGGGCAGTACTGGAGCGGCGACCGGGAGCTGTCCCCTTCGAGCTCGCTCCTCCTGGGCGCGCGGGCCACGGCCACGGCGCATGGGCAGAAGGGTGACCGCATTCTGGGCATGTTCCTCGAGCTCCGGTCCGGGCTCGGCGTGGACGTGATCGACACGACGCTCGACGACTTCACGTGGGCGGGCGTCGAGCCGGACGACACGCTCGCCGTCGTCGGTTCCCTGAGCGTCACCGCGCTCTTCTGAACGGCTGGGGCCCCCCGGGGCCCTTCAGGTACCCGGGTCGCGGAGCCCGTGGCGGCGGGCGAGGTCGTAGAGGTGCTTTCGGTCCATCTTGGCGGCGCGCGCGGCGGCGCTGACGTTCCCCTTGTGGCGAGCTAGGAGCCACGCCACGTAGCGCTTCTCGAAGTCGGCCTCGAAACCCGAGCGGACCTCGCGGTAGCTCTTTTCGCCGTCGAAGAAGAGCTCCGCGGCGGATCCCCCCACCTGCGCGGAGGGTGCGACCGGCAGGTCGAACATGCGTACTTCGTCCTCACCGCTGGCCGTCGCGATGTAGATCGCGCGGTCGAGCACGTTCCTCAGCTCGCGCACGTTTCCCGGCCAGTCGTGCGCCGCGAGCGCCGCCACGGTCTCAGGCGCCAGGCGGATGGACGACGCGGCGGGGTCTCTCGCGCGCGCCGCGTCGAGGAAGATCTCGACGAGTGGCGCGACGTCTTCGCGTCGCTGCCGCAGGGGGGGCACCATGACGGGCACGACCGCGAGCCGGAAGTACAGGTCTTCGCGGAACTTCCCGCGCTCGACCTCGCTCTGCAGGTCGCGCTTCGTCGCGGCGACGATGCGCGCGCCGCTCGTGAAGGTCGAGTTGCCGCCGACCCTGCGGAACTCTCCGGACTCGAGCACCCTGAGCAGACGCGGCTGGACGTCCAGCGGGAGCTCGCCGACCTCGTCGAGGAAGACGGTGCCACGCCCCGCGGACTCGAACGCGCCCTTTCGCTGGGCCACCGCGCCCGTGAACGCGCCGCGCTCGTGGCCGAAGAGCTCGCTCTCGATGAGCGTGTAGCTCACCGCGCCGCAGTCGACGACGACGAAGGGCTCGTCGCGGCGCGGGCTCGCGGCGTGGATGGACTTCGCCAGGACGTCCTTGCCGGTCCCCGTTTCTCCCGTGAGCAGCACGGAGGCGTCGGTCGGTGCGATCCGTTCGAGCACGCCGAAGATGTTTCGCATGGCCAGGCTCGGGCCGACGGCGTCCCCGAATCGGTCGCTCTCGCTGGGCATCACCTGGGCCCGCGCCGTCTCGGCACGGAGCGCGACCTCGACGTTGCCGACGACCAGCGTCGTGCCCGGCTGGATCGTCGCCTCGCGGACCTTGGAGCGTCCTATTCGCGTGTGATTCGTGGAGCCCAGATCGCGAACGAGGATGCCGCCCGCCGTGCGTTCGAGCTCGCAGTGGTGGCGTGACACGGTGTCGTCGGGCAGCACCAGGTCGTTGTCGCGGGCCTTTCCAATCCGCAGGTGCTTCTTCAAGCGCGCACGCAGGCCCCGCGCAGCGCCGGAGAGCACCACGAGCTCGAGCTCGTCGGGCGTGGCCCCGGGGCCCACTGCGGCGCGGGTGGCGATGTCGATGGGCTGACTCACGGCGGGTTCGCGGGGGCGGAGCCCACGGCGCTGCGATCGCCGTGGACCCGGATGGTCGCTTCTTCGCCTTCGAGCCTAACGCGGCGCGCGACGGTTGTCTTCGGCACGCTGGGACCGCGTCCGAGTTCGACCACGAAGTCGTACTCGCCGTTCGGCAGGTTCGCCACGTGCCGCACGCGGCGCGGCGTGGGCCGGTCGAAGTGCAGCGAGACGCCTCCGCGTGGGTCCGCTTCTCCGTGCGCCGTCCAGGTGGCGTCGAGGCGCGTCACCGCGGGGTCGTCCACCACGAACACCAGGCGCTGGTCGGAGGGCAGCGCGGGTACGAGCAGGCCGACGAGCGCCGCGACCACGCCCACGAGTGCGACGCGCAGGACGACGGCGCGCCCGCGCTGCGACGCGAGCCACTCGCGCGGCGTCATGGGGCGTCTTGGGCCGGCGTGGCGCCCCCGTCGGTGCCGCCCCGGGCTCCGCCGGCGTCCGGTGCGGGAGCGCCCCCTCCGTGCGCGCGCGCTGCACCGCCGAGCAACCGGACGAGCTTGACGAGTCCCTCGACCGTGGCGGGAGGCAGGTCGAACGCTGGCATCGCGTTCTTCCCTCGCGTGATCGAAGTGGCGAGGCGTTCGTCGCTCACCGTAGCCTGCCAGCTCGGGTCGGTCAGGTCCTTCGCCTTGACCATGGGACCCTGGATGCCGTCGCCGCGACCGAGGTTGCCGTGGCACGACACGCACGCTCGGCGCCACGTGACCCAGGCGACCTCGCCGATGCCCCCCGGGTCGCGATTCGGTGCCGCCTGGCGCGCGCCTGCGTCACCCGTCGGGGCAACCTGTCCAGAGTTGGGGCCGCTGGTGTGGTCATGGTCCCCCGGCGTCCACTCGCGTAGATCCGTGGCGTCGCGGCGACACGCCGCGGGGAGCACGGCGATCGCGAGCGTCGAGAGCAGAAAGAGCATTCGCGGCACGGCGGCCAGGGTTCATATCCCGAGCGGCAGTGGACGCCAAAGCCGCTGGGCGCGCGGAATTGCCGGTGAGGCACAAAAGAAAGAAGCGGGCCGGCATGCGCCGGCCCGCTCGCTTCCGTAGCGCTGGTCCCTCAGAGGTCGAAGACCTTGCCGCCTCGCGTCGGGTCCATGCCCAGGTACGGCTTGCCGTCCAGCTCCGCGATGTGGAACTCGGTGCGGCGATTCTGGGCCTTGCCGGCGTCCGTCGCGTTGTCGGCGATGGGCTTGTCCTGCCCGAAGCCCACCGAGACGACGCGCTCCTTCGGAATGCCCTGGTCCATGAGCCACTTCTTGATGGTCAGTGCGCGGCGCCCGGAGAGGTCCAGATTGGCCGGCGCCTTGCCCACGTTGTCGGTGTGGCCCTCGACGCGAAGCTTCGTGACGCGCGGGTTCTCGCCCAGGTAGGCCTTGAGCTGCTCGAGCACGACCTCGCTGCCGGCGCCCTGCTTCAGGGTGTCCTTGCCGGTGTCGAAGACGATGTTGCCCGGGATCGCGATCTTGCCCTTGGCGTCGGCCTTGATGCCCGTCGCCTTCACCTTCGGCTCTTCCTTCTTGGGCTCCTCCACAGGCTTTGCCGGCTCGGCCGTGGGCGGAGGGGGCGGAGGGGGCGGAGGGGGCGGAGGCTCGGGATCGCCACCTCCGGCCTTGGCCTCGCCGCTCGCGTGGACCGTGCAGCCAACGAGCGCGGGCGACGCGAGCGCCGCACCCAGGGTCAGAATCAAAGCATGCTTACGAATCATCTCCGCTCCTCCTCGAAACGCCGCGACGCGGTAGGTACATCAGAGTGCCTCCTGGCGCGCGATCGGAACAGCCCAGCCGTCGTTCTGGATGTGCTCGGTAGTCCAAATCGCTCGCTCCATGCAAGGCCCGCCGCCCGGTCGTGCGGATCGAAACAGGCCGATTGACGGAGCCGCGGCCCCGGATGTTCACTGCCCGGACGACGATTCGTTGCCCCGCGCCGACGGGGGCGTGGCTCCTCTCGGGTCCGGTGAACCGGGCGAATCACCCGTAATTCCGCGTGTGTCCGGGCCGCCGGCGCCCCCCGGGCGGCGTCCCGCGTTCTTCGAGAGGCCCCGCCTGCCGCGTCACATCGCGCAGGGATCCACGCCGGGCGGGACGGGCGCGGCGACGTCGCCGAGTACGACGGCGTCGGCCGAGAATCCGAGGCCGACGCTGATCCCGTCGCAGGTATCCGCCGGGTCGCCGTTGGAGCCGTCCTGCATGATGTCGCTGGCCGCCCGGATCTGCTGCGCGATGCTCTCGAAGGTAGAACCCTCGCAGAGCGACACGTCCAGCGTGCCGGCGACCTCTCTCAGGCTCTGGATCAGCTCGTCGGTCTTGAGGACTCCCGCGATGACCCCGTTGGTCGCGCTCGCCGTGGCCTCTGTGCCGGTGAGGTCCATGGCGATGATGGCGTTGCGGATGAGGAGCTTCAGCTCGAACCCCTGGAGCGCCACCGTGAGCGGCAGGTCACCCTTGGAGCCGCTGACCCACGTGCCCGAGACGAGGTAAGCCGTCGGGAACGTCACCCTCGGCTTGGTGATGTCGCCGCCGTCGAGGAACTCGAAGGTCACGGGCCACACATCGGTTCCGTCCCAGGCCGGTGGCATCATCGTGGGGGCGCCGGCGTAGAGCCTCGAGTCGATGCCGGCCTGGGTCGCCCCGCTGCCCAGGTTGAGCATGTGGACCAGGATCGAGAACTCGCCGTTCTCGAGCGAGGTGTTGATGCTCGTGGACGCGTCGGCGGCGACGCTGGTGATGATGGGGATCAGGTTCGCGCCGAAGGAGTTGTCGATGCCGTCCGTGCCGTCGGTCTTCACGTTGGCGGGGTTGGCTCCCTTCACCGGGGAGCAATGGTTCGAGCCGGTCTTGCTCGAGAGGATGCCGTCCAGGTTGAAGCCGTAGTCCTTCCACGCGGTGGCGCTCGGGTTTCCCTCGCGGTCGGTGTCTCCGAGGAACAGCTTGCGGACTGCGACCGTGGTCGGGGTCGTGCCCGCCGCGGGCGGGTTCATCGGGTCGTCCGGCGGCTGCGCGCCGGGCATCTCGGGATCCGGAGTACCTGCCGGTGCGTCGGCGGCGGCGTCGCCGCCCCCGGTGCCGCCCGCGCCGCTCGTGCCGGCGCTTCCGCCGCTTCCGCCGCTGGAACCCCCTTCGCCGTCGTCGCTACCGCAGGCGGCGGCAGCCACGAGCGTCGAGCCGAGGGTCAAGGCGAAGAGCGTCAGATGTGGTCGAAGCATGAGGCCTCCTGAGTGCTCGGGCGTCCGCGCGGCGCGCTGCGCGCCTGACGACCGCCCGAATCGTGCCCCGGTGAGTTGCGGGGGAGCCGGGATGGTAGCCGGAACGCCGATCGTTGCAAGGCTCACGAGAGGTGCAGGTGACCCACGGCGTTCCCGGCCGCCCGCTCGGACCGACGAGGGGCCGGACGCGACCGCGGCACTGTACGCCGACGGTCCGGGAAGCTAGGCCCGGGGTGTGCCGGCCGACTTCGTTCACCTGCACGTCCACACCCAGTACTCGTTCCTGACGAGTTCGGTACGCCTGGACGATCTCGCCGCGCGCACCGTCGAGCTCGGGATGCGAGCGGTCGCGATCACCGATCAGGGGAACATGTTCGGCGCCGTCAAGCACTGGCTCGGCTGTCGAAAGGCGGGGCTCGCACCGCTCCTGGGCTGCGAGGTCACGCTGGCGCGTCGCGAAGGGGGCGCGGGTCATCTCGTCCTGCTCGCGGCGACCAACGAGGGATACTCCAACCTCGTGCGGCTCGTGTCGCAGGGACACCTGGCGTCTGCGAGGGAGGGCACTGCGGCGGTGACGGTCGAGGCGCTCGCGCAGGCCTCGAAGGGGCTCGTGGCGCTGACGGGCTGCCTCGGGGGGTGGGTGCCACAGCGGATCCTCGAGCGGGGGCCTCCGGAAGCTGTGCCTGCGCTGGGTGAGCTGGCGGAGATCTTCGAGCGCGGGGCGCTCTACGTCGAGATCCAGGACCACGGCTTCGCCGAGCAGCACGTCCTGAACGGGATCCTCTCCGACGCGGCGGCTCGACTGGACCTGCCCCTCGTCGCGACGAACGACGTCCACTTCGTGGGGCGCGAGGACGCAGAGGCTCAGGTGTACCTGGAGTGCATGCAGAAGAATCGCCTGCACTCCGACGTTTCCGCCGATCATCACGGCAGCTCGGAGATGTACCTGAAGAGCGCGGAGGAAATGGCCGCGACCTTCGCGGCGGTCCCCGATGCGCTGACCTGTACGCTGCGAGTCGCCGAGCAGTGCAGCGGTCTCGACCTGACGCTCGATCGTCCGATGCTGCCGCCGTTCGCCGTCCCGGAGGGCTACGACACCGACGGATACCTGCGCCACGTTTCGCTCGAGGGTCTCGAGCGACGCTTCGCCGAAGCGCGCGCGGCCGGGCGCTCCCTGGACGAGGCGCAGTACCTCGCTCGGCTCCGGTCGGAGCTCGACGTGATCACGGGCATGGCCTACGCCGGCTACTTCCTCATCGTGTGGGACTTCATCCGCGAGGCGAAGGCGCGCGGGATCCCCGTCGGACCGGGACGAGGCTCGGGGGCGGGGTCCCTGGTCGCCTACGCGCTCGACATCACGACGCTCGATCCGATCCCCTACGGGCTCCTGTTCGAGCGCTTCCTCAACCCCGAACGCGTGAGCATGCCGGATTTCGACATCGACTTCTGCATGGTGCGGCGCGACGAGATCCTGGAGTACGTCGCGCAGAAGTACGGGAAGCGGAGCGTCGGGCAGATTGCGACGTTCCAGAACCTGAAGGCGCGAAGCGTGATCAAGGACGTCGCGCGGGCCATGGGGATGGCCGCCAACGAGGCGCAGCGCATCGCGAGCCTGATTCCGGCGCTGGGGCAGGGGAAGATGGCGACGATCGAGAAGGCCCTCTCCATCGAGCCCAAGCTCGCAGACCTGGCGCGCCGCGAGCCACGAGTGGACGAGCTCCTGCGACAGGCGAAGAAGCTGGAGGGGCTGACGCGTCACGCCGGGATGCACGCGGCGGGCGTCGTGATCAGCGAGGGGCCGCTCGACGACCACGTACCGTGCTTCGCGAACGAAGGCGCCATCGTCACCCAGTACGACAAGGACGACGTCGAGCGGGTCGGGCTCGTGAAGTTCGACTTCCTGGGGTTGCGGACGCTCACGGTGATCGACGTCGCGCAGAGACTCGTCAACGCGAGGCCGGATCGTCGGGACCGCCCCCTGGACATGAGCAAGCTACCGCTGGACGACGCGGCCACGTACGCGCTGGTGTCGAGCGGGGACACGACGGGAGTGTTCCAGCTCGAGTCGAGCGGGATGCAACAGCTCCTGCGCGGCCTGAGACCCGACTGCTTCGAAGACATCGTCGCCGCCGTCGCGCTCTACCGTCCCGGCCCCCTCGGCACCGGGATGATCGACGACTTCGTCGGTGGAAAGCACGGACGCAAGCCGTCGCGCAAGCTGCACCCCCTCGTAGACGACGTGCTGGCCGGGACGTACGGCGTGCCGGTGTACCAGGAGCAGGTGATGCAGATTGCCCAGAAGCTCTCGGGGTACACCCTGGGTGGCGCCGACCTGCTGCGTCGAGCCATGGGCAAGAAGAAGCCGGAGGAGATGGCGAAGCAGAAGGCAGCCTTCGTCGAGGGGGCGCGGCGCAACGGCGTCTCCGAGGCCCAGGCGGACGCGATCTTCCAGGAGATCGAGAGTTTCGCGCTCTACGGGTTCAACAAGAGTCACTCGGCCGCCTACGCCGTCGTCACGTACCAGACGGCCTACTTGAAGGCGCACTACCCGGTGGAGTTCTTCTGCGCGCTGATGACCTCCGATCGCGACAAGATCGAGAAGGTGGTTCGCACCATCTCCGAGGCGCGGGCGTGGGGCGTCAGCGTGTTGCCGCCGGACATCAACGCGAGCGATACCGACTTCACCGTCGTGTACGCCCATCCCGACGGGGGAGCGCCGCGGTCGGGGCGACTTCGAGATCGGCTCGGTCCGCAGGTTCGCTTCGGGCTCGGTGCAGTTCGTGGCGTGGGTGCTGCCGCGCTCGAGAGCATCTTCGAGGCGCGCGCGGAGGGTGGCCCGTTTCGTGACCTGTTCGACTTCGCTTCGCGGGTGGATGCGCGGAAGATCAACAAGGGTGTGCTCGAGGCCCTCGTGCAGTGTGGCGCCTTCGACTCGGCGGGCGCCGACCTCGGAATGCCCCGCTCCCGCGTCTTCGCCGCGGTGGATCGCGCCCTCGAGCGCTCCCGGAGTTCGAGTCGGGACCGCGAAGCGGGCCAGACGACGCTCTTCGGGCTGTTTGCGGCGGCGGCGCCTGCCGCGGTCGAGGTCGACGCCGAGTACCCGGACGTGCCCCCTTGGGACGCCCGTGAGCAGCTCGTCAGGGAGAAGCAGTCGCTGGGGTGTTACGTCACGGGACATCCGCTCTTGCGGTACGGCAGCAAGGTGGATCGACTCGGCGCGGTGCCGACCCACCGCGTCGCGGGCCAGCAGCAATGGTCCACGGTCACGGTGGCCGGGATCGTGGAGAACTACGAGGAGCGCATCTTCCGCAGCGGCTCGGGCCGCGCCGCCTTCCTGGAGGTGGAGGATAGGCACGGGAGGGTCAAGGCGAAGCTGCGCGGCGAGCGCATCGACACCTACGCGCACCTCCTCGCGTCGGGGGAGCCGGTCCTCGTCACGGGGAAGGTCTCGTACCCCACGTCCGACGACCAGGTCGATGATCCGGAGCCGACGCTCTTGATCGACGAGGTGCAGCCCCTGGCCGACCGCATCCGAGCCATGACCAAGTCCGTCACGCTCCGGCTCTCGTCCCATCGCGTGGATCCGCGGCAGCTCACGGGCCTACGGGACGCTCTCCGGGAGCACCCGGGCCCGTGCCCCATCGACCTGCAGCTCGCGCTCCCGGACGGCGCGACGGCGCTCTTCGCGCTCGACGAGGTTCGCGTCGAGCCTGGGGACGCCATGCTGGCGGCGCTCGAGCGCGTGTTCGGCGAGCCGGTCGCCGAGCTGGTGTGAGCTGGCGTGGCGTGAGGTGACCGCGCCGGCACTTCGGGTTCCCCGCGCGGGCCCGCGGCTGGTACGCTCCCTGGTCGCATGAAGGACGCTCGATCCGAGCTGGCGCGCATCGACGCCTCGGGAACCGCGCACCCCATCGGGACGGTCGCGAGCCAGCGCATGCGCGCGCGGGAGGGCGCGTACCGTGTGATGCCGGCGCCGGGCCACGTCGTGTTCATGCGCTTCACCGGTGAGGACGGGCGCCGTGACTCGGAGGACGGAGCCGTGGTCCGCATGGCCGGGGAGATCACCGCGCCGGCCACCATGTGCGACGTCCTGGCGATGCTGGGGCAGACGGGCTGGCGCGGCGAGCTGGTCGTCCTCGACGGCGAGTCGGCTCGCAGCCTGTTCCTGGACGGCGGGAACGTCGTGGGCGCGCAGACCACGGTGGACGACGAGCGCATCGGCATGGTCATGTACCGCTTCGGCGCGCTCAACGCGGAACAGCACGAGCTCGTCATGGAGCGCGTCAACGAGGGCTCGCGCTTCGGCGAGGCGGTGGTCGCGCTGGCGCTGATGAGCCAGGAGAAGGTCTACTCGTTCATCGGCAAGCAGATAGAGGAGATCGTCTACGCCACGTTCGCGGTGGGCGACGGTACGTTCTTCTTCCTGGACGGCTTCGACGGCTCCCGCTTGCCGTCGCACCACGCCATCAGCGCGAACGGCCTGCTGATGGATGGCGTGACGCGTCTCGACGAGGTGAAGTACTTCCGCCAGAAGGTGCCCACGAGCGACCACGTCCCCGTGCGCCTCGAGAACTCCAAGCCACCGCAGGACGATCTCGTCGCCACCCTTCAGGCCATCGACGGCCGGTTGAGCGTGGAGGAGCTGGGGCGGCACACCGGACAGGGTGAGTTCGAGACCACCCGCCGCCTGTATTCGCTGGTCCAGTCGAAGCACGTCGCCATTCACCCACCCCGCATCTCGGGCGGGCCCGTCGCGGTCGTCTCCAACGCGAACTCCGCCCTGGCCCTGTTGCACCGCATGGCCGACGCGGCCGGGAAGGGGACGGCCGTCCGCGAGAGCCTGGACTCCTTCGCCGTGGGTGCCGGCGTCTACGACATCCTCTTCCGCGGGGCGGGTCCGGACGAGAACGGTGCCCTCGATGCGGAGCGGGTCTCCGCGAACGCCAGCGTCGTAGCCGGGGGCGCCGACCCCGAGGACTTCCTGAAGCAGACGCTCCACGAGTACGTGAGCTTCGCGGTTTTCGCGGCGGGGAGCGCCCTCGGCTCGGAAGCCGAACGCGACATCAACCGCGACATCAAGCCATTTCTCGACCTTCTGCACGTCGCACGCTGACGACTCCGAGGTCCCGTCTCGGTGGGTCGACAGGGATTCGAACCCTGGACCGACGGATTAAAAATCCGCAGCTCTGACCGACTGAGCTATCGACCCGGTCGCGCGCGGATCTATCCCTCCGGTCCGACCGGCGCCACCGCGAAGGCCATCCGGGACCGTCTCCCGGGGTCCGGGGATTGAAGCGTTGGCGCGGGACCGGCGTCCAAGTCGGACACCGGCTCCTTGCGCGCCCCGAGACCCCCTGCCACGCTAGGCCCGAGTAAGGCTTGGTGCGGCGCGGAGTCCCGTGGTAAGGGGGCCGCCCGCGAGGAGGCTTAGAGCAATGAAGAAGGTACTGCCCTGGTTGGGCTTGGGTTTGCTGGCTGCTGCAGTGGGCGGCAATACGACGGCATGCAGCGGCGACGACGGCGCTGGAAAAGGTAAAGGTGGCAGCGGCGGCGGCGTCCTCGACGGTGGCGGCACCGGGGGCACCAGCGGCGGCTTCGGCATGGGCGGCACGGCCGGCACCGGCGGTGCGGCTCCCACGTCGCGCCTTGGTCGCGCCTGCGCCACGGACGCGGAGTGCGGCGCGGGCCTCACCTGCATCACCCACGACTCGGGCAAGCTCGACGGGCAGGGCCCGGCGCGCGGCCTGTGCACCGCCGACTGTGATGGCGACGGCGGCACGTGCGAGCAGTTCTCGGCGGACGCCATCTGCCTGAACTTCGGCACGACGGAGGAGCCCAACTCCTACTGCGTCGAGGGCTGCTCCTTCGGTCCCAACGACCTGACGTCGTTCGATCCGAACAAGTGCAAGGGTCGTCAGGAGATGGCGTGCTCGCCCCTCCAAGACGCCAGCATGAACGTCATCCCGGCCTGCGTGCCCCTCTGCAACTCGGACGCGGACTGCGGGAGTCTCTTCTGCGATCCGGAAACCGGCATGTGCAGCACGGAAGAGAAGACGGGTCTGGACATCGGCGAGGCGTGCACGCCTCCGGGCGACGCGGGCGGGGACGACCCCTGCCGCGGCTCCTGCATCACGTTCCAGCTCGGCACCGGGAACGATACGACCAACATGTGCAGCGAGAACTGCACGACCGGCGCGCTTCCGTCCTGCGGATGGGCCGGTCCGGGCACGGGCAACGCCGACGCGTTCTGCCTGTACACGTTCACCGTGATCATCGACGCGGACGGACCCGGGTTCGGCGATCGCGGTAGCTGCGGCCAGCTCTGCAACTGCAACGACGACTGCAAGAACTCCGACCTGGTCTGCTCGCCCATCGACAACGCCAACTTCACGATGGCAACCGGCAAGGTCGGAATCTGCACGGATCCCACGACGAGCGATGGCGCCGTCGCGGACACGATCCCGTGCGGTGCTGGCGGTGCTGGCGGCGCCGGTGGCGCCGGCGGTGGCGGCGGTGTGGCTGGCGGCTCGGCTGGCGCGGGAGGCGGCTCGGCCGGTGCGGGCGGCGGCTCTGCCGGCGCAGGCGGTGGCTCTGCTGGCGCAGGCGGAGCGCCTGCCGACTCCGGCGCAGGCTGATCTCAGCCGGAGGTCGGAAGAACGCCCGCGCGGTTCTGCCGCGCGGGCGTTTCGCCATTTGCCGTCGCCGAGACCCAGTGGCGCCGCCTCGTGCTCTTCCCGGGTCTGGGCGCCGCGACGCTCGCCCCTGGCGTGAGCGGCATTCGCCTGGCTCCGTTGCCGCCGTGAGGTCCCTCCGTGAGCCGCCCGACTACGGGTCGCGCTCGTCGCCGACGCTCGTGCCGGTGGTTTCGACCACGCTCCGCACCCTCACGCCATCCAGGTCGCTCGGCTCAGCGGTCATTGCGGCCGCCGCTGCGAGATGCGCGTCCAGGCGCCTGCGGAGGTGGGCGGCGACGACCCTCCGCGTGGGCGGGATGAGCAGGAGCAGGCCGGTCACGTCGGTGAGGACCCCGGGCGTGATCAGCAGGGCGCCGCCGAGCAGGATCAGGACGCCGTCGAGGACGCCGTGGGAGGGCGCGGTTCCGCCCGTGAGCGAATCCCGCCAGCTCGTGAGGACCGCCAGGCCTTCCCGCCGAGCGAGCGCCCCGCCGGTGAGCGCGGTGAACAGCGTCCACGCGACGGTCGGCCAGAACCCGACCGCCTGACCCACGGCCAGCAACACGTAGAGTTCGAGCAGCGGCACGACCGTGAACGCGAGAACCAGCCACCGCACCCGTCGGATCGTAGCAGCGTCGTTGCGCGGGCACGACGCGGTGACCGACACCCCGTGACGCGAAAGGGCGCGAGCCGTGGCGGCCGCGCCCTTCCCCGTTCCTCCTGCGCCGCGCCCCGGCTGGGGTCGCGGCGCTCGCGCTCACTTCTTGAGCTGGATCTTCCCTGGTGCTGGTGCCGCCGCGGGTGCTGCGTCGGCCTTCTTGTCCGCCGCGGGTGCTGCGTCGGCCTTCTTGTCCGCTGCGGGTGCTGCGTCGGCCTTCTTGTCCGCCGCGGGCGCCGCGCCGGCCTTCTTCGGCTCGGGTAGGGCCTTCGGCTTGATGCCGGCGGCCTCCGCGTCTGCGCAGCCGCGCTTGCCGACCTCCTCGGTCGCTGCGCCGCCTTGATGCAGGATGCGGAACTCGACGCGGCGGTTCTTCTCGTGCTCCTCCTCGGTCGTTCCGGCCGACACCAGGCAGTAGAAGCCGTAGCCCTGGGAGATGAGCCGCGTCTGTTCGACGCCGAGCTTCACCAGCTCCTTGACGACGCTGTCGACGCGCTTCTGGGTCAGCGTGCGGTTGAGCCCGCCGGGGCCCTCCTTGGAGGCGTGACCGCCGACTTCGACGAGCTCGATCTGGGCGTTCTTCTTGAGGACGTCTGCGACGGCCTCGACGACCTTCATGGAGTCGGCCGTGATGGTCGCCTTGCCCTTGTCGAAGAGGATCTTCTGGTTGATCTGCACCTTCGTGCCGACGACCTGGACCAGCGGCTTCGTGTCCGGGCAGCCGTCGTCGTCCTCGAAGTCGTTCTTCGTCTCCGGCTCCGTGGGGCACTTGTCCTGCGGGATGAGGATCCCGTCGCCGTCTTCGTCGAGGTTCGGGCACCCGTCGTTCGGGTCCGGCGGCTTGCCGTCTTCCTTCTGCTGGGGACACTTGTCGTCGGGATCGGCGATGCCGTCACCGTCGCTGTCCGCCGGCGGCGGGGGAGGGGGCGCCGGAGCTTCGATGCGTCCCCCGATCTGAGCCTCGGCGCTGCAGCCGACCGCACCTGCCAGGCCGCAGAGGACCGCGGCACCCATCCACTTAAGTCGTCCCATGATCGAGAACCCTCCTTCGGGGGAAACTTCGACGAACTCTCGTTCGCGCGGCCTACGACGACCGCGGGGCCGACCTTCCCACAGCCGGAACACCACGCCAAGCCGATCCCGCGGCCGCGAGCGCGACGCACGACGTCGTGATTTCGGCTCGCAGGGGGCGCCACACTAGCGAGAAAAGCCCGTGTCTTTTCCGGCGGGTAATCGAGCACCCCGACGCCGATGGATCAGCTCCCGGGCTGACGGAAAAAATGTTTCGTCGCCGGGCGTCACGTGCCGGGTGGCTGACCCAGCCGTACTGCGACGACGAAGCTCACCGAGCCTTGCCGCGGCGCCTGGGCCGCCCCCCGCTCGATGGCCGAGACGACGCACCGCGCCGCCGCTCGGTCGGGGAATCGGGATTCCCACTCCGTGGCCGGTCCACACCGGGAGCGGCAGCCGTCGTCTTCGTCCGGGCAGCCCGAACAGCTCGGCGGGCGCCCGCGCTCGTCGAGGTGCACAGCGACCGCCACCCGGCCCCAGACGGCGGGGTCGCGCTCGATCGCGGCCTCGTAGCACTCGGCGACGTCGTGGCGGCGCTCTTCGAGCCAGGCGACGAGCGCGTCGGTGTCGAGCGAGCCGGGGTTCGACCACGCGAGGCCGTCGGGGGGCCCGGCGGACGGAAGCGCCGCGTCCCCGGGCCACAACCCGATGGTCAGCTCGATGTCGAGCGCCTTCGGCGGTGCCGGCGTGAGCACGAGCTTGGGGGTCGAGCGCGCCTGCTCGGCCAGGCACTCGGCCACGGAAGCCTCGAGCTTCGTCGACACGACTCGGGCATCGGACACTTTTCCCTTCGTGTCCACCGTGACGCGGAGGACGGTCTTCCCCTTCTGCCCGGACCGCCGCAGCCCCTCCTCGAAGCAGAGCCGAAACGGCCAGTACCCGTACTTGCGCGCGGTCGCGGTGATGGTCCACTCGCTGAGCGTTCGCTGCTTCTTTCTCGAGTAGCGGGGCAGCTTCGCGTTGAGCACGCGCGTGTCGACGACGACGCGCGCTGCGGGGTGAAAGCCTGTGCGGCTCGAGACGTAGGTCGCGTCCCCGTTTCCGCCGACGTTCCATCGGGCGAGGGCCTCGTCCGCGAGCGACGCGGCGACATCGCCCTTCGCGCGGGGCCGCTCGTAGAGCTTGTGGGGCCGCTCGAACTCGATGTGACGGGACGGAACGACCTTCGCTTCCGGTGACGCCGTGGTCGGCGCACCCGGTCCGGAGCTGCCGTCCTCCGGCGCCGTCGCCTCGCGTCCCGCGTCGGCCGCCGGGACGGGCTCCGTCGTCGGCGGCGCGGGGGAGGAGGACTGCCGTTCGGGGCGCTGCGCGGGCGCGTTCCGCGGCGAGCCGGCGTTCGCCGCCGGGAGCGGAGGTGCCGCCGTGGCGCTCGCGCAGGCGACGATTGCGGCGAGCAGGGCGACCGAGGTCGCCGCGAGGGAACCGTCGCTCACGCGCTCACGCCGACGATGCGCTACTTCACCACGGACGGGCAGCCGAGGACGATGCTGACGTTCGCGTTGGGCTGTACGGCGTCGTCACAAGGGGCGCCGCAGAGCACGATCTTCGTGTTTCCGGCCGCGTACTGCCAGCCCTCGGCGCCCGCGTCGCATCCGGCGGTCACGTCCTTGGGGATGACGGTGCCGTTCACACGGACGTTGACGTTGTTCAGATCGACTTCCGTCCCGTTGCCCTTCGGGATGTCGAACTCGCAGGTGAGGACCGAGCCGCTGATCTTGTCCAGGGCCGCGGCGAGATCGGCCGCGAAATCCGTGGTCTGCGTCATGTCGAAGTGGCAGTCCCCGGTGTTCGCCGGCGCGGGATCGTGCACGCAGCTCGGATCGCGCGCGGTGCCACCTGCCCACGCGATCTGCGACAGCAGCGCCCGGGCGTCTTCGCTTCCGGGCACGCCGATGACGAACGTGCGGATGTTGACGCTCATCGCGTCCGGCACGTTCTGCATCAGGAGCTTCGGCAACTCCGAAGCCTTGCAGGTCTCGGCGCCGTCCGTGAGCAATACGAGGAATCGGTTGCCCGAGCTGCCGAGCTGGTTGAAGAGGTAGTCGTAGCCGAGGATCGTCGCTCCTGCGACGGGCGTCTTGCCTTCCGGGCTCACCGTGTCGAGGAACGCGTCGATGCCGGAGTTCTGGGCCGCGTCGAGGAGCCCCACGGCGACGTCCGGCGTGTTGTCCACGCCGCACTGCGACCCGGCGATGGGGAACATCTGCACTCCGGCGCTCGTGTCCGGGCTGTTGGTCTGCAGGAGGTCGATCGCGTTCTTGATCGCCGTCCGCGTCAACTCCCACTTCGAGGGCTGGGTGATGTCCTGCTTCTGAGGGAACGACTCGCAGTTGGCCGTCGACTGGCCGTGCTCGGGCAGGTTGCAGTTCATGCTGCCGCTGCGGTCGATCACGAAGAGCATGTTCGCAGGGAGCCGATCGCCCTTGAAGTCGTCGCCCGCGCAGCCGCCATCGAGGATCGTCGAGTCGCCGCCGCCGTCCATGATCGTGATGATCGCTCCGCTCCCGCCGTTCCCTCCCGCGGACGATCCCCCCGCCGACGTGCCGCCGTTGCCGCCGGCGGACGTGCCGCCGGCGGACGTACCACCGGACGACGTCCCGCCCGTGTTCAGCTCGGACTTGGGGACGGGGTCGCCGCCGCAGGCAGAGAAGGCTCCGACAGAAGCCAAGAACGACAGGCTGACGATCCGGGCAGGGCTCAGGCGCACGTGTTACCTCGCGGGTGAACGCCGATACCCTACCACCTTTTTCCACCGCGAACACGCGGGGCACGCCCCCGAGCCGCGCCTCTGGGCGACCCCGTTGAAGCCACGAGCGAAGCGCGCGAGAGTGCCCCGAGGAGGCCACGAGAGATGAGTGACGACGCGTCCGCCGCCGGGTTCGATCTCGGTGAGAACTTCGCCCGAGTCGAGTCAGGGGGCCTCGCCCTCGGCCCGCTCGAGCTGCAGTACGAGGAACTGTTCAGCGAGGTGCTCGAGGACGGCGTCATCACGGCGGAGGAGCGGGCTCGCCTCGAGAAGGCCGCCGACAACCTCGGCGTCGACCGCATGCGCCTCGCGCGCCTGGAGCAGGCCATGGTCGCGGCCTACGAGGCACGGCACAGGGTCAAGATCATCGAGCACTACGAGGAGCCGGCCGCATCGCTGGCGCCGATCGACATCAAGGCGGCGGGCGACACCGGTACGGCGCTGCTTCAGAAGCGAGTCGCTCAGCTCGAAGAGCGCATTCGGGAGCTGGAGTCCGAGCTGCGGCTCGCCCAGTCGCAGATCAACGTCGAGGTGGATCTGAGCTTCGTCGAGGACGCTGCCGCCGAAGCTTCGGAGGACCCCGAGGACATCTGGCGGCGTTCACGGCGCAACCCCACCAACCCCGAGCCCTATCGCGCGCTCTTCCGGATCTACTCCGCGCGGGGCGCCCTGGACGCGCAGTGGTGCGTTTCGCAGGTCCTGGTGTTCCTGGGTGCGGCGAAGCCCGACGAGCGCGCCGTCTACGACAAGTACCGCAGTGAAGGGCTCATCGCGCCGAAGGCTGCGGTGTCGGCGTCGTCGTGGCTCGATCATCTCTTCCACCCCGAAGAAGAACTGTTGACCGGGCAGATCTTCGCCGTGATCGCCCCCGCCGTGCTGCTCGGTCGCGTCACGGCCCTCCGGCGGGACAAGAAGCTGCACCAGCCGGACCCGAGCCTGAAGCAAGATCCCGCGAAGGCGACCATTACGGCGGTCCGCGCCATGGCCTGGGCCGCGGCCGCCCTCGGGCTGGCAGTACCTCCGATCTTCCTCGACAAGGATCGCGCGGCTGGGTTCGAGCACATTCCTGGCGTCCCTCCGCTCACGCTGGTCGGGGCCGGGGCGCTCACCGGCAGGACGCAGTCGGAGCTCGCGTTCATGGCCGGACGCCACCTCTCGGGGTACCGGCAGGAGCATTACGTCAAGACGCTGTTCCACGCCGTGCCCGACCTCGAGGACCTGTTCCTCGCCGCGCTCACCATCGGCAGCCCGAACCTGCCCATCGCCGAGGACATGCGGCGCCGCGTCGAGCCCATTGCCAGGGCGATCCAGCCGGTGCTCGAGCCGAGCCACATCGATGCCCTGCGCGGGCACTTCCTGCGCTTCGTCGAGGAGGGGGGGCGCACGAACCTGCAGCGATGGGCCGCATCCACGGAAAAGACGGCCTGCCGTGCCGGCATGCTCCTCGCGAACGATCTTCCCTCTGCGGGAGGCGTCCTCGCCGCGGAGGAGGGGGAGGTCGGGGAGCTGACCCGCGACCTCGTCTCGTTCGTCTCGAGCGAACGCTACTTCAAGCTACGAAAGCAGATCGGCGTCGCCATCGGCTGAGCCGACGTCTGCTGCGGGCTCCGGGGGCGCGTCCGGCGGAGGCGCGTCGGCTGGAGCCGCTGCGGGGTCGCGTGGACGAGGGAGATCCGGCAGGGCCGTGGGATCGGCGGCGAGCGTGCGCCAGATGACGCGCGTGGCCGCAGCGACCCCCACCGGGAGCATCAGGACGTTGAAGCAGGGCACCCAGAACAGCGCGGCGAAAGCGAGGCCGAAGCCGAGTGTTTCGCGGCGGTGCTCCATGATGAATCCGAAGCGGTCGCGCATTCGGACACCGCGCAGCGTGAGCGGGTAGTCGAACAGATTCCACGCCAGGCCAGTGGATGCGACCATGAGCTTCAGCGGTACGACCACCACCGCGCTCGGCGGGAAGACGAGCTCCAGGAACCACAGCGCCGTCACCGTCGGGAGCACGATGGACGCGGCGAACACCTGGGCGCGCACGCCGCACCACATCTCCTGAAGGAACGTCGTCGGGGCGCGCGTGGGGACGTGCAGTTCGTCTTCGACGAGCGTGACCAGACGCTCCAGGGCGGGACCCGAGAGCGGTGGGGTGAGCGCCAGGGAGAGCACGAAGCCGAGAAACAGCGTCGCGAGGGCAGCAACCCACGAGGCGACGGTCGCTCCCGTCCGTCCCAGCCACGTCGCCTGATCGGGCACGAGCTGGGCGAGCATCCAGGGCTGGACGACCCAGATCGCCAGGGCCGCCGCGGCGCTCGCGAGCACCAGCAGGACGAGCGCCGGGATGGCGGCGTACGGCAGCGCTGCAGGAGTGCGCAGCAGGAAACCGAAGCCGCCGAAGACGCTCCGGAAGGCTCCGCGAAAGCCCAGCCGCGCTGCTACCGGCAGGTGCCCCCGACCCAGAGGTACAGGTTGCCGTCCTTGATCCCCTCGTCGACGCTCACGACGCGCCGCGCTTTCGTGATGTGAAAGAAGGCGTCGAGGTGGCCGGCGCCATCGAGATCCTCGGCGCGCACGTCGCCCAGCAGCTCGCTGCCGGTGGTGACCTGCCCCGCACGGAACGTGACGAGGCGCGTCGAGCCGTCGATCCTGGCGAAGCGCGAGATGCTGATGTCCCACCAGTCGGACTGATCGTACGGGCCGACGGGTGGATTCGGGACGATGGGATCCGAGTAGCGGACCGTGACGACGGTCGCGTCGAATTCGTCGCTCCGCCGGATGTCGAACCCGACGATGGCTCCCGCGTCCTGGGGCTGCGAGGCCGCACCACACCTGTCCAGCGACGCACCCGAATCCGAGACGAGGGAGAACGTGTACGTCCCGGTCAAGTCGATGCCGTCGAGGTCGCCGAACAAGACCACCGCCATCGGATCGGTCGGGTCGGGTCGGGGTGGCGCGTCACCGAACATGTCGATCGGAGCGTCCGCTGGACCATCGTCCGAAGCGTCGATCGACGCATCCGGCTCGGTGCCGCCGGCGCCCCCCGTCCCTGCGACTCCGCCGTCGCCCGCGGTTCCCCCCGTGCCGGCGGCGCCACCGGAGCCGCCGGCGCCGTCGCCCGCGTCGGGGTTCTTCTCGGCGCCGCCGCCCTTGGCGTCCTCCGACCCGCATCCGAGCGCCAGCGCGGCGACGAGAAGCGAGCACCCGGCGTGAAAACGGTGCGGATGGCGTGGGTGCATGTGGACCAGTTATCGAAAGTCCGGCCGCGAGGGAAGGGGGGCCGTACCGAAGTCGTGGGGCCTCCCGCGGTGGTCACCGTGTCTCGACCTTCTGTTAGGCTCTGCTGGCTGCGCCGCCGGGTGGGCCGGTCGTGCGCGCAGAGAGACTCACTTCCAAAGTGGCGACAGACGTTTTCGGCATCCTGGGTACGGTGGTGGCCGGCGCGTACCAAGTCGACGCCGTCGTCGCCGAGGGCGGGTTCGGTGTCGTCTACCGGGCGTATCACGCCGGGTTCCGTGCACCCGTTGCGCTGAAGTGCCTGAAGATCCCGCAGAGCGTCACGGGCGCCCACGCCGAGGAGTTCCTCGAGCAGTTCCGTGCCGAGGCGGAGCTGCTCTTCCGGCTCAGCGCGGGCATCCCCACGGTCGTTCGCCCGCTCCACGTCGACGCCATGACGGCGCCGGACGGCAGCTTCGTCCCGTTCATGGCGCTCGAGTGGCTGGACGGCGAGACGCTCGAGGCCGTCGTCGCGCGCCGGAAAGCCGAGGGACGTCCGGCGCTTTCCCTGAAGAAGCTCGTGCGGCTGCTCACGCCCGTCGCGCGAGCGCTCGAACGTGCGCACAACTTCGCCGGCCCGGACGGGCCGATTTCCATCGTCCATCGCGATCTGAAACCGGAGAACATCTTCCTCGCCCAGGTGGCTGGCGAAGAGGTGGTCAAAATTCTCGATTTCGGCATCGGTAAGGCCAAGAGCGTGGCGAGCCAGGTGGCGGGTCGCGCGAGCCAGGTCGAAGGGGCGCTCGCGTCGTTCACGCCCGCGTACGGGGCTCCGGAGCAGTGGGTGCCCAAGCGGTTCGGTCAGACCGGCCCGTGGACGGACGTCTGGGGTCTGGCGCTCACGCTCGTCGAAGTGATGGCGGCTCGCCCGATCATCGACGGCGATCAGGCCGCCATGATGGGCACCGCGCTCGACGCCAGCCGTCGCCCTACGCCCCGGACCGAGGGGGTCGATCTGAGCGACGACGCGGAGCGCGTGTTCGCGCGGGCGCTCGCGCTCGATCCGCGGGAGCGGTACCAGGACGCTGGCCTGTTCTGGAACGATCTCGTGGCGGCGGCGGGCGTCGAGGGCGACACGGTCGCCGTCTCGAGACGGCGTCGCGACCTCCGGGCCGAAGGCGACGGCGCCGTGCCCAGGGTCGAACAGATCGAGGCCGCCATGCCCGAACGCTCGGTTCGGCCGCCCCCCGCCGTCGACCGCGCGGCGGCGACGCTTGCGGCCCCGGTGGAAACCGTGGGTGCGCAGCCCACCGGGGGCGCTCCTGGTTCCGTGAGGCTGCCTTCGCCGTTCGCGCGCCCGGTCCCCGTTTCCCAGTCCGGGGAGTACCGCGCTGTCGCCCAGGCGGTCGCACCCGCTGCAGCCGCAACGGGCGCGCCCCACCGCGATCACGAGATCCCCGACCTGGATCTCCACGCCGGAGCGCGGGGCGCACCGCCCGATCTCGGAGCGCCTCCTGCGGCGAGCGACGCTTCACTGGCCCCTGTCGTCGGGGCCGCCCCAGCGTCGCTGATCGGCGGTGGCGGACGCGTGCTCGACTCGGGGGGAGGCGCGGTGAACTTGGCGCTCGACATCGAGCCCGGGGACCGCCCCGCCGCTCGCGGCAGCGGTCAGATGAGCGCAGTCAGGGCGCCAGGGAGCGGCGAGCATCGCGCGGTGTCGGCGAATCTCGGGGGCGCCGCGCCGC
Source organism: uncultured Polyangiaceae bacterium (assembly GCA_964487605.1). Classification (GTDB taxonomy): domain Bacteria; phylum Myxococcota_A; class Polyangia; order Polyangiales; family Polyangiaceae; genus JAJDAH01. The sequence continues at coordinate 26,363 of CAZARU010000017.1, forward strand.
GACCGAGCGGCATCGAGACCGACCGCGTGCCCGACTCCCGAGGGGTCGCGCGAGCGGGCGTGATGCTCAGGGCGCCAGTCGTCCCCTCCGACGCGGACAGCCCCATGGCGCGCTTTCGCGCGCCCGCGGTGCTCATTGGGGTCGGGATCGTCATCACGGTGGCGAACCAGGTCTACGCTGGGGCCACGGGCGAGGTCCTCGCGCTCGGGCCGCTCCGGGCGTCCGTCATCGCGACCGTCATCGTCCTCTCCGGCGTGGCCCTTCTCGCGTGGTCACTGCTGCCGAAGCGGTGATCGATGACGACGCAAGTCCCGAGAAACGCAGGGCCAAGCCTTCGACCCTAACTTTTGTGACACGGGGCGGTTGACTTGTATCACGACGTGATACAAAGTCCGTCCTCGTGACACACGACGACGAGCGCGAGGCAGCCGGTGAGGATGGTGTGGCGGGACGGCCCCGAAAGGAGCGCGTCCTCCACACCCGGATCCCGGCGGTTCTCGAGGCCGAGCTGAAGGCGGCCGCCGACGCGCTCCGGGTCCCGGTCTCGAACCTGGTGAGGACCATCCTCGAGGACGCCGTGACCATCGCGGACCGTGCGACGGGGCACGTCGAGGCCCGGATAACGCAGGCCGCGAGGGGGGTCCTCGATCAGCGCGAGCGAGCCCGCAAGGGTGGAGGACCCGCGGGGCTCGCGGGCGTCGTCGCGTACCAGCCGGTCATCGTGGCGGTCGCGACGACGTGCGCGTCGTGCGATGCGAGACTCGAGCCCGGAGACGACGCGGCCCTCGGAGTGAGCGATCGAGCGTCGCCGCGCATCTTCGTCTGCAAGGAGTGCTTGCCCAAGCGGTAGGAGACGCGCTCGACAGCCCGTCCCAGGCGCCCCGCCGTCGCGGCGCGCTCTGACCACCGAGAGCTGGATCCCCCGGCATGTCGCCGGGAGGTCGACAGGAGGAGTGCGCCCGGCGCGCTCGAAGGAAACAGGAGCAAGACCATGATCGAAACCAACGACCGCGATGCTGCAGAGACCCGCGAAGAGCTCGTGGACGCGCTGTCCGGAGCCGCCACCGCTTGGGCGAAGTACGGCCTGAGCGTCGGAAGGCTCGCGCTCGAGGCTGCGTCCGAGACGCTCGGCCAGACCGCCCGCGTGCTCGGAAATCTGGCCGACGACATCGAGCGAGGAGGAGACGGTGATGAGACGGGTCTCGTTCGGTCGCCGAAGCCCTGACGCCCACAAGCTCGGGCTGTAGGGCGACGTGCCGGTCGCCCGGCCGCGCGGGCCCTCTGGGCCCGCCGCGGTGGTGCCCCGGGCCGTTGGGCGCTATGGTGCGGTGGAGGGCTCAGGGTGACGGGGAACGACCACGAGGAGCGGAGGCTCGCGGCTGCGGTGGACTCGCTGTGCCGGTCCTTCGACGACGCACCGACGGGAGTTTTCGTCTGCACCCTCGACGGCACCTGCATCGGCGTCAACCGGCGGCTGCTCACGTGGCTCCGCCCGACGCAGACCCCAGACGATCTGCGCGGAGCGCCCCTGCAGGTGCACGACGTGGAGGGGCTGGCGGAGGCCCTGTATCGGGTCGCCGATGGCGACGCGACGGAGCTGGACGCCTCGGTCTTGCCGCTCGGGAACGCTCGCGGCCAGTGGCGTCTGTTCGTGCTGCCGTTCCGCGCGGATGACCGCGTCGTAGCCGCGCTCATCGTCGTGGACGACCTCCTCGAGGCTTCGCTCGCCGTGCAGGCGTTCGCCGCGTCGGAGCGCCGCTTTCGCCTCCTGGTCGACTCCGCGAGCGACGGCATCGCCGCCGTTCGGGACGGCACGGTGCTCTACGTCAATCGCGCCGGTGCGAACGTCCTCGGCGCGGAAGCGCCCGCGTCCCTGGTGGGGCGCCCGGTGGCGGAGCTCGTGTCCGACGAGGATCGCCCCGAGTTCCTCGAGTGGCTCGACGGGATGCGGCGGTCGGCGAGCCTCGACCCCACGGAGGTACGGCTCGTGCGGTGCGACGGCGCCGTCGTCTCGCTGGAGATGTCGGCGTCGCGCGAGCCCACGGGGGCGGAGAACGACGCCGGCTTCCTCTTCTTCCGGGACGTCACGGAGAAGCGTCGCCTACAGGCGGAGCTCGAGCGGGCGGCGCGCATGGAGTCCCTCGGACGCCTCGCGGGGGGCATCGCCCACGAGTTCAACAACCTGCTGACGGGGATCCGTGCGAGCCTGCAGATGGCGCGGCGCTCCAGCGGTGATCTCGTCGCCTCCTCCGAGGCGCTCGACCGTGCGGAGGCGGCTTCTCTGAGGGCAGCCGACGTGGTTCGGCAACTGCTCACCTTCAGCCGGGGCCCGGGAGCCGAGGCGACGCGCATCGACCCGAACCCGATCGTGCGCGAGGCGGTGGGGCTCGTCGCGGCGATGGGCGGCAAGGACGTGGAGATCGAGCTGGTGCTCGATCCGGACGCCGGCACGGTCTTCCTGTCGCCGGGCCACCTGCACCAGATCGTCCTGAACCTGCTGATCAACGCCCGCGATTCCATCCCACAGCGCGGACGCGTGCGCGTCCACACCACCCGGCGCCAGTTCTCCGAGGGGCGCGGGGAACCCGCCGGGCCCTGGGTGGTGCTCACCGTTGCCGACACGGGAGCCGGGATGGACGCGTCCACGCGATCCCGGATCTTCGAGCCGTTCTTCACGACCAAGGCGGCGCTCGAAGGAACGGGCCTCGGGCTCGCGACGGTCTACGGCATCGTTCGGCAGGCCGGAGGCCACATCGACGTGAAGAGCGAGGTGGGTCACGGTACGACGTTTCGCGTGTTCCTGCCGCGGGTGGACGGAGAGCTGGCCCGGCAAGAGCGCGCTCAGGTCCTCGACGCCTCCGAAACCTACGGACGTCGCGAGACCGTGCTCGTCTGCGACGACGAGCCCCGGTTGGCCACGCTGACCGCAGGACTCCTCGATCCGCTGGGCTACCGCGCGCTCACGGCCTTCGACGCCGAGCGCGCGTTCTCGCTCTTGCTGGACGGCGGCGAGGACGTCCGGCTGCTCGTCCTGGACGTGCACCTTCGTCCCACGCCTGCCAAGGACGTCCTCGCTCGGATGGTGGCCCACGGTGTCACGACGCCGGTCATCCTCTCCAGCGGCTTCTCGCGCGAGGACATCGGCGACGCGTTGCTGTCGAACCCGCTCGTCGTGGGCTATCTCGCCAAGCCCTACCCGGTGGAGGAGCTCGCGCGGATGATCCGCGAGGCGCTCGACCACCCGCGGCACGTCTCGTCGAGCGTCCACCGCGGCCTTCACTGACGCGGCCTGCCGTTTGCCGCGACGGCGCGCCAGCGGTATGCGCGTGCGGCGCCACACGGCGCCCGAGGCAACGATGAGCGCAAGGAAGAAGACGACCGGGACTCCGAGCAAGCCCCAGGGCAGCCGCCGACCTGCGAGGCGCAAGCGTGGTCCCTCGCGTCGCGGCGCCGAGGGCGGGACGACGCCGGAAACGCTCGTCGCGGAGCTCGAACGGCAGGGCATCACGTGCGCGAAGGTCGGCGGGTTCGACGTCGATGGCGTGCTGCGTGGCAAGTACGTGTCGCTCCAGAAGTTGCGCGCTGCGCTCCGCAAGGGATTCGGCTTTTGCGACGTCATCTTCGGGTGGGACATCGCCGACGCGCTCTACGACAACGCCGCGGTCACGGGGTGGCACACGGGCTATCCGGACGCCCACGCCGTCCTGGATCCGAAGACGCTGCGGACGATTCCCTGGGAGCCGGGCGTCGCGGCCATGCTGTGCGACTTTCGCGACGAGCGCGGGAGACCGCACCCCGCGTGCCCTCGCTCGGTGCTGAAGAGGGTGCTCGACCGAGGACGCCGGATGGGATTCGAGGCGAAGATCGGCGTCGAGTTCGAGTTCTTCGTGTATCGCGAGACCCCCCAGTCGCTTCAGGCCAAGCGATTTCGGGACCTCGTCCCGCTGGATCCGGGCATGTACGGGTACAGCTGGGTCCGCGAGGGGCAGAGTCACGAGTTCATGGCTGCCATGCTCGACGGACTGCGGGCGTTCGGCATCGACCTCGAGGGCCTTCACACCGAGACCGGGCCGGGCGTCTACGAAGCGGCGATAGCCTACGACGACGCGCTCGCCGCCGCGGACAAGGCGGCGCTGTTCAAGACCGCGCTGAAGCAGATCGCGCACCGGCACGGCCTCGCGGTCACGTTCATGGCGAAGTGTAGTGAAGCCCTGCCCGGCGCGAGCGGTCATCTGCATCAGAGCCTGGTCTCGGGCGGTGCGAATGCGTTCTACGACGCACGCGCGAAGTACGGCATGTCGTCCACCATGAGGCGGTACGTGGGCGGACAGATGGCGCTCATGAAGGCGCTCACGGCCGTGTACTCGCCCACGATCAACAGCTACAAGAGGTACGTCCCCGGCTTGTGGGCGCCTCTCAGTGCGTCCTGGGGCGTCGAGAATCGGACGTGCGCCATCCGGATCGTGTCGCCGGGGGAGCCGGGCTCGCTGCGCGTCGAGTACCGGCAGACCGCGGCGGACATCAACCCGTACCTCGCCATCGCCGCGAGCGTCGGCGCGGGCCTCTACGGCATCGAGCACGAGCTGGACCCGGGGCCCGAGACACGAGGCGAGGCGCCGAACGACGGACCCGCTCGCCTCCCGCGGACGCTGGCGCAGGCGACCGACGAACTCTCGAAGAGCCGCGCCGCGAAGCAGGTCCTCGGGGCAGACTTCGTGGATCATTACGTCCGGACGCGCCAGTGGGAGGTGAGGTGCTACGACCGGGCCGTCACCGACTGGGAGCTCGCCCGGTACTTCGAGGCGGTGTGATGGTTGCCATCTGGAGCTTTCCGACGCGGGTGGTGTTCGGCGCCGGCGAGGTGGCGAGGCTGGGCGACGAGGTGGCGGCGATCGGTGCCGCCCGATCCCTGATCGTGACCGACCTCGGGGTGGAAGCTGCCGGACTCGTTCGACCCGTCGTGGCAGCGCTCGAAGCGCGCGGCATCGTCGCTGCGGTCTACACGGGCGTGGACGGCAACCCCGTCGAGGCGAACGTCGAGGGTGGGTTTGCGGCCTTCGAGGCGCACCGTGCGGACTCCATCGTCGCGGTGGGCGGCGGGTCCCCCATGGACGTCGCGAAGCTCGTCGCCGTTCGGAGCCGAACCCCGCTCCCGTTCGAGGAGTTGGACGACTCGGTGGGCGGCGGTCGACACGTGCCCACGGGCCTACCCCCCGTCATCACCGTTCCCACCACCGCCGGTACGGGCAGCGAGGTCGGGCGCGCCGGCGTCGTCACGCTGCGGTCGACCAACCGCAAGACCGTGATCTTTTCCCCCAGCATGATGCCTCGGCTCGCGCTCCTGGATCCGGCGCTCACCGTGAGCATGCCGCCCCGGACGACCGCGGCGACCGGCTTCGACGCGCTCACTCACTGCATCGAGGCATATTTCGCGAAGGGAGATCACCCCATGGCCGATGCGATCGCGCTCGCCGGCGTGGACCTCGTCTCGAAGAACCTCGGGCGTGCCGTCACGAATCCCGAGGACCTCTCCGCGCGTGGCGCCATGATGAAGGCGGCGATGATGGGGGCCGTTGCTTTCCAGAAGGGCCTCGGCGCGTGCCATTCCCTCGCGCACCCCCTCTCCAGCGACGCCGGGTTGCATCACGGGCTCGCGAACGCCCTGTGCCTGCCCGCGGTCGCGGACTTCAACGAGCCGACCATCGTCGAGCGGGTCCTCCACGTCGGGATCCTTCTCGGTGGCGAGCCGGAGCTGGGGGCGTGTTCCGCGAAACTCCGGGAGCTGCGGCAGGCCGTCGGCCTCCCTCCCGGCCTCTCCGCCGCCGGTGTCCCCGCGGCGCTGCTCGAGCAGCTCGCGGACAAGGCGATCGACGACGCCTGTCACCGGGACAACCCACGACCCTGTACGCGCGACGATCTGCTGGCGCTCTACCGCGCATCGCTCTGACGCGCCGGATTCGCGGCCAGGCCCGGTCCCGCGTTTCGGCCCGGGCTCAGGGCTTCAGCATTCGCTTCAGGTCGTCGGCAGCAGCGAGCAGGTCGAACCGCACGTCCACCTCCACGAGCGTCTGGACGCCGATGACGATGGCGACGAGGATCGCGGCGACGTGGCTCGCGCTGATGTCGGCGCGAACGGCGCCCGCCGCCTGGCCCTGCCGCACCACGCCTGCGACTCGCTCCATCCCGGAGCTCACCACGCGCACGTACTCCTTGCGCAGCTTCTCGGAGCGCGCGCACGCTTCGTAGAACTGGTGCGAGCGGATCGAGTCGCCGAACGGAAAGGTCCCTGTCGCGACCGCGGTCACGAACAGGTCGATGGTGCGGTCGAGGTCGAGCCCCGCGTTGCCCGTCGCGATCACCAGGTCCATGAAGGAGCTGGTCACCTGGGTCATCGCCGCGGCGATGAGATCGTCCCGGGTCTGGAAGTGGACGTAGAACGCGCCGCGCGTGAAGCCCGCCCGGGAGGCGATGGCGTCCAGGCTGGGGCCGGTCAGCCCCTGTTCCGCGAACAGGTCGATCGCCGCCGCGAGCAGCCGCTGTCGGGTCTCCTCCTTCGCCGTATCGCGAGATGTCGGGTTTTTTCCGCCCGCCGAGCGTGGGACCTGCGAGGCACCGGACATCATTGCCTGCTTGACATACCGGTTCGTATGTGAAAAATCAACCGACATACGACGCCGTATGTGAACCCGAGGAGCGTAGAACCATGAGCCAGGCGGCAGCATTCGCGGAAGAGGTCCCGGGGTCCCCCGTTCGCGCCGATGCCTTCGAGAAACCCGACGCGGGACCGCCCGTCGGCGCGGCGGCCATCGCGAGGTTGTGGGCGGCGCACCTGCTCTGCCTCGTGCTGCCTCTGACGAGTCTCGCGTTCCTCGTCACCGGACCCCACGTCTGGTACGTCAGCCTCGCTTTCTTCGGGGTCATCGTCGCGTCGGTCGTCATCGACAACCACGCCGGACCGGCGCTCCATCAGCCCGCCAGCAACCTGCCGTCGTGGCCGTTCGATGCCGTGCTCTACGGGCTGACCCTCATCCAGTTCGCGAACATCGTCTTGTGGGCGCAGCTGGTCTCCGTCACCGGGCTTCTGTCCATCGACGCGTTCTTCGGCTGGCTCATCGTCGGCGTGAACTCCGGTTACTCCGGCATCGTGGTCGCCCACGAGCTGATCCACCGCAACGGGCGGCACTTTCAGACCCTGGGACGGCTGCTGCTCGTCACGGTCATGTACGAGCACTTCTACACCGAGCACATCCGCGGCCACCACGCGCGTGTGGGCACCGACGAAGATCCCGCGACGGCCCGGTTCGGGGAGCGATACAACCAGTTCTTCCGGCGCACGGTTCCAGCGCAGTTCCGGAGCGCGTGGCGGCTCGAGGCCAAGCGACTCGGAGACGTCGGAATGAAGTGGTGGGACCCGCGGCACGTCCGCAACCGCCTGGTCCACGGGCTGGTCGCGCAGGTCGCGCTCGCGGCCACGCTGGGCGCCGTGTTCGGCTGGGTCGCGCTGGTGGCGTTCGTGGCCCAGGCGTTCATCGCCATCAGGCTGCTCGAGGCCGTGAACTACTTCGAGCACTACGGGCTGCGTCGGCGGGACAAGCGTGTGCGCCCCATCGACTCCTGGGACACGGACTCCTGGTTCACGCTGTACACGCTCGTCGGCTTGTCTCGGCACGCCGACCACCACGCGTTCGCGTCGCGGCCGTACCAGAAGCTGCGGCGCTGGGAGCAGAGCCCGAAGCTACCGCGCGGATACTTCGGGATGGTCGAGATGGTGATCGTGAACAACGGCAAGTTCCTCCAGCTCATGGATGAAGAGCTTCGGCGGGTGAAGCTCGGCCCCTACGAGGAACTCGAAGCGCCTCGCCCGGCCTAGCCTGCGCCGGCCAGGCCCCTGACACCGAGATCAGCCGCGCCGTCAGCTCGCTGGCGTGAGGGAGGGTGTCGCGACGGGCCGCGGTCCCCGACAAGCGTGGGAAGTCCAGGAGTTGTGCGGCGGCGGTGCGCTCGCGCGACCCGCTGGCACGCCCGTCGCATCGCGGCAGGTACTGGAACTTTTCCATGGACCGTTCGCCGTGGCATGCCGCCCCGGCGAGGGAGCTGGACCAATGCGCCGACCGAAGCCACAGAGCGAGCTCTTGACCGTCGAGGCTTGGCTGAACCGCGCGAGGAGGGCGCGTCGGCGGGGGGAGTCGCGGAAGGCGCTGGTGGCGCTCCGGTCGGCCGCCCACGCGGACGAGGGCGACGCACGCGTGTGGACGCTCTACGGCGTACAGTGTGCCGTGGTCGGGAAGGTCGAGGACGCCGTGCGTGCGCTCGGCCGGGCGCGCTGGCTGCGGGAGCGAGCGCGGGACGGCGCTCGCGCGCACGTCACGAAGCAGCTGGAGGACGCCCTGTCGCTCGGCGGAGCCGCCGCGTTCCGCGCGCGTTTCGCCACCTGAAACGCGCCTCGGCCCGCCTCATGTCCGGTCAGCCTGCGGGCGCTTCCGGGCCGCGAGAGACATAGGCGAGTCCCATCGGGTCGAACGAACGCAGCGTGTTGCGAGTACAGAGCGGACAGTGCCACCCGACCTGAAACGGTGAGGCGTCGGCGCCGATGCTGTGGGCGGGCGCGTTCTCGCGCACGCCGCGCCGTGCATCCACCGCCCACCCTCGCAGGACGTGCCGGCGCTCGTCGAGGTCGGCCCCGAGGGTCGCCTGGCACTCGCAGCGGGACTGGACGGACGCGACGCGCACGACGAACGTGAAATAAGCGGCGGGCGCGCGGTCGGTCAAGCTCGGCGTCGAAGGAGCGGCGAAGCCCGGGTTCGCGGAGGCTCCCCCTTCGCGCCGCGCCGCTGGCGCGCCTCCCTTGGGGGTCGCTCCGACCCGTCTCCGGTCACGCCCTCCGCGTCCCGGTCAGGCGGAAGTCACCCTCTTCGTCGCTCCAGCGGAAAGTGAACTGGATGGGCCGACAGCAGACGACGCAGTCTTCGATGAGTGTCTGACTCTCGCCGCCATCGGGCTCGGCGCCGGCGTCGGTCGGCTCTCCACAGTGCGGACAGTTGGCGATCATGGGGTGCCCCGGCGCGAGGTCGCGGCGGAACGCGACCGGCGGTAGGGTAGCGCGTGTGCGCGCTCGGCTCCTGGAGGCGACGGCTCGTGCCGTCGGACTGACCTCGCTGGGCGTCGCGTGCAGCCAGACGGACGAGCGACCACCACCCCCCGACCAAGTCTGCAGCCTCGCTCGGCCGTGCTTCGTGGATGCAGCGGCCGGAGCCGGCGGCGATCCGGCGGACGCTTCGGGCGAAGGGACCGCCGGGATGGGGACGAGCGGAGCTGGGGGGAGCGGCCCCACCCTCGACGCGACGGTGGACGTCGGGGCGGGCGATTCGTCCGGAAACGACGCTGGTGCCGACGGAGCCGCCGACGCGTTTGGCGCCGATGCCCGTCGCTCCGACGCGGACGTGCCCGACGTCGCGCCGGAGGACGGGTCCGCCGATGGAGCGCTGACGGACGTCACCGCGGAGGCCCCCGGTGGTGACGCCTCGGACGCAGGGCCGGACGCCGTCGTCGCGGAGTGCGCGGCCTATTGCGCCTGCATGGGGGGTTGCTCGACGTTCCCCGGGTACCCGTTCGCCTCCGCGGCCGCCTGCGCTGTCGAGTGCCAGGGGTGGGACCAGGCGGACCGAGCGTGCTGGTTCTACTTCTGCATCGAATCGCTGAGCCCCGGCGCGCTGAAGTCGCACCTGTGCGAGCACGCGTGGGGCGCTTACGGTCGCCTCGAGTGCCCATGAAGCGCGTCGCTGCGGTGGGGCTCACCCTCAGAGTCGGAAATGGCGGCGTGAAGGCGTGAAAACTCTGGGCGAGTTCCGCCGCAAGCGGCCGCTTCAGCGTACCGAGATCAGGGTCACGATCGTGGGCTCGTCGGGACGGTAGCCGTAGACGAGTACGAGCTGGGTCCCCTCGACCGCGCGGCCCCATTCGAGCAGGACAGGTGGTCGCGGATTCTCGGGCCAGTCTCCGTTTCCGGGCAGCGTTTCCTCGGTGCGCAGTGCGTTTATCGTCTCCTTCAGGGACGCCCGCTGGGCGACCGTGAGTCACTCGAAGTCGCGCTCGAAGACCCTCCCGAGCACAGGACGGCGTAGGACCCTGACGCCACCATCCATGCCGTTCCGTCTACCCGCATCGTGCAGCGAGTGCCACGGCTTTCGCCGGCCGGTCCTAAGAGTCGAGCCAGGCGGCGAAGTCCGCGTCCTCGCGCGGGGATTCACGTAGAAGCTCGCGCTCCTCCGAGGAGAACGTAGCCTCGAACTCACGTTGCATCGCCTCGAGGATCTCGCCGGCGTGCTTCGCGACTTCGGCGTCGTGGTGCTCGAGCGCCCGTCCCCCTTCGAGGACCGCATCGAGGACCGCGAGCTCGATCTGGAGCGCACGGCTCGTCCGCGCGATGGTTGCCTGGGCCTCTCGGTTGAACTCCTGGGACACGCGCGCGGCGTCGTCGCACAGGGGGCTCGAGGCGACCGACAGGATCGTCAACTGCCCGACGACCTGGACGCGTCGTTCGTGAAGCTCGCGCACGGTCCGGCGGCGCACGTTCGGCGTTCTCGGGTAGCCAGCGATCTCGGCGAGCGCGCCGCGAAGGCACTCCTCACAGTCGTCTCCGCCCGCAAGCGCGTGCGCGGCGTGTCCCATCGGTCCAGTACCATTCCGGGCCGCCGTCTCCCGGCGGACCTGCCATCTTCCTCCCCCAGTATTGAGGCACGGGCCAGCGTGCGGCAAGTCGAGAGATGACACCGCCGGAACGCGAACTGCTCGAGGGCACGCGTAGGACCCGCGGCGGCGAGTTTCATTCCTTCCGCCGCGCGTTCAGGGAGGCCCTCGCCGACGCCGGCGTCGAGTTTGACGCAAGGCGACCGCCCTTCGTGCACATGGGACGTGACGTGCGGCGCACATGCGCACGGTCCGGACCGCCGCGCTCAGGCGAAACTCCGCGCCAGAACTCGGGGGAACATCGTGGAAGTCCGGAGCGGGACACGGGACTCGAACCCGCGACCCTCAGCTTGGGAAGCTGATGCTCTACCACCTGAGCTAGTCCCGCAGGGTCGGCGGCGAGTGTAGCGCCCCGGAGGGATGCCGGAAAGGGGTATGGGTTGGGGGGAAACGCCTGCTTCAGCCGGGCGTCGGCCATCGGCGTCGGGGTATCGTTCGGAGCATGACGGAACGTTCCGATCCGGAGGTTGCCACCGGTCCGCTCGGGGAGCGCGCGCACCGAAGCCTCATCGATCACACACGCACGTTCGAGAAGCGGCTGTGCCGGGTGACGGACCGGGTGTTCTGCGTGGTGGGCTGCGGGCTGGCGAACTCCACGATGGTGGTCGGAGACGGCGGGGCGATCGTCGTGGACACCGGCGACGGCCTGGAGGAGGCACGGGAGCATCTCGAAGCGTTCCGCACGGTGACCGATGCTCCCGTTCGCGCGGTGATCTACTCGCACTTCCACTACGTGGACGGCACGCGCGTCTACGTGCCCGAGGGCACGGAGCAAGACGTGGAGCTCTGGGCGCATGCGCGGGTCCCGGCGAACATGGCGTCGCGCTTCGGCGAGACGGGTCCCGCCTGGGTCCGTCGTGTCCTGGTGCAGTTCGGGGCGTTCCTGCCGAAGGAGGGCGAAGATGCGATGCCGAACTTCGGCATCGGGCCCTACATGTTCCACCCGAAGCACGGGCGGGGCACGCCCGGGTACGTCCCCCCGAACCGCCTCGTGTCGGAGACGACGCGGACGGAGATCCTCGGCGTCAGGGTCGAGATGATTCCGGCTCGATCCGACAGCGACGACACGCTGATCCTCCACTTCCCGGACGAGCGGACCGTCGTGAACAACCACGTGTGGCCGGCGCTCTACAACGTGTACCCACTTCGCGGCGAGCCGTACCGGGACCCGCTCGTCATCCTCGAAGGGCTCGACGCGATCGCCGACCTCGAGCCCGAGCACCTGGTCGGGGTCCACGGGCCGCCCCTCTCGGGGCGGGACACGGTCGCGCGCGCCCTCGAGGAGTACAGGGACGCGGTGCAGTACCTCTGGGACCAGACCGTGCGCGGCATCAACCGTGGCCTCGGCCCACGCGACATCGCCGAAACCGTGCGGCTCCCCGCTCACCTGGAGAACGGGACGTTGACCCGCCAGCACTACGGGCTCGTTCGCCACCACGTTCGCCAGATCTACGGCGGGCTCTTCGGCTGGTTCGACGGTGACTGTGCAGACCTGTTCGCGGTCGCGCCGGCGACCCGCGGAGCGCGCATCGTCGAGGGGTTCGGGGGGCGCGCGGCGGTGTGCGCTCGTGCCCGCGCGTCGCTCGAAGCCGGCGACGCGGCGTGGGCCGCGGAGCTGGCGACGTACGCGCTGCAACACACTCCGGGCGATGCCGAGGCGAAGGCCCTCAAGGCTGCCGCCCTGCGGTGGCTGGCACAGCGCACGACGGGAGCGAACGCTCGGGCGTTCTGCCTGACGCAGGCCCTCGAGCTCGAGGGGAAGATCATGTCCCCGTGGGCGCTCTCGCTCGGGGCGACCGAGGCCGACGTGCTCCGCGCGCCCCCGGGGCGCTTCGTGGCCGCGCTGCGCGTCGAGCTCGACCCCGAACGGAGCGCCGACGCGGACGAGGTCGCCGCGTTCCACTTCACGGACGTGGACACGACGGTGTCACTCCACGTCCGGCGGGGCGTCGCGGTGTATCGGGAAGGGACGCCGCGGCGCGCCGGGTTCACCCTGCGCATGACCACGAAGGCCTGGGCGCGCCTCTACACGAACCAGACCACGCTCCGACGCGCCGTGGAGCGGGGAGAAGTGACCATGGACGCTCCGGTCGCGGAGGCCGAGGCGTTCTTCGCGCGGTTCGACCGAACGTTCGCCTGACGCGCGCGGGCTTGCCGCAAGCGGCGGGCGCCTCGCGCGGGATCCTGGCGAAATCCGTCTGGGCTCACGACCCGTCGCGTCGGGTTCCAAGCCGGGATACCCTCCGGCCATGGCTTGGTGTTCCAGGTGGGCTGCGGCGGTTCTCGGGGTCTCTGTCGCGCTCGGCGCCCGCGGCGCTCGCGCGGAAGGGACGGTTCAGCTCGGTGCGAACCAGGACATGCGCGAGGCGACGATCCTCCAGGTGGACATCGTCGTCGCGGGCGAGGTGATCAACATCATCGCCGGCAGCGATCGCGTGGACGGGACCGGCGCCTACTCGTCCCGTGCGGCATCCACGGCGCCCGTCCGCGCACGCGTGTTCGATCCGAGCAACATGGAGGTGACGGGTTCGCCCTTCACGATTCAACCGGGGTCACCCGGCTGGCTGCAGAAGCCGGATCAGCTCCCCAACGCTGCGGACGCCGCGAACCCCTTGCGGATCGTGACGACCATGGTCGGCAAGTACCGCATCGAGTTCGACAACACCGGGACGTACGCCGGAACCGGTGAAGAGGTCATCGATCCGTTCGACATCACCGTGACGCCGAACGCCACGACGGCGGTGGACCCTGCGAATCCGCCCGGGGGGTTCGGCCGGTTGCACTCCCGCCGCTGGCTGCTGAACGCTCACAGCTTCGCGCAGTCTTCCGCGACGAACGCTTCCTTCTTCGTGCTCGTCCCCACGGGCATGAGCAACGATTTCACCTGGCTCCTCCAGTTTCGAGGGCTCGCCGGCTTCCTCTACGACGTCGCCGGGAACGACATCGGGCTCCCGGCGCCGAACTCCGGCTTTTCCATGGATCAGAGCCTGAGCGGTCCAGCGGCGTCTCAGTACGACATCTACCTGGGGGTCCCTCGGGTGGCGCGGGGTGGGAACGTCGTTCCGAACCTCGCGGACTTCGAGTTCCGCGGTCCGAGCGCCATCTGCTCGTGCGCCATCACGCAGCTCGCGTCGTCGTTCACGTTCAACTCCGACCTCGCGGGTGTCTACGAGCTGGTCATCGACATCGACGGTGACGGCAACTTCGATCCGACGGCCGGGGACGTGCTCCTGAAGGGCGTGGCGACGGCGGGCGCCAACACGGTGAGCTGGAACGGCAACGACGGGAACGGGCTGCCCGTGGCGCCCGGTAGCTACGACGCCCGGGTGTCGGTTCGACTCGGCGAGTTCCACTTCGTGGGTTCGGACATCGAGACGTCGAAGCCCGGTCTCCGCATCTTCGGTGTCGACCCGCCGCTGCCGGCCACCACGCCGCAGCCGGCGCGCATGTACTGGAACGACTCCCGGATCAACGCGACGCTGTCCCCGAACCACCAGGTGAGCCCGGGCGGGCCGATCCCGGCGAATCAGCAGGTCGTTCCCGAGTCCACCGTCGCGATGGGAGGCCTGTCGAGCGGTGCGTTCTCCCAGGCCACGCTGTGCGGCGTCAACGCGCACTGCTGGGGCGATTTCGAGACCGCGGGCGATCCGCGCAGCCCCGGTAATCACCGGTACGTGGATACCTACGTCTTCTTCACGGAGGCGGTCCAGACGACGGTAGCGTGCGTCGTCGCAGCCGGAGGAGACGATGACGACGACGGGCTCTCCAACGCCGAGGAGTGCACCAGCACGAACCCGACCGACCCGAACAACCCGGACTCCGATGGCGACGGCATCGAGGACGGGGCGGAGGTCGGTGGAAACACGGTCACCGATCCGAACAATCCGGACTCCGACGGCGACGGCATCCCCGATGGGGTCGAGGACAAGAACAAGGATGGGTCGCTCGATCCCGGGGAGCTCGATCCCAGCAATCCGGACACGGACGGCGACGGCATCCCCGATGGGGTCGAGGACAAGAACAAGAACGGCGTGGTCGATCCCGGCGAGCTCGACCCGCTGGACCCCGACAGTGACGGCGATGGCATCCCCGATGGCGTCGAGGACACGAACAAGAACGGATCCTACGATCCGGCCACGGACGCGAGCGATCCGCTGAACCCCGACACCGACGGCGACGGCCTCGGCGATGGAGTGGAAGACACGAACAAGGACGGCACCGTCGGCAGCGGAGAGACCGACCCGAAGAATCCCGACACTGACGGCGACGGCATCCCGGATGGCGTCGAGGACGCCGACAAGAACGGCACCGTGGACCCGGGCGAGACCGATCCGAGGAACCCCGACACCGATGGCGACGGGCTCGCGGATGGCGTCGAGGACGCAAACAAGGACGGGATTCGGGACCCTGGGGAGACCGACCCACTCGCTCCCGACTCCGATTCGGACGGCATCCCGGACGGCGTCGAGGACAGGAACGGAAACGGCGCGGTCGACCCCGGCGAGACCGATCCGAGGAATCCCGACAGCGACGGCGATGGCCTCACCGACGGCACCGAGGACTCGAACGCCAACGGGATGGTGGATCTCGACGATACCGACCCGCTCAATCCGGACACCGACGGCGACGGGATCCCCGATGGTGTCGAGGACGCCAACAAGGACGGCCGCAAGGACGCGGACGAGACCGACCCCCGCAAGAAGGACACCGACGGCGACGGCCTGCAGGACGGTGAAGAGGACGCCAACAAGAACGGCAAGGTGGATGCCGGCGAGACCGATCCACGCAAGGCGGACACCGACGGCGACGGGCTCGGCGACGGGATCGAGCGCGGCCGGGATCAGAACGGCGGAACCATCGACGGAGCCACGCTCACCGACCCGCTGAATCCGGACACGGACGGTGACGGGTTGCTCGACGGTGAGGAAGACGCGAACGGGAACGGCACGCGCGAGGAACTGAGCGAGACGGATCCGACGGACCCGGACACGGACGACGACGGCCTGACGGACGGCATCGAGCGCGGGAAGAACCCCGACGGGAGCGCCATTCCCGGGGCGAACTCCACCAACGCGCTCGACCCGGACACCGACGACGACTGCCTGCTCGACGGCGTGGAGGACGCGAACCAGAACGGCGTCTACGACGAGCCGGGCGAGACGAACCCGAAGAGCTCCGACAGCGACGGTGATGGCCTCGTGGACGGTCAGGATCAGGGCACGTCGAAGCCGGGCGAGGACAAGAACTGCAACGGCATCGTCGATGCGGGGGAGACGGATCCGCGCGACGAAGACACGGACGACGGTGGTGAGCCCGACGGCTCCGAGGTGCTGATCACCGGACACGACCCCCTCGATCCGTCCGACGACCGACCGCCGAACGTCGCTCTCTTCGGAGGAGGGTGCGCGTGCGAGGTGGCGCCGCGTGACTCGTCCGTCGGTGGCGTGGGCGCGGCGCTCGTCGCGGTCGCGCTGGCCTTCGCGCGCCGACGCCGCGGCGCTCGGGGACGACGCTGATGTCGCGGCGTTTCCGCGCGCTCGGCGCCGGTCTCGGTGCCACGGCCATCGCGACCCTCGCGTCGGTGGCTTCCGCGCAGCCCACTCCCATCGAGATCCCCGTCCGCAACTTCAAGCCGGCCGTCTCGACGCGCGGCTTCTGGGTCACGGAGAACGGGAAGACGCTCGAGCACGTGTCGCCGTCCGCTCACCTGCTCCTCAGCTACGTGAAGCGCCCGCTCCAGCTGGTGAACACGGACACCGACGAGAACCAGTCGGACATCATCGGCGACAGGTGGAACCTCGATCTGATGGTCGCCATCGGGTTCTTCGATCGCCTGGAGCTCGGGGTTGCCGTTCCCGCGACGCTCGCGCAGTCGGGCGACGACCTGCGCCTGCTCGACAGGCCGGCCGGAGACGAGCTGAAGGGAGCGTTCGGCGACCTCCGCGTCGTGCCGAAGGTGCGCCTCGGCACGACGGAGAACGGCGTGACGACCTTCTCCCTGGCAGTGCCGTTCTCGGTACCGTCGGGCAGCCGGGGAAACCTGCTCGGCGAGGACGGTCCGACGTTTTCGCCCACGGCGATCCTCTCGTTCGACGCCGAGGGCGTCGATGTCGGCATCAATCTGGGCGGGCGATTTCGCAAGAACGACGACATCGGCTTCAGCCAGTCGCAGCCGAACATCGCGCTGCGCGACGAGGTGTTCGCGTCGGTGGGGCCGAAGATTCACCTCGTGAAGGACCACCTCGACCTGGTCGGCGACGTGTGGTTCTCGACCATCGTCGGCAAGGATCCGGACGTCGAGGAAATCCCCGTGGAGGCGCTCGGCGGGCTCCGCGGGTACTTCGCACAGGGGTGGTTGGCGGATCTCGGAGCCGGGGGAGGCCTCACGCGCGGCATCGGCGCGCCCGCGTTCCGCGTCGTGCTCGGCGTGGGTTACGAGTACGTGGAGGATCCGGATCCGGACAAGGACGGCATCAAGTACGACGCCGACAAGTGCCCGCTGGTGCCCGAGGACAAGGATGGATTCCAGGACGTAGACGGGTGCCCCGACCCGGACAACGACAAGGACGGAATCCTCGACGCGAAGGATCGCTGCCCGCTCGACCCCGAGGACGCGGACAAGTTCGAGGACGAAGACGGTTGCCCGGATCCGGACAACGACAAGGACGGTATCAAGGATCCGGACGACGAGTGCCCGAACGAGCCGGAGGACATGGATCAGTTCCAGGATGCCGACGGCTGCCCGGACCTCGACAACGACAAGGACGGCGTGCTCGACAAGAGCGATCAGTGTCCGCTCGAGCCCGAGGACGTCGACACGTTCGAGGACGAGAACGGCTGTCCAGACCCGGACAACGACAAGGACGGGATCCTCGACAAGGACGACAAGTGCCCGCTCGAGCCGGAGGACAAGGACAACTTCCAGGACGAGGACGGCTGTCCGGATCCGGACAACGACGGCGACGGGATCCTGGACGGGAAGGACCAGTGTCCCAACGAGCCCGAGGTCATGAACGGCTTCGAGGACGAAGACGGCTGCCCGGACAAGAAGAAGGGGCCCGTCCAGATCGAGCACGGCAAGATCACCGCGCCGCCGGTGTTCTTCGCGACCAACAAGGACGTCATCCTGCCGCAGAGCTTCCCCATCCTCGAGCTGGTTGCCCAGACGTTCAAGGAGAACCCCTGGGTGAAGCGGGTCCGCGTCGAGGGGCACACGGACGACAAGGGGAGCGACAAGTTCAACCTCGATCTGTCGGATCGTCGCGCGAAGAGCGTGATGAAGTTCCTCCTCGACGCAGGTGTCGAGCCGGAGCGCCTGGAGGCTCGAGGGTTCGGCGAGACTCAACCCATCGCGAGCAACAAGCAGGCTGCCGGCCGTGCGAAGAATCGCCGCGTCGAGTTCATCATCGTCGAGCCGCCGCTCCCGAAGGACGACACCGGCACCACCAAGTCGGCTGCGCCCGAGTAGGAATCAGCGGCCGCAGGAGGCGGCGATGCCGTTCTCGACGGTCTGCATCTCGCTGCCGCGAGCATCCACGGCTTCGGCCTTCCACTGGCGGAAGTGCTCGCAGGCCTTCGTGAGATCACCCGCCCGCAGCTCGCTCTGCGCGAGGTTCAACAGCACCGCGGGGTGCGCCCGCAGCGCATAGGCGGCTTCGAACTCGCGCCGCGCCGTCGTGAAGTCGCCGGCGTCGTACGCCGTCACTCCTTTCGCGAAGTGTTCCCGGGCCTTCGTGACGTTCTCCTGTTGCGGTGGGTCCCCTTCCGTCGGCGCGGGCGGGTCTGGCGGAGTGGCCGGGGCGGGCTCGACGACCGCGGGGGCGGCCTTCGTCGGAGGTTCGACGGGCGTGGCGTCGGGCGGAGCTGGCGTGTGGGCTTCGCCCGGCGGCGCGTCGGGCTCGGGGCCTCTCGCGGGGGGCGCCGGCGGTGCGTACGTCACACCGAGGATCACCCGCGGTGAGACGCCCGCGGCGTCCGAGAGGCCGGGACCGAAACCGCCCGACAGCACGACGTCCTTGACCCGGAACCCCGCGGTGACGAGGCCGTGGGCGGACGTCGAGCGCCCCCCGAACAAGCTCTGGTCACCCCCCTCGCGCGGGAAGCGCGCATCCACCGAGAGCTCCGGCCCCACGGACAGCCGATCGTCGAGGAGCATCCAGTGCGCGCCGGCGCTGAACGCGATGCCACTGCCGATCTCGAGGGACGGATCGGCTGGGCGTGGGCGAGCCACGTAGCCCAGCGAAGCTCCGTAGGCGACGCTGCCGGCGCGCCCCTCCGCGCTGCCGCGCAGCGCGAGGCGAACGCTGCCGTCGCTCGTGAGGTGCTCCTGGCTCCCGGTCGGGAGCCACACGTCGAGCCCGACCGCGCCGTCGGGGACGCCGCCGCCACCCCGCAGCACGCGCGCACGGCCGCCCACGCGCAGGTCGCCGAGCTTGCCCCCCTCGGGCTCGTTGGCGGCGCCGGCTTCACCGCTCTGCGCGACCACGAAGGGGACCCCGGCGTGGGCGAAGACCAGATCGCCGAGAGTCAGGCCTCCGCCCAGGTCGAGGGTGAACGCGCTCGCGACGATCTCGCGCTGCTCCCCGGTCTGCAGATCCGTGCGTCGGAGGAGCGGCCGGTAGGCGTAGACACCGAGGAGTCGTGCGCTCGGCACGAGGTGCCCGTCGGCCCGAGCCCCGGGGACCGTGGCGAAGCGATCGCCCGCGGTAGAGGGCACGAAGCCGTCGAGCGCGAAGCCGTCCTCGAACCGCGCCGACAGCGAGTCCTGGGCGGCAGCGCCGGGTGCGGCCAGGAGGCAGGCCACGGCCAGTAGGGTAGGGGAACGAAGCACGGCGGACTCCTGCGGCGACAGCCTCCGAGGGCACGCCGAGGCAACGCGATCTATCCGGCCGGGGAACCCGTTACAAGTCGCCGCGGGGAGGGAGCCCCGAAGACGACCTGCGAACGCGACGTTGCACACGGCCAGCGCGCGCTAGATTCGTACGTCGTTGGCTGAGTCGACCTGGATCTTCGGCTATGGGTCGCTCGTCTGGCGGCCCGCGTTCGACTTCGTCGAGCGCGAGGTCGGCCTGGTTCACGGGTACGCGCGGAGGTTCTGGCAGGGGTCCAGCGACCATCGCGGGGTGCCTGGGGCGCCGGGTCGCGTCGTCACGCTCGTCGCAGCGGCGGACGAGTCGTGCGCCGGAGTCGCGTACCGGATCGCCCCCGAGCGGGCGCACGCAACCCTGGCCCGACTGGACGAACGCGAGCGGGGTGGCTACGAACGCGCGCGCGTGGACGTCGAGCTCGCCGAGGGTGCCTGCGTGCGGGCGGTGACCTGGGTGGCCTCGCCCTCGAACCCCAACTACCTCGGCGAAGCGTCGCTGGATGCCATGGCGCGCGTCGTGCGCTCCAGTCGCGGACCGAGCGGCCACAACGTGGAGTACGTGCTGGAACTCGCCCGCGCGCTCGGGCGGCTGGGGGTTCGCGACGCCCACGTCGAAGCGCTCGCGGCGCTCGTGGGGGACTGATCCTCGTCCCGCGCTCAGGTCGCGAACATCGTCGCGGCGAGCCTCCTGCGGTGGTGCATCGCGTCGCCGAGCGTCCCGCGGGTCCACAGGGCGCGCTTGAAGTAGAAGTGGACGTCGCAGTCCCAGGTGAAGCCGAAGCCGCCGTGGAGCTGCACCGCCTTTCGTGCCGCGAAGGCGAACGTGTCGCTCGCGAGGGCCTTGGCCATGCGGGCGGGGACCTCGGCCGCGCTGGGGGCATGCGTGAGGCACGACGCGGCGGCCAGAGCCTGCGACCGCAGGAGCTCGGCGTTCACCATCATGTCCACGATGGGGTGCTTCACGGCCTGGAACGACGCGATGGCCCGGCCGAACTGCTGCCGCTCTGCGGCGTAGTCTCGGGTGATTCCGAGCAGCGCTTCCTGCGCTCCCGACGCCTCGCAGGCCAGCAGGACGAAGCCCAGCACGTGGGTACCGCGCAACGCTTCGAGTCCGTCGCCGTCGAGGCGCGCGGTTCTGGGCACCCGAGCACCCCGAAACACGATCCGCGCCGTGCGTCGGGTCGTGTCGAGCGGCACGTCGGCCGTCGCCACGACGCCTGCTCGTGGCAGCTCCACGGCGTACACACCGATGCCGCCGTCGTTCTCGCGCGCCGGCACCAGCACCACATCCGCGCGCGAGCCGAAGAGCACGTGCGTCTTCGTTCCCTCCAGGATCACGTCGCTCCCGGCCACGGTAGCCGTGGTCTTCACCGCGGCCGGATCCCAGTCGGGATCGGGCTCGGTGAGCGCGACGGTGCCGATGCTCGATCCCGACGCAACGGCCGCTGCGAGGCCGTCGCGGTGCTGCGCCGTGCCCGATCGAACCAGCAGGTCGAGCGCCATCACGGAGCCCAGGTACGGCGACGGCAGGAGGCACCGGCCCATCTCTTCCGCCAGGAGGCCGAGGTGCAGGTGGTCGAGGCCGGCGCCCCCGATGCTCTCGGGTGCCGTGAGGCCGATCCACCCGAGGTCCGCCAGGCCCCTCCAGGTGCCCTCGTCGAACCCGGCGTCGTCGGTGGCGAGCCGCCGGACCTCGGTCATGGGGCAGCGGTCGGCGAGGAACTTCCGCGCGGCGCGTCGCGCGAGCTCGTGTTCCTCCGTGAAGCCGAAGTCGGCGGGGATCGGTGCGGTGTCGAGGGCTGTCATGACGCGCTCACTTGCTCTTCGGCAGGCCGAGGACCCGCTCCCCGAGGATGTTCCGCTGGATCTCGCTCGTGCCCCCGCCAATGGTCATGCCGAAGGAGTTCATGTAGCCGCGAGGCCACTCCGCCGCGTCCGGCGCGTTCGGATCACCGAGCCACAGCGCGGCGTCCGGTCCCAGCACCTCGCAGGCCAGCTCCGTCACGCGCTGGTTCCACTCGGACGAGACGAGCTTCGTCATCATGCGAAGCGCCATCGGGCGGTCCCCCACGAGGCCAGGCACGCCGGACCGCATGGCGGAGAGCCCCATCGCGGAGGACTCGATCCAGAGCTGCGCGAGGCGATCCCGCACCACGGCGTCGTCGGACGCCGCGCCGCCGTCGCGGTGCGCGCTCCGTGCGACGCGCGCGAGCCGATCCATCTGCCTGGCGAACCCCGCGGCGCGCTCGCGGCCGGAGCTCTCCGCCGCGCCCCGCTCGAAGAGCAGCGTGGTCATGGCGACCTGCCACCCCTGGCCCTCCGCGCCGAGCAGCGCGTCCTCGGGCATCGGTGCTCGATCGAACAGGACCTGATTGAACCCGCCCTCGCCGGTCATCTTGACCAGGGGCTGCACGGTCACCCCCTCGGTGCGCATCGGGAACAGGAAGTAGGACAGGCCGGCGTACTTCTGCGCCTCGGGATCCGTCCGGGCCAGCAGGATCATCCACGTGGAGACGTGGGCCAGGGTGGTCCACACCTTGTGGCCCGTGACCTCCCAGCCACCGCTAGACCGGGCAGCGCGCGTGGTCAGACCGGCGAGGTCCGAACCGGCGCCCGGCTCGCTGAAGCCTTGACACCAGATCTCGTCGCCCCTCAAGAGCGGTGGCAGCATCCGCTTCTTCTGGGCTTCGGTGCCGTAGGTCAGGATCGTCGGGCCGGCCCAGTGAAGACCGATGACGTTGACCAAGAACGGTGCGCCCGCGCGCGTCAGCGCCTGCATGACCAGGCGGTGCTTCGCCGGCGCCACACCGCGACCGCCGTACTCCTCGGGCACGTCGAACCCCACGTATCCGGCGTCGTAGACACGTCGCTGCCAGTCGCGCAGAAAATCGAACTGGCGGTCGGACTCGACCTCCAGGAACGTCTGGGGAAGCTTGAACCCGGGCGGCGCAGGCTTGTTGGCTGCCATCCAGGCCTCGACCTCCTGGCGAAATGCGAGGAGCTCCTCGGTCTCGGGGGTGTCGTCCGGCATGGCGCGACGATACCGGATCCGCGCCGAGCGGGGGCAGGGGTCAGCTCCGGCTGGAAGGCCGGCGCCGGGAGCTTCCCCCGGAGGTTCACGGCTGCAAGACTGCCGGGGAAAGCGCTCACCAAGGAGCCCCGAATGATCGAGTGGAGCGAACAGCATCGAGCCATCCGCGACATGGTCCGGCGTTTCGTCGAGACCGAGATCGCGCCGAACCTGGCCAGGTACGAGCACGAGAACGAGCCCCCGTACGACGTCCTGCGGAAGATGGTCACGACCTTCGGCCTCAAGGAGATGGCCAAGATGCGCTTCGAGGCGCAGATCGCCCGGGAGAAGGCCGGCAAGGTCCGGCCCGACGAAGACGACGGCGAGAAGAAGGCGTCGCCCGAGGCTGCCGATGCGACGGCGATGCAGCTCATCCCGATCGTCGAGCTCTGCAGGTACAGCCCGGGCATGGTCACGGCCCTCGGCGTGAGCATGGGGCTGACGGCGAACGCCATCCTCCGTCGGGGGACCATTGCGCAGAAGGAGCGCTGGGCGCTGCCGCTCCTGACGCTGGAGAAGGTCGGCGCCTGGGCCATCACCGAGCCCGGATCGGGCTCGGACGCGTTCGGCAGCATGCGGTCCACCGCGCGCAGGAGCGGTGACGGGTACGTGCTCAACGGTCAGAAGACGTTCATCACGAACGGGCCGTACGCGGACACCATCGTGTTCATCTGCAAGCTCGACGAGGGAGGCTCCGATCCCGAGCGCCTCAAGGCGGCCAAGGCCCTGAGCTTCGTGCTCGACAAGGGAATGCCGGGCCTGACGCAGTCCAAGCCCCTCAGGAAGATGGGCCTGCACTCCTCGCCCACCGGTGAGCTCTTCCTGGAAGACGTAGCGGTCGGCAAGGACCGGCTCATCGGCGAGACCGAGGAGCAGCCGGCTCGCTCGGGGGCGAAGGAGACGTTCACGGCGGAGCGCACGGGTGTGGCGGCGATGGCGCTGGGGGTGATCGAGCGTTGTCTGCAGCTCTCGGTGGAGTACGCCAAGACCCGCGTTCAGTTCGGGCGTCCCATCGGCGAGTTTCAGCTCATCCAGCTCAAGATCGCCAAGATGGAGGTCGCACGGATGAACGTGCAGAACATCGTGTTCCGTCAGATCGAGATGGCTGGCCACGGCAAGAGCATGGGGCTGGCCGAAGCCTCGGCCTGCAAGCTCTACGCTGCCGGTGCCGCCATGGAGACGGCGCTCGAAGCCGTCCAGCTCTTCGGTGGCAACGGCTACATGGCCGAGTATCAGGTGGAGCAGCTCTGCCGTGACGCGAAGGTGCTGCAGATCTACGGCGGGACCGACGAGATCCAGATCTCCCAGATCGCGCGCACGCTCCTGGCGTGAGGGCGGTGGCGCGCACACGGCGCTGGCTCGGGCCGGTGCTCTTCGGTGCCTGGACCGTGGTCGCGGGCTGTCGTGAACGCCCTGCGAACACCGAGCGCGTCACGACGGAGGCGCGCGGCGCCGCCACGGGTTCGGTCGGCACGGTCGTGTCGGGTCGCCCCGCGCGTGGCCGGTGTCCGGGGCACACGCCGCCCGTGGCGCGCGGCCGCGTGACGGAGAGCGCAATCGACGAGGCTTCGGGTCTCGTGGCGAGTCGGAGTCAGGCCGGGGTGCTGTGGGTGCACAACGACTCCGGGGACTCGCCGCGCGTCTTCGCGCTGAGCGACGAGGGGCGCCTCGCCGGAACGTTCTCCGTGACCGGGGCGTCGGCGTTCGACTGGGAGGACATTGCCATCGCCCGGCGCGGCGAGGTCTGGGATCTGCTCGTCGGCGACCTGGGCGACAACGCGACGGCGCGCGCGGACGTCGTGGTCTACCGCTTCGAGGAGCCCCGGATCGTCGCGGGCGCACCTCCGACGGTGCGCGCCACTGCTGCTGCGACGACCTTGCGCTTTCGCTACGGTGACGGCGCCGCTCACGACGCCGAGGCGCTCGCCGTCGACCCACGGGGCGGCGATCTGTACGTGGTCACCAAGGAGACGCGCAGGCCGGCGGTGATCTTTCGCGCTCGCGCGCCCTTCGATTCCGGCGGCGTGCTGGAGCGGGTCGGGGAAGTAGACGTCGGTGCCGGTCACGGCAAGGGTCACCGCGTCACCGCAGCCGACGTCTCGGCGGACGGCCGCTGGATTCTCCTGCGTACGTACTTGAAGCTCCTGTTGTTCGAGCGTCGCGAAGGAGAGCAGGTCGCCACCGCGCTAGGGCGTGCGCCATGTGAGCTCCCGCCGCCCGGCGAACCCCAGGGAGAGGCTGCGGCGTTCAGCCAGGACGGCCGTGGCGTCTTCACCACGAGCGAGCTGACGGGTCAGCCGCTCCACTTCGTGGCGTTCGACCCCTGACGGTCCCCGGTACCGAGCGCGCGATTTCCCGGGTCGGGAGGAGCGGCTACCGCGCGCCCGCGCGCGCCTTCTCGAGGCGCGTTCGAGCGGCTGCGAGGCCCTTCGGGTCGGCGCTCTCCTTGGGCACCGCCTCGTGGGCCGCCACGAGATCCTCGAGCGCTCGGATCACCGCGGCCTCGTCCCGCAGGCGTTCGAGGAACTCCACGCGTCGCGACAGGTAGAGGAGCTGGCGTGGCCCGTAGGACTTCGCGATCGCGCGCTCCAGCGCCGCGACGGCGTCGCGGGTCTTTCCGGCGGCGTCGAGCGCGGTGGCGAGGCGTGCGGCCGCCTCGTAGGAGTCGGGTAGCTGCCGCTCGCGCTCGGTGAGCATGGCGACGGCGTCCGCCGCTCTGCCGAGCGTGAGGTACGAGCCGAGCCGCGCGTAGTCGAACGTCTGCGCCATCGCTGGCGTCGGCGCGCGCGCGGCTGCTGCCTCGAGATACGCCAGGCGCTTGCCGTGGGTGCGGCGAGCCGCGGCGCGGTCACGGCGGTCCTCGTGGGCCTCGGCGAGGATCGCGTAGGCGTCGGCGACGTCGTCGGCCGACATCTCGGGGCTGGGGTTCTCCGTGATCTCCGACAGGCGAGCCATCGCGCGGGCCGCGGCCTGGTCCCGCGTGCGGCTTCGGGGGGTGCGAAGCAGGCAGGACCAGTAGCGCGCGATGAAGTCGGACGGAATCGCGGCGCCGCTGACCTCCGCCAGGTGCCTGGTACCGACGGCGACGCACTCCGTCCAGCGGCGGTCGTGCTCGAGGACGGAGATCCACCCCAGCAGCGCCTCGCTGCGCCGCGGCCACGTCACGTCCGACGCGGCCACGGCTCGCTCGTAGAACGGCGCGGCTCGTGCACCGTCGCCTCGGGCGTGCGCGTCCTTGGCCGCCACCAGGAGGCCCAGGGACGACGCCGGATCGAGCGCGTCCTTTCGCCGAGCCTCGAACGCATCGAACGAGCCTTCCAGGAAGGTCCGCAGCTCGCGGGCGGACGCCGCGCCGAGCCAGGTGCCGAGGACCGCGCCGTCCATCGGGTCGATGACGAGCAGCGTCGGCCAGACTCGGATCGTGTAGCGATCGACGAACGCGGCGTTCTCGTCGCGGTCGGTATCCACGGCGACGCCTTCGTACCGCGCGCCGATGGTCGCCAGCGAAGGGTCGGGGAGGACGTAGTGCTGCATGCTCAGGCACGTGTGGCACCACGGTGCCCACGCATCGACGAGCAGCGGTCGGGACGCTCGCAGCGCGCGCGCGGTCGCCGCCGGGACGTCGTCGTGGGAGAAGTGCAGCCCTTCGAGGCGCGCCGGCGCGCCCGCATCGGTGCTCGGTGGGCTGTCGTCCGATTCCCGCGCCCCGCCGGCGGACGCGTGCGCAGCGGTTCGACGCTCGGCCTGCACCGGATGCGAGGAACCGGGAGCCGCCGGGTCGGGTGGCGTGGCGCAGCCGAGGGCGACAGCGCCGGCCGCGATCGCGACGCGGAGCATCAGGG
Organism: uncultured Polyangiaceae bacterium; assembly: GCA_964487605.1. GTDB lineage: Bacteria > Myxococcota_A > Polyangia > Polyangiales > Polyangiaceae > JAJDAH01. The sequence goes on from CAZARU010000017.1 coordinate 52,887, forward strand.
CGCGTGAAGGCTCAGGGACCACCGAAGAGGACGAGATAGCCGAGCGGGACCGCGGCGCCCAGGGTCGCGATGAGGGCGCCTCGCCCCAGGAGGCCCTTTCTGCCGGGGATCATGAACAACCCGCTGATGGCGAGGAAGAGCAGGAGGACGGCGAAGGCGTCGGCGAAGTAGGTCCAGGCCTTCTTTCCGCGGTTGAGGTGGAGCCAGTTGGCGACGCGCAGGAAGAACCGTGGGTCCTGGCCCTGCTCGAGCACCGCTCCGGTCGCGGTGTTCACGGTGAGCGTCCTGCCTTCGAGCGAGATGCTGAGCTCGGTCGCTTCCGTTCGGAAGGTCTCCTTCGGCGCCTCGTCGATGCCGAGGGCGCCGAGCACCACGGTGGCCGCCGCCGAGTCGTCGTCGGGGATCGGTGGGTCGACGGTGTGCCGACGCTCCACGTTCACGAAGCTCGGGTCCCAGTCGCCCACGTGATTCACCGCGATGCCGCTCACCGCGTAGACGATGGTCAACCCCACGATGAAGTACCCGGCGTCCCGGTGGAGTGCGCGAAGCCATGGCCGAAGGCGCAGGGCGCGGCGGGCAGGCGGGACCGAACCGTCGGCGTCAGGCATAGCGCTCTTCGCGCCAGGGGTCCCCGTGGTTGTGGTAGCCGCGGACTTCCCAGTACCCCGGCTCGTCCTTCGCCACGAAGCGCAGCCCGGTGAGCCACTTGGCGCTCTTCCAGAAGTAGAGGTCGGGAACGACCGCGCGTACCGGCGCGCCGTTCGCGACGGCCAGCGGCTTTCCGTCGTAGCGGTGTGCGATCAGGTTGTGCGGAACCAGGGCCTCCGCGATGGGCACGTTCGCGGAGTAGCCGTGGGCGGCCTCGAACACCACGTGACGCGCGCCAGGTCGCGGCCGCGCCCGCGCCGCCAGATCCTTCACGCGTACTCCCTTGAACTTCGCGCCCAGCACGGACCAACCCGTGACGCAGTGGACGTCCACCTCGAGATCGGCCTGATCCATGGCCAAGAGTTCGCGGAAGTCGACGGTGAACGGGGACTCGACCTCGCCGTGGACTCTCAGCCGGAATGCCGAACGGCTCGAGTTCCCCTCCTCGCCGCCCATCGGTCGAAGCGACGAGAGCACGCGCTGGTTCGGTGGCAGACGCGGCCGACCGTCCTTCCGCGTCTGGGCGCGCGCTTCGCGCGTCAGGTCGTCGGACAAAAGCCACGCGCCGCCGCCGAGCGCGACGACCAGCGCACCGCCGACTGCTCGCTCGATGAACCTTCGCCGGGCGATCTGCGCGGCCAGTGCACCTTCGTAGTCGTCCATCTCCAAAGCTCGGGTCTCCTCGGGTGACTCGCGGCGTATGGGGTCGTGTCGCCTGCGGTTACGGACGCCGTCGCCGCGAGTTTTGGCCGAAATCTGAAGGTGATGCGGGGGCGCCGCCCGGCGCGGCGGCGGGCGCTTCGTGGGATCGATCCGCGGACACTCGGTACGGCATACCTCGGGCGTCGCAGCCGCGCCATTCGTGTCATGATGCTCGGCGACGAGCATGTGCCGGCTGTTCGGTTTTCGTAGCGTCATCACGAGCGGCGTCCATCGGTCGCTGCTGGCGGCGGACAACGCCCTCGGCACGCAGAGCGACGAGCACCCCGACGGCTGGGGCGTCGCGTTCTACGTGGATGGTGCGCCCCACGTGACGCGCAGCCCGTCGACCGCCCTGTCCGACGCCCTGTTCCACCGCCTGAGCGCCGTCGTCTCGTCCATGACGGTGCTTGCTCACGTGAGAAAGGCCACCAAGGGACCCAAGACGGTGCTGAACTGCCATCCGTTTCAGTTCGGCCGCTGGGTCTTCGCGCACAACGGCGACGTGCCTGCCTTCGAGCAGAACCGTGATCAGTTGCTGAAGGAGGTCGCGCCGCACCTCCGCGGCTACATCCTGGGCGAGACGGACAGCGAGATGATCTTCCACATCCTCTTGACCCGCCTCAGCGCGTACGGCCCTCTTTCCAAGCAGCTCGCCGTGGAGGACGTGGCGCAAGCCATCCGCGACACCACCGAGACCGTCCGCGCGATCTGCGACTCGGACCCCGCGACGCCGAGCCTCTTGACCTTCATGGTGACCGACGGCGAGACCATGGCGGCGGTTCACGGGGGCAAGGAGCTGCACTGGTCCAGCTACAAGCGCCGGTGCGCCGACCGGGAGAGCTGCCCGAAGCTCTCACCGGAGTGCGAGGCGCCCACGGCTTCGGGGTACGTGAACCACCTGCTCGTATCGAGCGAGCCGCTGCTGGGAGAGAACGTTTGGGAGCCGCTCAACGACGGTGACATCATCGGCGTCGACTGGCGCATGCGCCTCATGCGCGCGGAGCCGGGGCGCCGCGCGCTCACGGTGGTGAACGGTTGACGTCGCGGCGCACGACGCGCCCGGCGGAGAGAGCCGAGACGGCCCGCCAGGCGATCCGACGGGCGCTCGAGGGCCGCGAAGCCACGGCCCGTGAGCTGTCGGCGGTCGTCGGTGCGCCGGAGAAGGAGATCGTGGCGCATCTGGACTCGCTCGCGCGCTCCCGCGAGGTGTCCCTGGTGGTCGCGCCCGCCGCGTGCATCGGCTGTGGATTTCGGTTCGCCAAGCGCGAGCGCGCCGCTCGGCCGAGCCGATGTCCGCGTTGCCGCGGCGAGCGGATCACCCCGCCGCGCTTCTCGCTGCCGTAGCGGGCCGTCCCACGCGGGGCGCGAGCGCCGGTCAGAGCTGCAGCGACTTCGTCTCCAGAAACTCTTCGAAACCGAACTTCCCGAGCTCGCGTCCGACGCCCGACTGCTTGTAACCGCCGAACGGCGCGAGGGGATTGAAGTTGCCGCCGTTGATGTCCACCTGGCCGGTGCGGAGGCGGCGGGCGACGCGCCGGGCTCGCTCCGGATCCTTCGACCATACGCCGCCCGCGAGCCCGTAGACCGTGTCGTTGGCGATGCGCACGGCGTCCTCTTCGTCCTCGTAGGGGATGATCGAGAGCACCGGGCCGAAGATCTCCTCTCGAGCGATGGTCATGTCGTTCTTGACGTTGGCGAAGACGGTCGGCCGAACGAAGTATCCCTTGGGCAGGCCGTCGGGCGCCTCCGCGCCGCCGGTGACCAGGGTGGCGCCCTCCTCGACGCCCTTCGCGATGTAGCCGCGCACTCGGTCGCGCTGGGCGGCCGAGGCCAGCGGGCCGAGCTTACCCTCGCCCTTGACGGCGTTGCCCAGCGTGAAGCTCTCGGCGGCCGTCTTCGCGAAGGCGACGGCCTCGTCGTGGCGCGCCTTGGGCACCAGCATGCGCGTCCACGCGGAGCACGTCTGTCCGGAGTTCAGGTAGCAGTTCTGCACCCCCGCCTTGACGGCCTTCTCGAGGTCCGCGTCGTCGAGGATCACGTTGGCGCTCTTTCCGCCGAGCTCGAGGGCGACCCGCTTGACGGTGGCGGCGGCGAGCTCGCTCACGCGGCGGCCGGCACGGGTCGAACCCGTGAAGCTCACCATGTCGACCTCGGCGTGCGACGCGAGCGCCTCTCCCACCGTCGGGCCGTCACCGCTCACGAGGTTGAAGACTCCTGGTGGAACCTTCGCCTCGTGGATGATTTCGGCGAGGATGAACGCGCTGAGCGGTGCGATCTCGCTCGGCTTCAGCACCACGGTGCAGCCCGCGGCCAGCGCCGGAGCGACCTTGTTGATGACCTGATGGAGCGGGTAATTCCACGGCGTGATGCAGGCGACGACGCCGACGGGCTCCCGCACCACCAGGGACGATCCGACCGTCTCCTCGAAAGCGTACCCGCGCACGATGCCCGCGTAGGACCCGCAGTTCATCGCCGGCAGGCCCGCCTGAATCATCGTGGCGAGGCGAATGGGCATTCCCACCTCCGCGGCGATGGTCTCGGCGATCTCCTGCATCCGGCCGTTGAGGCCGGCCTGAATGCTCTCGATGAACTTCGCGCGCTCTTCCACGCTCGTCTGGGACCAGGCGTCGAATGCCGCGCGGGCACGTCGCACCGCCTTGTCGGCGTCCTCCGCGGAGCCCGCGGGAACGCTGCCGATCACTTCCTCGGTCGAGCTGTCGATGACGTCGAACTTGCCCTTGCCCGTCGGGGGAACCCACTCGCCACCGATGTAGATCTTGTCGAACACCTTCATTTGCCGTCCTCCGGACCCGACCACGAGCCATCGAGACGGCGTCGCGCGGGCCACGGACCCTGGGAGGGATCCCTGCCGAAGTCAAGCAGCCGGCCGCGGCGCGCGCCGTCTCCCACGCGCGCGGCGCGCGAGGTTTTGCGCAGCGCGGCGGCGACGTGCTCCAATGCTCCGCGTGCATCGCCCGATCTTCGTGACGAGCGTGCTCCTCTTCGCGTGCGAGCGAGGTGCGGAGGAGCCTCCGGGAGTACGAACCTCGCCGTCGGCGCGACCCGTCACCGAACGTCTGGCGCCCCGGAGCACCGCCACCGCGAGCGTCGCCGCGCCCGGCCCGGGCGGGGTCCCGGGGCCGCCCTCGAGCGCGTCCTCGGTCCGCCCGCCGGCCACGCCGGCAGCTTCTCGGCGCTGCGCCTCTTCTCCGCGATCGGG
>CAZARU010000017.1:57466-81530 GCA_964487605.1 uncultured Polyangiaceae bacterium
CCGCCGGCCACGCCGGCTTCCGCGGCACTCCGAGCCGCGGGTGAGATCGAGCTCATCGCCGCGGGCGAGCCGCCCCTGGCCGAGCTCCGCTACGCCCTGGCCAAGGGCGCGAAGCAAGACGTGGTGGTGACGATGGGAAGCACGCTCACCATGGAGCTCTCGGGGTTCCGGAACCCGACGCAGACCATGCCGGACGTCCGGCTCGCGCTGAACGTCGAGATTCTCGGCGTGGATGCCGACGGTGTCGCCCGGCGGCGCATCCGGGTCGAGGACGTCACGCTCGCCGACGCGGCCAAGAAGGACGACCCGATCGCACGTGGTGTCCTCGAGCAGATGAAGGCGGTCGTCGGGCTCGTCGGTCACGATTCCGTGGACCGCCAGGGCCGCGTCCTGGACGCGTCGCTCGATCCGAGCGCACGAGGCAACGCGAGAGGCGCGATGGACACCACGCACCGGACGCTCGCCCAGATGGGCGTCGCGCTCCCCGCGGAGCCCGTCGGCAAGGGCGGAAGCTGGAAGGTCACGAGCGAGGTCACGCAGTTCGGGGTCCGGTTGACCCAGGTCGCGACGTACGAGCTCCTGGCGCGGACGGGCCGGAAGGCGAAGCTCGAGGTGTCCATCGAGCAGGATCGCCCCCGGGGAGACTTCGACGTGCCGGGCGTGCCCAAGACGACGTTCTCGGAGCTGGAGAGCATGACGACCAAGGGACGAGGGACCATCGAGATCGACCTAGGCAAGCCCGTGCCGAAGGGCGGCCTCGCTCTGGGCATCGAGGCGCGGGCGAAGGGCGAGATGCGCGGAACGCCCACCGCCGTGCGCGCCGTGATGACGTACCGCTCCAGGTTCGATCCGAAGTGACGGAATGCGGGACGGTCAGGGGTGCAGCGCTCCCGCGACGCACGCGGTCATGAAAGCGGCGAGGCTGCCGCCGATCATCGCACGAAATCCGAGGTCGGCCAGATCCCCGATGCGGTTCGGCGCGATGCCGCCTATGCCGCCAATCTGAATGCCGATGCTGGCGAAGTTCGCGAAGCCGCACAGCGCGTAGCTCGTGATGATGGCGGTGCGCTCCGAGATGACGGTCGTGGGCGAGCTGGCGAGTTCGCCCAGGTGGACGTAGGCGATGAACTCGGTCAGGACCAGCTTCTCGCCCAGGAGCTTTCCGATGATCGCGCACTCGCTCCAGGGAATGCCCATGGCGAACGCCGCCGGCGCGAACACCCAGCCCAGCATTCGCGAGAGCGAGAGCGGTGCGCCGGCAACGGAAACCACGCCCAGCACGAAGTCGGCCATGGCGATGAGGCCGACGAAGGCGATCAGCATGGCGCCGACGTTGAGTACGAGTCGTGCTCCATCGGTCGCACCCCGCGCCGCGGCCGCAATGGCGTTCTCGTCCGTGGACTCGACCGTCACGGTGAGCGTACCGGTCGTCTCCGGGGTTCCGGTCTCGGGCACCATGATCTTCGACACGGCGAGGGCGGCGGGAGCGGACAGCAGGCTCGCGGTCATGAGGTGACCGGCGATGCCAGGAACGTCCTTCAGGAACGCCACGTAGGCCGCCATCACGCCGCCGGCGACCGTCGCGAACCCGCCGACCATCACGACGCTGAGCTCCGAGCGCGTCATTCGCTCGACGAACGGCTTGACGAGGAGCGGGGCCTCGGTCTGACCGACGAAGACGTTCGCGGCGACCGAGAGGGTCTCGGCGCCGCTCGTCTTCATCGTCTTCTGCATCACCCAGGCGAGTCCCCACACGACCCGCTGCATGATGCCGAGGTGGTAGAGGACGCGCATCAGGCTGGAGAAGAAGACGATGCTGGGCAGGATCCAGAACGCGAAGGTCTTGACGGGGGGTGAGATGCGTCCGACGAACGTTTCGGGCTGACCGCCGGGCCCGAGGATCTGGTGCGGTTCGATCGACTGAAAGACGAACGAGGCGCCGGCCTCCGAAAATGAGAGGAGGCGGCGGACGCCGCCATCCACGACGTCGAAGAAGAGTCGCTGCAGAGCGGGGGTGAGCACGAGCAGTCCCAGTGCCAGTTGAAGGCCCGTCCCCCACAAGACGGGGCGCCACCGGATGGCTCCACGCTTCTCGGAGAGCAGCCAGGCGACGGCGAGGAAGACCGCGAGGCCCGCGAGCGAGACGGCTCGGTCACGCAGGGTCGTGGGGGACGACGCGAGCCCCGCCAGCAGCGTCATGCGTCACTCCTTGCCGAGCTCGATGCTCGTCTCGGCCAGGGCCCACGTCATGACGGCCAGCGCCGCGACGTGCTTCCGCAGGTCGTCCGGGCTGACCTTGTCCAGGGTGTCGGCGGGCGAGTGGTGGTAGTCGAAGTAGCGCGAAGTGTCGCTGTGCAGGCCGAGGGCGGGCACGCCGGACTTGGCCAGCGGCATGAGGTCGGCACCGGCGAATGACGAGAACGCTTCCGTCGCGCCGAGGGGTTCGAGAAGCCGAGCCAGCTCCTTCACCTGGCGGAGCGCGACGTCGTTGGCCTGCACGCGGAAGCCCCTGGGAGCGAAGACGCCCGTATCGGTCTCGATCGCTGCCACGTGCTTCTCCGCCGCATGCGCGGCGGCGTACTCCTTGGCGCCGCGCAGCCCGTTCTCTTCGTTCGTGAAGAGGACCGCGCGAATCGTGCGGCGCGGCCGGAGGCCCAGTGAGCGGATCGTCCAGAGGGCCTCGATGACGGCGATGCACGGGCCGCCGTCGTCGTGGGCGCCCTGGCCGACGTCCCAGGAGTCGAGATGACCGCCGACCAGGACGATCTCGTCCGGCTTCTCCCGGCCGACGATCTCGGCGACGACGTTCGCGCTCTCCGCGTCGGGCAGCGTCTTGGCGCCGAGCTCGAGCTTCACGCGCACGGGGCCCGCCGCGAGCAGTCGAAGCAGGAGCTCGGTGTCCTCCACGGTGATCGCCGCCGCAGGAATCGGATTCGTCCCCTCGGGGAAGTCCGTCGCGCCGGTGTGCGGCGTCCTGAGGCTGGTCGCCGTGACCGAGCGAACGAGGGCCGCAGCCGCGCCCAGCTTCGAGGCACGCGCCGGGCCCTGGGTGCGGAAACCGACGGTCTCGCCGTACCGAGGCCCGTCCGGCCCGTGGGGAGGCATCACCTTGTTGAAGAGGACGACCTTGCCGCGCACGCCGGCTTCTCCGAGTCGGTCCAGCTCCTCGAACGAGTGGACGGCCACCACGTCGGCCGTGACACCGCCGCGCGGAGTGCCGGCCGAGTCCCCCAGCGCCAGCAGCACGAGGGGGCGGTCGACGGGGGCGACGACACGCAGCGCCTCGTCCCCGCGCACCCACCTGGGGACCATCACCTTTTCGCCGCGCACGTTCTCCTGGCCATCGGTGCGAAGGAGATCGAGCGTGTAGGTCACGGCTTGCTCGAGCGCCGCGGAGCCCGAGAGCCGATGTCCGATCCGATCGGTGAGGTGGGCCAGGCGCGGCCACGCGCGGTCACTCGTGAGCGCGGCTTCGAGAACGCGCGCGGCCACCTCGCGGTGAGGGTCCGCCAGGCTGGGTCCTGCGGGGGTGTCGGCGACGATGAGCTCCTCCGGGGCCAGCGGGCGCACCGCGAGCTCGAGGCTCGCTGGGCCGTGGGATCGCGGTGTGCCGCCCGCGCAGGCGCCGAGCTGCGCTGCGAGGCCCAGGGCGACGAGGGATCTAGTAATCACGCGAGACGAGCTCCGTGGGCAGGAGGTCACTGGGCTCGGAGGTGACCACGAGCCAGAGCTGGTGCGCCGCGCGCGTCGCGGCGATGTGCAAGAGGTGCCGCGCCTCATCGTCGTCCGAGTACGCCTGGCGCGTGGCTTCCAGGAGCACCACGTAGTCGAACTCGAGGCCCTTCACCTGCTTCACGTCGGTGACGTCGATGCCGGGTCGGAACGGGAAGTCCTGGTCCGTGATGCGCCGGAGGTTCGGGACCTCGGCCTTCGAGAGTCCGGAGTGGTACAGGTCGGCCTGCTCGGGGTACCGCGCCACGAGGGCGACGGAGGCGAGCGGCTCCGCCCGGAAGAGGTTGCGGAGCGACTCGGCGAGGAACCCCACGGCGTCGCCGGAGTGGGCGAAGCGCAGCAGTTCGACGGGTGCGCCCGAACGCGTCGCGACGGCGCCATCGGGGTCGGCGAGGGGTCCGAGCACGTGCGTGGACAGGTCCAGGATCTCCTTGGTCGAGCGATAGGAGAGCTTCAGCGGCTCTATCTCCACGTGGTCGAAGCCGAGCTCGCCGAGGACGTCGCGCCACGTCGTGAAGCCGTTGTCCATGTAGAGTCGCTGCGCGACGTCTCCCGCCATCGTCACCGAGCGCGCCGACCCCACGGTGTCCATGACGACGGCCATCTCCACGGGACTCAGATCCTGTGCCTCGTCGATGAAGACGTGCTCGTAGACGAGCGCCTCCTTGCGGTTGGTGCCCCGGAACAGTGGTCCTCGCAGCCGCTGGACCAGGCGAAGCAGCAGCGTGTCGTCCTCGGGATCGAGCGTGGCGGGTTCGCGTACGCTCGAGCCGTCGATGCCGACCTCGTCGCTCTCCCGGGGAGCCTTGCGGCGACCTCGTGGCGCGTCGGGCTCCGCGTTCTCCATCTCGTCCAGGATGCGCAGGCAGCGCGCCGTACACCAGTTGTACGCCTCGTCCAGCTCACGAACCGTGAAGGTGCCGGCAGCGTGCTCCGTGAAGGCCCTCGCCAGCTCGTCCCGGTCGCTCAGCAGGTCCGCCCATGCGGCCACGACGTCGGAGGTGTCCTTCCGTGCCTTCGAGACGAGGGCATCGAGCCGATGGCGGACGGCGCCGGGGAGCGCCGCTCCCCCCGTCGAGATCTGCGCGGCGAAGGCGGCGAGTCGCTGTCCCAGGGGGCGGCCCGCCCGGGCGCGCCAGAAGGCGGCGAGGGCCGGCCCCGCGTCCCCCGTCGGCTCCGAGCGGAGCGCGTGCTCGATCTCGGCGTCGATGCGCGACGCGATCCTCTCGACGTGCGCGTCGATGAGGTCGAGCATCCGAGGGTGCTTCTTCATGCGCGTGACGACGGGCGGAGCGTCGTCCGAGTAGCCCCGGGGCAGCCCCGGGACGTGCCCCTGTCGGAGCTTGGACGCCCAGGAGTGGTAGGTGCGCACGGCGACGCCCTCGACGCCGAGGGCCGGCAGCACGTAGGACACGTAGCGGGCGAGGGCCTCGTTGAAGACGACGACGAGCATCCTGTCCGGCCGGAAGCGCCGGGGGTCGTTGAAGGCGAGGTACGCCATGCGGTGCAGGCCGATGGTGGTCTTGCCGCTCCCCGCTCCACCCTGGATGACGACGAGCCCCGAGTCCGGCCGCGTGATGAGCTCGAACTGTCGCTTGTCGATGAGCGCGGTGATCTCGCGGAGATGACGGTCCTCGCGAGCGTCGAGGTCGGCGCCGACACCGAGCTGGCCGGGCTCGTGGTGGTGCGCCGCCCGTGTTGCCGTCCCCTGGCCGCCGCGCAGCGTGGCCCCGGCGCCAGCTCGTTGCCACACGCCGTCGCGGCCGCGGACGAAGGTCCCCTCGGGCGCCGTGATGCGCCGCAGAGTGCCCTCGGTGATCGCGAGACTGCGTCGCGTGACGACTTCACCCTCGATCTCGCGCTCGCCGAAGGTCTCGACGTACTCGTCCCCCTCCTCGTACCGGTAGTAGAGCCGGCTGATCGGAGCGTCCCGCCAGTCCACGATCCGGATCCCCGCCTCCGTGTCGAGGTACGTGCCACGGCCGATGAGCACTTCTCGCCTCCGGCTCCCCTCCGCGAGCACGAGGCGTCCGAAGTAGGGCGATGCGGCGTCCACGTAGCCGGACTTCGACTCTCGGCGACGCGCGACGGCCAGGCTCTGCAGTCGTTCCATCTGCTCCACCAGCGGCGGAATGTCCTCAAGGCGCGCGGACGCGATCTGGTCGCGCAGACTCAGGAGCTGGTCGTCGTAGGTGGACGGGGGTGCGACCGACGGCGTCTCGCGCCGACGGTCCAGGTGCTCCTGAACCCGTGCGAGACAGCTCCGCTCGTCGTCGACGATTCGCTCGAGATCGGGATCGGTCTCCGGGGCGGCTTCGGACAGGGTCACGGGGAAATCGACTCCGTATAGACGGCGACGCCGGGGAGGCAAGCCCCGTGAATGCCGTTCGGGGGCAGAGACCCGGCCCGCTAGAGCTTTTGCTCCACCGCGTGCTAGGACACGGGCGTGGGTCGAAGGGAGGCCATCGCCCGCTGCGCGCTCCAGCTCATGAACACCCGAGGGGCGTGCGCGGTGTCCACGAATCACGTGGCTCGGGCGATGGGCATCAGCCCGGGCAACCTCTACTACCACTACCGAAACATGGGGCAGATCCTCGCCGTGCTCATGGAGACCTTCGCGGCGTCGGTGGGAGAAGCCTGGGCGGTCGCCGACGACGAGGTCATCGAGGTGCGGGACCTCGCCCGTCCCATCGAGCGGCACTTCGACGTGCTCGTGGAGTACCGGGTGTTCGCGCGCGAGGCCGGCGCGCTGGCGGTCGAGCACGACGTTCTCGTCTCGGCTCAGCGTCGCTTGTGGTCGAAGGGGATCGAAGACGTCGAGGGGCTGCTGGCGCGGCTCGAGGCGGCGGGGAGGTTGACGTTCGTGCCCGCGCATCGCCGCGGCGTCGCCGAAGCGGTCTGGACGATCGTCTCGTTCTGGCCCGCGCACGTGGACTTCGGCGGCTTCGAGTTCGACCGCTCCGCGCGGTCTCGCGGAGTTCGGGCGGCGCTCGACGCGGTCGCGCCGCACCGGGTGAGCGCGGACGGGCCTCGACGGCGAGGCGACGCGTGACCCGCGAGCACGTTCGGCGCGCCCTCGGGCTACGCTGCCCGTCGTGATCCTCGGCAGGATGGAGCCGCCGAGCCCTCGGGCGTCGCTTCTGGTCAGGGGTCTCGCGCTCGGCGTAACCCTCGCGTTCACCGCGATGGTGCTCCGCTTCATCGCCCAGAACGGGTGGTTCGTCGGCGACGACTACTACGGATTCTGGCTCGCACGGACGGTGCCGCTTCGAGAGTCCGTCTGGGTTCCGGTCGGGTCGCAAGTCGTTCCCCTCCACCGCGTCGTCGACTTCCTCGTCTATCACCTCGCGCCCATGCGCTATGCGGTGTCGGTCGCGCTCCTCGTGGTGCTGCACGTGGCGGGCCTCTACCATCTTCACGGCGCGCTGGACCTGCTGCGACGGTCGTGGATCAACGTCGTCCTGGTGGCGCTCTACGCCACGTTCGTTCACCTCTGGATCGAGCTCGCGTGGTGGACGCCTGGCCTTCAGCGCATCCCGTTCGCGGCGCTGTCGTTCGTCGCACTCCGGGCCTGGCTGCGGCACTCGCGTGACGGACGCTCGCGCGACCTCGCCGTCTTCTGCGGCGCGGTCCTCCTCGCCCTCGGCTTCTACGGCAAGGCCGTGCTGATCCCCGTGGCCTGTCTCGCCCTCGACTACGCCCGCGGAGATCCAGCGCCGAAGGACGCCGGGAAGCAGACGGATGCGCGAGTCCGATTCGTCGCCTGCGGAGCGCTGGTGGTGGCGAGCCTGGCGTTCATCGTGGTGGCGCGAGCGATGTCGGGCGAGACCTCCACGTGGGGTGCCACCGACCTCGGGGTTCAGATCCAGTTCCTCTCGCTCTCCCTGGTGATCTTCGCGCACGCGCTGCCGGGGCTGGTGCTCCACTTTCCCGCCTACGACCCCAGCGTGGCAATCGGGTTCGCCTGGGCCCTGCTCATCTCGTACTCGGTCTTTCGCGCGCCGCGCGCCCTGCGAGCGTGGGCCGCAGGCGCGGTCGTGCTCTGCCTTCACGTCCTCGTGATCGGGCTGTCCAAGCGAACGCTCCTCGGCGGCGCGCTCATGGCCTTCGAAGGGAGGTACCAGTTCGATCTGATGGCCGCCGCAGTGCCGTTCCTCGCGGCCGCTCTCCATCGCATCCCGGCCTCCGCTCCCGAGGTCCGGTGGGTCGGTTCGCTCGGTCGCGGATGGGTCTGGCCCGGTGCCGTCGGGGCGGCTCTCGCCCTTCAGGGCGTGGTTTCGCACGCGAACTTCTCGGCGTCGGCGTTCGAGTACTCGACGGACATGCCCACGACCCGGCGCTACATGCTCAACCTGACGTCCGACCTCGAGCGGCTCGAACGAGGGTCCGGACCCCCTCCGCGCGTTTCCGACGGTCCCATCCCGATGCACGTCAACGCGTTCGACTTCGTGGTCCGCCGGCAGTCGCAGCTCTTCCTCGTCCTGAATGCTCGCGCCGAGGTGGTACCGCGAGGCGACTACGTCGTCGCGGCGGATGGTCACCTCGTGCCGGCAGGTAGGCCGGCGCCCTGACGGGGCGGCCGCCGCTTTCGACGGGGGGGCCTGGGTCGTGGCGAACGCGTCAGCCCTCGTGCTGGCGCACTCGGCGCTCGATCTCCTCGCGCTCGAGCTTCTCCAGGCAGCGCGAGAGGATCCACGCGTGCCCGAACGGGTCCGCGACGCGTCCCTCCCGGTAGCCGTAGAACTGGTTTCCGATGGGGATGAGGACCGTCCCGCCGCCCGCGACCATGGCGGCCGCCGTGGCGTCGGGGTCGTCGACCATCAGATGCAGCAAGACGGGTGAGGCGCCGGGATGCTTTGGCCCGACGTTGTGCGTGCCATCCTCGTCGGTCAGGGCGATGACGGCGCCGCGGATGGAGAGCGCGGCGTGAACGACGCGGCCGTCCTCTGTGGCGTACCGCTCGAGGCATGTCGCGCCGAGCACCTTCTCGTAGAAGTCGATGGCCCGGGCGGCTCCGTCGATCACGAGGCGTGGGGTGAGGATCGGATCGGGGGCGGTCATGGGTACGAGTCTCGCCCGGCTCCCGAGGCCCCGCGAGGAGTACTGCGCCGTCCGAACGTTCCAACGTCGGTGAATCGAGCAGAACTTCGCGGCCGGGCGGCTGGCCTGCCCGCGGCGCGCTGGGGGAAAAGGATCCGCGCCGGCGGCTCACCGCGAGCCTGGCCCGGCCGGGAGGAGCACATGAGGCAGCTGGCTTGGGGACTGGTCGCGTTGAGCCTTGCCGCGTGCGGCGGGCAGCCGGACGAGGGCGCAGCGCCGGGCGCGTCGGGTGGTGCCGGTGGCGGCGACACGACGGGCTGCACCTCCGCCCCGAACTGTGGAGGATGCCTCGGGTGCTTCGAGAAGTGCCTCTGCGCGACCGGCGCATTCGACGCCTGCGTCGACTCGTGCGCCACGGGTGCGGGGGGCTCCGGAGGTTCGTCGGGCTCGGCGGTCGGCGGTAGCGGCGGTAGCGGCGTTGGGGGCGGCTCCGGCGGGAATGGCGGCGTGGGCAACCTTCAGGTCGTCGAAATCGAGACGGAAGAGTTCGTGGTGCAGCCCGGGGAGGAGGTCATCAAGTGCCAGAACTTCCGGAATCCGTTCCCGGGCGTCGACGTGGCCGTCGTGAAGAGCGAGTCCTTCATGGCGGCTGGCTCGCACCACCTGCACGTTTTCTATCACGAGGCCGCGCAGGACGGTGCGCTCGAGGAGTGCGTACCGTTCGAGTTCGCTCCGTACATTCACGGGGCGGCTCAGCCGCACGTCACGACGACCTATCCCGAAGGGACCGGTCGCCTCGTGAAGGCCACCGAGGGCTTCCGCGTGTCGGTGCACTACCTGAACACCTCGGGCGCGCCGCTGACGACGACGATCAAGCAGCTGCTCTACTGGGTGCCCACAGCCGAGGTGAAGCAGTACGCCGGCACCCTCTACATGAACCAGCCGTACTTTTACGTGCCGCCGTACTCTCCTGGTACGGCGGACGGCTCGTGCACCCTGCCGTGGGACGTGAACCTGCTCTTCGCGGTCAGCCACATGCATCGCCAGGGCGTCTACTTCAAGGCGACGGCCTCCAGCGGCGAGATGCTGTACGAGGGGACGGAGTGGAGCGAGCCGGTGCCCAACAGGTTCGAGCCACACCTTCCGCTCCGTGCGGGCACCCGCATCGACTACCACTGCGAGTACCAGAACACCGGCGCCACCGCGCTGACGTTCGGCGAATCGGCTGCGCACAACGAGATGTGCATCCTGGCGGGCGCGTTCTATCCCGCGCCCGAGGGCCAGTCCGTGCTCTGCCTTCAGGGGACGTAGCGCGCGCCCCCGGCCCCACGCGCGGGACTCAGTCCGCCTTCGGCTCGACCTTCCGCGGCTCCATCCAGAGGTCGCCCAGTGGAAGGTAGAGCTCGAACGCGAAGCTGTAGTTGTCCTTGAGGATGATCGAGTTCTTGCCGGCCATCGCGATGCGCGTGGAAATCTGCGCGGAGATTGGCACGTAGAGGGGGAACAGTGGGAGCTGGATGCCGACGCCGAGGGTGTGGAGCTCGCTCGCCTCGAACAGGGCCAGCTCCTTCGAGAGGGCTTCGAACCGCGCGCCCGCTCCGTTCGTCCCCTTGGCGCGGATGGTCTGCGCCTCCGAGCGCTGGAACTGCCACCCGACCTGGATGGGGACGGGAACACCGGGTTCGATGGTGATGGCCGCGAGCGCGTCCACGTTGATGGCCGGCTCCACCGTGTACGTGTCGGCGAGTCCTTCGAGATCCGGAAGGATGGCGCCCTGATCTCGGTCGACCACGGGATCGTACGGCGGTGCCGTGGGCCCATCGCAGCCGACCTGCGCGCGCTTGACGGGGTCCTCGACGCGACGACAGAAACGAATCGGCAAGAACTTGGGCGCGTCGCGCTCGTAGGCGAACCGATAGCCCGCGGTGATCTCGAACGAGAAGATGGTGTACTCCCAGGGGCGAACGTCGAATACCTGGGTGACGTTCGTAGCCCACGCGCCCATGCCTCGGTCAATCTCGGGGCCGAGCAGGAAGGAGAGATCGTTGTTCGGGCTGGCGGGGTGCCCGGTGGGCAAGAACACCCGCTGCACGACGGCGGTAGAGAAGTGCTCCGTGCGGTGATAGTTCCAGGAGTAACCGAGGATCACGTCGCCGAGGTCCATGTCGCCTCGGAACTTCTTCCCGGGCAGGGGGCGCCCGTTCTCCTCGATGACCGCCTCGAAGCCCGCGCGCTCGATGTCGGTGATGGGGCGGCGATCCTGCGCGCCATCCTCCAGCACCTCGCCGCCCAGCTTCAGGTCCGTCGAGATGACGGTGAAGGGAAGCTCGACGAAGACGTCCAGCGGATCGCTGATGCCGTACCCGAACTGGAAGGTGTGGCCGGCGCCCTTCCCCTTGACCCTGGGCTGGATGAAGAACGTGTCCGTTCCGCCAGATGCGTTGGTGTTCGGGAACTCCAGCTCGGGCAGCAACGGAACTTCGTTGCCGTCCCGGTCGTAGAACGTGCTGGCGGTTGCAGGGTTGTATTCGTAGCGGATCTTGAAGACGCCGGCCGGGAGCTGGGTGCTGCTGCCCCACAGCGGCAGACTCAAGAGCTCCTCGAGCTTCTTGTCGAAGTAGGCGACGTAGACGCCGCCGAAGCCACGGGGCTCGGACTTCGCGGGCTCGCGAGGTGCCGGCGTCGACTTCGCGACGGGAGCGTCCGGCGCCTTCGCCGCGGCCGGCGGCGTGGCCTCTTCTGCGGGCGGCGGCGGTGGTGCCGGTGCCGCGGCCGGCGGGGTGGGCTCGGGGGCGGCCTCGGTCGGCGGTGCGGGCTCGTCTACGGGCGGAGCCTCCGGCTGGGACGATGCGGCGGGCGACCAGACGACGAAGGCCGTGGCGATGGCGACGGCGGAACCAACGAAACGCATCGAGCTCTCCCTGCTCTCCCCGCCGGCGGATCGAGCTGCTTGACGCGGGCGAAGCTACCTTGAATCTTCGCCGCCATGCAATCGCTCGCAATCAACGGGGGAACGCCAGTCCGAACCGCCCCGTTCACCCGCTGGCCGATCTTCGACGGCGCCGAGCGCGAGGCGGTGCTCCGCGTACTCGAGTCGGGGAACTGGGGCGGCTTCCCATCGCCCAACGTCGAGGCGTCGTCGCTGGCTCGGCAGTTCGCCGCCGCCCACGACGCCAGGTACGGCGTCTGCGCCGCGAACGGCACCGTCACGCTCCAGCTGGCGCTCCGCGCGGGCGGCGTGGAGCGGGGCGACGAGGTCGTCACCACGCCGTTCACGTTCATGGCCACCGCCTCGGCGGCGGTGTTCGTGGGCGCCAAGCCCGTCTTCGCCGACGTCAAGAGCACGGACTACACGCTGGATCCCGACGCCGTCGAAGCGGCGCTGACGGATCGGACGCGCGCGGTCATCTGCGTGCACCTCGGCGCGAGCGTCTGCGACCTGGATCGCCTGACCGAGATCTGCTCGCGGCGCGGGCTGGTTCTGGTGGAGGACTGCGCGCACATTCACGGCGCCAAGTGGAGGGGTCGTGGCGTGGGGTCGTGGGGGCAGTTCGGGTCCTTCTCGTTCCAGTCGAGCAAGCTCATGACTGCCGGTGAGGGCGGCATGGTGCTCACCAGCGACGAGACCTTCGAGCACCGGCTGCAGTCGCTCGTGAACTGCGGAAGGCGCGAGCCCGGGTACGACGACGTCCCGTCGTGGCTGGGGCACAACTTCCGGATCACGGAGATGCAGGCGGCGATGCTGAAGGTGCAGCTCTCGCGGCTCTCGGCGCAGAGCGCCCAGCGCCTCGAGGGCATGAAGCGTCTCGCCGCCGGGCTCGCCGAGATCCCGGGCGTGTCGAACCTCGCGGTCGACGAGCGTGTCACGACGCGCTCCGGGTACCAGTTCATCTTCCGCTTCGACGACGAGGCCTTCGCCCGGAAGGGGAAGGCCCGCGTCATCGCGGCGCTGCGCGCGGAGGGGATCCCGATCTACGAAGGTTACTTCCCCCTGAACCGGGCGCACGGGACGGAGGACTACGACTGGGGTGAGGAGCTCTTCCCCGTCGGCACGTTTGCGAGGCACTGGTACGATCAGGGTGGTCGCCCGCCCGGGACCGACACGCGCTGTCCGAACGCGGAGCAGGCGGCCCGGGAGTCCATCTGGATCCCGCACCAGGTCTTCCTGGGGCCCGGGTCCGACGTGGACGCCGTGCTCGAGGCCGTCGCCAAGGTCCAGAAGCACGCGGGGGAGCTGTGACCGAGCGCCCGCTCGGCGTGGCGCTGACGGGCACCGGGTGGGTGGGCGACGTTCACGCGCGCGCGCTCCGGAGGGTTCCCGGCGCGAAGCTCGTCTCCGTCGTGAGTCGTGGAAAGGAGCGCGGCGAGAGGTTCGCGGCGACCCACGGCATCCGGAAGGTCCACACCGACCACCGGGCCGCGTTCGACGACCCCGACGTGGACGTCGTGTGCGTCGGCCTGCCGAACCACCTGCACGAGCGCGTCGTGCTGGACGCCGCGGCCCGAGGCAAGCACGTGATCTGCGAGAAGCCGCTCGCGACGAACCTCGAAGAGGGCGAGAGGATGGTGCGCGCGTGCAAGGACGCCGGGGTCATGCTGGCGCTCGGAGTCGAGCTCTGCTTCGTCCCGAAGTTCGTGCGCGCCAAGGAGATTCTCGACGCGGGGGCCCTCGGCCGTGTCTTTCAGGTCCACCAGCGCGAGCAGCACGGGGGCCCGCACTCGCCTTGGTTCTACACGCGCGACGAGGCCGGCGGGGGCATTCTCATGGACATGGGGTGCCACGCCATCGAGGTGACTCGCTACCTCCTGGGTCATCCCGAGCCACGGGCGGTGTATGCGCGCATGTCCAATCAAACGCACCCGGACAGCGAGCTCGAGGACCATTGCACGCTGATCGTCGAGTTCGAGGGCGGGATCGATGCCGTCCTCGAGCCGAGCTGGTCGATACAGGGCGGCATGGAGAGCCACCTGAACGTCTTCGGAACCGAGGGCGTCCTCTACACGGACCTTCTCCGCGGTACGGGGATGCGACTCTTCAGCCGGAACGGGTTGCCGAACGAGCCCGAGAGCGCTCAGTGGTCGACGCAGGATCCGGATTGGCTCTGGAACAACGGTTACCCCCAGGAGATGGAGCACTTCCTCGCGTGCGCGCGGGGCGGAGAGACCCCGCGGGTCTCCGGCGAAGACGGTCTCGTGGAGCTCGAGATCAGCTATGCGGCCTACGAGAGCGCCGCGACGGGGCGGCGCGTGGAGCTCCCGTTCCGACCCGCCGGCGTGGAGCGCGCCGTGGATCTCTGGCTCAAGCGTTCCCGGTAGCGCCACCGCGGCGCGGGACTTCGGGCGCGATGGCGGCGAGGAGCGCGACGTCCAGAGGCCGTCCGCCGGTGAACGCGCGCCGCAGGTCCCGAGTCGGGGCGGGATCGAACGGCAGATCACATGCCGCGTGAGCCTGACGGAGCAGCGTGACCTCGGATCGCTTGAGACGGCCGTCGATGACCGTCGCGACCGCCAGAGCCCGAAGCGCGACGCGCTGTGACGTGGGCTCGAGGTCCCGGAGGCGGAGCAGGAACGCCGCGGTATCGTCCAGATCCGGCTCGCTGGGCGCACCGAGGCGCGCGCGTACCTCGTCGAACAACGCCGCGTGGTTCGGGTGGCTGTCGCCGGTGCGCACGACGGCAGCCGCGATGGCCGCGAACACCGCAGCGCGCTCGGCGGCCGACCGCTCGCGACCCTCCAGCAGCAACCGGACCAGCTCGTGCGCGGCGCTCGGCCCCATCGCGCGCAACCGAGCCTCTCGGAGCACGACGGCGCAGACGACGGCGTTCCACGCCGCAGTGACCGGAACCGCGACGAGCTCCGCCGCGATGCGCACCGCGGCGCGCCCGAGCGCCCGCCGGAGCAAGGCCTTCAGGAGGAAGCTCGTCGCGGCGACCTTCAGCTTGTAGGCCAGGGCGGCGACCGCGACGACGAGCCTGGAGGTTTCGCGGTCGGGGTTGACGCCGGGAACGGAGTTCTTCGGATTGGGGAGCTCGAGCGCCGCCCGAGCGAGCGCGGCGACCACGTAACGCCCCGCTCCCGGAGCGGTGGACAGCTCGAGTCCGGCGGCGCTCGCGAGCAGGTGAGTCGCCCGGAGCGCGTCCCAGTACAGAAAGCCGATCTCCAGGACCGAGGCCACGACCGTGACCCCACCGACGACCGCCCAGTAGGGGATCTGGTCGACGAGCGGAGCAGCGTCGCCCAGCGGTCCGAGCAGGGGAGCGGCCAGCACCGTCGCCGCTGCGGACGCGAGCGCTGAGAGCGCGCCGACCAGGCCGGCGCGGAGCACGGCGGCGCGCTGGATGGCGGAGAGGCGCGCGAGCTCCTCGGCGTTCAGCACGTGGACGGCGTCCCCGGAGGCGTGCGCGGGAGCCTGGGATGCGAGGTGCTCGAGGTATCGCGTGCCGAGGCGCTCTAGCAGCGGAGGTGTGCCGCCGTCCGGCGCCTCGTCGGGCGCGCTGCTCGTCACTCCGGTCACCGTCGCCCCCGAGGCTGCTAGTCGAAGCAGGCGAGCCTATCCGCGGAGAGCACCGGGTAGCGGTAGACGACGGCAAAGCACATTTCCTGGTCGGTGCTGTCGCCGAAGGTGACGAGGTCGGTGGTGGGGTTCATCCAGGTACACGCGACGCGGATGGCGTCGCCCTTCGCGAGAGCCACGGGGTCCACCAGCTTCACTTCCTGCGCGTCGAAGTCGTACGGTGCATCGTGGAGGACGACGTCGCCCGCGATGCTGCTCTCCGCGACGACCTTCATGTGCGTGCCGATCTGGTGCATGTGGGGCTGCACGGCGAACACCGTGACGTCGTCCGCTTGCGTGCAGGCGCCCTCGATGGTGCGCTCCTCGTTCGGCGGCAGAGCGATCGCGACCGGGCCCATCAGCACGACCTGCGCTTCGTTCTCGACGGCCTCCGGCCGGACGGTTCGAACGCGCACGCCGGAGGTGCCCGCGAGCTCGTCCGTCGAGACGTTGTAGAGGTGGAGGTTCAGGACCAGCTGCTCACCGGCGGGGACGCGCACCGCCACGCCGCTGGGAAGCTCGAGCATGTTCGTTCCGACACCGGCCCCGAAGAGCGAGCGCCCGGCGTTGGTGCCCGGGCCACAGGGGGAGATCCCGTCCTCGCGGGACGGCGGGCCCGCCGAGAGGACCGTGTGGTGGGTCCCGAGCGGATCGACGGGCGCGAAGGCGTCGAGCAGCAGGTCCTCGGTGAGCGTCTTGCGGACACACTGGTACGTTTCGGTGCCGCCCTGGAGCTTCCAGTCGCCCTCGACGAGCGTCATCCACTCCCCGGGGGTGCCCGCCATTCCGGCGGAGCCACCGCTGCCGGCAGAACCGCCGCCGTCCGAGCCTTCGGACCCACCGCAGGCGGTGGCGGCCAGGGCCATGGCGCCGGCCCCGAAGGTGATCAGCAAGGAAGGGTTGGAGGCGAGCGTTCGTGGCGAGGACACGGCATGGAGAATAGCTCGACTCCGAAGGTTGGGTCGAGCGTTCGCGTCGCCGCCACGGGGACATTGACCGTGCGGCTCCCGCGTTCTTCGGTGTCGGACGCGGCCTTTCGCGCTACTGTCGGCGCCATGAGAGCCTCCCCTTCTCGGCGCATCGAGCGCCGGCACTTCCTCGGCCTGGCCGGGCTGAGTCTGGCCGCGCCCCGCCTGATCACGAGCTGCGGCGGCTCGCCGGACGTCTCCCGAAAGCAGAGCGCGCCGCCGTACACGGAGTTCGATCCTTCGCAGCCGTGGTGGCTGCAGGGCAACTACGCCCCCGTCGAGGGCGAGTTCGAATCCACGACCCTCGAGGTCGTGGGATCACTGCCGAAGGAGCTCACCGGGCTCTATGTACGCAATGGATCGAACTCCGAGACCGAGCACTGGTTCATGGGTCAAGGAATGGTCCACGGCGTACGCCTCGAGGGCGGCTCGGCCAAGTGGTACCGGCGTCGCTGGGTCCAGACGCCACTGATCGGCGCGGAACCCTCCGCCGGGCCTCCGACGCTCACCGACAACGCGAGCAACGTCGCGCTCATTCATCACGGCGGTCGCCTGTTGAGCCTCGGGGAGATTGGGCTTCCGTACGAGCTGGACGCGAAGGAACTCTCAACCGTCGGCGTCTACGACTACGACGGCGCTCTTGCCACGGCGATGACGGCGCATCCGAAGCTCGATCCGCGGACCGGTGAGCTGCTGATGTTCGGATACGGCTTGTTCGCGCCGCTTCTCACGTTCCATCAGGTCGCCCCCGACGGCAAGCTCGCGCGGAGCGAGGTCATCGACGTTCCCGCGGCGGTGATGATGCACGACTTCGCGATCTCCGAGAAGCACGTCATCTTCATGGATCTGCCGATCATCTTCGATCTGCAGCTCGCCATCGATGGGGCAGGGCTTCCCTTCCGCTGGGACGCCGGCCACGGCGCCCGGATGGGCGTGATGCCGCGCGACGGCGGCAACGCCGACGTGAAGTGGTTCACGATCGACGACTGCTACGTGTTTCACGTCATGAACGCCTACGAAGATCCGAAGGATCCGAACGTCGTGGTGCTCGAGGCCGTTCGTCACCCGAAGCTCTGGGACACGGGGCCACAGGAGTTCGACTCTTCACCGTCCCTGAGCCGCTGGCGCTTCGACCTCGCGTCCGGCGCGTCGACGGAGGAAAAGCTGGACGACGGCCTGATCGAGTTCCCGCAGTTCAATCGCAGCCTGCTCGGGCGACCGTACCGCTACGGCTACGCGCTCGATCTCCACCGCTACCAGGCCGAAGGCGTGCCTGGCGCGGCGACCGGCGTGTTCAAGTACGACCACCAGTCGGGTGAACGCAGGACCATCGCGCTGGAGGCGGGTCTGCAGCCCGACGAGGCGATCTTCGTTCCGGCGGAGGGCGGCTCGTCCGAGGACGACGGCTGGTTGCTCACGTACGCCTACGACCACCGGACGCAGAAGACCGACCTCCTGGTTCTCGATGCGAAGGGCTTCTCGTCCAAGCCGGTGGCCCGCGTGAAGCTTCCGGTGCGCGTGCCGTTCGGTTTCCACGGGCTCTGGATTCCGGGCTGAATGTCGGCATCGACGGCTCGCCCTCCGCGTCCACCGATTTTGGTCGAGGGTGCGTGGCGTGGCCGTGATAGACGCCCTTCGGCCCCATGAACGTCGTCGTCGTCACCTACGAGTTCTCACCCTACCGTCGGCTCACTGCGGCAGCCGATGCGGTGAGCGCTCTGGCAAAGAGCGTCAAGCAGCTGGGTCACGACGTGACGCTGATCGCTCCCTTCACGGACGATCTCGATGGATCCGGCCTCGTCCTGGCGCGTCGGCTCTCGCCCGTGGAGCTGCCGGGTGGAGCGACGGCCGTCGTGTACGACGCGCAGCTGGGTTCCGGAGTGAAGCTCACGCTCCTCGGGCAGCCCGGCGCGTCGTCGAGCCTGGCCGGGCTCCACGAGGCGGCGAACGTGGGCGCATTCGCGACGGCTGCCGTCGCGCTCATCCGCCAGTGGTCGCGGGACAAGTCACCCCCCGACGTGCTTCACCTCCACGACTGGGCCGCGTCGCTCGTCACGGTGGCCCTGAGGGCGGCCCCGGGCGTCTCCCCGCCCACCGTGCTGACGGTCCACGACGGCACACGTCAGGGCGAGTTCGAGCTAGAGGCGCTCGACGCACTCGGTGTGCCGTCGGACCTCCGCGGTGAGGACGGAGTGCGGCTGGGCGACGCAGTTTCCGTGCTCAAGGCCGGAGTCCTGCACGCCGACATCGTGACCACCGTGTCGCCGACCTACACGCTCGAGCTGCGCGCCAAGCAGCGGACGGGGGCTCTGGCCGAGGCGTTCCTCGGCCGCGACGAGATCGTGGGGATCACCAGCGGCATCGACTTCGCGATCCACAACCCCGCGACCGACGCGGCGCTCCCTGCCCGCTACGACGCGCAGGATCCGAGCTCGAAGGGGACGTGCAAGACCGTGGTGTCGAGGGAGCTCGGGCTGGACCTGCATCCCCCGCGCCCGCTGATCCTCGCTCACCTCGAGGCGACCAACGACGCAGGTTTCGACGTGGTTGCGGGGTCCGTCACGGAGATCGTCGCCCAGGACGTGTCGCTGATCGTCGCCGTTCGCGGAGACTCTCCGGGCGTGGCGAAGCTGCGCCGTGCGATGGCGCGTCTGACGGGAACCGTGGCGCTCGTCGTCGAGCCGGACGAAGCTACCGTTCATCGCCTCCACGCCGCGGCCGACTTCACCTTGCACGCGCCGCGGCACGAGCCGTGTGGCGCGGCGCAGCTCGTCGCGCAGCGCTACGGCGCCCTTCCCATCGCGCGGGCGACGGGAGGGCTCCGCGACACCATCGTGAACTGCGATGCGGCCCTGGAGACGGGGACCGGATTTCTGTTCGACGAGGTCGACACGACGTCACTGGTCGGTGCGGTGGGGCGGGCCGTCGCGGCCCATCGCTCGCGCGCCTTCGCGGGCTTGTTGCGCCGGGTGATGAGCCTGGACGTCAGCTGGGATCGACCGGCGCGCCGCTACGTTCAGATTTACGAGCGCGCCGCGGGACTACGCTGAGCGCGCCCCGGGCTCCACGAGCGTGAGCGCCCGGGAGAGCCAGGTGGCGCGGAGGAACGCGAGTCCCCACAGCGTCGCCTGGTGCAGCGCGAGAACCGTGACCCAGCGCCAATCGCCAGGTCGATCGACGGCGAGCAGCTCCGTGGACCACGCTGCACACAGCACCACGGCGAGTCCCCAGACGGCCGGCGACAGCCAGCCGACGAAGACCGCCAGCGGTCGTCGCAGGAGCGTCCGTGCGCCAGCGCGGAGGCCCGCCACCACGCCGAGCCGATCCCGGACGATCGAGGCGTGAGCCACATCCTGCGCGACGCCGAGGGTCGCGGCGCAGACGACGCCCAGCGCGACCAGCGTCCCTCGCGCCCACGAGGCCGAGCGCTCGTTCAGGCGGGACGAGAGCGTGGGTTCGAGCGCGTTCAGCAGGACGGCCACCGCGAAGAGCAGGATGGACTGAGCGAGAAGCGTGGCACCGCCCAGGAGCAGCGCGCGGCCCGTGGGCGGCACCGTGAGCGAAGCCCACGACGCGGCGCGGAGGGGACCGTGGTGGCACAGCGCGACCATCAGCGCGGTCAACGGGACGAGCCCGGCGACGCTGGCCAGGCAGAACAGGAGCAGCGACGTCCGAGCGGCCTGCGTGAGCGAGGGAATCGCCAGTCGGACGGCCTCTGCGAGGAGCACGCCCCCTTCGCGAAAGATCGCGGCGTCGCCGTCGGGGGACGTCCCCGCACCCGCGGCGCGGAGAGCGTCCGTCAGTGCCAGCGACACCAGCAGCCCGGCGCCCGCCCGCCACGCGTACAGCAACGAGACCGCGCCGAGCCTGCGGCGCGGCGGGAGCACCGGGGACCCGCAGTTCACGGGCCGACCACCGAGAGCAGCAGGCCGGCGGCATAGGCAAGGCGCTCGGCGGTGCGCGGCGAGCTCCGCGGACCACGGGCGTTGTTGAGGAGATTCTGGTCGAGCGTGATCATCCAGTCGGGATCCACGATGGCGCCGGCCAGACGGCTGGGGCCCTCGTGGTGCAGCGAGGTCCACCGTGTCTTCCCGTCCCACGTACGTCGCGTGCGGGTACCGTCCTCCGCGACGAGCTCGATGGTGACCGGAAACGAGAGCGTGCCGTGGCGCTCCACGAGGATGCGCCCGGTCCACGCCGCGGTCTCGCGCGCCTCGCCGTGCTCGACCGTACGGCGCTCCCCCGCCTCGTCGAAGACCCCAGCCGACGTCCGCGCGCGGACGGACTGGACGTCGCTCACGGTGTAGTCCACCCAGCCGCGATCGTAGAGCACGTGGCGCGCCGTCTCCGCGGCCTCGTCACCGAGGACCTCCCGCAACGCGGCGAAGAGATGCGCGGGCGCCGGGTGATCGAAGCGGTACCTTCGCGCGTAGCGCCCGAGCGCACGATCCACGGCGTCGGCGCCATGTACGTTGGCGAGCGTCTCGAACAGGGTGCCCGTCCGTGCGTACACGAGGCCGCCGAGCTGTCGGAACGTCGCGAAGTCTCGAGCGGGCAGGGCCACGACGTCGGAGTGCGTGGCGCTCGCCGCCAGTGCCCGTCGCACGGCCGTCTGCGAGAGTGAAACACCCGGGAAGGCCGAGAGAGATCGCGGTCCCCACCTCGCTTCGAGTTCGGAGGCTTCGGCGTAGGTGGTCAGGCCCTCGTCGAGGAACGGCCACGCCTGTTCGTCGGTCGCCACCAGGCCGTAGAACCACTGGTGCGCGAGCTCGTGCACGGTCACGGCCTCGACGGCGCGCGCGGCCCGTCCGATCCACCATGGTCCGCCGGTCGTGATCAGCGTGGGATACTCCATGCCGCCGGCATTGCGGGCCGCCTCCGGGGGATGCACCACGGTGAGGACCGGATACGGGTACCGACCAAACCGTCGGGAGAGCCGCGGCAGCGCGAATCTGAGCGAATCAAGGGTGATCTCCGCGTTGGTGTCGTGCTCCGGAGGGTAGAGGAGGTGAACGCCGACGCCGTCGATGACCTCGCGGCGCTCCACGAAGCGGTCCCAGGCCACCCATGCGAAGTCGTGGACGTTCTCCTGGACGTGCCGGACGATCTTCCGGTCACCCACCGTCCGCTCCTCCACCCGGGGTCCGGTCGCACCAACGTGGAATGCCGCGGGGACGTCCAGGGTGACGTCGTAGCGGCCGAAGTCCGCGTAGAACTCGGCCTGGGCGTGGAAGGGGAAGTGAGCCCAGCGGCCATCCGGTTCGAGGCGAGCCAGC
This sequence comes from uncultured Polyangiaceae bacterium, assembly GCA_964487605.1. GTDB lineage: Bacteria > Myxococcota_A > Polyangia > Polyangiales > Polyangiaceae > JAJDAH01. The sequence continues at coordinate 79,036 of CAZARU010000017.1, forward strand.
TTCGGGAACCACTGAGCCACCATGTGGAACGAGCCGCTGTGCCCCGTGCGCTCGACGATGTCGGGTAGGCGCGACTCGAACTCGACGAGCAAGGTGAGGCGTCCCCCCGGCGGCACGGCTTGCGGCAAGGGGACCCGAATGTCGGTCTCGTCGTCCGCGTCGCCCGGAGAGTGCCGGTCGCGACTGGGCCAGAGGTCCGCACCGCCTTCCTTCAGGACGAGCCGCTTGACGTCCATGTAACCGAAATCCGTCGTCCTGTTGCCGCTTCGACCGCCACCAAAGCGAGAACGGAGGAAGAGCGACTTCTCGTTCTTGAAGGCGTTGAGGTAGAGGTGCAGCCAAACCTCCGTGACCGCGCGTGACGACGTGTTGGTCCAGCGCAGTTCGCCGCTCCCGAAGACGATGTGAGCGTCCTCGTCCAGCTTGGCGTGGAGCGTGTACGACGCGATGTCGGGAGCGCGCGTCGCCATCGCGCCGTCGTCGTCCCATCGGGGACCGAGCTCGCGCGGCGGTGCCGTGCTGCGGTAGGTTTGCTGCACGGCCGGCGCAGCATCCGAGGCGGATCTCGGCGGCGGAGGGTTCGCGGTCGCGGGCACCTGAGCGGCGACGGCGAGCCTCACCGCGCCGTCGAGCACGTGGGAGGCCGTGAGGGCCAGCGCCAGAGCCACGGCCGCGCTCGAGACGACGACCCGCGCGCGGGCGCGCTGGTGCGCGGAAGCTCGACGGAGCCTCATGGCCCTTTGGTGCCTCAGGCCGATTCGAGCGTGATGACGCGCTGCTGGACCAGGGTGTAGAGGATCCGCAGCGCGTCGAGGCGCGTCATCCCGCTCACGTCGAGCACCTCCTCGATGGAACTCATTCCGTCGACGAGCGACAGCAAGAAGCCGGCGCGGTGGTCGAGCGACAGCCAGCGGATCTGGTCCGCGGGGATCGCGACCGAAACCACCTGATCGAGGGTGCCGAGGCGGGCCGCGTACATCTGCGTGAGCACCTCGCGGCAGCTCTGGGCGTACCGCTTCGCGTCCATGTCGTCGGGGTCGGTCTCGAGGACGCTCTCGGCGATGACGAGCGCTCCGGTGAAGTCGCCGACGGCGTACCGATCCTTCATGTCGTTCAGGGCGTCGCCGCCCTCGGCCGTCACGGGTCGCACGGACTGCTTGGGATCGACGGCCAGCTCGAGAGAGCTGGGGGGCGGAGGTGGCGCGGTCGAGCGCGGGTGGCTGTCGGCCATCGCCAGCGGGGAAGGTGCGCCGCTTTCGGGGTCGAGTTCGAGGCCCAGATCTCCGTAGGAGAGACGGCCACGCGCGGGGGGGCTCTCCGGCGGCTCGGTCGGTACGCGGTCGCGGCTCAGGGGCGTCGGCGCGCTGTGGCGCTCGTAATGGCGCGCGCTGGACCAGTCCGTGGTCTCGGTGCGGGGTGCCGGGTCCACCGTCGCGGGCCGGACCGGGGGCGCGGCGCGTGCGTCGAACACCGGAACGCGAGGCGGACTCAGGTACTCCTCGCGGTCGCTCAAATCGAACTCCAGGCCCGACGGAGCAGGCACACGCTGCTCGCCGGCTTCTGCCATCACCCGCGCCGCGAACTGCTCGGCCGGCTCGTCGGGGGTGAACGTCGGACGATCGTCCTCGTCGGGGCCGTCGACCAGCTCGGCCGTGTCGATGGGGTCGTCGTCCCACCCGATGTCGATGTGGTCGGTGGCCGGCGGCATGGACGCGCCGGGCAGTTTCGAGCCGGTACCCATCGGCTTCGGACCAGCGCCCCCTCACCGGGCGCGGGAGACGACCCCCTTGAACATCCGCTGGGTGCGCGCCAGCCCTTCGACCTGCTCCTGCACCAGCGCGGAGTCCTTGCTGTCGATGGCCTCACGAGCCTTCGACACCACGCTCTTCGCCTTGCCGATGGCGTCCTTCCCGAAGTCGCTGGACGCGACGATGCGCTCCACTTCCGGAAAGAGGCGCTCGATCTCCGCGATGAGCGTCTCCGCCTCCTGCTTCGCCTGCTCGAACTTCTCGTCGGTGCGGCGCTCGACCAGATAGTCCTTGGCGTCTTCGACCATGGACTTGAGCTCGTCGCCCGTCAGGCCGCTCGTCGCGGTGACCTGAATGGACTGCTCCTGGCCGGTCTCGAGATCCTTCGCGTGGACGCTGACGATGCCGTCGGTGTTGATCTCGAAGGTGACCTCGATTTCGACGTGCCCCTTGGGCGCGCGGCGCAGACCCGTGAGGATGAACTCCCCGAGGAGCTCGTTCTCGTCGGCCTTCTTGCTCTCGCCCTGCATGACGAGGATCTTCACGGCGGTCTGGTTGTCGCGGCTCGTGGTGAAGATCTTGGTGCGGCTCGTCGGAACCGTCGTGTTCTGCGGGATCAGCTCCTCGAAGTAGCTCCCGAACGTCATGATGCCGAGCGCGTGCGGCGTCACGTCGAGCAGGATCATCTCGTGCTTGTCTTCGACGAGTGCCGCTCCCTGGATCGCGGCGCCGAGCGCGACGACCTCG
>CAZARU010000018.1:0-51677 GCA_964487605.1 uncultured Polyangiaceae bacterium
CGCCGCGGGTGCGGCGGGACCGGGCGGCGCTGCAGGCGTTGCCGGCGCGACGGACGCCGGACCCACGGACGGTGGCGCGACGGACGCCGCCAGCGACGCGCCACAGGGCGACTGACGTGCCCGTCGCCGAGCTCACGGGGGTCGCTCAGGAGGCGCTGCTGTTGAGCATCGCGGTGTCCCTGCCGGTGATTGGCGTCGCTGCGGTCGTGGGGCTGATCGTGGCCGTGTTCCAGGCTGCGACCCAGGTGTCGGACATCACGCTCGCGCACCTGCCACGTCTGCTGGCGGTCGCGGTGACGCTGGCGGTGGCCGGGCCGTGGATGGGGGCGCAGATCGGCGAGTTCGCCATCCGCGCGCTCGCCGGCGGGTGAAGCCCCCGAGCCACGGCGCCGTCCTGTCGCCCACGGACCTGCTCGTCGCTTCCGACACCGAGGTACTCGTCGGCGGCCGCGTTGCGGACGTCCGCGGCCCGGATCTCACGCTCATCGACGCGTGCAGCGCGATCACCGCGAGTCTGGAGACCGAGTCGGACCTCCATCCTGGCGACCTCGTGGTGCTCGAGGGATCGGTGTCGCGTGGCGACGAGGCGATCCGCCTCTCGGCCGCGCGCCTGGTCTCGCGCCACCGCCCGCTCCGCGACCCGTTTGCCGGGGAGGTCCAGCGCCTGGCGGCTGGGCGCGGGCGCCGGCTGGCGATGCGCGCCCGTGCCTTCGCGGCGATCCGACGCTACTTTGACGGCGCGCAGTTCGTGGAGGTGGACACCCCGCAGCGAGCTCGAACCGCGACGCTCGACGTCCACGTCGCGTCGCTCCCCTCCGACGACCGCTGGCTCATCACGAGCCCGGAGCTGATGATGAAGCGACTGCTGGCCGGCGGCATGAGCCGCATCTACCAGCTCGGGCACTGCTTCCGCGCCGGGGAGCTCGGTGCGCTCCACGAGCCCGAGTTCACGATGCTGGAGTGGTACCGCGCGTTCTCCACCTCGGACGCGGTGCGCCACGACACCGAACAGGTGGTCGCGAGCGTGTTCGCGACGGTGCGCGGTTCCCTCGACCTGGTTCGCGCCGACGGCGTCACGGTGAGCGTCGCGCCGCCGTACCCTCGCCTGTCCGTGCGCGACGCCTTCCGCGACCACGCCGGGGTGGCGGACGCGTTCGACCTCGCCGAGACGGACGAGGACGCCTACTACGAGCTATTGGTCGCACGCGTGGAGCCCGCGCTCGCGCGCCTGCCGCACCCGGTGTTCCTCGTGGACTTCCCCACGGTCCACGGCGCGCTCGCACGCACGCTCCCCGAAGATCGGCGCGCCGCCGATCGGTTCGAGCTCTACGTCGCCGGTGTGGAGCTGTGCAACGGGTTCGGCGAGCTCACCGACTCCGTGGAGCAGCGGCGTCGCTTCGAGGGCGACCGCGCGGCGCGGCGCGCGCGTGGTCTCAGCGTCCCCGCGCTCGACGAGAGGTTCCTCCGCGCGCTCGAGGAGGGCGTGCCTCCCGCGGGCGGCAACGCCCTGGGCGTCGATCGCCTCCTGATGCTGGCCTGTGGTGCCGAGAGCATCGCCGACGTCCTCCCGTTTCCCGACGACGACGTCTGAAACAGGACGCGCCCGCCGAGCCTGGGGTAGGCTCCGGCAGCCCCCTGAAGTCCGGGGCGCTGTCCACGAGGAGCGAGAATGACCGTACGGATCTTCGTCTTGGGGTGTGCCGCCGTCGCGATGGCCGGCCTCACGGGCTGCGACCGAAAAGACCCCGAGAAGTGCCGTCAGGCCCTCGAAACGGCCCGGAGCGGCGCGACGGCCGGGCAGTTCGACGCCGCCAACGAGTGGCGCAACTACGCGTACAAGCACTGCGAGGATCCTTCGGAGCTTCAGAAGCTCGACCAGGACATCGTCGCCAAGAAGACCGCCCTGGCGAAGGCCGAGGCGGCCAAGAAGGCGCTCGACTCGGAGACCCAGAATCTGGTCAAGCTCTTCCAGTCGTTCGTCGGCGACAACCGGCAGGACCCGTCGAAGGCGACCGCGACGATGAAGTGCGGGACGAACGAGGAGAAGGGCAAGGAGGACGACGTCTGGTGCTCGGGAACCCGGTGGGTGAACCGTGACCGCGGCTACAAGTTCGACGTGCGGTACTGGAAGGCCGAGCCCGCCGCCGCGCACTTCCGCCTGCGCACGCTCGGCGAGGTGAAGTGCGATGGGCTGGGCGGCAAGGCGAGCCGCAAGTGGGAGGCCGGGAGCAAGTTCTGGTACTGCGCCCTGTCCGAGGCCCCGACGAACGGTCTGTGGGCCCTGGTCGAGCGCACCGACAAGGAGACGCGCATCGAGGTCTTCTCGAAGGCCTACCTCGCGAGGGACGCGAAGCTCGGCGCGCGAACGAAGCCGTGAGCCAGCGCCCGCGGGCGGGCTACTGACCGATCGCCGGGACCGCGCCGAGGGCGGCCATCCCGAGGAAGCGCGCGACGTCCCCGTTGGCCGTGGCCACGTCGAACGCGACGAAATGCCCGTCTCGTCCCGCTGGAGGACCGTACTGGCGCACGCCGAGGGTCAGCGTCGAACCATCCACCGTGACGTTGCCGGCTAGCGGCGTCGCGACCGGCATCTTGTCGGCGATCTTGTCCGCTTCGCCCCCGACCGACGAGTCGTGGGCCGCGAGCGCCAGCTCCGCGGCGATCGCGTAGGTCGCCATCGTGGTGGGTGGGCTGAACGTGTCGCCGAGGCCGTACGTCTGGAAGATGGACTTGGGGACCGCGCCCATCTCGGGAAAACGGCCGGCGATCGCGGCGTAGTTCAGCGGGTCGCCCGGATCGATCCAGTGCTGGACCATCGAGAGCACGGGGTGCTTGTCCCCGCCGTTGAGCTGTCCCTTGGAGTCGAAGTCGGCGAGCACGAACGGCACTGCGGCCGCGATGTTCACCGGCTCGGTCTTGGTGAGGAGCGCATCCATCAGGCTCGCGCCGTTCCCGCTGAGGACCGCCGCGCGGATCTCCGCCGAGTACGGCAGGGCGAGGCTCCCGTGCGTCGCGCCCTGCGAGTGCCCGAAGAACACGATCGCGTCGCGATCGATCTTGATCGCGTCGCCGCCGGTCTGTGCCGCGGTGACATCCAGGTTCGCAGCGAAGCGACCGAGGGCGATCTGGTCGGCCGCACCCTGAAGCGGGTTGCCCCGCGCGGCCTTCGGATTCGCGAAGTTGAAGAACAGATCGTTCGGGGACTTCGTCGAGGCGCCTCGCCTCGGCCCGTGCTGCACCTGATCGATGCCGAGGACGGCCATCCTGGCCGCGCCGGCCGACGTCGTCACGTTCGAGAGCACGCCGGCGATGTCGTCTCGCACGTGGCTTCGGAACGAGCCGCCGGTACCGTGCGCGAAGATGGCCAGGGGCCAGCCCTCGGCCGGCATCGTGTCGGTCGGAACCGTGAGGGCGAGGCACACGTCCTCCGACCTGACGGCGCCCGTAGCGTCGACGTCCCCGCCGGCAGTCTCGTACGGGGCCTCACCCCGCTGGAAGACGGGGAGCTTCACGAGGGCATGGTACTCGTCGAAGCCACCGGTCCCGTCGCCGCACGCCCGATCTCCCTCCGCCTGGGGGCACGGCGACGTCGCGCCACCCCCGCACTTGATCCACCCGCTCGCCGTGGGCACCGGAGCGGCATTCACGGCCGCGGCCACGTCCGCCATGTGATCGCGCTGCGGCCCCACGGTGATCACGCTCGCGTTGAGGATCGTCGAGGTGGCGATGCCCTGATCCTGCAGGTAGGCGCGAAACGGCGCGTAGGACGCGTGAGCCGCCGCGAGCACGGCGTCGCCGGGAGCCGTGTCCTTCAGCAGGTCTGCCAGGTGGGTCGAGCGCTCGATGGCGGCGCCGCCCTCTGCCAGGCCCATGGTCGTCATGTAGACCGCGTAGGTGTGGCCTGGCTGCAGCGGGCGGCCTCGCGGGCGCCGGATCCCGAACCAGTTCGCGCACACGTACTTGCTACGGCCTTCGGACGCGAACCAGTTCAGGCCCGCCGACAGGCCATACTCCGGAGCGCCCGGCGTCACGTCCACCCACGCCACGGGGCTGGACTGTTGCCACTGATCGAAGTCGATCTTCCCCGAGAAGCGGAAGATGACCGTCGGATACGTCCCCCACCCCGACTCCTCGGCCTCGATCGCGTCGACGTAGATCTGCACCGGATCGAAGCCCAGGAGGTCGTCTCCGGGCGTCGGGAAGCCCGCGAGGTCCAGCTTGCCCCCCTTGCGGAGCACGTCGTTCGGAAACGGCAGCCTGAAGAAGTCCCCCTCGTCGCCCGCGGGCGTGGCGCCGGGAACCTCGAAGTACGCGCGCACGGGGTTCGCCGAGCCCACGGAGCACTGCACGCCGGGAAACGACGGCAACCCGAAGCCGAGATCCCCCGGCAGCGGCTTGGCACACGAGCCCCCCTGACACGACAGTCCGCCGTAGCAGTCGCCGCTCGTGGAGCAGGACGCTCCGACGTCGCCGGTCCCTTCCGGCGCGCACTGAGCCGCGAAGCCGACCAGCGCGCATCGCAGCCCGCTCTGGCAGTCCACGTCGGTCTGGCACCCCTCGCCTTCCGCGGCTTCGCCCGACGTCGTGCAGCGCCCGGCCGCACACTGGTTGCCGTCTTGACACTCTCCGGCGATGACGCAGGCCCCGTTGGTGGGTACGGAGCGCCCGAGCTCGCAGATCCCCGCCGTGCACTTGAGGCCGCTGCGGCACGCCGTCGCGTCGCTGCACGCCTCTCCCACTCCGGCACCGCCCGTCGGTGGGCCGCCCCCGTTGCCGCCCCCCGAGCCGGTTTCCACGTCGCTGCTGCCACAAGCCAGTGCGATGAGCCCGGCCGATACGCCGACCAGTGCCCCCGAGCGCCAAGAAGTCATACCCGTCCTCGCGACATGGCGGCACGAGCGCCGCCGAATTGACGCAAGAGGCTAGCAACACCCGTCGAGGCACGCCAGCGGACGGGGCCTTTCGCGTCGATCGGTCAGTCGTAGCGCACGAGCGAAACGACCGGCGTGGGGAGGAGTCGATCACGCCCGCCGAGCGCGGCCAGCTCGATCACGAAGGCGTACGCGGCCACCTGCGCGCCCTGCCGGTGCACCAGCTCGCCGGCGGCCGCCGCCGTTCCCCCGGTCGCCAGCAGATCGTCCACCACCACCACGCTCGCCCCCTCGTGCAGCGAGTCCCTGTGCATCTCGAGCTCCGCCTCGCCGTACTCGAGCGAGTAGGCGACGCGGTCCGTACGGTAGGGCAGCTTGCCCGGCTTGCGAACGGGAACGAAGCTCGTGTTGAGCCGTGCGGCCACGGCCGCGCCGAAGATGAAGCCGCGCGACTCGATGCCGACGATGGCGTCGATGTGCTCGCCGACGAAGCGCTCGACGATGCTGTCGAGCACGATGTGGAACCCCTTCGGGTTCGCGAGAAGCGGCGTGATGTCCCGGAACAGGATGCCCGGCTGTGGAAAATCCGGAATGTCCCGGATCAGCCCGCGAACGTAGCGACCCGCGTCCAGCTCGAAGCTCCGCGTCGCGTCCCCCGGGTCGGCGGGCGCACGTCCCCCGCGCGGCGTCGGTTTCCCTCGCGGCGGGCTCCGCTTCACTTTCCTCGATCGCGTCGCCATGGGCACCCGCTTATCGCCCTCCCGCCCGCGCGGGTCAACGCGACGCGCGTCGCCCCGTCGCGTCCGCCAGCTCCTCCGACGCGACCTGATCGCCGCGCTCCCACAGGTCCAGCGCCAGCGGCGTCACACCGACGGCTCCCTGGTCGAACGCCTCCGTGTCGGCGCCGGCGACGGGAGGGTGCGTCACGCCGGGCCCCGCGAGCCACACGTACTCGCGCCCTCGCGGATCGATCCGGAACTCCGTGGCCTCGGTGTAGCGGCGCGTGCCGAGCCGCGTGGCGCGGAGCGGCCACGCGGCTCCTGCGGGGAAGTTCACGTTCATCAGCACCGGACGGCCGAGCTTCTGCGCGACCAGATCCACTGCGAGGTCGGCGGTGAGCCGGGCGGCGGCCGCCCGGTCAGCGGCGTGATCCGCGGAGGCCGCGATGGCCGGTATTCCTTTCAGGGCGCCCTCGCGAGCGGCGGCCACGGTGCCGCTGTAGAACACGTCGTCGCCCAGGTTGACGCCGTGATTCAGGCCCGACACGACCAGATCCGGCGTGCGCGGGAGCACCCGGGTTCCGGAGTGCAGCGCCAGGTACACGCAGTCGGCCGGAGTGCCGTCCGCCGAGAAGACGCCCGTCCCGTGCGCGACGAGCCGCAGAGGGCGATGCAGCGTCAAGGCGTGACTCGCCGCGCTCTGCTCGTTCTCCGGCGCGCACACGACGACGTCCGCCACGTGGGCCAGGGCCTCCCTGAGGGCCGCGAGTCCCGCGGATCGGTAGCCGTCGTCGTTGGAGAGCAGCACGAGCGGGCGCACGGACCCCAGCCTAACCCACCGCGCGCCGGCAGGCGCTGGCGCGCCGCGCGGGCCCGGTTGAAGTACTCTCCCGCGCCGTGGAGCCGAGCATGGAGGAGGCGCTCCGGGACCTGCGGAGCGCCATCGAGGAGGCCGTTGCGCGCTTCGGGATGGCAGGCACCGTCGAGATCATCGAGCGCCGCGTCGTGCTCTCCGGTCCCACGGGTGCGGCGAGCCACGACCTGGGCAGCCTGCCCGAGCAGTGGCCGTTGCTCCCCACCGACGAGCGACGGCGGCGCATCAACGAGATCGTCCGGCACCTCGTCGCTCAGCGACGAGCGTCGGTCGCCGCTCCCTCCGCGCGATCCGGCACGAGCACGTTCCCGACCTGGCTCCCCGCGAGCGTCATCGCGCTCGCCCTCGGGGTGGCCGCATGGGCCGTCTACCGCGCGGTGGCGGCGAAGCAGGCGCGGGCCGTCGCGTCGGCGGCCGCGACCGCCACCGCGCCGAACCCTGCGGCGGAGCGCGAGCTGCGCGCCCGTCGAGTCTGCGAGGCGACCGAGTCTCGCGTCATGCGCGGCGCCACCGTCGGCGCGACGGACGTGGAGGGCTGGGTCGTCGATCTCGTGCTCTTGCGCGACGGCCCCGGTGACGCCCTGGAGTTCGACCCGGGCCTCACCGCATTCGTGGACCGACGCCCCGGGCAGTCGACCGGACGCATCGTCTGGCCGCCGGCGAAGGCGCTCACCGCGATCGACCAGGGCCTCGGCCAGGTCCAGATCACTGACGCGAGCCTGCCGACGCCGGCGAACGCGAAGCGCCGGGGAGTGCGCCTCACGTTCTCCGGTCGCTACGTCGTGCCGTACTTTCGCGAGGAGGAGCGGATCGACCTCATTCGCCTGGCCAACGCCCTGTCGGAGCGGCTCGCCGCGAAGCACGGAGCGCTCTTCGCCCGATGCGCCCATTCGTCGCATCCGCAGCTCGGCTCGTGGTTCTTGGGCCCGGATCCGGCCGGCGCCGTGGCCTCGATGATTCACTGGATGGGCGTCGATGCCGCCGTCGCGCACGTCGACCCCGCGTCGCTCGTGACGCCAGACGGCGGCGCGCGGGACCGCGCCGAGGTCTTCGATTTCATCGCGGGAGGCACCAGGGCGCTCGATCGCGACAACGTGCTGCGCCTCGTCGGTCGCCACGGAGGCGGCCTTGCCGGCAAGGAAGGAGCGAGCCAGACGCTCACGTTTCCGTTCAAGGATGGAAATCGCGCGGGCCGCGCCAGTCGCGAGATCGCACGGCACCTCGGATTCGGAACGAATCGCTGATCGCGGCGCGGCTCAGTTCGGCTCGTAGGCGCCGATGCTCGGCGGTGACGCCCAGCACCTTCCGAGGAGGTCGCCGCCGGAGTCGGGGACCGACGTTCCCGCGCCCGCCGCCGGGCTCGTCGGGGCCACGGAGTAGTCGAGCGCGCCCGGGTTCGTGAAGTTCGGGTTCTGACCGACGACGGATCCGGTCTCCGTGACGGGGAGACTCGGGAGGGACTGGGCGGGGTTGTTGGTCCGGTACCACAGGTTGTTCTGGAACGTGAAGGTGCCCGCCTGGGTGTTCGGTCCGACGTTGACGGCGGTGCTCACGGACGCGTCGTAGAACACGACGTTGTTCACCACGCGGCCCCCCTGCACCTCGAGGAACGTGAAGCCGCCTCCGGTGGTCGTCTCCTGAAGGATTCGCAGGACCCAGTTGCCGGGCCGCACGATGGTGTTGTTCGCTGCCAGGCAGTCCACGCACCCGACGAACGCCAGCGCCGCGGTCGACTCCACGATCAGGTTCGAGACGACCCGGATGTCGCGCGCTTCGACGTTCGGCACCGTCGCCGAGAGCGGCGGGCGGAAGAACTCCGTCCCGGTGGAGCCGCCAAGGTTCACGGCGCGCTCGCCAGCCCGGATCATCCGGTTCGCCCGGATCTCGATGTTCTCGCTCCCACCCTTGGCCTGCACCGCGTTGCCGCTCATGTCGGTGAAGGTGTTTCTCGCGATCACCCCGGCGTGGCAACCGACGTGGTCGATGCCGCTCCCGGACATTCCCCCGCCGCACCGCGCGAAGTCGCTGTCGAGCACCCAGAAGTCGTTCAGCCCCGACAGCTTCAGGCAGTCCTGGTTGCCCGTGCTCCCGATGTCCCGGATCGCCAGATCGCGAAAGACCACGTAACGCGTCGCGTCCGGGTTCCCGTATTCGGCCCCATCGTCGCAGTTGATGCCGTTGGCGGTGGAGAGGCGAACCTCGAGGTCGTGGACCACGAGGTACCGCACGCGCGAGAGCTGGATCCCGTTGGCACCGGCCTGAAGCACCGGTCTGGCCTCACCCGGCGCACCACCAATCCAGATGGGCGCCGCTGCGGTGCCCGCAAGGTTGCCGACGAACATCCCTCCCGCGTAGGTGCCCGCGTGAACGACGATCGCCGTTCCGGGCGTCGCCTGCGCGGCGGCCTGGACGATCGTCGCGTACGGACTGCCCGGCGAGCCGTTGCCGCCGGCGGATCCGGTGGTTGCGACGTGGAGCTGTCGCGTCGGTGAGCGACCGGCTTCGAACGTGGTGATGGTCCCGCACGCCGTGCCGCCGTCGGCACCGCCGGCCCCGCCCGAACCGGACGTGCCGCCGGCGCCCGATGTGCCCGCGGTGCCCGAGGTACCCGCAGCGCCCGAGGTGCCGCCGACGCCGCCGGTTCCAGCAGCGTCCGCGTCGTTTCCCGCGTCAGCGGTCGCACCGCCGCTCCCGGCAGCCGCGCCCTCGCCGGCGGTCCCCGCGTCACCGCTGGTCCCCGCGCTGCCACCACTCGCAGAAGAGCCGCCCGCACCACCCGACGTTCCACCGACGCCGCCGAGGCCCGAGGTGCCCCCGACGCCGCCGCCGGCGCCTGCCGTGCCAGCGGAGCCGCCTGCCGCGGCGCCCGCCGTGCCGCCGCCGGCGTCAGCCACACCTCCCGCACCGCCGCTTCCGTCTCCGTCGTCGCCGCCACACGAGACCACCACGGACAACACCAGCACCGAGGGCAACGCGCGCATCATGGACGGACGATCACGGGGCGGCCACGGGTCGTCAAGACCCTCAGAACCTCTGAGGAGGCTCGGCGCCCGTTAGGCCGCCCGTCATCTCCGGGAGATCTTCGCCCACGCGGCCGGCGTGTAGGTCTTGAGCGCGAGGGCGTGAATGGGGCCGCTCATCGCTGCGCCGAGCGCCCGGTAGACGAGCTGATGCTGCTGAATCGGGGTCTTCCCCTCGAACGCCACGGAGACGAGCCGCACGTCGTAGTGGTCCCTGGTGCCGGTGAGATCCTTCACATCGATGTCCGCGTCGGGCATCGCGGCCAGCAGCAGGGACCTGATCTCTTCGGGCGCGATCATGGCGAATCGCCGTCAGGGACGCGGCTCGGGGGGACGAGCGTACGTGATCCCCCTCAGCGCATCCCGGAACCGGATCTCCTGCTCCCCGACCGCCATCTTCAGCTCGATGAGCTCCTTGGTGATCTGCTCGAGCCGCGTCGTGCCCTCGGCGAGCCGCTTCGTGAGCTTGGCCCGCAGGTCCAGGGCCTGCCTGTTGTCCTCGATCGCCTTGAGGCTGAACCGAGTCTCCCGCGTCATGCGCTCGAGCTCGGCCTGTTCGGTCTCGAGCGCCGCGACGCGATCTCTCGACGTCTTCAGGGCCCCTCGTACCTTCCACGCGTCGGTCAGCGTTGCGACCATTGCCGCCCCGCTCTTCGGATCGGCCAGGAACGCCTTCACGGCGTCGTCGGCGCGCTCGCTCAACCAGTCTTCCCGTCGCTCCCGGGCCTCGCGTTCATCCACCACCAGCGTCACCTTGCCGCCGCCGCGCACGTCGCCAGGGATCAGGGCGTGGCCGGTTCCGACGTTGTCCTCGGTCCCCTTCGGCGGCGCATGCAGCCTGGCGCCGTGGGTGCGAGGATGCTTCACGAGCAGCTTCGCCGGCTCGGGCAGCCCGTTCTTCAGCGTGTACGTGGTTTCGGTCACCGTGTCGCGCTCGATGGTCAGCTCGCCGGACTCGATGCGCACGAGGCGCGCGCCCTGTTCCGAGAACTTGCGCTCGTGCTGCACGGCGAGACCGCGCTCCACCGCGAACGGAACCGTGGCGGTCGCGCCGGGGGGGAGCGACTCGACGACGCCCTGCCCGAGGAACGAGCCACGCTCGAACACCGCGATGGGGCCGCGCTCGAGCAGCCCCTTGGTGGCGTTTCGGAAGCGCACGACCCGGAAGGGGTGCGCGAAAGATGCAGGAACGCCGCCGTCCGGCGCGTAGAGGAACACGGCCTCGCCGGGGACCTGGCGACTGACCAGCAGCACCATGGTAGCGCTGTCGTTCGGGACGGAGATCCGAACCGGTACCTCGTAGCGTGTCGTACCGGCGTCCACCGCGACTCCCGCCAGAGAGCTCAGGTTCCGCGGCTGGCTCACGCTCTCGCGCCGCGCTTGCTCCTGGTTGTCGGGGCGCCCCTTGGGCATCGGCGGGGGCGGAGGCGCAGCGGGCGCCGGGGCTCCGCCGACAGGCCCGCGCCGCGAGCGCCTGGATCCGTCCTTGGCCTCGTCCGCAGCCGGTTCCGCCATCGGCATGTCGCCATCGAGGTCGCGTTCCTCCTCGGGCGCCGCTTCCACGGTCGCGTCCAGGGACGTCACGCCCTCGGGCACCGCGGCGATCACCTCCCCCGTATCCGAGACGACGGGACGCTGCGGAATCACGGGATCGCCCAGGGTGGACTCGAACGCGAGCGGCGCCCCGGCGACCAGCGCGAGCGAGACGTCGTTCCAGTCCTCGCCGGACAGGTTCTGCACGATGCCCCAGGCCTGAAGGTCGGCCGCACCGCCGGGTCGAATCACGAGGCGGTAGGACGGGCGCCACACCGGCGTCTCCGAGACGTAGCCAACCGCCAGGTCGTGGCGCTTTCCGTCGAGGGTGAGCACGACCTCGCGCAGAGCGTCGGGATCGCGTCGAGGCGGAGGCTCGGGCCATGGCTTGAGCATGCTGCGCAGGCTGGGGTCCACCTCTGGGACGTCGTCCTGCCGGTCCACCTCGAGGGGGAACGACGCGGCTCGGACCGTGCTGCCGCCCCGCTCCACGATGGCCAGCGTCGCGAGGAAATCGCCGACCATGCGCCCCCGCATCTTGAACGTGACACGATCGGCTTCGACCTGGCCGGCTCGCTCGAAATAGGCGACGCCATTCCGGTAGACCACGACGCGCCTGAGCGGAAGTTGATCGGAGGTGACGTTCGGTCCCCGCGCGCAACCGACCAGCAAGAGCGCCAAGGTGCCGACCAGGCCAGCATGAGCGTGGGTCATCGGCCCGAGTCTCGCAGAAGCGGCCGGCCGTCGCACCCGCAGATGCGTCCACCCGGGTTCGTCGGTATGCTCGCCGGCCCGTGACAGCCCCGGCCCCTCCCAAGCCACCACCGAAACCCCAGGGCGCACCCCGCGAACGCGCGGCGTCCATGAGCGACACGGACAAGGCCCAGATCACGCTGCAAGCGCTGGGACTCCTCAACGAGCAGATCGAAGCTCGCATCGTCCATTACCGGGGCGACCTGGAGACGAACGCAGAGCTGGACGCCGTGACGGCCGAAGTCGTCGCGCAGCTCAAAGCGATGCAGTCGGCGCTGACGCCCGACGAGTCCACGCAGCGGTCGCCCGAGGAGCTCGACAAGCTCGAGGCGGAGCAGATCGCCACGCTGGCGCACCTGCTGGGGCGCGCCTTCTCGAAGACCGACCAGACCAACCTCGTCACCAAGCACCTGAAGCCCATCGGCAAGCGCTTGGCCAAGCTGTTCTTCGAGAGCGAGCTGCACGAGAAGTCCAAGGGGGACAAGGACAAGACCATCCACCTCGCGGAGCAGGGCGTCTTCTACGTCCTGCAGCGGTACAAGAACCGGCTCCGCGGGGAGCTGGACGGTTTCGCGTACGCGGACGACGAGGTGCGCAAGAGCACCGTCGAGCTGCTCGCGAAGGTGGAGCGGGATCTGCAAGTGGCGTTCCTGTCCAAGCGCTCGCCGGAGCTCAACGGCGTGATGACCGTCTTCACGGCCGTCCTCGTCGACTTCCTGCAGGTGCACATGCCGCCGCGCATCCCGCAGCTCGCGAAGGTGGCGATTCGCGCCGCGGAGAGCGGACGTCAGCGCGACAGCGTCGGGTACAAGGTCCGCGCGGATCGATTCCCCCACTTTCGCGCCAACTGGGAGCGGTTGTTCCTCGAGCAGATGGTCAACTACTGCGGGGACGAGCTCCTGGCGCGGCTCTCGGACGCCTCCGAGAGCTACCTGGACGAGACGCTCAAGTTCTTCACCGACCCCCACGTCTACAGCGAGACCTGCGCGGTGCTCTGCGACGCGCTCTACGACTTCCTGTGCATGGAGGGGATGCTCGATCTCCCCATCGACTGGCGCGTGACGATGAGCCGCACGGAAGACTCGACGTGATCCGCGGCTGGCCGACGTTGGTCGCGGTCGCGGTGCCCGTGGTCGT
Organism: uncultured Polyangiaceae bacterium; assembly: GCA_964487605.1. Taxonomy (GTDB): domain Bacteria; phylum Myxococcota_A; class Polyangia; order Polyangiales; family Polyangiaceae; genus JAJDAH01. The sequence goes on from CAZARU010000018.1 coordinate 12,908, forward strand.
CGCGTGCAGCAGCAGCGGCACCGGCAACCCCTTCACCGACGGTGGCACCGCGGGGAGCGCAGGCACCGGCCACGGCGGCAGCGCAGGCTCGACGGCGGGCTCGGGGGGCTCCGGGCAGGGCGGCGCGTCGGGCTCCGGCGTAGGCGGCGCCGGCGGGTGCCCCCCGTGCGTCGGCCCGCCATCTCCCGACTGCGTCGGCATGGGACCTTGCGGGTGCGGGCCCTACGTCTGCCCCGACACGCTCGCCTGCCCTGACGGCTCGACGATGGGCCCGTTCGAGCGTTCGTGCGGCAGCGCCTCGGACTGTAGCGTGGCGCTGCACCAGACCGACTGCTGCGGCACGTTGACCGCGCTCGGAGTCGCGTCCAGCGCGCTCGCGGAGTTCACCACGGCCGAGGCCGCGTGCAGCGCCGGCTACCCCGGCTGGGGTTGCCCCGCGGGGCCCATCACCACGGAGGACGGCGGCGAAGTCTCGACGGCGGACGCGGTCGTCGCCGTGTGCAGCGAGGGCGCCTGCCGGACCACCACGGTGCCCTGACGCCCCGAGCGGATCACGCGTCGGCGCACGCGGACGCGCGGAGCGCGGAGCGAGAGCACGGTCCGACGGGGTTCGCGAGCATCCTCGTCGATCAGAACGCGCCGCCGCACTTGCCGCCCAGGCAGGCGGGGGGCGGCGCGATCGCGTCGCACGCGACGCAGCCGAAGCCCTTGACGGAGAGGCACGCGAGGAGCTCGCCCGAGAGCCGCTGGAACTCCGCGGAGGACGCCGCGCGGTTCACGTAGAACGTGCCGTCGCAGAAGTCGGCGCCGTCCGCGCACGGCCCCAGGAACGCGACGCAGTCGGAGCTGGTCACGCAGGAACGGTGGGCTCCCGCGAACGTGGTGAGCGCCGCCACCTCCCCGCTGCAGTCGGCGGGCTTGGAGCACGTGGAGTCGAACTGCCAGGAGCTTCCGTCGCACCGCGCGTGGCTCTGGCCGCCACCCGGGCAGTCCCACCAGCAGTCGGAGAAAGAGTTGCCGCAGGGATCGAGCGAACCGCACGCCGAGCCCGGGGCGGGCGGATCGGCCGGACAGGGGTCGGGCGGGGGCGGATTGCACGACCAGATCTCGGCGCTCCAGGCGCCATCCGCGCACCGCGCCTCGTGGGCGGGACAGCAGGGACCCTGGTCGTAGCTGCACACGAGACCGTCGCTCACGCAGGCGGCGCCGTGCGAGGGCACGCTCGATGGGCAAGGGGGCGCGCCGCCCGCGCCTCCCACCCCGCCGGTGCTGCCGGCCGATCCCGCCACGCCGCCACCGACGCCCGCGGCGCCACCGCTGCCGCTCGACCCGCCGACGGACATCGAGCCCCCGGACCCGGCGGAGGATCCCGACGCTCCCGCGGCACCGCCCGAGGCGCCCGCGCTGCCCCCGGACCCGGCGTCGTCGAACGCCTGCCCTCCGCACGCCACCGGACCCGCGGTCATCACGACGGCGCTCACCGTCACGACGAACGGGGACCGACACGCTCTCGAACGCCTCTTCACCGATCCATCCCTGTCCTCCGCGATGGACGAAAGCAAGGCAGTCGCGGGATCCCTGCCACCGGAGAGGTCTAGCACGGCGCCGGGGCCCGGCACCGCGATCAGGGACCCTCGGATCCGCCCCTCAGGCGCGGCGCAGCGCCTCGTAGGCCGCCGTCTCGGAAGCGTCGATGATCTTCTCGGCAAGGTCGCGGAAGTTGAACGGTTTGCGGATCAGCGGGCGCTCGGGCGCTCGGTCGCGCGCCTCCTCGACGATGCCGTCCGAGCCGGACACGAAGAGGATCCTGTCGGCCAGGTCCGGCCAGCGCCTGGCGATGTGCTCGTAGAGCGTCAGGCCGTCCATCTCGGGCATCCTGAGATCGCTGACGATGACATCGGGCTGCTGCTCCTCGATCTGTCGGAGCGCGCTCACGCCGTTCTCGGCGAACCTGACCTTCCCGCCCGGGAACGCTCGCGCCATCGCGCGGCGCACCAGCGGGTCATCGTCCACGAACAGGAGGTTCACGCCCTCGGGAATGAACCGCCGCGCGCCCGACGGACGATCCCGAACCGCACGGTCGGCCACCGCGAGCGGAACCACGACGCGGAACGTCGAGCCACGATCGACCTCGCTCTCCACCTCGACCGTGCCCCCGTGCTCCTCGACGATCTGACGAACGATGCCGAGGCCGATGCCGGTACCGCCCTGGTCGCGTCGAGACGACACGAAGGGCTCGAAGATGTCGTCGAGACGCTCCTTCGGGATCCCGGCACCGGTGTCCTCCACTTCGATCACGACGGTCTCGCGCAATGGGAAGGACCTCACGGTCACCGCGTGCGCTCGGCCCGAGACGGCGCACTCCGCGGCGTTCGCGACGAGGTTCATGACGACCTGCGCCATGCGCCCGGGGCTCCCGTCGAGCAGCATGGGCTCGGTGTGCAGCTCCAGGCGCAGGTGGGTCCGCAAGCGCGGCTCCACGCGCGCAACGCGGCAGGCCGTGCGGATGACCTCGTTGACGTCGAAGCGCTCGTTCGACCCCGTCCGGTACCGCGAGACCGCCCGAAGGTCCTGGCTGATCTGGCGCATCATGGTCAGCCCCGTGCCGCACTCGTCGAGGATTCCGACGAGCTCCTCGGCGTACTGCCGCACGCCGTCGCGCGTCTGGACGTCGAGGCGCTGCCATTCCACCCCGCGGGCCAGCGCCGCAATCGTGTCCGCGAGCGGCGCCGCGGCGTCGCGAAGCAGCGTGACGTTGGTCTGGACGTACGCGAGCGGATTGTTGATCTCGTGGGCCAGCGCCGAAGCGAACTGACCGACCGAAGCCAGACGTTCGGCCAGGAGCTGCTTGCTCTCGCTCTTCTTCAGGCGCACGAGCGCCCGGCTCAGCTGCCGGTTCCGCCGTTCGAGCTCTCGCATCTGCGCCCGCCTATCGAGCCGAAGGAAGAGTCGATTCGCCGCGCCGGCCACGGCCGCCTGCAGATCGTCCAGCTCGAAGGGCTTGCGCAAGTACTGGTACACGCCGACACCGAGGCAGCGGACGAGGGACTCCACGTCGGCGTCTGCGGTCATCATCACGGCCTCGAAATCGTCGCGGACGGTCCTGAGCCGCTCCACGAGCTCCACGCCGGAGAGACCGGGCAGGTTCTTGTCCACGACGAGGACCACGCTCTGCAGGTGGGCGATCCTGGTCAGCGCCTCCTCGGCGGCCCCCGCGACCGTCACCGAGTAGCCCCGGGACGCGAGGGAGCGCTGCACCATGGCCCGGATCGCCCCGTCATCCTCGACCACGACGACCGGGTACTCGTCGGGCGGGGGCGGCGCGGTGGACTCCCAGACCGCGTCGGGCACGTCGGGGGGGGCGGGGCGGCTCGTTCGCGTCGGGGAGGCCACGGGCTTCTGCACCGTCTGGACGGCCAGTCGGCGGGAACCTTGAGCGCCCGTCCAGCGGGGGCGGCTGCCGGCGTACGCCAGAAATCCGCGGAGGCCTGGGAGGGCTCGCCCCGCCGGGGTAGCGTTTCACCAGATGAAGCGACGACTCGCGCTGGCCGGCGTGGCGCTCGGCCTGGGGCTGGTCGCCTGGGCGGTGCTGTCGAGGCCCTCGGACCAGGAGCTGATCACCGCCCGGCTTCGCGCGCTCGAGGCGGCGGTCGCCGTGGACGGCCAGGAGAACGTGGTGTTCCGCACCTCCCGCCTGAACCAGGCGTTCGAGGAGATCTTCGTGCAAGACGTGACCGTGCGGATCCCCGAGCTGACCAGTCTCGCGCGCGGGCGGGGCGCGCTGGCCGGCGTCGCCGCGAAGTCCGGCACCTACTTCAACTCGGCCCAGGTGACCTTCACGGATCTGGACATCGACGTCGATCCCAAGCGCGAGAGCGCGCAGGTCGGCGCCCGCGTCGTCCTCGACGCCGTCGAGGGAGATCGACGACGACGGGACGATCGACGGGTGTCCCTGCGGTTCACGCGGCCCGACGGTGACTGGCTCATCGACGCGATCACCGTCACGCCGAAGAGCGACGAGACCGAGTGAGCCCGATCAGTCGAGGTCGCCGAGCTCGACGGCGTAGGACACGATCGCCGCGTTGGCGCCGATGACCGACAGCGGGTTCCAGGGTGGGGCGACGCCGCCGACGCGGTTGCTGTTGTCGATGACCGCCACGTAGTGGCCCACCGGGAGGGCCACCTTCTGGCGAACGGGTACACCCGGCTGCACCGGGAACCCACGGAGGACCGGCCCGGGCGGCGGGGCGAGCGCCGCGCCGCGCTGCAGGCCGTCACGCCAGAGGTCGGCCGTGCCGCGATGAAGGAGCAGCACGTCCACCGGGGGTCCCTGGACGTGAAACCTGAAGAACAGCGCCTGGTCCTCGTCGGCCACCTCGAAGGGGCCCAGGAAGTCCACCTGCTGGTTCCTCACCTCCGTCGTTTCGTTCGCGTAAGCGTAGCGCTCGTCGTCCTCCATCGCGAACGGCTTCTTCGGCCGCGCCGGCGGCGCGAGGTGCCCGAGCGTGAACTCGTCGCCTTCGTCCGTGTGGACGACGGTGAACCCGCTCGTCAGCTTGTTGAGCACGATCTGGTTCCCGAACGTGTTGAACATGTAGCCGGCGGGCGTCTTCGAAGCCCAGTCCACCACCGGGTTCTCGACGCTCGCGACGTGGAAGTCCGGCCCCGCCACGGCGCGCGGGTTCGTTGCGTACACGTAGGTCGCGTCCTCCTCCATCCGGAAGTCGATCGAGTACTCGACGGCGACGCGACACGAGAACCCCATGCGCCCGGCGACGGGCGTCCAGGCGTAACCGGTACCCTCGAAATGGATCGTCACCGTGCGCCGGTTGTCGTCCACGGAGTGGCTGCACGCCGACGGGAAGAAGCGCCCTATGGTGTTGCCCTCCTGGGTCAGCTTGAGCGGAGCGCTCTTCTTGGTCATCTCCGGACACATGCGCTGAGCCCCGAAGTTCGAGAAGAGCCACCACCGGAGGTTCGGGCTCGCGTTGACGGCGCCGCGAAGGCACGGGCAGCCGACCGCAACACCGGCCAGGAGCAGGAGCCCACAGAGCCGAACGGCAGCGCTCACCCGAGCGACGGAGCGGTCCCCGGACGGCGCCCCGGTCGAGCGGTTCATCCGGGGTTGGACGGTCCGCGGTCTCGCCCGATTCGCCGCCGTCTGCATGCGCACGCCGATGCTAGTCCGCCGCCCTCGAAATCCGTACCGGATTCCCGCCGCCCGAACCGGGTGGCGGCCCCGGCGCGATGGCCCTCGCCACGAGATCGGCCACCACGCCCACGAGCCGGGGATCGGCGCCGAGCGCCGGGACGCGCACGAACTCGAGGCCGAGCGCCGCAGCTCGGCCCTTCGCTTCGATGTCGAGGTCGTAGAGCGTCTCGACGTGCTCGGACAGGAACCCGATCGGCGAGATCACGACCCTCCGGCCTCCGTCGGCCGCGACGCGCGCGAGCACGTCGTCGAGCAGAGGGCCCACCCACTCCCCTCCCCCGGCTCCCGCGCTCTGGAACACCAGCTCGTGGGGCCGTCCCACGCGGGAGGCGACCGCCGTCGCGCACGCGCGGAGCTCCTCCACGTAGGGGTCGCCGGCGTCAATCACGCGGCGGGGTAGGCTGTGCGCCGTGAGGAGCACGCGGGCGTCGGGTGCCTCGCGCAGCGCCGCGGAGACGTCTTCCGCGAACGCCGTGACCAGCCCGGGGTGCGCCCCCCAGGGTTCGACCACGTCCACGCGCGGTCCGTCCACGGCGTCGCGCGCAGCGCCGACCGCCGCCGCGTAGATGGGCACGCTGAAGGGCGCCAGCGGGACCACGATCAGTCGGTCGAGCCCCACGCGCACGGCTTCCCGAAGCGCGTCCTCGAGGGAGGCGTCACCAAAGCGCATCCCGACGAGCACCGGCAGCGTCGTGGCGACGCCCACGCGCTTCGCGAGCTGAAGCGTGATCCGCAGGAGCGGCGATCCGCCGATGGCCTCGTACCGGCGCCGCATTTCCGCCACGAGCGACGGGGCGGGAGTCCTGCCGCGGGCGATGGCGGCCAGGAACGCCGGAAGGTCGGCGAGATCCTCCACCGTACCGTGGGCGACCAGGAGCACGCCGGTGCGCCGAAACATCGGCCTGAGCATAGTCCCGGGGCGTCGCCACGGTCTCGGGGCCCCGAAACGAACCGCCGGGCGAAGTCACGCCCCTCCAAACACGGTAGGAACCCGGGGGGCGCGGTACTAGCCTCGCGCCATGTCCCTGATTCACCTCGAAGACAAGGTCGCCATCGTCAGCGGTGCCTCTCGCGGCATCGGAGAAGCCATCGCCCTCGCGTTCGCGGACGCCGGCGCGAAGGTCGTGGTCTCGAGTCGGAAGCTGGAGGGCGTCACCGCGGTGGCGGAGAAGATCCGGGCGAGGGGCGGCGTCGCGGAGCCCATGGCGGCGCACGTGGGACAGGTCGAGGCGTGCGAGACGCTCATCGGGAGCGTCGTCGCGAAGTTCGGCGCGGCACACGTCCTGGTGAACTGCGCCGGTACGAACCCGTACTTCGGACCCATCGTGGCCGCCGATCTCGGGGCGTACGACAAGACGTTCGAGGTGAACCTCCGCGGCGCCTTCATCCTGTCACAGCGCTTCGCTCGACACGTGATGGATGCGAAGGCGACGGGTTCGATCGTCAACATCACGAGTGTTGCCGGCCTCCGCGCGGCGCAGATGCAAGGCATCTACGGCATGACCAAGGCGGCCATGATCTCCATGACCCAGACCATGGCGCTCGAGCTCGGCAGGTCGGGGATCCGCGTCAACGCCATCGCTCCGGGCCTCGTGGAGACGCGCCTGGCGTCCGCCCTCACTTCGAGTCCCGATCTGGTCGCCCACGTCAACGAGCGCACGTGCCTGGGACGGATCGCCCAGCCCGAGGAACTGGCCGGCGCGGCGCTGTTTCTCGCGAGCGACGCGGCCTCCTTCGTCACGGGGCAGTGCCTCGCCGTGGACGGCGGTTTCACCGCTCTCTGAGCCCGCGGACCCCTGGCGGATCTGCCGGAGGGCGCTAGGGTTCCCGGGATGCGAGTCCTCGCCCTCGCCGCAGCCCTCGTCGGAGCGGTTCCCGCGACGGCGTTCGCCGCACCGCCGGCGGGCAGCCTCGACGAACCGCCCCGCGTCTCGCCACTCTCCCATCGCGGCGCCGTGGCGCGGGCGACCCTGACGGTGACCCGCACCGGCTGCGCCGCCTTCCTCGCTGGCGCCCCGGACGTGCTGGTGACCGCCGCTCACTGCGTCCTCGAGGGCGAGGATCACGTCGCCGTCCGGACCGCGGGACGCGCCAGGCACTCCGCAACCATCGAGCACCTCGATCGCGACGCGGATCTGGCGGTGCTGCGCCTCGCGGCGCCCCTCGACGTCGAGCCGCTGCACCTCGCGGAGCGCGAGCCGTCACCCGGGGACGAAGTGCTCTTCGTGGGACACGCCGGGCGGCGCACCAGGCCGCAGCTCGCGCGCGTGGAGCGCGTTGGGCAGTGCCCTTCGCTCCCGGCCGTCGACCGCGCGGTCTTCACGACGTTGGACGCGCGCCCGGGCGACTCGGGCTCGCCGCTCGTGAATGACGCCGGTGAGGTCGTGGGACTGGTCCACGGGGGCACGCGGTGCCACATCGCCGCGCCCGTCACGCCGCTGCTCGCGGTGCTCGGCCAGGCGCCCGCGGCGCCTGCGAGCCCTCCCGTGGCGGCGAAGCCCGGCGGGAGCCGCTTCGAGGCAGGTCCCTTCGTCGTCGAGGAGACGACGAACGGCTTTCGCCTCACGTGGTCGTTCCGCAAGACGTTTCGCTTCGCGTTCGACTGAAGCGCTCGCCCTGCGGCCTCGTGGCGCGCCGAGGGTCAGTCGCTGGCCAGGTAGGGGTAGCGCCAGTCGGTGGCGGGCGCATGGGTTTCCTTGACCGTCCGCGAGGACACCCACCTCCACAGGTTCTGGGCACTGCCGGCCTTGTCGTTGGTGCCCGACGCGCGACCCCCACCGAAGGGCTGCTGGCCCACGACGGCCCCGGTGGGCTTGTCGTTCAGGTAGAAGTTGCCCGCGGCGAACCTCAGACGCCGCGACAGGTCGTCGAGGGCCGAGCGGTCCTCGCCGAACACGGCCCCCGTCAGCGCGTAGCCACTCGTCCGGTCGCACAGCGACACGGCATCGTCGAGGGTCGAATCGTCGTACACCCAGACCGCGACCACGGGGCCGAAGATCTCTTCCCGCATGAACCGGTGCACGGGATCCGTCACCTCGACGAGCGTCGGCTCGACGAAGAACCCCTCGTCGGCGCTGGCGCCTCCGCCTGCGATGATCCGACAGGCCGGGTCGGTCCGCGCGAACTCGAGGCATCCCCGGATCCTGTCGAAGGCCCCCCGGTCGATCACGGCGCCCATGAAGCAGGAGAAGTCGGCCGGGTCTCCCACGCGCAGCTCGGCGATCATCGCGCGGAGCCGCTCCTCCAGCGCGGGCCAGAGGGACCGAGGGACGTAGATCCGTGAGGCGGCCGAGCACTTCTGCCCCTGGTACTCGTAGCCGCCTCGAACGATCGCCACGGCGAGCGCGTCGAGGTTCGCCGACGGATGGGCGAAGATGAAGTCCTTGCCGCCCGTCTCGCCGACGATGCGCGGGTACGATCGGTAGCGGCCGATCCCCTCCCCGATGGCGCGCCAGAGGGCGCGGAACACCTCGGTCGAACCCGTGTAGTGCAGACCGCCGAAGTCGGGGTCGTCGAACGCCACTCGCGTGACGCTGACCGGATCCCCCTGGACCAGGTTGATGACTCCCGGGGGAAGTCCCGCCTCGACGAGCAGCGCCATGACGAAGTGAGCCGACAGGGCCGCCTTGGGGGACGGCTTCCAGAGGACCGTGTTTCCCAGGAGCGCCGGGGCCGTCGGCAGGTTCCCGGCGATCGCCGTGAAGTTGAACGGCGTCACCGCGTACACGAACCCGTCGAGCGGGCGCAGCTCCGCGCGGTTGGTCACGCCCGGCACCGAGAGCGGTTGCTCCTCGGCCATGCGCGCCGCGAACGCCACGTTGAACCGCAAGAAGTCGATCAGCTCGCAGGCAGAGTCTATCTCCGCCTGGTGCGGTGTCTTGCTCTGCCCGAGCAGCGTGGCTGCATTCAGCCGCTGGCGCCAGGGACCTGCCAGCAGGTCCGCGGCGCGCGAGAAGACGACGCTGCGGTCGCTCTGCGAAAGCGCCGCCCACTCGTGCCGGGCACGACGGCACGCCTGTATGGCGGCGACCACGTCGCCAGGCGTCCCGGAGTGCACGTTGCCGAGCACCAGCGCGTGGCGGTGCGGCGCGGTCAGCGGAGCCGTCGTTCCACCCACGGCCGCGCCATCGACGAACTGCGTCAGGTCCCGGCAATCCGAAGAGAGCTCGCCGATTGCCTCGCGCAGCGCTCCCCGCTCCGGCGAGCCGGGCGCGTACGAGAGGACCGGCTCGTTCGCCGGCAGCGCGACGGAAGTCACCTCGCGAGTCTATCAAATCGGTCGGCTCGTCTGCGGCCGAGCGGCCGGGGTCGCGCGGTCGCACGGTGCGCGACCTCGCACGCTCGCGAGCCTCGCGGGGCCCCGAATGCGGCGGGTTTCCCACGCCATTCGGGGCTCGAAACGAACGCGCCCGACACGGTGACGAAACGCTAGACTCGCCACCTCCCGTGCCCTCCCGCATCGATTCGGTCGAAGCGCTCGCCGCGCTCCCGCGCATCGCGGACCCGACGGAGCAACGCGCGACGTGGCGCCGCGCGGTGGCTGCCCTCGGGCGCCTCCTGCGCGTCGATGGCCCACCGCCCCTGGACCGTCTCGCCCCCGAGCAGCTCGTGGCGGCGGCGAAGACCGCCCTCGGCCGCGGCCTCGCCGACGAGCTCGACTGGATCGCCCCCGGGGCCGCAGCCGTGGCGCTCTACGAGCTGACCTCCGCGCTTCCCCACGGCAGCCCGGAGCGACGCGACTTCGGGCGTCGGGTGCTCTCCCGACTCTACGAGGGCGACGCCAGCACCTTCGCGGCGGCCGCGACGCGCATGGCGATGCTCAACGCGAAGCCGCTCGAAGCCGCGACCATGGCGGCGCGCATCGGGCTGGTGCTGGACCTGCCCATGGGCACCGAGGTGCACGCCGACGCGCTGGCGTACGTGCTGGTGACGCGCCGCGAGCTGTTCGAGACGTGGCTGCTCGGGCCCTCCACGGGAACGCTCCCCGCGCGCAGGCTCTGCGCCCTCACCGTGGAACGCGCCGCGCGCGAGGGTGTACGACGCTTCATGGAGGGCGACCCGCACCCGAGGCTCATCTTCCGGTCGGACCCGATACTGCCGCTGATGCGGCAGCTGCTGGCCGACAGGGAGCCCCTGGTGTGGCGCCACGCCGCAGTCGCGCGCGGCCTGCTGTCCAGCATCGACCCCCTGCATCGCGAGAACGTGGAGGAGTCCCTCGACCCTTCGCTCGATCCTGGCAACTGGCGACGGGCCGCCGTCTCGCTCGTCGCCGCCATGACGAACGACCCCACGACGGGCTTGAAGCACTGCCGCGGCCTCCTGAAGGGCGAGATCCCGAAGCGGGATCCCGGCGTGACGGCGACGATGATCTGGGGGCTTCCCCGGGTCGTGGAAGCTGAGCCCGACGCCGCCGAGGAGCTGCTCGAGCTGCTGTGTGCCAGCCGCCGCCCGGACGTCGCCGAGGCGGTCGCCATGCTGCTTCGCGAGCGCGCCCGACCGGAGTTCGGGCGCCGGGCGGCGGAGCTGGCCATGGACTCCCTTCGCTCCGCGACGGGCACGGAGCACCAGGCGCTGCTGGCCACGTTCGACGCCGCCCTGGCCAACCCGGACGACCCGAACTCCGACACGGGCGTCTTCGGATCCGTGCGCCGCGCACTCGTCGCGTTCGAAGTCCGCGGCGCGAAGGAAGCGCACATCGCAGCCGTCGAAGCCCTTGGTGCCGCAAACCGCGTCATGGACGGCGTGTCCGCGCTGTCTGCTCACGGCGAGGCGGACGATCCCGACCTCCTCGCGCTGCTGATGGATCTCGACGCGGGCGTGCTCGAGCGCGCGCGCCTGGCCCACCTGCTCCTCTTGGCTCGCCGCCCCGGCGACACGGATGCCACGGTCCCCGAGCTGCGTGCCTTCCACAACCGGGTCGGCTCGTGGCTGGTGGATCAGGAGGCGCGGGCCGAGAGAACCCAGGCGACGGATGGCATGGTCGTCGCGCGCCAGCGCCGCCTGAAGGCCCTGCTCCACCTGCTGGACACGGAGAGCGAGCCGCACGCCGAGGCGGACGCGGTCGTCGAACGCTCCCAGGAGCTCGCGCGGCGCGCGACGCGTGTGCTCATCGAGAGCATCTCCGCGGGCGGCGACGTGCGCGTGCACCGGATCTCCTGCGCCGCCCTCGCGCGGAGCTTCGACGCGCTGGTGCGCGAAGGCGTCGCCGACGCCAGCGACGTATTCCTGGTCGTCGCGCGTCGGGTGACGGACTCCGATGGCGTCGCCGCCATCGCCGCGGGCTCCACGAACCCGGACGTCACGCTGGCCCTGGAGAGCCACGCACGCTTCCTGCGCGCCGTGGCGCCCGGCGCGGTGGAGTCGCTGGCCCTCGGGTCGTTCGATCCCGCGGCGTTCTCCCGGGACATACGCCGCGGCGAGGAGATCCGGGTCGCCCGCGGGCTCATCGAGCTGAGCCAGGGCCTCGGCGCCGGCGGCTCGTATCGCGGCGAGGCCGTGCGACACGTGGTGCTGCACCTCGGGCGTGCCCTCGAGGCTATCGCCTCGGCTCGCTCGCTCCGCGACCTGGTCGATCCCGGCGGCGCCTACGACCCGCTGGGAGAGCTCGAGGACACCATCGACTCCTTTCGACGACTCGAGACCGCCGCAGAGCGTCGCGTGCTGTCGGACGACGACGCCAACATCGACGTCGTCGCCGACGTGGCGCGGCTGGCGGTGCTCGTCGCGCGAACCGTGACGTCGGGCGTCCCGCCGAACGCCAAGCAGATTGGCATGGCCATCGGCGAGCTCACCCGCGCGCTCCCCGACTCCATCGCGGCCGCCGCCGCGGAGGTGCTGGTGCGCGTCGACGGCCTCCCCGTCGAGACGCCGCAGGACGAAGCCCTGGCGATTCCCCTTCAGCAGCAGCGCGCCGCGCTGCCCGACTGGATGCTCCCTCGCCGCGTGGTGGGGGCGTTCTACGTCGTGCGCCCGCTCGGAGCCGGTGGAGGCGCTTCGGTGTTCGTCGCCCGTCGCGTGGAGGAGCGGCGCGACCCGACCGCGGAGTCCTTCGCGCTGAAGGTGCCAGAGTACGACCCGAGCACGGCGCGCAGCCTCTCCGAGCAGGAGTTCTTCGACCTCTTTCGCAGCGAGGCCGGCGCGCTGCTCGGTCTCCCATCCCACCCGAACCTCGCGCGTTTCGTGACCTTCGATCTGTCGGCGCGACCGAAGCCGATCCTCGTGATGGAGCTCATCAAGGGCACGTCGCTCGACCGCGCGCTCCGGAATCGAGCCCTCACCACCGATCTGGTCTTCACGTACCTGGACGGCATCCTGGCCGGTCTCGAGGCCATGCACGGCGCCGGCGTGGGACACCTGGACATGAAGCCCTCCAACGTGATCGTGCGTCCCGACGCGACGCCGGTGCTGGTGGACTTCGGCCTCAGCGGGCGCCACCTCCGACCCGGCTGCGGCACTCTCGAGTACACGGCGCCGGAAATTCTCGGCATCGTGCCGGAAGGTCACGAGCCCGTGCCCATGGATGCGGACGTCTACGCGTTCGCATGCACGGCGTTCGAGCTCCTCACGGGCGTGATCCTCCTCGATGCCGACGACGAGATGGCGCTCGTGACCAAGCACATCCAGCACGATGGGTGGCCCGAGGCTCTCGCGGATCTCGCGGAGGAGCCCCACCTCACGGACCTGGCGCGCGTGTTCGCCGCGTGCCTGCGACGCGACCCGCGCAACCGCCCCGGGGTCACCGACGTGCGGGAGATGCTCTCGGGGGTCGCGCCGGCGTTGCGCGACCACCCCTGGCCCCTCCGCGCGAGGCGCTCGTCCAACCCGCACCTCCGGGCGTGATGTGCTCGCGTGCTCTAACCGTCGTCGTCGCGACGATGACCTTCGGCTGCCGAGAGCCCGCGACCGAGGTGATTCAGGTGGTGACGGGAGCTGGCGAGGGCGCGCGCGTCTCGTTCGTCCCGAAGCACGGCCTGGCGACGTACCTGGAGCTTCCGCCACGCAAGCACGAACTGACGATCACGCTCGCCGAAGAGGACGCCTCGTGCGACCGCTTCGTGCCCCCCGGGGACGGCAAGACGACGGTGACGGCGACGCTCGTCTTGCCACCGGGAGTCGAGCCGTCTCCCGGAGCGTTCCCCGCGGGCCGTGCCGACGCCGATGACGGCGGTGTCGCGGCGGCCTACGTCGTACCGACGGCACGCGTCGGGCGGACGAGCCACCTCTTCCAGCCCGGAGGCGCGCTGCGCCTCGAGAAGGTCGGTTTGAACGTGGGCGACCGCATCGTCGGCGTGCTCGCCTTCTCGTTCGCCGGCGACGAGGCACACGCCGCGACGAGCATGGACGGCAGGTTCGTCGCGACGCTCTGCCGAGCGTCACGGGCCCCTTCCCCCTGAGCCTCGCTGGATCGACGGGATTTCCGCGGGTCCGTCGGCTCCTCCCTCAGGACGCCCAAGTTTGTTAGGTTCGGCCCCGGACGACCCATGCCCAGGATCCGGTTCAGCGTCAGGACGAAGATCATGGCGACGATCGTCGTCGTCGCCGCGGTCGTGCTGGCGCTCGGCGCCTACGCCGCCTTCGACGCGGTCGAATCCACGCAGACCCGCGGCTCGTACCTGGACAAGCACTTCGACAAGTTCCTTCGGAAGCTCCAGAAGGACGGAGCGCAGGAGTTCGCTGCGGCACGCCTGGTGGCCCAGGATCCGACGCTCGGCCAGGCGCTCGAAGCCGGCGAGCCCGCACAGGTAGGTGAAGCGCTCAAGCGTCTGACCGAACCCCTGCAGGCCAGCGTCACGCCGGACTTGCTGGTCGTTTCGGACGCGAATGGCCAGGTCCATCGCGTCAAGGGCTTCCAGAGTCCCGCCAAGGACTGGCAGAAGGCGCGACTCTACCAGGACGTTCGCGCCGGCAAGGTGGTGCGTGGTGCCCTCGCCCTCATCGACGGAACCGTCTACCGCGTCTCGGGCGCCGTGGTGAACGGGCCTTCCGGCGTCGCCGGCACCGTCGTGATCGGCCAGGAGCTGACCCGCTTCCTCGAGGAGTTTCGGGACGAGTCCACGTCTACCGACCCGAGCAAGCAGCACCGCGTGTCCCTCCTCGCGGACGGAAAGGTGGTCGCCAGCGCGCTGCCCGAAGGGCTCTGGAAGCCGCTACAGGAAGCCGTCAAGGCGCCGCGAAAGGTGCAGGAGGCGAACGAGGAGGTGCTGGTCCTCGACGTCGCGGAGGGCACCTACGACTTCGCTCGCGCGGATGCGCTGGGCTACGACGGACCGGGGGACGCCAACGCCAAGATGGGTGATTTCTACCATCTCAGGACGCGCGCTCACGTCGAGAAGAAGCTCAACAAGATCGGCTCCAGCATCATGCTGACCTTCGGGGTCGCGGGCATCCTCGCGCTGGTCGTCGGGTACCTCCTGGCCGTCGGAGTGACGCGCCCCATCGGGCGGGCCATCGTCGCCACCAACGATCTCGCCCAGGGGCAGGGAGACCTGACCAAGCGCCTCGAGATCGACTCCGCGGACGAGCTCGGCGTGCTCGCCGACAACCTGAACCGCGTCTTCTCGCGAATTCACTCCCTGGCGTCGAGTGTGCAACGTTCGGCCTTTCAGGTGGGATCGTCCAGCGGCGCCGTCTCGACGGTCTCGCGCCAGATGCACAAGGGCGCCAAGGAGCAGGCCTCCAAGATCTCAGGATCGACCGCGGCCGTCACCGAGCTCTCGTCGTCCATCCAGCAGGTGGCCGAGAACGCGGCGGAGGCCACGAAGCGCGCCAAGCAGAGCGGCGCCGCGGTAGAGGACGCTATCGCCCGGCTGGACCAGATACGCCGGACGGTGGAGGACGCGGCCACGCGGATCGACAACCTGGGCGAGAGCGGGAAGCGCATCGGGAACATCGTCGAGGTCATCCGGCAAATCAGCGAGCAGACGACGATGCTCGCGCTGAACGCCGCCATCGAGGCGGCGCACGCGGGCGAGCACGGCCGCGGCTTCGCCGTGGTCGCCGACGAGGTCAGCTCGCTCGCCAAGCGCGTGGGACAGAGCGCGAAGGACATCGAGGACCTCATCGCCACGATCCGCGACCAGACCTCCGAGGCCGTTCGGGTCATGGAGAGCGGCACGCGTGACGTCGAGGAGGGCACCACGCTGGTGCGGCGCACGCTCGACGATCTGACGACGCTGATCAGCGTCATCGACGACACGGCGGGCGCCGTTCAGGAGCAGGCCGTAGCGTCGGACGAGATCGCTCGGAACATGGACGTCGTCCAGCGCATTGCGGGCGAAGTGCTCTCCTACAGCGAGAACGCCGTCGACCAGGGCGAGCAGCTCCAGCACCTCGCCGACGCGCTCACCGAGAGCGTCCGCGGGTTCAAGCTCGACGCGACCGAGGGCGCCGAGGGAACCTCACCGAAGGCGCTGCCCGCCCGCGAGAGCTGACGTGCGACCCCGGGCCCGGAACTCGACCCGCATCGCGGCGGTCCTGGTGGTGACGGCCGCCTCGACCGTCGGCGCGTGCGGCGACGACGAGAAGAAGACCGGCAGCGTGGGACCCGCGGGACCGGCGAGCCTCGCCATCGCCGCGCCGACGCCCGGCGAAGTGGTCGTGCTGTCGCAGCTGCCCGGCGGAGCGCTCGCCGTCCGCGTGACACTCGAGAACTGGACGCTGAGACCCCCGGGCGGGTGCGCGGGGACCGAACAGTGCGGACACGTCGTGGTCATGGTGGACCCGGACGGCACGGCCGGCGCGCTGACCGTGCGTGGCGCGACGGCGCTCGTCCTAGTGAACTTGACCGATCTGGACGAGCCCGTGGGGAGCCACACGCTCCGCGTGGAGCTCGCAGAGGACGACGGATCGCGCTTCGAGTCGAACGGCACCGTGCTCGCGGCGGAGGTGACGTTCTCCGTGGTGCAGGGCGACGCCGGAACCGCGGACGCCGCGGCGGATGCGGCCGGTGACGGAGGTGCGAACGACGCCACCGCCGACGGCGCGAGCGACGCCACGACGGACGGCGCCTCGACGGACGCGCCCACCGACGCAGCGCCGGACGCTGCGGATTCCGGCGCGCCCGACGTTGACACCGACTCCACGGCACCGGAAGCGTCCACGGACGCGGGACTCGACGACGCGCAGGCCGACGCCGCGATCTCGGACGCGAGCGCGGGAGACGCCGGAATCGACGCGATGCCCGACTGACCCGCGGCGAGTCAGGGGTGGACGAACATGACGGTCCCCGTCAGGGGACGGAGGACGCCGTGCCAGCCAGCCGGAACCTGCGGTTCGGTCCAGTGGAAGATCCGCCGCGCGTCCTCGGGCGTCAGGTTGATGCACCCGTGGCTCTTCGGTACGCCGAAGCGATCGTGCCAGTACGCGCCGTGCAGCGCGTACCCCTCCTTGTCGAAGTACTGTACGTAAGGGACGTCTCGTAGCTCGAACTCCTCCCCCACCTCGTCCGAGCTCATCGTCGCACTCACGTGCTTGGTGTGGATCCGGAAGATTCCGCGCTTGGTGGCGGTCGTGTGCTTGGGATCACCCAGGCCCGCTTCCCCGGAAGAGATGAGGGTGGCGTAGACGGGCACGGTTCCCTCGTACAGCACGAGCGTCTGCTTGGTCAGGTTGACGTCGATCCACTTCTCGCCGTTCTTCCCCCAAGCTGGCATTCGCTTGGCGGGATCGAGTCGCGAGGCGTCGCGGTCACTCAGCCACTTGCCGTCCACGGTCTCGTAGTGCAGCCGCCGATCGTGGAACCTCTGCTTCCCCGTGAGCTGCACTGCGGACCAGTACGGGGCCACCCCTGCGTCCACGCGGCGTCCGCGAGGAAACTGATGAAAGCGCGCGTCGCTCATGCGGACGATCGCGAACGGGAACTTCACGTCACGGCCGATGGCGTAGCCGTGGGCGCTCGACCCCTGAATGGGCCGGAGCCTGTCGGTCGGGAGCACGTGCAGATCCGTGGTCACGCCATAGCGGCGCCCGGCGTGCAAGAACGTGTGCAGGAAGGAGTAGCCGACCCTCGGCGCAGTCGTGCCCACGGAGACGACGCCCTCCGGTCGAACCTTCTTCCGGACTCTCGGGATTTCCCGACCGTCCTCGAGGAACCACGGCACCCCTTCGCTCCGTCGCTCCTTCCACACGAGCGCCGGTGGAGGAACCTCTCCCGGTCCGCCGAGCCACACGTGCTGCGCGTAGCTGGCGCCGATCTCCCCCTCCGCTGCGAGCCAGGTCTCCATTCGCTCGTCCAGCCCTGGCTCGTGCTGCTCGAGCTGCTCGGGCGTCGGGAGCCGAACGTAGATGGGGCCGGTGCGGCGGACGGTGCCGTAGATGTACGGAAGGGTTCGCTGGTGATCGGGCGGGTACTCGCGCGTGGCGCGTACGGCGGGGTCCTCTCCGTCGAGGGTCGCCGCCCGCCCCACGCAGACGAAGCCACCCGGCGTCACGGGGTACCATCCGCCCGGGCACCCGTCGGTGCCGGCCGGCTCGCCGGTGGTGGGCGCCGAGGCGCCCGTGCGCAGGTAGCCGATCTTCCGCGCTCCCTTGCGCGGCTCCGCACGGATCCACGAGCGCATGGCCCTCGCGTGCACGCGCGGCCCCCTGGACACCACCGTCACCGCCGCCGGCCGCGACGTCCCGTCGAGTCGAACCAGCGGCTCCTGCGCCGGGATCTGGGGCTCGCTGGCAACGGACCCCGGTCCGGGAGCCGCCCGAACCGCCTCGGACGACGAGTCCCCGACGGACTTCGAGGCGGGGACGTCTCGGTCGGAGGCGCAGCCCACGCTCGCAGCGCCAATGAGGGCGAGCGACCACTTCACGCCACCGCCGATAGCAGGCGAGCGGCCGCTGCGAAAAGAAACCGCCCGTCGCTCGCGGCCCGTCGCCACGCGCAAAAAGGGCAGCAGCCCGGGCGGAGGGGGGGGACGCCTCGGGCTGCCGCCTTCAGAAGTAAGAGCAGGTTCCGTGCCTGGACTGATGCCAATTATTTCCGATAGTTCTGGCGCATGACCTCAGGCGATGCTCTCAGGTTTGAAAGCCTCATGCCTCATTTGAAATCGAGACTCGCGCGTGCCGATCGCGGCACCCGACGGGCTCGACCAACCGACCACGCGCGCCGATCGGGCCGCCCCACGGCGGCGGGCCCTCCTGATAGCGTCCCGGCGTCGCCGAATGAGGGTCCTACACAACAGGGATCGCTGCATCGAACTCGGCCACGTCAGACCGGCGGGCGGTGAGCTCCTGGTCTCGGTGGGCGTCGCGCTGCTCGCGTCAGGCGCCCTGCTCGGTCCCGGGACGCTGACGGCGCTTCGCGTGGCCACCGCCGCCCTGCTCGGTATGGCCGCCTATAGGCTCGCCCGCGCGGGACTGCCGCGCCGCAGCGTGAGCGTCGTGATCGATGAGGCCGGCGTTCGCGGGGAGCCGGGAGGGACCGCCGCGGCGATCACGGAGTTCATCCTGTCCGGGACCGTCCGCACCGACGACGTACGCACCGAGCTGGAGTACCGGGTCGAGGCGATGACGTCCGAGGGACGCCGCCAGGTCGTCCTCGCCCGCGATGATCCCGCCTCCGTGCTCGGGGACCTCGAGATGCTCCTGGCGACGACGCCCGTCGGCGTGAGGTCCGGATGGGGCCTGCCGTCGAGCGCAGAACCGTGGGTGCCCGCTCCTGCGCCGAGCCCCGGCGCGGGCGGGCCAGCGGTGGACGCCTCGCCGCGACCGGTCCAGGCGTCGCGAGCCGCCGGCGCGACCGTCACCGTGATCGGAATCGGGCTCGCCGCCGCCACGGTCATGCCGATGCTGTCTCGCACGGACGGGGGGCGTGCCGTGAGCGCGTTGAGCTGGGTCCTGGGGATCACGACGGCGATCGTCGCTCTGGTGGCGGGTGCTGCCTTGCTCTCGCGCGAGCAGCGGGCGACGACCAACGGAGAGCTGGTCATCGACGACCGGATCCTCGGCATTCGCGTCCGACGCCAGACCGTCGCCCGCAGTGACGTCGTGGCAACGCTGGCCATCAGTCCGGACGGCGGCGAGCCGCGGCACGTGCTCGTCGTCACGCGCGGACGGCCCCTGGCGGTGGGCTGCGAGTCGCCCGACGATGCTCGCAGGCTGGCTTCGGCCCTCGAAGCGTGGAGGTGACGGCGGTAGCGATCGTCACCCGTCGATGACCACGTTGCCCGGCTTGCATTCACGCTCGTAGACGAGCGGGGCGCCCCTCGGGGGCACGACCTCGATGCGGATGGGCGCGCCCACCTTGCACGAAACCTCGCCGAGGAACGGCGTGTTCCCGCGCTTCGACCCGTTCACCCAGACCTCCGAGCGCGGTGGCCCCGCCGAGATGCTCAGCGTCGTGCGCGCCGACTGTCCCCGCTGAAGGACGGCCACGCCCCGATCGCCGGCGCCCGCGGGGGTGTCCGGCGCGGTCGTAGGAGCTGGCGCGCCCTTGCGATCATCCCCCACGACCTCCGGCAGTCCCGGCGCGCGGGTCTGCACCGCGAAGAGCACGGCTCCCGCCGCGAAGCGCGCGCTCGCGAGGGCGAGGAACGTCGCCGCGATCAGACGCGCGTAATGAGCCGCGGTGGCGAGCTGCGCTCTCACGTCGGGAACTCGCACGGCCGACTCATCCGGCCACCCTGAGGACTTCGGCGAGGGTCGTCTCGCCACGCTGCGCCAGCATCATCCCCTCACGCACGAGCGGGACCATTCCCTCCGCGACGGCGAGCGATTGAATCTCCTCCGTCGTCTTCTGGGCGTTCACGGCGGCCCGGACGGCGCCTTCGACGATCAACACCTCGCTGATGGGCGCCTGGCCCGCGAAGCCCTCCCCCTCGCAGAAGTCGCATCCGACGGCGTCGTAGAACGCGCCCTGGGGGAGCACGATCCCCAGCTTGCCGAAGCGCTCCTCGACGATCGGATCCGGCGCCGCCTGCCGGCGGCAGGCCGTGCACAGCGTGCGCACGAGGCGCTGCGACATCGCCCCGAGCGTCGCCGACGCGATGGCAAACGGCTCGATGCCCATGTCCATCAGTCGCGCGAACGGTCCGGCGGCCCCCTCGCCGTGAACCGTCGTGAGGATCAGGTGGCCGGTAAGGCCGGCCTGCGTCGCGATCTCGGCGGTCTCCTTGTCGCGGATCTCTCCGATCATCAGCACGTTCGGGTCCTGCCGAAGCACGCTCCTCAGCGCCCCGGCGAACGTCATCCCGGAACGGGCGTGCATCTGGGTCTGCGTCGCGAACGGCAGCTCGAGCTCGACCGGGTCCTCCAGGGTGACGAGGCTCGTGGTGCTCCCGCGTGACTTGGCGATGTGCTGCAGTGCTGCGTACAGCGTCGTCGTCTTTCCGCAGCCGACGGGTCCCGTCACGAAGAACAGCCCCTGCGGGCGCGCGAGCACCTCGCGAAGCCGGGTGACGGTCGTCTCGCTGAAACCCAGCGCGTCGAGCTCCGGGATGGCCAGGCTCCCTCTCACGAGGCGCAGGACGACGCGCTCGCCGCCCTCGGTGGGCAGCGTGGACACGCGCGCCTCGATGCTCTTGCCGTCGAGGGAGACCGCCAGTCGTCCGTCCTGCGGCGAGGTGCGAACGTACGTGTCCAGCCGAGCCAGGACCTTCACGCGCGTTGCCAGCAGCGCCGCGAGATTCGCATCGAGCATCGCGACGTCGTGCAGCACGCCCTGCACCCGGTAGGTCAGCTTCAGCCCCGCGGCCGTCGGCGAGAGATGGACGTCGCTCGCGCTGACACCGACGGCGCCGCGGAGCAGCTCGTTGAACGTCGCCACGACGTTCGGCTTCGAGCCCTCCGTGAGGGCCAGGAGGCGCCGGCGCACTTCCGTGACGGCGTCCCTGACGTTCGTCGCCCCTGCGTCCCGAAACTCCGGCTCCCTCGCCTCCCGCCGAACGCTCGACACGAGCTCGAGGAGGGTCAAGGCGACGGCGAGCCCCGTCGTGATCGCCGTCGCGCGCGCGAGCCATCGCCACGCGCCCTCTGCGAACGCCCCCTCGAAGCGAGCCACGATCTGAAGCCACACCGCGTCTGCCGAAGCCGCGTCGGACCAGGCCGCAATCACTGCGGCGCCCACCATGACACCGACGAGCGCGAACGCGAAGAGCCTCTGCGCCGTCGAACTCACGGGCGGCGCCTCGCCGCTGTCGTGGACTCGGGTGGAATGCCGCGGATCGTCTCACGGGCCACGCGGTCGGGGCAAATCGGGCAGCAACGCCGCGCCCGGGTCCCGCGGCGTGCTCTCGCGAAGCGAGGGGCGTACCCTCCGGTCCAAACGGCCTTTCGCTGCGCGCCCGTGTGCGCTAGCACCATGGGCCACAGGAGGCTCGACGACCATGTGCAGACTGACGTTCAGCGTCGTCGCAATCGCGACCGCATCCGTCCTGGCGACGCCCGCCCTCGCCCAGCCCGGCCCGGAGGCGGCCAAGGCACGCGAGCACGCCGAAAAGATGCGCGAGCACGCCGAAAAGATGCGCGAGAAGGCGGGCGAAATGCGCGGGCAAGCCGAAAAGATGCGCGAGAAGGCGGGCGAGCTGCGGGCGAAGGCGCGGGACGTCAGCGGGAAGGTCGGCGACGTGGCCGACGAGCGTCG
This sequence comes from uncultured Polyangiaceae bacterium, assembly GCA_964487605.1. Taxonomy (GTDB): domain Bacteria; phylum Myxococcota_A; class Polyangia; order Polyangiales; family Polyangiaceae; genus JAJDAH01. The sequence continues at coordinate 34,690 of CAZARU010000018.1, forward strand.
TGACGAGCTACGCGAGCGCCGTGACGACGCTCGAGAGCGCCGCGACGACCTTCGAGAGCGGCGGGACGACCTGCGCGAACGCCGCGACGACCTTCGCGAACGCCGTGACGAGCTGCGCGCGAAGAAGGAGGACGTCCGCGAGCGATGGCGCGAGCTTCGCGACAAGCGCATCGAGCGGAGCAAGGAGCGCCGCGAGAAACTTCGGGCCGCCTGGGGCGAAGACGTGGTCAAGCGACCGGAGGCCCGCGCCGAGCTGCGCAAGCACGCCCGGCGCATGGCGCATCTGCGCGTCATGCGGCTGCTCGCCGAGGACGCCGGCAAGACGAAGGTCGTCGATCGAATCGACCGGCTGGCGTCCAAGGAGAAGAATCGTCACGCGCGCCGCATGGAGAAGCTCAAGGACGGGGCAGCGGCGCCCGCCGGCTCGGGGGCGCCATGAGCCTGAGGCGCCCGGTGGTTCACGTTGCCCTCTGTTCGCTCGTCATGGTCGGAGCCTGTAGTAAGGATGAAGCCAAGCCGGAAGCGCCGGCCGCGTCGGCACCCACGCCACCGGCGTCGGCACCCGTTGCGCAAGCCCCCGTGGGACCGCGCGACGACGAGATCCCCACGGAGGAGGACTTCGAAGCCGAGGCCTCCCAGCTCCTGTCAGCCTCGAACCTGGAAGCGGAGCTCGACAAGCTCGAGAAGGAGATCGACGCGGACTGAGCCCGCTCGATCCCCGCCGAATCCGAGCGACTGCGGGGCAGCCAGAAGCAGCGCTCGAGTTTGCCCGGCCGGCCCGGCCAGGGTAACGACTCGGTGTGCACCGCCGCCTCCCGATCGCCCTCTGCACGCTGTTCGCCGCGCTCGCTTGCAACGGGAAGGGCAGCGCACCTTCCGGCGCCGCGGCCTCGGCCGCGCCGCCGATTGCAGCACCCCCGGTCGCGAGCGCGAGCGGCGCCTCGCCGACACCCGCAGCCCCGAAGGTGGCACGCCCGGCGGGACCGCTCAACGTGCTGCTGCTCACGGTGGACAGCCTGCGCGCGGACCGGGTCGCCGCGGGCTACGAGCGGGACGTGGCCCCGGAGCTGACGAAGCTGGCGGCGGAGAGCACGGTCTACACGAACGCCTACTCCGTCTCGAGCTACACCGCCAAGAGCGTCGGCGCGCTGCTGAGCGGCCAGTATCCCTCCGCGCTCTACCGGGACGGCTGGTTCTTCACGGGCTACTCGAAGAGCAACCTCTTCTTCACCGAAGTGCTCCAGGACGGCGGCGTGAGGACCATGGCCGCCCACGCCCACATGTACTTCAAGCGCGGAAAGAACCTCGAACAGGGTTTCGACGTGTGGGAGACCGTACCCGGGATCACGTTCGACCCGAACACGGACAACCACGTCACGAGCGAGAAGACGACGACCGTCGCCATCGACCTGCTGAAGAAGGACGAGAACACGTCGAAGCCCTTCTTCCTGTGGCTGCACTACATGGATCCCCACGACGTGTACGTGAAGCACAAGGGCGGTCCGGACTTCGGAAGCACCAACAAGGACCGCTACGACTCCGAGGTCCTGCACACCGACTCCTGGATCGGAAAGTTGCTCGACCACTGCCGGACCCAGCCCTGGTGGGACAAGACGGTCGTCATCGTCAGCGCGGATCACGGCGAGGCGTTCGGCGAGCACGGTATGTACAAGCACGCCTTCGAGATCTGGGAGGTCCTGGTACGGGTGCCGTTGATCATCCGCGCACCCGGGGCGAAGCCCCAGCGAATCGCCGAGCGCCGCTCCCAGTTGGACCTGGCACCGACGATCGTGGAGCTTCAGGGAGCGAAGCCCTCGCCCACGTTCGTCGGAAAGTCGCTCGTGCCGGAGCTCTATGGCGAGAAGAAGCCCGACATACGCGAGCCCATCGTCCTCGAGTTGCCAGAGGACAGCCACAACCCGCCCCGTCGTGCCCTGATCAGCGGCAAGCACAAGCTGATCGTTCACGGGGCCGGCTGGAAGTACTCGCTCTACGACCTCTCCGTCGACCCGGGCGAGACGAAGGACCTGGCGAAGACGGACCCAGAGACCCTGGCGACCATGAAGGCGCTTTATGCGACGACGACGTCGTCCATCCCGTCCGTCGCGCCCTACGGTGGCATGAAGCTCAAGGGCGGCGCGAGCGCCAACGGGCCGATGGGACCCGCGCCGGTCGCGCCGTGACGTCGGTCGAAGGACTCGCGCTCGTGAGCGCACTGCTGATGGTGACGACCTCGTGCTCCGGCTCGGCGCCCGCGCCGGCACCTCCCGCGGGGCCCGCGCCATCGAGCACCGTCCCGGACGCGCCGCGCGGCGTCGCGGACGCTACGGCACCCACCGCCGCCCCCCCGACGCCACCCGAACCGCCCCCCAAGCCGACGGGACCCGACGGACCTCTGAACGTCCTCATCATCCTTGTGGACAGCATGCGAGCCGATCAACCGTGGGCAGGCTACCCGCGGGACGTCGCGCCGAACCTGACGAAGCTCGAGTCGGAGAGCGTCAGCTACACGCGCGGGTACGCGCTCTCGAGCTACACCGCCAAGAGCGTCGGGGGAATGCTCGCCGGCGCCTATCCCAGCTCGCTCAAGCGCAGCGGCTTTTTCTTCACCAAGTACCCGGAAAGCGTCCGGTTCTTCCCGGAGCTGCTGCAGGCCGCCGGCGTGGTGACGCTCGCCGGACACGCGCACATGTACATGAAGCGCGGCAACGGCATGGATCAGGGGTTCGTCGACTGGCGCGTCGTGGACGGCATCACGTTCGACAACACGACCGACCGCCACGTCACCAGCCACAAGCTGACGCCCATGGCCATCGAGCAGCTGAAGAGCGTCCCCGAGGGCAAACGCTTCTTCATGTACCTGCACTACATGGACCCGCACGATCAGTACGTGAAGCACCCGGAGTCACCGGACTTCGGCAACAAGCTCCGCGACAAGTACGACTCCGAGATGTTCTACACGGATCTCTGGATCGGGAAGCTGCTGGATTTTTGCAAGTCGCAACCCTGGTGGAGCCGAACGGCCGTGATCGTGAGCGCCGACCACGGCGAGGCGTTCGGCGAGCACAAGCTGTTCCGCCACGCGTTCGAGCTGTGGGACGTCCTCACTCGCGTCCCGCTGTTCTTCCGGGTACCGGGCGCCGAACCGCGCCGTATAGACGTCGCACGCGGGCACCTGGACATGGCGCCCACGGTTCTCGACCTCGCCGGAGTTCCCCACGAAGGCTTCGCCGGAACCAGCCTCGTGCGCGAGATCTACGGCGCGACGCCGGAGCCGCGGCCGGTGCTGCAGGACCTTCCCGCCGACAGCAACAACCCCGAGCGCCGCGCCATGGTGCTCGGCAACTGGAGGCTCATCGTGTACGGCAACGACTGGAAGTTCGAGCTGTACGACCTGGACGCCGATCCCGGGGAAACGCGCGATCTGTCTCGAACGCGCAAGGACGAACTCGAGCGAATGAAGAAGACCTACCTGGAGAGCTGGAGCGCGGTCCCCAAGGTCAAGCCGTACGGCGGCAACGAACTCATCGGCGGCGGCCGCGCAACCGGACCGGCCAACTGAAGAACCGAACCGCTCCGATCAGAACGCACTCGCGTTGCGCCAGTTGGCACCGCCGTTGATGGCACCGCTCAACCACTGGCTCAGGGTGAGCCCCTGCACCGTCGTACCGATGGAACTCGGAAGGTACGTGTGCTGCGTGCCGGAAGCGTAGAACACCTTGAAGTCGTACCCGCTGACCATCGAGTCGCGAGTCTCGACGAGACCCGCCTGGAACTGCGAGGCAGGGTACCCGCCGAGGAGGTTCGCGAACGACGGATTGCAGTTGTTCATGCCGTACGCCCAGAACCGACGGATCACGTCGTCCTGCGCCGAAGAGATGAGGCCACCGCGGGCGGTCGGGTGGTAGGTCAGGACGTAGTCCACGAGGTCCGAGACGAAGCTGCCGTCGGCCTGGTTGAAGCACGCCGTGCAGCCGGGGGGCATGGTGTTGCCCATGCCCCAGAGGTCGCGCCACTGCTTCTGGAGGCACGGCGCGATGTGCGTGTCGCTCATCGGCGGTCCCGCGTCGTCGATGACTATGACCGGGACCGAGCCGAACCAAACCTGCGTCTGGTGGAAGTTGTACAACGCCCCGAACCCACCGGCGCTGGACCCGGTGAGCACGACCTGCGAGGCGGTCTTGAACGTCGGCACGATGCGCTCGAGGAATCGGGTGACGTTGCGATAGCCGCGGAATCTATACGTCGTGCTCCCGATGGTCTGGGGCGTCGGATTGTCCCCCGCGAACACGTCCCCGGAGCAGTACGGGATGAACACCATGTTCCAGTCCCGGAACGGGTTGTTGGTCTGATTGCGGTCGAGCACGTCCACCGACGCCGGGTTCAGTCCGGCGAAATCGGCGGAGCCGAAGCCGTTCGGGTGCGCCGTGATCCCACACGTGGTCGTGTTGAAGCACGCGTTCCCGCCCTCCATGTAGATGATGACCTTGTCCGACGTCGGTCGGAGGTTGACGCCGAACCCCGTGGCCGTGTTGTTACGGCAGAGCGAACCGGGAACGTCCACCCACGTCCAGGCGTTCGTGGGCGCCGTGATCGGCGGCCCCTCGTTGAAGGTCCCCGCGGCACCCGCGGCGCCTCCGCCCGTTCCGCCCGTTCCGCCCGTTCCGCCCGTTCCGCCGGTTCCGCCCGTTCCGGCACCGGCATCGGCACCCGCGGCGTTCCCCGCTCCCGCCATGCCCGCGGCGTTGCCCACGCCGCCGCTGCCACCCTGGTTGCCGGAGCCTCCCGCCCCTGACGCGTTCCCGGCGCCGCCCGCGTTCCCCACACCGCCGGCGTTCCCCACACCGCCGGCATTCCCCACACCGCCGGTTCCTCCGTCGTTGCCAGTTCCTCCGACGCCGGACTGATTACCGCTGCCGCCGGTACCACCGGCGGAGCTGCCTGCCGTACCGGGCTCGACACACTCGCCCCGGATGCAGATTCGGTCGAGCTTGCAGTCGATGTCCGTGACGCAGCCGGAGGGCGCGTCGCCCGCGCTCGCGTCCTTCTCGAGCGACAGGTCCTCGTCCGAGGACCCACCACACGCCGACATCCCCCATCCGACCATCCCGAGAAAGGCCCAGAGCGTCGTCTTCGTCATGATTCGGGAGCTTCGCCCGAGGCGCGAGGAGACGCAACGGTTCGGGTCGCGGCTGTGGGTGGCTGTGGGTGTTCGCCGGGGAACGCGCTGATTGCCCCCGACGACGCCGCGATGCCAGGATGCCGACCATGCGGCTTCGATCCCTCCGGCCTACGTTCGTCGCCACGCTCGTGCTGGGTGCCGCCTGCTCCGGTGACGAGGGCGGAAAGGCCCCAGGGGCGGGAGGCACGGGCGGGACGAGCGCCGCCGACTGCGGCAAGGACACGGACTGCCCGGGCACCATGGTGTGCCTCGGAGGTCGGTGCGTGGAGCCCTTGGGCCGCACAGACTCCGGGCCGCCGCCGGAGTGCACGACCGCCGGAGACTGCGCAACCGGGGAGGTCTGCGAGGCGGGCAAGTGCATCCGTCCGGGGAGCTGCACGAGCGCGCCGGACCGGGCGGCGGTCGAGGCGACCTACATGCTGCCGAATGTCGACGACGGTGGGATGATGGAAGCTGCCGCACGCGACGTCGCACGCCAGTGCGGCATCGAGTGCCTCTTCTCCTTCGAGACCGAGGCCGAGCAGCGAGTGTGCACGCACGAGTGCATCCTGGAGAAGACGGGCATGTCGAGCGAATGCGCAGACTGCTACGTCGCGTCGGTCGACTGCGGGCGCACCCACTGCCTCACCGAGTGCGTCGGATCGAACCACGAGCTCTGCTTTCAGTGCACGTGCGGCGACAACCTGATGAGCGTCAACTGCATCGAACCGTTCGAGACGTGCTCGGGGCTCCCGTCGACGACCTGCGACGAATTCGGGGGCTGACGCGGCAAGAGCGCCCTACTTGACGACGGATCCCACGTCCTGGGCGATCTGCTCGCCCACCGACGCCGTCACCTTGGCGAACCAGCGCGTGTACTCCGTCCGCGCGATGTAGTCGTCCTTGCCGGTCGAGGAGCCGCCCTCGTCGTCGGGCGTCGGCGCGGCGGCAGCGCCGCCTGGAACCGTCACGACCTCGAGGAACCCGAGGGGGCCCGTTTCGCCGAAGTACTCCACCCGGACGACGAGGTCGTCGCCGGCCTTGTCACCTTCGGAACCCTCGATGTAGTCGGTCACGCGAAGTCGATCGATCTTCGACATGAAGTTCCCGGCAGTCTCGTCCTGCTGATCGGCCGACCCGGGATTCGCCCAGTGCTTCGGCTTGCCGGTGCCCCCGCGGACCAGCTCGCGCACGACGTCCTTCACGGTGAGCTTCACCCGCGTGATGTCCTCGTCGGCGAACTCGTGCAGGTTGCGCTCGACGAGGCGCGTCTCCGCGGTCTCCAGATCACGCGCGATCGTGCCTGCGACGACGAACACGTGGCCTGCACCGTCCTTGACGTACCGATCGGCCCCACCCGGGGTGGCTCCGCCCAGGGTCATCGAGTGCTCCTTGCCCGCGATCCACACCTTCACGGTTCCCTGCGCCTCGTGGAAGCCGAACTCCTCGGCGCGCGAATCCTCGATCTTCCCCACGGACCGCAGCCCCATGAGCGGCGCCAGCGACTGGGCCAGCTCGTTCGCGGCCTTCACGGCGATGAACGACTTCTTCTCGCGCTTTGCCGGCTCCTTGGACGGCTCGACCTTCTCGAGCCCACCGTCCGGGAGGCGCTTGGGGGGCTGCGACGGAGGAGTGATCTCCTTATCCAGCGCCACCACGAAGTAGCGACCGAACTTGTCCTTGCGCGCCTCCGCGGTCACGACGCGCTTGGGCGACTCGAGCACGATCTTCTCCACCTTGTCCGGCGCGCCGCGCCAGACCTCGAACTGGCTCTCGTCCACCACCGCGGCCTTCTCGTCCTTCGTCCAGACGGCCACCGCGCTGGCCGTGGCGACGCCCAGAAGCACGACGTGGACTCCAATGGCCTTGAGAGCGCTCACGATGCGCCTCCGCTCTGGCGCCGCGACCGGCGGCTGTACCAGATCCCCAGGCCCAGGACGAGCGCAGGAGCGCCGAAGATCGTGGCGTAGAACCACACCAGATCCTTCTGCTTCGTGTGCTCGATCCGCACGTCTTCTTCCGTGTTCACCTCGCCCGCGAAGCTCTCTTCCCCGCCCAGCCAGCGCACGGCGTCCACGAAGAAGATCTGGTTCGGTACGACGTTCGAGAGCACCACGTCGGTGAATGCGTCGGAGTCTGCGACCACGAAGGCGCGCATCTCGTCCGGCGGCGCGGGACCCTCCTGCTTCTCCGCACCCGGCTTCGGCTCGTCCTTCTTCGGTGCGGACTTGGGGTTCTTCGCCGGGCGAGACACCGCGGCGGCGAGGTTGAACTGGTCGAGCTTCTCGCCCGGCGAGTCCATGGAGTAGTTCTTGTTGCCGTCGGCGAACGTGCCGGTCATCGAGCGCACGGCGAAGTCCACCTTCTCCGTGCTCCCCGACGCCTTGTCCAGCGAACCGCTGCCGGACACGACGACGACGGCCCGCGACGAGTTCTGGCTCAGGGTCGAGACCGCGGCGTGGGACGAAAACCGGTTGGAGAAGATGATCGACCGGTCCGAGTCGTTGTAGCGCCGGCGGAGGTGCTGGCGCTCGTTGACCAGCAACTCCGGGCGGAACCCGAGTCCGGCGATGCGCGCCATCTGGTCGAGGCTCGCCGCGTGGCCCGACAGGGGCACGACGGGCGCGGGTGCCGCGGCGCTCCCCGCGGGCGCGCTGGCGCCCGGCGCTGCCGGAGCGCTGGGAGGCGGGACCGGGAGCGCCGCGCTCCCCGCTGGCGGAGCGCTCCCGGCCGGGGCGTCGAGGGGCGACACCGCGGCCTCGCTGACGGCCGGCACGTCGGGGTCCAGGGCGAGGAAGAGCTTGCCGCCGCGGTCGGCATAGCGTCCCAGCGATGCGATCTCCTCCGCCGTGAAGGGCTCGGACGGGCCGAGCGCGAGCACGATGTCGGCGTCGTCCGGGAGTTCGTTACCGAGTCCCTGGGACACGCCGAGGTTCTTCACGACGTAGTTCTGCTTCTCCAGAAGCTTGCGGACGATGGTCGCGTCGCGCTCCGGATCGCCGGCTCCCGCCTTCGGCTTATCGTTGATCTCGCCGTGTCCAATCGTCAGGTACGCCGTCCGACGGGAGCGCACGATCTTGAGCAGTTGCTCCTGAAAGTCGCGATCGAGTGTCTTCAGCTTCGGCCGTGCCGATTTCACGTCCGCACCGATCGTGAGCCGCTTCTGAACGTCACCCCGAGCGAGCACGATGACCCCGTCCTGCGTCACCCGGAGGTCCTTCGCCACCTTCGGCACGAGCAGCCGGTCCTGGACCTCCACGGCGAGCTTCGGCTGCGCGGCGGCGAGCGTCTTCAGGTAGCGCTCCACTTCGTGCCGCACCTCGTTCACCTGGGGGAAGAACGCCGTCACGGTGATGGGCTCCGTCAGCGCCTCGGCGATGCGCCGCGTCGACTCGCTGGGCTCGCTCGTCTTGAAGTACGAGTAGTCCGCCTTCAGATCGACGCCGCCCGCCGCGTAGACGAACAGCGAACCGTAGACGGCGGCCAGGGCGATCGCGCCACCCGCGGAGGCCGCGGCCCTCACCCGACGGCTCTCCGGGCGCTCGGAGCGGCGCATGGGCAGCAGCGCCGCTTCTGCAAAGAGCATGGGCACGACGACGACGACGACGAGCGCGGCCCACGCGACGGTGAGGGCGTTCTGCACGTCGGTGCGCGCGTCGGCGGCCATCCGGGCGATGCCGATCTTCTCTGCGCCCCATTCGGTCGTCGACGCGTAGAGAGCTATCGCCACGACGCCGACGACGGAGAGGGCAGCGAGCAGATTCTCGATCTGCGCGCGATCGCCGCCCGCGCGCCAGTTCGGGTTGAAGCGGGCCACCGTCGCGACGACGACGAGGGCGAGCCCGAGCAAGCTCGCTGTCCAGTGCGCGCTGGGCGTCGCGTCGAGCACTCGCTCCCCGACGAAGAGGAGCGCGAGGCCCGAGACGTACGCCGGCACGACCCATGCCGGCATCGCCACGCGGCCCGACGCGGCCTTCGGCGCCGCCGATGGCGGAGCGGCCTTCGCCGGCGCCTTCGCCGTGGCGGGAGCCTCCGGTTCCGTCGGCTTCTTCTTGGCCTTCTTGTCCGCCTTCGAAGCGGATGCCGCCTTCTCCGCTTCGCCAGCGGGCTTCTTGGGCGCCTCCCCGCCGCGCGCGGCGTCGTCGCGTTCGTCGTCGTTCACCGCCATCGGCGCGCCTCCAGAATCTTCGTCGCGGCGAGGAGAAACACGTACGTCACGACCAGGTAGTAGACGACGTTGTCGAACTCGAGCAGACCGACCATGAACGGGCGGAAGTTCTCGTGGTGCAGCGCCAGCGCCGACAGGAACTCGTTCAGCGGCGGGTCCGCCGCGCGCGCCACGAGCCACAGCAGGATGAGCGGAGCGATGATCGCCGCGCCGAGGATGATGGCGATGACCTGCGACCGGGCGATGGCCGACGCGAACAGTCCGATGGCGAGCGCCGCCGATCCGAGCAGGACGACGCCGAGATAACCGACCGCGACGTGTGCGCCGCTGACCTTGCCGTTGATCAGGATGAGCGCCGGCATGTAGCCGGTGAGCGCCGTGATCAGCACGATGAGCGCGAACGCCGAGCAGAACTTTCCGGCGACGATCTCCCAGTCCTTGACGGGCGCGGTGTTCAGGAGGGTGATGGTGCCCGTCTGGCGCTCCTCGGCCAGGAGGCGCATCGACAGGAAGATGGCCGCCGCCATCGTGGTGCCGCTGACCCCGTAGAAGAACTCCTGCAGGACCTCTGCCGAAAGGAGCTTCTGGGACAGACCGGTCCAGTAGAAGTAGAGACCATCGATGAGCAGTGCTCCGGCGGCGACGATGGGGGCCACGGGCGATCGGAACGACGCGTGGAACTCGCGGCCCGCGATGAGCATGGCGCGCTTCATGAGGCCTCCTTCGACGGCGCGTCGACGGCGCTCGAATCGGCGAGCCTGAGGAACACGCTCTCGAGCTCGCGCTCCGCTCGGCCGAGCTCGAGGACCGCGACCCCGGCGTCGACCAGGGCCCTGACGACGTCGGGGCGTGCGTCACGGGTCGCGGAAACCCGGAACGCGCACACTCCGATGCCGCGCTCCGTGGTGCTCACGTCGGAGACGTCCGTGACGCCCTCCACGGCCGCGATGGCCCCCTTGGCCTGTGCCGCGTCTCCGCGGACGGTGACCTCGAGCTGGCCTCCCTCGATGAGGCGCTGCGAGAGGTCCGCCTCGGTCCCCATGGCGGCAATGGTGCCGTCGCGAATCACGAGCAGGCGATCACACGTCTCGCTGATTTCGCTCAGGATGTGACTCGAGACGACCACCGTGTGGTCGCCCTTCAGGCTCCTGACGAGCGCGCGCATTTCGACGATCTGCTTCGGGTCGAGCCCGCTGATGGGCTCGTCGAGGACGACCAGCGTCGGCTTGTGCACGATGGCCTGGGCGATTCCAACGCGCTGCCGGAAGCCGTGGGACAGCGTGGCGATGACCTGGCCGAGCACCTTCGAGATCTGGGTCTGCTTCGCGACGTCCCGCACGCGGGCCTCGATGTCGCCGTCGAACCCCCGGAGGCGTGCGACGAACCTCAGGAACTCGTTCACCTTCATGTCGCCGTAGAGCGCGGGAGACTCCGGCAGGTACCCGATCTTCGCGCGCACGCGGTCCGGGTTCTCGACGACGTCCGTTCCTTCCACGGTGACGGTGCCGCTGGTGGGCAGGAGGTCACACGCGAGCACACGGAGCGTCGTCGTCTTGCCGGCGCCGTTGAGGCCGAGGAGGCCCACGATCTCGCCCTGCTCGATCGTGGCGGAGACGGGGCCCACGACGCGGCGGTCGCCGTAGTACTTGTAGAGGTCGCGGATCTCGATCACGGAATGTCTGGCTCCGACCCCGCCCCGGGGCGGGCCCGCCGTTTACCACAGGAAATCGCCGCCCGGGGACCCCCGAGGCGCGCGGAATATTCCCCGACCCCCGTCGCGCGGCCGCGTTACGACGGATCCCCGCGGGAACGGCTCCGGAGCGCCTCCCTGCCGCGCTAGCCTCGGCGAATGTCCGCCGCCCACGGTACCTCGACCGAGGTGCTGACGCGCCATCTGCCCGACCAGGCCAGCGGTCGCCCTCGGGGCCCGCGGGAGGCCGCCGCTGCCATCGAGCAGGCGGCTCTCGACCTCGGGTTCGCGCGGGTCGGGTTCGCGCCGGCCGGTCGCATGGAGGACGACGGAGACCGGATGGCAGCCTGGCTGCGACGCGGACGCCACGCCGGACTCGCCTACCTGGCGGGCCCGGAGGATCGCGCCCACCCACGCGCGCTCCACCCGACGGCCGCGACGGCGATCGTCGTCGCGCTGACCCACGAAGCCGGGAGTTCGAGCCCGGCGGGCGGCGCGACCGTCGCCCGCTACGCGCGCGGGGAGGACTACCACCTCGTCGCCCGCCGCAAGCTGGCCGAGCTGGCGGACCGCTGCGCCGATGCCACGGGCCGCGTGGTCACCGCCCGCGTCTGCGTCGATACGGCGCCGCTGCTCGAACGCGCGCTCGCCGTCCGAGCCGGCATCGCCTTCTCCGGAAAGTCCACGATGGCGATCGTGCCGGGGCTCGGGACCTTCTTCGTCCTCGGGATCCTCCTCGTCGACATCGAACTGCCGACGGGCCTCCCGCTGGCCGCCCGCTGCGGCTCGTGCACGGCGTGCCTGGACGCCTGCCCGACGTCGGCGTTCGTGGGCCCGTGGGACCTCGACGCAGGAAAGTGCATCGCCTACCTGACGATCGAGAGCCAGGATCCCATCCCGGTCCCCCTGCGCCCCGCGGTGGGAACGCGAGCCTTCGGCTGCGACGTCTGCCAGGAGGTGTGCCCCTTCAACGCGCGCGACCCGCTGCCCCCGATCGCGGAGATGGCCCCGCGGGCATCGCTGACGGACCTCCACCCCGAGTCGCTCCTGACCATGGGGTCCGCGGCGCACCGCAAGCTGGTGCGGCGCTCGGCTTTGCGGCGGTCGAACCGGACCTCGCTCGCTCGAAACGCCGCCGTCGCGCTGGGTAACTCCGGCGATCGCGCCCACGTTCCGAGCCTCGTCCAGACGACCGTGACCGACTCACGCCCCGCGGTCCGGGCCCACGCCGCGTGGGCGCTCGGCGAGCTGGGCGGCGACGCCGCGCGCGCCGCTCTCGCGCGAATTGCCGTGGAAGACGAGGACGAGGGAGTGCGGGCAGAGGCCCGTGGCGCGCTCGCCAGGCTGGGCCCCGCCACGGCTCCGGCTTGACGGCGAGCCTCCGTGGCACGCTACCCTGCGCCGATGGCTCGCCGGACACGGTACCTCACGACGTTCTCCCTCGTGGTCGCCCTGACCTCCGGCATGGCCAGGGCCCAGGAGCCCACGGGGTCGTCGGCGACCCCCACCGCCACGCCACCCGCGAAGCGCACGGTCACCTCCGCGCGCCGCCCCATGTTCATCGGCCTCCTCGCAGCGGTGTTTCTCGTCGTCGCGGGGGCCGCGGGAGCGAACGACAAGCTCCGCAAGAGCAAGGCGCCGCGTTCACGCTGATCGAATCGTGCCTGCGAAGACCGATCGGCTGCCGCGGGCCTCGAAGGAGGTGATCGCGGAGTGGCTCCGCCGCGTGGAAGCCGAGTACCGCTCGGCGGCGCTCACCCAGGAGCTCACGCTGTGGCTGATCCGGATCGCCGTGTCGCCGGACCTCGTGTCGGACGGCCTGCGCATCGTGAAGGACGAGCTGCGTCACGCGGAGCTGAGCTTCGGCACCTATCGGGCGGCGGGGGGGCGAGAGGCCCCACGCATCGTGCGGGAATCCCTCGGTCTCGCGCGGCGCGAGGCCGAGCCCCTGGAGCACGACGTGATCCGCGCGGGTGTGGCCGTGTTCTGCCTGGGCGAGACCGTCGCGGTGCGGCTGTTCAAGGAGCTCCGCGAAGGCTGCACCGTCCCCGTCGCGAGACGCTGCCTCGATCGCGTCCTGCGCGACGAGGTTCGCCACCGGGACTTCGGCTGGGCACTGCTCGATGCCCTGCTCGGTTCTCCCCTCGCCGATCCCCTGCGCGGGCTCGTGCAGCGGGAGCTCCCGGGAATGTTCACGCGACTGCGCGCCAGCTACGCCCCTCGCGGCGCGGACCGCGCGGCGACGATGGCCCCTGCGGACCGCGCGTGGGGCCTCATGCCGACCGCACGGTACGCAGAGCTGCTGGAAATGACGCTCGCGCGGGACTACGTCCCGAGGTTCGAGCGCGCGGGGTTCGACGCGCTCGCCGCCTGGCGCGCCTCGAAGGCGCCCTGACGTCCGGAGCTCACACTCGAAGCTCCTCCAGCGACTCGGCGATCCCCTCGCGGAGCACGGCCAGGTCGGGGAGCACGTCCCAGTCCGCAGCGAGGCCGAAGTTGAGCATGCCGTTGTACGACACGCAGCCGACGCTCAACGACACCTGCCCGAGGATGGGGACGAACGGGAACACCTCGACCAGATCACCGCCGAGCATGTAGAGCGGAAACTGGGGACCCGGCACGTTCGTGATCACCAGGTTGACGACGCGCTGCAACGCGGTGGCGCGACTCGCGAGCGCCAGCACCGTGGGCGGCGCGTACTCGCTCAGCTTCACCCAGAAGTCCGCGCCCACGGCCTGCTTCGACTCCTTGAGGTTCCCCATCCGGTCCTTGACGAACGCGATGCGACGCGCCGGCTCCGGTTCACCGACGGGCAGCTCGGCGGTCATCATCGACACCTTGTTGCCATAGGTCATGCGCTGGGTCGGATCGCGAACGCTGACCGGCACCATCGCCTTCATGACCAGCCCGTCGATGTCGTCACCCCGGGCCAGCATCAGCCGGCGGAGCCCACCGGACACGGCCGCGAGCACGATGTCGTTCACCGTGCACTCGTGGCGCGCCTTGGCGGCCTTCACTCCGCCGAGCGGCACTCGCACGACCTCGAAGCGCCGGTGCGGCCCGATCTTGCCGGTGAGGGACGTCTTGGGCGCAAACTCCATGCTGCTCTTGCCGAGGGCCACCACGCCCTTTGCCACTTCGGTCCACCTGTTCGCGAGCGCGCGCGGTGCGCGGGTGGCCGCGCGGACGGAGCGGTACATCTCCGCGGGCTGCGTCGCGCGCTCCACCAGCGCGTCGCGGACCAGGCGCCAACCACTCGGTGCGGGCTGGGGCTCGTAGGTCGGCGCAGCGGTCTTCGGTTGGTCCTTGGCGAGATCCAGCACCACGGTCCCCATGTCCACACCGCTGATCCCATCGATGAGGCAGTGGTGCGTCTTCTGCATGATCACCTGGACGTCGTCGTGCCAGTCGACGACCCACATTTCCCAGAGCGGACGGTCGCGATCGAGCGGCATGCTCATGATGCGTGCCATGAGCCGCAACAGCTCCGCTTCGCCGGCGGGCTTGGGAAGTCCCGTGTAGCGAATGTGGAACCGAACGTCGAAGTGCGGATCGTCCACCCACACGGGGCGCCCCTGCTGAAGGGGTACCCACGCGAGCTTCTTCCGGAAGCGCGGGACGAGGTGCAGCCGGCTCTCGATGTGCGGGTTCAGTCGATCTTCGGTCAGATTCGACCCGCGAAACACCGCGAGCGACCCCACGTGCATGTGAGCACGGGGCGTCTCCGCGTAGAGGAACGTCGCATCTTGCGCGGAGAGTCTTTCCATCGTTTCGCCCGGGCGACGTGGGTGCAGCGCGCTGCCGCACGCCTGGATGCCGCATGCTCCCGCACCCCGCTACCGCAGTAAAGCGCGAGCGCGTGGCGCGCCACGCCGTGATCAGAGCTCGGTGCGAATCTTGCGGCCGCCACCGCTCATCTGCGAGGAGCCCTTGCCGGGAGCGGGCGCGGGTGCTGGTGCGGCCGCCGGCGCGGGGGAAGGAGCGCCGCGGGGTGCTGCGCCCTTGGCGGCGACGTGGGTGCGGCCCGCGCCGACCGCTGGCGCCGCTGGAGCCGCCTCCGCGGAACTCGCCGCAGCGGCCTCCTCCGCCAGCTTCTTGGCAGCGGCCTCGGCGGCCGCGCTCTTGGCCGCCGCCTCGTCGTCGAGCTTCTTCTTGGCGGCGGCTTCCTCCGCGGCCTTCGCCGCGGCCAGGCGCTCCCGCTCGGCGCTTCCGGCGTCGGCGCCCGGCGCAGCCGCGGCGTCCCCGGAGTCGCGGAGCGACATCGCGGCGAACGCCCCTCCCCCACCCAGCACGAGGAGCCCGACCAGCGCCGCCGCGACGACGGGCGTCTTGCCCTTGGGCGGGGGCGCGTCCTGGGAGCCGGTGTTGGCCCAGGCGCCCGGCGTGGAGGCCTTCGTGACCGGCGCGTTCGGTGAACTCGGCATCTGCGGCCGCGCGCCGGGCGCGTGGGCCACCTCGGGCGGAATGCTCGCACCGGCGCCGGTCTGCGACCACGCCTTCAGGGCGTCGAGAAACTCCGAGGCCGTCTGGTACCTGTGCGCCGGCTCGCGAGCCATCGCCTTGGTGATGATCGACGAGAACGCCGGATCCATGTCCGGACAGAACTGCTCGATGGGCGGCGGGGTCTCGAGGACGATCTTGAAGAGCAGCTCGTTGAAGGTGTCCGCGTTGAATGGCACCTGGCCGGTGACGCACTCGTAGAGGATGACGCCGACCGAGTAGAGGTCCGCGCGGGCATCCATGCCCTTCGCGCCCTTCGCCTGCTCGGGCGACATGTAGTACGGCGTCCCCATCACGGCGCCCGTGCGGGTCATGCTGAAGCCCGATTCGCCGGACAGAGCGCTGAACTTCGAGATCCCGAAGTCGAGGATCTTGACGAAGTCCTCCTGGCCGGCGCGACTGCGAACGAGGAACGCGTTGTCCGGCTTGAGGTCGCGATGGATGATCCCCGCCGCGTGCGCCGCACGCAGCCCCTCGAGCAGCTGCTGGGCGACGTGGTTGGTCTCTGCCGGCGTGAGCTTTCCTCGAGCCCGGATCCGACTGCTCAGATCCTCCCCCTCCATGAACTCCATGACCATGAAGCGATCGCCATCCGGGAGATTTCCCAGATCGAGGACCTCGCAGATGTGCTCCGACCCGATTCGCCCGGCGGCCTGAGCCTCACGCTCGAAGCGCTGGACGGCGTCCTCGTTCTCGGCCACCCCCGCGTGCAGCACCTTGATGGCCACGCGCCGGTGGATCCGGATGTTCTCGCCCTCGTAGACCGCACCCATCCCGCCTTCGCCGATGAGGCGGACGATCCGGTACTTGTCTTCGATGATATCGCCGGTGGTCAGCGACATGGGTCAGCGTGGTCCCCGCTCAGGTGTCGCGAAGGAGTCGCGCGACCCTAGCACGACACCGCAGGTGGTGCCCAAAGGTTGAGAACGGCGGGAGTTTGCGCCGCGTCCAGCCGACTGCGGAGGGGGCGGCGAGATCCACGACATGCCGACTGAATACGCATGGCGGCCGCGTTCGTGCTGGCTGATTTCGAGGCGACTCACCCCCGAACCCGCTCAGAAGCGACCGGACAGGAACAGCCCACCGCCTCGCTGTCCCACCGTCGGGCTGACGCGGAGTGCGTCGCGCTGCGCGGGCACCTCGGGTCGATTCAGGTAGAGGACCGCGGTCACGGCGCCCGCGACCACGGCGCCGCCGAGGAGGATGTCGGTCACCAGGTTCAGGGTCTTCCCCGAGTCGGCAATCTCCTGGGCGCCGTCCGGGTCGAGTCCGTCGTTCGCCTCGTCGAAGTCGCTCTTCTTGCCGGTCGCCATGACGCCGGTGACACCCGCGCCAACAGCCAGAACGCCGGTGGCTGCCAGCCCGATGAACACCGCCGTCGGGACGGGGCGTTCCATGACCGGCTCCGCCGGCCCCGGCCCGGGACCGGGCTGGGGAGCGGTGGGGCCCGGACCCACGGGGGCGGGCTT
>CAZARU010000018.1:51687-79869 GCA_964487605.1 uncultured Polyangiaceae bacterium
GAGCGTGAACGTCCGCTCGAGCGACTCGCCGGGGGAGACGCTGAACTCCCAGACCGCGTCGTCGTAACCCTTGAGGCTGGCCGACATTCGGTGGGCACCCGTCCGAACCCCGATCTTCAGCGGTCCCTTCGGCTCGTAGCGGTTCGTCACGATCGCTCCCCGGGACGGCGTGCGTCGATCCGTGACGACGGCACCAGGGGGGTTCGACTGGATGGTGACCCAGGCGACGCCCGCCTTCAGCGTCTGCAGATCTCGCTCCATCTGAGCACGCTCGTCGGGATCGAGGTCGGCGCCGCCCCCCTTGAGGTAACCCTCGAACGCCTCGATGGCCTCGCCGTCGCGCTCGAGCTTCATCGCGCAGATGCCCAGATTTCCCAGGATCTTCCACGACGCGGAGTCGTCGTACGCCGCTCGGAACTGCTCGTACGCTTCCTCGTACCGGGCCCCGTCGGGGTCGTTCAGCAGGTTCACGCCCGCCCTGAAGTGCGTCCGTGCCTTCTCGGTGATCTCCACGTCCGCGGCGCGCGCCGGGGAAGCGACGGCCGCGGCTGCAGCAAAGACGAGTACCAGGGCACCGGCTGTGGATCGACGCATGCGGGGGTCTACCTTCCTGTAAGCCCGCGAAGAATCCCGCCGGACGGGGCGGAACGCAAGTCCAGGGTTACCGGCGAAGCCGCGAACCCGAGGCTCAATGGCCGGCTGCCTCGGCGCGAGGGAACGCGGGCGACCGCACCACCTCACTCAGGAGGCGCGCCACGCGCGGCGGATCTCGGCCCGAGACGTCCTCGGCGTCGGGGTCGGCCGCGGCGAGGTCGTAGAGCTCCGCGACTCCGGACTCGATGGGCAGGACGAGCTTGTAGCCGTCCTCGATGACCCCGACCCGCACCAGCATGTGCTGGCTCGTCGCGGAGATGAGAATGGGGTGCCTGCGAGGGGGCGACCCCGCGGCGGTGTGGGCGAGCAGATCGTCGCCGTGGAACCCCGTGCCGTCCTGATCCGACGCGATCATCGGCGCGAGGGTGGGCACGACGTCCACGAGTGAAACCGGAGCGGCGACCCGGCGGGCCGGTACTCCCGGGATGCGGATCGCCAGGGGAACGCGAATGAGGGACTCCCAGAGGAAGATGGAGTGGACCCAGAACCCCTCCCGCCCCAGCGCCTCTCCGTGGTCGGCCACGAACACGACGATGGTGTCATCCGCCCTGCCCGCCTGCTCCAACCCGTCCAGGAACCGCGCGAACGCAGCGTCCACTCCGCGCGCAGCGACCTGGTACCGAAAGATGGGCGACTCGTGCGCCGTCATGCCGTGGGCGCTCGCAACCTCGTCGATGTGCTCCTGCCGTAGCTCTCGCCAGTTGTGGACGTCGTACTGGAAGATCCAGGTGAAGAACCTGCCCTCTCGCTCGCGAATCCACGCGAGCGCGGCGTCCACCAGCGGGAGCGCCGTGGATCGGTCCGCTCCGTATCCCCAGACGTCCTTCGCATCCGAGGGGTAATCGCTGACGACCAATCGCTCGTCGAACGCGAAGCTGGGAAGGAGCTTCTCCAGGAACTCCGCCGCCGACTTCGCCAGGAACAGCTTCGACGGGATCTGTTCCCGCCGCACGAGGTGCTGCAGGTCGTTGCGGTGTGGACGCAGGTCCCACGATCCGTTCACGAGCGCCGGCAGCGACCGCAGGGTATCGGACGCTGGCGCGTAAGCGCGGTCGAACACCAGCGAGTCGCGTGCGAACTCCGCGAACCGCGGCATGGTCGCCGGGTCGTGCGCGACGTCGTGGCGCAGCGTGTCCACGTAGAAGAACACGACGCTGAGCTCCCCGGGACCCTTTCGAAGACGCTGACCCGCGCCGCCACGAGCTCGGGGCTCCGGGTTCTCCGTCCACTTGGGAGCGAGAGCGACCGTCGTGATGTCGTAGCGCTCCTGAATGTGCGCGAGGCGCGAGGCGGCGAGCCCACGCCACGCGCCGGGCCGTCGAATGAACGAGTCGGCCGTCTGAAGACGTAGCAGCGCCCGATCGACGTACGCCGGTGAGCGCCACGTGTGCGCGAGTGCGTCGGACACGTGGCGGCGCAAAGGCGAGGACACCGCGAAGGCGACGACCCAGCCGAAGCCATGGAGGGTCACGACCGCGCTGAACCGCCGGAACCCGCGGGAGCGCCCGCCGTGCACGCGCGTGAGAACGAGCAGCACCGTGAAGATCAGCGCGGCGGCTGCGGCCTCGAGCGCCGTGTGGAGGCGCCCGTAGAGCGCGACGAAGAACGTCAGGTCCACGACCGCGAACAGCACGGCGCCGGCGACGAGCACCGCCAGCAGCGCCGCCATTCGACCCCGGCGTCCCGCGCCGCCGGCAGATGCCGCGGCGCGCGCGACCAGAGCGGTCACTACAACCGCAAGGCCCGTGCCGCCCGCGAGGAGCCACGGCCCAACCTTGCCCATCGCCGCGTCACGGACGCGGTCACCAGCGAATGCCCAGGTGGCGGTGGGCCAGCTCGCGAGCACCGCGAGACCCGCCAGGACTCCCACGTGGACCGTGAAGCGGGCGCGCGGCGACGAGCGCGCCGCGCGGGCGGCGACGAACGCGGCCGAGGAATCGACCAGCGCGGCGAAGACGCCCAGCACGACGCCGGCGACCGTCATGACGAGGAGCGACGCGAGGAAGTGCCTGCCTACCTGGAACTGGGACCAGCCGGCCCGCCTCATCGTGTCGGCGAGGAGCAGCGCGTACGCGGTGAGCGCGCCGCAGGCGACGTAGGTGCTGCCCCACGCCCCGGAGCGGCTCAGGCTCATCGCGGTGGCTATACCGCACGAACCACGCGCCTGTCAGCAGCGGCCGTCACGGCTGCCATGCAGGTCGAATGCAGTCCGGCGCCGCAGAAGCTGCAAGCGCGGCGCAACGCTCCGCGCGCGCGACCCCTCGATGGTCGGCGCCCCCGAGCTCTCGGATCTTCGCCAGCTCGCTCCTTGCCTCATCGACCCTGCCCCGAGCAAGGAGCGCGTACGCGCGCGTCACCCTCGCCGGAACGAACCGCGGATCGATCTCGATCGCTCTCGCCACGGCGCGCTCGGCACCATCGAGGTCCCCCGCGAGACGCCGCGCCCGAGACAAGCCCGCCCACGCGCGCGCTGCATCGGGAGCGCGCTCCGTGGCCGTTCGCCAGAGGTCGAGCTCGCTGCGCCAGGGCGACAGCGCCGGCTGCGTGATGCCGGCAAGACCGAGGACGATCGCGCCGAGGACCACTCTTCGGTGCGGGCGGCGAAGCCGCCGGGTGGCCACGTCGAGCGCGACGGCCCACACGAGCCCCGCGCCGAGGACGGCGACGTAGAGGTATCGGTCCGCACGCGGGTTTGCCGGACTGACCAGGGGAGACGCCGCCAGGGGAGCGATCATGGCCACGGCGAGCCCGATGGCCACCGAGCGCGTGCGCCTGCGACGCGCCGACACGATCGCGGCTACCGTGAGGCCCAACGCGACCGCGAGCCAGGTCCACCCGGCAACGTCCTCGCGCGGCCACTCGGGAGACCAGCGAAACGGGAACAGCGTATCGAGCACGGCCCTCGCCTCGAAGCGGCCCAGGTCGGCAAGGCGCGAGCCCCACGCGGCGGAGGCTCGCGGCACGTCGTCGGCGCCGAGCATGAGGGCGATGCGCCAGTTGGACCAGATGACGAGCACCGCGCCCAGCGCGAGGAGCGTACGCTCTCGGGCGTGCAGCCACGCCCACCCGGGCCGCCGAATCACCGCCGCGGCCGCAAGCAACGGCACGAGGACGATCGCGCTCTCCTTGCCACCGAGCCCGGCGGCCCAGGCCGCGGCGACGAGGACCGCGTGGCGCCACTCGTCGTCCGCGCGGCGCGGCCAGAAGAGCCAGGTGACGGGAACGAGCGTGCCGAAGGCGGCGTAGAGATCCTCACGGTAGTTCACCGCGGCGATCGCCTCCGCGTGGATCGGCGCCACCGCGAAGAACGAAGCGGCGACGAGGGCAACGCCGCGCCGACGCGTCAACGCGAACGCACAAAAGAGCGCCGCGCCACTGACCACGCCGTGCAGGAGCAGGGAGTGGAGGTGGTACCCGCCCGCCCAGCCGCCCCACAGTCGTCGATCGATCCACGTTCCGACGACCATCAGCGGGCGCGTCGAGTCCGCAATCCCTTCCTTGACCCCGTCACCCCTCGCCATCGCGCGCAGCAGGTCGCCGAGCGGGCGTCTCAAGGCGTCGTTCTGGAGGATCGTCCAGTGATCGTCGTAGGCGAACCCGAATCCCACGACGCGAACGTGCGTGAGCACCGCGACCGCCACGACGAGCAGCGCCGCGCCCGCCAAGGGACAGTCTCGGACGGCGCGCCCGCCGCTCACGATCGCCACGCGGTCCTCGCCTTCGCGCGCCGCGCGTACGATCGACCGGTCGCCGTCCCCGCGGTTGACCTGGCCGCTCGTGGCGGGGACCATGCCACGTCGTGGCCACGGTCCAGCGGTCGTTCGTCGTGGCCTACGCCGTGTGGCTCTTCGGAACGTTCTCGTACTTCGTTCCCGGCGCCACGTGGAGTCCGGTGTCGCGTTTCGCGACGACGCGCGCCATCGTGGAGCAGGGCACCCTCTCCATCGACGCGTTCGCCACGGCGACGGGGGACCGCGCGAGAGCGGGGGGCCGCTGGTACAGCGACAAGGCTCCGATTCCAGCGCTCGTCGCCGTGGTGCCGTACACCGCCTTCCGCGCCTTCGACGAGCTTCGCGGCACGGCGCCGGCCTTCACCGCCGTGGGTACCGACGACGTTCCGGCGCGGCGCGTCTACGTGAACGCGTCGTTCCAGCGCGGACTCTACGTCTGCTCGCTCCTGACGTCGGGACTCGCCGCCGTCGGCCTCGCGCTGGCGCTGTTTTCGCTCCTCGCGCGGCGCGTGGGCGCCAAGCCCGCCCTCGTCGGCTCGATGGCGACCATGGTGTGCACGCCGATCCTTCCGTATGCGACGAGCTTCTATGGACACGTCCCGGCCGCCGCCTTCCTGGCGGGCGCCGTGGCGCTGGTCGCCGGCAACGCTGGTCCGCTCCCGCGCCGACGGGCGCTGCTTGCCGGCGCCTGCCTCGCCCTGGCTCCGGGGTGCGAGTACATCGTGGCGGTGCCGAGCGCGCTGATCGGCGCGTGGGTCGTGTGGCGAGCGCCGAGGTCGGCGCGGCTGGACGCCGTCCGGTACCTGGCGTGCGGCGCTGCGCTCCCCATCGCGGTGGTCAGCGCGTATCACTGGGCGTGCTTCGGGGCACCCTGGCGGACCGGGTACTCGTTCATCGCCCGACCGGAGTTCGCAGCGGGTCACGCCACGGGCCTCCTGGGCGTCCGCCTCCCGACGCTGGACGGACTCTTCGGTCTGCTCCTCGGCACACGCCGTGGTCTCTTCTACATCGCGCCGATCGCGGTCGCTGGCGTCGCCGGCGCAATCGTCGCCGTTCGCGCGAGGCTCCCCGGCGCGGGGATCCTGGGGGTGGTGGCCCTCGTGCTCCTGATCCTGAACTCCGGCTATTACATGTGGTGGGGCGGCGCCGCGACGGGGCCCCGGCACCTCGTGCCGGTGTTCGGCGTACTGGCCGTCGGCCTCGCCGTCGCGTGGCGCCACCCGACAGCCCGTCCGGTCGTCCTGGTGCTGGCCCTGCTGTCGTTCGTGAACGTGGTGGTGTTGACGGGTGTGGGGCTGGAGGCGCCAGAGCGCGGGAACGTGCTGACGCAGTACGCGTTCCCCGCCGTCGCCCAGGGGCGCATCGCGCACGTGAGTGGCGCTTCGAACCTCGGCGTGCTCATGGGACTGGCACCAGCGGCCACCCTCGGGCCCGTGATCGCCTGGGTGCTCATCGGCGCGCGCCTGCTGATGCGACGACTCGACGCCGAAGAGTCGAGCTGGCGCGGAGACGTCGAGCCCGCGGCGGTCTGACTCGACGCGGCGGATCAATCGGTGGAGGAGTCGCCCACGTTCGAGGTCATGGCGTCATCCGCGTCCGCCGCCGCGTCCGAGGCGCCTCCCGCTCCCGCGACCCCGCCGGCGCCGGCGACTCCCGCCACCCCCGCGCTGGCACTCGCACCGCCATCGCCGCCAGCACCAGCGCCAGCGCCTCCGCCCACACCTGCCGCGGCGGCGCTCCCACCCGTGGCCCCGACACCACCTACGGCGCCGGCGCCGCCGGCGCCACCGACGCCACCGACGCCACCCTCCACGCCGGAGTCGCGGGAGGGAAAGAGCGGTCGAGATTCATCTTCCCCCCCGCAGGCGACGTACAGCGAGCTGCTCAGCACGGCTGCCGTGAGGAAGAGGGTCGTCCGATGATCTCCCATCGCAGCGCCCAGTAACCCCCCTTCCGCACGGGATGTCAAGGTTTGGCGACCACGGGGCGACGCAGCCCTGAGATAAGATTACCGCTGCATGCGCAGTGCCCCTCGGATCCGCTCGCCCTGGATCATCGCCATCTCGTTCGTCGCACTCGCGGCGTGCGCGCCGAAGAGGAGAGAGCCGACACCGACCACGAGCGCCCGGTCCGACGCGGGTCCCCGTCCGCCGAGCACGCCCTCGCCTCCGCTGCGGCGCACGCTCGTCGCCTATCCGAACGGGGACGGACTTCTGGTGGACTCGCAGCGCTGTTTCGTCGCGCGCGTCGCTGGGACGGACGACGCCGCCTGGACGCGCACGGTGTCCGAATGCGGCGGGCTCCTTCACGCCGTCGTCGCGCCGAACAGCTTCGCCTACGTCCGCTCTGCAAGAGCCTTGCTCGCGCTCTCGCACGACGGCTCGGAAGTGTGGCGCAGCGATCTCGCGTCGGTCCCTGCCGCCATCGCCGTCCCCGCGGCCATGCCCAACAGCGCAGTCGTGACGGCCGTCTCACCGCGTACGATCGTGGCCTACAGCCCCACGGGCCAGAAGGCGTGGTCCTTCGACATCTCGGGCGCGGAGACGCTCACCAGCTCGCCGCTCGGCAGCGCCACGGAGGGACTCCTCCTGGTGACGGAAGCGGCCGTGTACGCCGTCACGTCCCAGGGCGAGCTTCGCTGGCGCACCAAGGCCACGGGCCGCGGTGCCGGCAACCCGGGGCCGAGCCCCGCGTCGTCGAGGTGATCGATGCCGGCGGAATTCGGATCCGGAGCAACGTCCCGCCGGGTCGTGCTCCATACGGGACTCGACGCCCACGTCCTCGAGTGGGGCGTGGACGCGAGCCACACGCATACCGTCTGTCTCGTGCACGGGTTCCTGGACCTCGCGTGGTCGTGGGCGCCCGTCGTGGACGCAGGTCTCGCGCAGGCGTTTCACGTCGTCGCCTGCGACGTTCGCGGCCACGGCGATTCGGCCCGAGCCGGCGCCGGCGGGTACTACCACTTCATGGACTACGTGGCGGACCTCGCGTCCCTCGTGCTGCAGCTCGGCCGCGATCGCGTGTCCCTCGTGGGGCACTCGATGGGAGGTAGCGTCGTCTCGTACTATGCCGGCGCCCACCCCGAGCGGGTTCACCGGCTTGCGCTCCTCGAGGGACTCGGCCCGCCAGAGGATCCGACGCCGCCGCCGGAGCGGCTGCGCGCGTGGATCGACTCGTGGCGCGACCACTCGGTCCGCAGCCAGCGCGGCCACGCGACGCTGGACGACGCTGCCAAGCGGCTGCTCTCCCACGACGCCCTCCTCTCGCCGGAGCTGGCGAGGCAGATCGCCCTCAAGGGGACGCGCCGCGGCGAAGACGGCCGCTGGTACTTCAAGCACGACCCGCTGCACGCCACGCGCGGGCCCTATCCGTTCCGCACCGACGTCGCGGAGAGCCTGTGGAACCGCGTGACCTGCCCGGTGCTGCTCGTGGAAGGGGCGGAGTCCACGTTCCGGCACGCCGAAGCGGAGGCCAGGAGGCGACAGTCTGCCTTCCGGGACGTGAGGAGCGTGACCCTGCCGGGTGCCGGGCACATGATGCAGCGTCACCAGCCCCAGGCCCTGGCCCAGGCGCTGCTCGAGTTCCTCGGGTGACCGGGGCGGGCCGGCGCTTGCCCCGTAGACCACGGTCGGCCATCGTTCCGCCGTGCATCAGGAGCCGTGGGGCCCACGCGAGGACGGTCCCGCGCGCGAGCCGTCGTACCCCATGTCCGCGCCGCAGCTCGGCATGGTCGTCTTCCTGGCGTCGCTCTCCGTGTTGTTCGCCGCGTCGCTCGTCGCGTACCTGGTCACGCGAAGCGCGGCCGTGGACTGGCGGCACGGCGACGTGCCCGGCCTCCCCAAGGGCCTCCTGGCGAGCACGACGTTGCTCTTCATGGTGAGCGTCGCGCTGCACCGCGCGACGACCCGCATCGCCCAGAACCAGCTCGAGAAGGCGAGCGGCGCGCTCTGGCTGGCGGCGCTCTTCGCCGCGGCGTTCCTCATCGGACAAGCGACGAACTGGAGCCAGCTCATCCGCGCGGAGCTCGCCACCGACGTCAAGACGCTCTACGTGTACACGTTCGTGATGCTCACGGGGCTCCACGCGCTGCACGTCCTGGGCGGCTTCGTTCCCCTCGGTGTGGCCTTGCTTCGGACCTCGCGCCGCGAGTACTCGAGTTCCCGATACGAAGGCTTGCGCCTCACGGTGCAGTACTGGGACTTCCTGCTCGTGGTTTGGCTCGTGCTGCTCGGCACTCTGTGGATCGCGACGTGATCGCCGAGCGCGATCACCCGACGGTGAAGTCCGTGCGGGCGAGCTCCTCCCCGGTGGTCGTGCGGACGATGGCGCGCCATTCCCCGTTCTGACGGACGTTCCGCGTTCGGGCCCACGTTCGCCAGCGCGCCTGGTTGCCGGGGACCGTGAGCCGAACGTGACCGACCTCCTCTCCGCCCTCCGCCGGCTGGAACGTCACGACGATCTGCCGGGGCTCGCCGTCGTTCGCGAGTTCGACGAAGGCAACCACGGGCTCGCCATCGGCGCGGAGCGGCTCCCCTTCGACGGGCTCGCGTCGCTCGACGCGGCGGACCACGACGAGTCGCTTCACGCCGAGGGATTCCGCACGCTCGGCTCCAGCGCCGGACGACACCGCCGCCGGCTGTTCCGCTCGAGTCGGGACGACTGCACGCGCGACGTCAGCGATGGGAACGGGGCGTGGGACGTCCGCCGCGACGGCGGCGGCCTGCTCGACCTGCCGAACCTGTGGCGGAGCCTCCGACGCTCGCGCGCTCGAGTCGGGGACGGCGCCCTCGGGAGCGCCGCCGAGCGACCACCCCGCCAGGACGATGGAGACGCTCGACAGGGCGAGCGCAGCGACGGAGGTGGTCATGGGGAGGTTCGTGGTCATGGGGGGGCCTTTCGTGGAGGGCGGGACAGACAGCCACCACAGCAAGCCGCGCGCCAGACGGGTGGAACGGCCCGGACTCCGCGCATTCCTGCGACTCGACGGGGGCCGACGCTCGCATCCGGCGGCGCCTGACCGCGCCCGAGTGGGCGCGTGGACACGCCGGTGTGTCGTCGGACGGGCCTGCACCGGCGCACGGTGCGGCTCTCCTGCGGCTACGGGTGGGTCTGCCCGAGCCTCTGGACGGATCTCACGAGACCGGTGAACGCGGCGTCTGGGCGATCCACTCGCGGACCACTTCCTCGGTGGGTCGATGGAAGCGCACCTTCCCCGCCGCGATCTCGCGCAGGGCCACGACGGCTTCCTTGTTGTCCGCCGCAACCGTGGCGCGGCCCCCCTTCATGAGCTGCCGCGTACGGACCGCCGCGAGGACGACGAGGGCGAAGCGGTTGTCTTCTCGGTCGATGCAGTCCTCTACGGTCACGCGCGCCATGGGGGTCCTCTCGGAAGGGCGCGGACCATAGCGAAGGCCCGTCGCACGGGCAAGGCGGGGACGGAGTCGGAGGGAGCTCGGCTACGAGAACCGCCGCAATTCCCCTGTTCGGAGGCTGGGACCCGGCGGCCCGAGACCGCGCTCCACGCGCAGCGCGTCGGCGCGACCGGCGCCGAGCGCCTGCGCGACGACGCGAACGGCCCGCTCGGGATCCCCGGCACCGCAGGTGAAGAGATCGACGGCCGCGTAGCGGTGCTCGGGCCAGGTGTGAATCGAGAGGTGCGACTCCTCGATCAGGACCACGGCGCTCGCCCCGACGGGCTCGTAGCGGTGCGACGCTTCCGCGACGATGCGCACGTTGGCGGACTCTGCGCCACGGCGCAGCGCCTCCAGTAGCCGCAGCGGGTCGTTCAGGGTCGGCGCGTCGCAGTCGTGCAGCTCCACGAGCAGGTGAAGGCCTCGCGTGTCCATGCGTCTCCGTCTCACCGCTTCATGCAACGGCGATTCCGAGGCGCTGGCGAAGCGTGAAGTAGGCTTCGCTCACGGTGAACGGGAACAGCTCCTTCACGCGATCACCCGCCGGGAGCGAATGGTCGCGCGCCGGGGACGCGCGAATGAGCTCGACCGTCGTCTGCAGATCGTCGGCCAGCAGGAATCCCGCGCGATCGGCCGTCAGATCGACACCGGAGATCCACTTCTTGAGGTCGAGCGCCGCGCCGCTCTTGATGAGGCGCGCGACCACCTGCGCCAGCGCGTCCTTGCGCTGCCCTTCGATGGCAGGCCCGAGCACACGCAGGGCCTCCTGCACCTGCCCGGCAATGTCCGGGGCCACCGGGAACTGGGGGGTGATGAGCTTGATGGCGGCGAACATCCAAGCCTTGAGCAGCGTGCTGCTCGGCAGGAGGTGCCGGATGTACATGCCGGGCCGGAAGTACGTGAGCTGACGCCCCGCGATGTACGCGGCCGCCTGCGCGGGCAAGTCTGCCCGGAGCGACGCCATCCCGAGCACGACGGACGGCTCGTGAGCGTGCAGGAACGAGAGCCCGCCCTGGTCGTTCGTGTTCTGGTACAGGGGCGGAACGGGAATGCCCAGCACCTCCGCACCCCAGTGGAGGGCGTGCACCGCACCGTGAGGGTGCAGGCTGAGATCGACGCGATGGCTCGGCGTGTAGCCCTGCGACTCTGCGCTCTTGGCCCGCGCGGAGATCACGCAGGGCTGGATGAGCGAGAACACCGCCGTTAGCAGCGGCTCGGCATCGGGATGCATGAGCTGCCCGAGCCAGTCGTCGTCCGAGAGCCGGTTCTGCGCGCTGGCGGGCTCCTCCGTACGCATCCGCTTGTAGAACATGGCTTCGTCGGGCGCAGCGCGATTGAGCACGTAGAGCGCCTGGCACACGCAGTACGCCGCGTCCGCTCGGCGCACGTCCGTGTAGAGTTTGCGCAGGATGCGGTAGGCCTCGGGCCGGTAGGGATCCGCCTCCAGGACGCGCGCCTGCGCCTTGACGGCCCTGTCGAGGTAGCGCGAGGGGTCACGCACGTAGAGGTCCGCCAGCGCCTCCTGGCGCCGCGGGTTGTCCGCGTCCACTTCGAGGGCGCCCTCCTGTACCGCAATGGCCTGGTCGAGACGCTTGAAGTGGTTCAGGTACAAGTCGGACAGCTCGTCGAGGGATCGGAGCATCGTCTCGCGATCGCCAGCTTCGCTCGACACGCGGATCTGCTCCTTGAGGAGCGTCTTCAGTCCCTCCATGTCGCCCACTCCGCGACGAAGACGCAGCGACTCGGAAAGCGCACCGGACATGCTCGGATCGAGCGCGAGCACCTGGTCGAGCAGCTCGATCGCCTGCCGGCTGTCGTCCATCTCCTTCGCGGCAATCTGTGCGGCGGTGTGCAGGTACTTCGCCTTCTGCTTTCCGTCCTCGACCAGGCTGGCAATCTTCAGGATGACCTTCACCAGCCGGCGCCAGTCCTTGCCCTCACTGTAGAGCTGCATCAGCTTCCCGAGGACCTTCCGATCGTTGGGTCGCTCGCTCAACGCCGACAGGTAGCTCTTCGCCGCATAGGTCGGCTCGGACAGCTTGCTCGCCGCGAAGTCTCCGATCTGGATCAGGAGCTCGACGCGTTCGTCGCCGACGACGGCGTCGAGCTGCCGGTACATGGTGTCCACGGCGGACTCGAAGTCGCCCTTCTGCTCGTAGGCCAGCGCCAGCGCCTTCAGCGGCTCGCGCGCGCCCGGGTCGAGATCGACCGCGCGCGAGAGCGGTGCGATGGCACCCTCGGGGTCGCCCGAACGGCGCGCCGCCTCACCGAGCCGATAGACCGTGATGGCCCGCTCGCCGTCGTCGAGATCCCCTCCGAAGCGGTTCTCGAAGTCCCAGAAGAGTTCGAAAGCGCGCCGCGGCACGCCGTGATCGAACTCGACGTCCGCGGCCGCACGAAGAGCCGCCGGGTCGTCGGGCCAGCGTTCGAGCAGGGTCTTCGCGCTGTCGACGGACCTCTGCTCCTTGCCTCCCTTCGCCAGCGCCTTGACGTAGGCGATGTGAACCGCCCGCGCCGCGTCCGGCGCGAGGGCGCCGGGGTGCGGCACCACCTGCTCGTAGTGCCCCGCCGCTTCGACGTAGCGAGCGTTGCGAAAGGCGATGTCGCCCAGAACGGCCCGCGCCGCCAGGTTCGTGGGATCTCCCGACAGCGCGCGCTCCGCGGTGACGGTGGCCCTCGCCTCGTCGCCGAGCTGGTCGAGCATGAGGCGCGCCATCTCCCCCGCGAGGCTCGCCTTGGCCCGATCGCCTTCCGTCCTTCCGATCTCCACCTCGAGGAGATCCACCGCCGCCTTCGCGTCACCGCGACCGAGGTAAGCGGCGCGCAGCGCGGCAGACGCCCGACGGTCGTCGGGATCCGAGTCCACCGCCTTCTTGTACCGTTCGATGGCGGCCAGCGCGTCACCGCGCGCTTCCAGGAGCTCCGCCGCGCGCACGTACTGCTCGGCCCTCTCCCTGCCGGTCGCCGCCTTCTGCGCCAGCGTGTCGATGGCCTCCAGAGCACGGTCGGCGTCGCCGACGGTCGCCCGGAGCCTGGCCACCGCGTCGAGCGCGGGAGCGTGCTCCGGCATGCTTGCGAGGGCGGTCTCGTAGGCACCGATCGCGCGTTCGGGCAGGTTGAGCTTGTCCGCGAGCACCTCCCCGAGCGCCATGGCCACGGACACCCGCCGGTCGACATCCGTGAGGAGTTCGATGTGTCGCTCGTAGAGCACGACGACGTCGCTCCACCGCTCGAGCGCGCGATAGTGACGCGCCAGCTGCGTCAGGGCGCCGTCGTGCGCGGGCTCGACGTCCAGGATCGACTCGAACGCGCCCGCCGCGCGCTGGTGGTCGAGGAACTCCTCGTCGTAGATCCCCGCGGTGCGCTCCCACAGCGTGATCTTCTGGCGGGGCGTCGCCGCGAGTTGGACCTGACGCTCGAGGACGTCCAGGAGCGGCTGGTACTTGCCGGCGCGGCTGAACACGCGGTCGAGCCCCCGGAGCGCTTCGAGGTTCACCGGGTCCTCGTTCAGCACGAGGTCGTATCGCAGCTCCGCCTTCGACAGATCCTCCAGGCGATCCTCGTACACCTCGGCGAGGCGACAGAGCACCTCGTGGCGGTCGGCGCCCGAGAGCGCGTCGGCGCGCTGCTCCAGGATGCGCGCCAGACCCGCGAAGTCCCCTCCCCGCTCGTAGATGCGGCCGAGCGCGTCCGCTGCCTTCGCGTGTCCGGGATCCTCGACCAGGATCTGCTCGTAGAGGGCGCGGCCCCCGGCGACGTCGGCCAGCTTTGTCTCGAGGATCTCCGCGGCGTCTGCCCGGAGATCGCGCGCCAGAGCGGGGGTCGGCGCGGCGTCGGCGCGGACGGTGAGCACCATGCCGAGCTCGGGCCACTGCTGCGCCTTGCGGTAGATGGTGGTCAGTCCACGAAGCGCTTCGTCGTTGAAGGGCTCGGTGGAAACGACCGCCTGGAAGCACGAGAGCGCCAGATCGGGCCGCGAAACCTTGTCGATGTACCACTTGCCCATGCGCGTGAGCAGCCGGTTCTTGCTCTCGGGCGGCAGGTCCGCGGCCTGCGCCGCACCGAAGCAGCTCCCGAGCGCCTCCTCCCACGCCTTGGCGTTGCCCTGTGCGAGGCGCTCCACTTCGTCCGCGTAGGTGCCGTCGTCCGGGTCCTCGCAGAACGCCTGGGCGTACGCCACGAGCGCCTGCTCGGGGTCCGCCAGGTCGCGGGCGTAGATCCGTCCAATCTCGGCGATGGATCTCGCGCGCTCCGTGCGGGTCTCGGCGGCCTCGGAGCGCGCGAGGAGCATCTCGATGACCTCCTCGTGCTTCTTCAGCCGCCGCCGTACTCGGAGCAGCCCGGCGAAGGCGACGTCGTCCGTCTCCTCGAGCTCGAGCAGCATCTCGTTGATCTGCTCTGCCGCCTCCAGGTCGAGCGCGCTCGTCTCGTACAGGCGCGCTGCGCGCGCCAGCATTCGCTGCTTCGCAGCCCGCACCACGGGGTTGTCCGGCGGCTGGAGCTGATCGGCCACCCAGCGAAACGACGACGCCACGCGCGCCGGATCCGCCCCCTCCTCGATGCCCGCCTCGAACACCGCCGCGGCTTCCTCGTCGTAGGGGTTGGACACGAGCGCGGCGACGCGGTTGTCGAACTCCTCGTCGGACAGTCGAACGGGCGGCGGCCTGAGGGAGGCTTCGCCTATGGCGTCGATCACCTCCAGAACCGCAGCGGCATCCGGCAGGCGCCGGCTCGGGTCCTTGTCCAGGAGCCGCATCACCAGCTCGTCCAGCTCGGCGTTCACCCAGCCCCGGGGCGCCGCGAAGCTGAGCGGTTCCGGTTCCTTCGTGAGGTGCGCCAGGAGCGACTCCGCCGCGCTCGCCGCGGGGAAAACGGGCTTGCCGCTGACGATCTCGTAGAGCAGGACCCCGAAGGCGTACACGTCGCTTCGAGCGTCCGCCACCGAGCCGAGGAGCTGCTCCGGTGCGAGCGCACGAGGGAGGCCTGCCGCGTGATCGGCATGCCCGTTCTGGACGGCGGCACGTCCGCGGAGGTGCTCCGCGCCCGCGTCGAGCAGGACGACCGCGTCGGTGCCCTCCACCACGAGGACGTTCTCGACCCGCAGGTTGCCGTGGGCGAGCCGCTGCGCGTGCAGGGCGACCAGCGGCTCCAGGATGCCGCGAAGGACGTAGAGCGCCTCGCGCAGGAGCATCGCGCCGGTCTGCTGCATGCGCTCCGCGAGGGGAACCCCCGACACCAGCTCGTGTGCGACGCCCCACCTGTCACCGATGCGGCCCGCCACGACGCCGAACGGCAGCCCCGTGTGGCTCACCTTCGCGACGAGGCGGGCGTGCGTGAGGAACCGCTGAAGGCCACGACGGTCGGCGGCGGCGTCCTGGTGAAGCACCTTGAGCCGCACGTCGTCACCGCCGCGGCGAGCGTGGTACGCGGTGCCGTGAGGGCTCCCGCCGAGGCGACGAAGGACCAGGTAGTCCCCGATTTCGTCGCCACCCTGCAGCTCGGCGCGCTGCACGAACCCTCGCTTCCGGAGCTCGCGGAGCTGCCCGTCGACGTCGGCGCGTGACGCGCAGACGGCGTCGCACAGCGCCTCGACGGCATCGAGCTCGACGCATCGTTCCGTCAGCGCCTTCGCGAAGGTCGCCTTCGCCGAGTGCCCCCCGATGTCGTTGGGTTCGAGACCGAGCAGATCTCGGCTGAGCGTCTTCAGTTCCTCGAGCTCGAACAGCCGCTCGAGCTCCGCGTGAACGATCTCAAGTCCCATGGGGTCCGGGGATCTTCCGCCATCCCGGCGAGAGTTGGGCGTTTTTTCGGCGGGCCACCGGGCGGTTCCCCCGGAGCCGAAATCGTCCAAGGCGGACGCCCCGCCTGTCGGGGCCCCGTGATAGCTTCGGCTCCCATGCCGACGAAGCTTCCCAAGGCGTCATTTCTCGCTCTCGCAGCCATCGGCTGGGCCGACGGGCGCATGCGCAAGGAGGAAGCGGCCGGGCTCGTCCGGGCCGCCGAAGCCTGCGGGTGCGTCGGCGACGAGCTCGGGGAGGTCCGGCGCGCCGGCGAGAGCAAGGTGGACCTCGCGTCGCTCGATCTCGGAGCGCTGTCGCCTTGGGAGGCAGCCCTCACCTACGCCGTGGCGTCGTGGCTCGCAGCCCTGGACGGGATCGTCAGCAGCGAGGAGCTCGCCGGCCTGCGAAGCCTCCGCAGCCTCCTGCCCATCGAAGAGAAGAAGCTGCAGAGCGCCCGATCCGCGGCGTACGACGTCGCCGCTCTGCCCGGCGGTGAACGGCCCGATCGATTCGACTTCGCAGCCCTGGAGACACGCCTGAAGGAGAAGCTGCCGGCGACGTTTCGGGCCTCCATGCCCCCCGAGGGCTGATCCGTGCCCGCGGCTCGGCGGCTGGCGATCGCGGCGGCGACGGCGTAGAACCTGCGGATGATTCGAACGTGGATCGCAGCAGCGGTGGTGGTCGTCGTCGGCGTGTCATCGGGCTGTGAGGAGGGGGACGCGAGCTGTTCGCCCGGGAAGTCGTGCGAGAGCGGCAGCTACTGCGCGTTCACCAAGGACACCTGCGGCGATCGCGGATTCGAGGGCGTGTGTCACCGCGAGCCCCAGAGCTGCGGGAACGGCGACACGCCGGTCTGCGGGTGCGACGGCAACACGTACGCGAACGACTGTCGAGCGCGGCAGGCCGGAACGGACGTGAGATCTCCTGGACCGTGCGGCGCGGGCTCGGGCGGGACCGCTGGCGATGGCGGGAGCGCGGCAGGGGCTGGCGGGGCCGGCACGGGGGGAGCGAGCGGCGGGGACGCGAGTCCGGCGGCGGGTGCAGCCGGCGCGCCCGCGGACGCGGCAGGCGGCTGAGCCCGGTCAGGGAAAATCCGCCGGGGGCGAGGTCTGCCCGAACTCGTCGAGCCCCCAGCAGATCGCCGCGCCCGCGGTCGAGACGGCGCAGGTGTGAGTGCCGCCCGCGGCCACGTCGAGGAACTCGCCGGTGGGGGCCTCGCTCTGGCCCTCGTAGTTCGAGCCCCAGCACTCCACGGCGCCCGTCGGACGAAGCCCGCACGTGTGGTCGATGCCGGCCGTGACGCGGGAGAACGGTCCCGCGGGCGGGCTCGACTGCCCGTGGTTGTCGTCGCCCCAGCAGCGCACCTCACCGGCCGCGTCGATGGCGCAGGCGTGGGCGACGCCCGCGGACACCGACGTGAAGTGCCCTGCTGGTGGTCGTGCCTGGCGGTCGCCGTCGTAGCCCCAGCACGCGAGGGCACCGTCGGTGCGCACCGCGCACGCGAAGGTCTCGCTCTCCGAGGTGGTGCCCACGGACACCGCTCGGTACGTGCCGCCTGGCGCGGCGGCGCCACCCCAGCAGGCGATCTCCCCGTTCACCCGGATCGCGCAGGTGTACGCGGCGAGCATCCCCGCGGTTCGATAGCCGCCCGTCGAGACGTCGGTGAACGACTCGCCCGCCGAGGGCATGGGCGCCGCGATGCCCCAGCAGAGGAGCGCACCGTCCGCGCGGACGGCACACGTGTGCGAGAGCCCCGCCGCGACGGTCGTGAACTCTCCCGCCGGGGGGTGGGATTCACCGTGATGGTCCGTTCCCCAGCACGCGAGCGTCGCATCAGCGCGGAGCCCGCAGTTGTGGGTGACCCCCGCCGCGATCCTCGGGGTGATGCTCGATCCGCCCGCGTCCGCCGGCGGGGCACCGGCGTCGCTGGCTCCTGCGCCGCCACCCGACCCTCGAGGGAACGGGCGCGCTGGACCCTCGCCGGCCGCGCTGCAACCGAGCACGAACACGGCAGCGAGCATGCACGGAGTGGAGGCACCCATCCTGCGAGCACCGGTTACCACGGTGCGAACCACCAGGCCGATCCGCCGACGCACCCATGTCGTCGTCGTACGCCCTCGCCGAAATCTTCCCGCCCCACAGGCCCTGCGCGCTAGCCTGCCAGCGGAATGCAACGGGGCGGCTACCGACACACGCAACCAGGCTGGGTCATCGTGGCGGCGTTCGTCGGCACCGCACTGGTCCTGGGCGTGGTGCTGGTTGCCCTCGGCATGCCCGCAGCCGCCGTCGCCTCCGTGCTGTTCGTGGGCGCGCTCGGTACGGCCTTCGGAAGCCTGACGGTCACCGTGGGCGGCGACGAACTGCGCTTCTGGTTCGGACCCGGCGTGCTGCGCAAGAGCCTGCCGCTCCGGGACATCCGGACGTTCCGCCGCGTGCGCAACTCCTGGGCGCACGGCTGGGGGATCCGGCTCTACGGCGGAGGCGTGCTCTACAACGTCTCGGGGTTGGACGCGGTCGAAGTCGTGCTCACCGACGGACGGCAGCTCCGGATCGGGACCGACGAGCCCGACAGACTCCTCGAGGCGCTCCGCGCTGCCGTCGGCGACCCCGCACCGCTCGACGCGACCGAAACCGCGAACGTGTCGCGACGCGCGGCGCGGTGGATGCTCCTCGTCGGTGCCATCGTCCTCACCGTCCTGCTCGGCATCGGTGGGATGCTCTACGGCGAATCGCGTCCGCCGAGGGCGTCGGTGGACGCCGAGGGGCTGCACGTGGCGAGCCTGGTCTACTCCACGACGATGCCTCTCTCGGGTGCGCAGTCGGTCGAGCTCACCGAGGCGCTGCCACGCATCCTGCTCCGCACGAACGGAACCGGCCTCGGAAGCACCGTCAGGGGTCACTTTCGCGTCGAGGGCTGGGGCGACGGACACCTCTTCGCCGAGCTCGACTCGCCACCGTTCCTCGTCGTCCGCGGACCGGACGATTTCGTGGTCGTGAGCTACGCCGACGCGAACCGAACGCGAACGCTCCACGCCGCCGTGATGCAGGCTCGCGCGAGCGCCGCGACACCGCATCGGTGACCGCGAGCGCAGGCAGCGTCCCCGACGGGATTCGAACCCGTGTTACAGCCTTGAAAGGGCCGTGTCCTGGGCCTGGCTAGACGACGGGGACCGAGGGCGGCGGAAGGGTAGCCGCTCGAGGCGCGAAGACAAGCGAGTCGTTCGCGGGCGTGGGCGAGCGGCGTGCGGCGCCGGATGACGACCTCTCGCCGGCATGATACTCGCGGACCCGTGAAGTCCGTCATCGCGTGCCTGGGCGTGCTCTCCCTGCTCCATGCGGGTTGCGCGACCACCGTGCACCGCCTCGGCGGCCCCGAGGTGACGCTGCCCGCAGGCGCTCCCGTGAACGACTGCGAGAAGGAGGCGTGGCTGATCCTCGCCCCGACGAGCCGCGAAGTCCCCTCCGGCCGACAGACGGTGACGCACGAGGACGGCCTGGGCATGTACCGAGTCGGTGGCACCGACCCGGAGAGCATCCCGGGCCACGAAGAGGACCTCGGCTCGTCGCCCCTGGTGGCCCGCCACAAGAAGGGCGTCGAGTCCCACGACCGCAAGCGGGTCATTGCGTCGGGGCTCGGCGTCGTCGGCGTGGCCGCGTTCGTCGTCGGAACGATCCTCTTCGTGGACGGCCTGTCCCAGACCAAGAAGGTCACCAACCGCGAGACCGGCCTCAAAGAGGACGAGGCCGACGTGGACGGCACCAAGGCGGGTTGGGGCGCAGGCATCGCGCTGGTCGGTGGCTTCGGCTTCGGCGCGGCCGGGCTCGCCGTGAACCCCAGCGGCAAGGAGGGCGCCGAGGCGGACGCGGCGCGCTACGTGTTCACGCCGGACGACGGCTTCGAGAAGGTCCGGTGGACCATCAACGAGCACAACCTGTCCGTGCGCAAGGGATGCGCCGCCCGCGGCGCCGCGGGCTCGGCCGAGGCCTCCACGGCTACCGATCGCCCCGCCGCCGACGCACCCGCGGAGCCCAGCGGAGCCTCGCCGGACGTCGCCCCCGCGGACGAGGAGAATCCCCTCTGAGCCGCCGTCAGACGGCGACCTTCATGCGCGCGGAGCGTGACCCGCGACGAACGCCGGCGGCCTCGCTGGCGGTGGGCGCGCCAACCGACGGCGAGGCGTGCGACGTCGCCGCGGACTGGACGATGGCCTCGCACAGCTCGACGAAGCCGTAGCCCGCGGCCTGAGCAATCTTGGGCAAGAGGCTCGTCGGCGTCATGCCCGGCAACGTGTTCACCTCCAGCACGTACTCGTTGTGCCCCTCGGTGGCGATGAGATCGATCCGAACCGCCCCCGACGTATCGAGCGCGCGCGCCGCGCGCTCGGCGAGGTTCAAGACGCCGCGGTAGCGCGTCGCCGGAAGGCGGGCGGGCATGAAGTACTCCGTCTGTCCGGGCGTGTACTTGGAGTGGTAGTCGTAGATTCCGCTCTTCGGAACGATCTCGATCGCGCCCAGAACGCGGCCGTCCAGGATTCCCACGGCGAGCTCGCGCCCGGCGATGAAGCGCTCGACCAGCACGGACCGATCGTGCTCACGCGCGCGCGCGATGGCGCACGACAGCTCGCTCACGTGGTGGGCGCGCGCGACGCCGACACTCGACCCTTCGCGACGCGGCTTCACGATGACCGGAAATCCGAAAGAGCCGTGGAACTGCTCCACGTCGGCGAGCGACTGTGCGGCATCCACCTCGTAGTACGGCGGCGTGGGCACGTTGTGGAGGCGGAACATCTCCTTCGCCTTGAGCTTGTCCATGGCCAGCGCGCTGCTCGTCACGTTGGAACCCGTATACGGGATACCCAGGATCTCGAGCAGGCCCTGGACGCAGCCGTCCTCGCCCAGGCGACCGTGCAGGGCGAGGAACGCGACGTCGATCCTCGCCGCGCGCAGGGCGTCGATCCAGTCCGTGCCCTGACCGAGCACGATGCGCGCGATGCGATGCCCCGCGCCCTCGAGCGCGCAGGCTACCGCCTCGCCGGAGCGGAGCGAGACGTCACGCTCCGCCGAAGTCCCGCCCATCACGACCCCGATGCGCCGTACGCTCATACCTTCCATTCCTCCGACGAGCCGTATCGCTACCGGGTCGGAAGAAACTGGCCAAGTTCGGGGTGAAGGAGCCCCGCCCCGTCAGCAGACCTCGACGAGGATGGCCGTGATGTTGTCCTTGCCACCCCGGCGATTGGCCAGATCGATGAGCTGTCGCACGGACTCCTGACCACCGGTGGCCGCCAGCTCGGGGATCTCCTCGTCCTTCAGGTAGCCGTGCAGTCCGTCCGAGCAGAGCAGGAACTGATCCCCCAGCTCCAGCTCGACCACGCCGGTGTCCACCTGCACGTAGTCGCGATTGCCGACGGCTCGCGTGATCACGTTCCGGTGGCGGCTCTTCTTGGCCTCCTCCTCGGAAATGAGCCCTTGCTTGAGCTGCCACGCGATGAGCGTGTGATCCTCGGTCAGCTGCACCGCCGTGGCATCTCGAATCTGGTAGATGCGGCTGTCCCCGACCTGCGCGGTGATCGCGTGTTCTCCGACGCTGAACATGGCGCTGATCGTCGTACCCATCCCCGACTTCGTCGAGTCGAGTTCGCCGAGCGCGTAGACCATGTACGTCGCCGCCTGGACCGAACCTTCGAGCAGGCGCGACGCCGCCCGCGCCTTCTCCGGGCTGAAGTCCCCCGTGAGGTCGAGGGTGCGGCGCCCGCGGGCGACCATTCCGTAGATCGTGTCGATGGCCTCCCCGCTGGCGACCTCGCCCGCCGCGTGTCCGCCCATGCCGTCCGCCACCACCCAGAGCCCGAGCTCGTCGTTGCAGAGGAACGCATCCTCGTTGACCTCTCGACGCCGACCCACGTCCGTGAGCCCGTAGGAGCGAAGCGCGAGTCGGTCACGAGACATGGGAGAACACCACGATAGAGACGCCCGTGCGTCTTTGAAAGCACCTTCTTGGGTCCGCGGCCCGCGGCCGGCCGCTTGCGTCGTCCCGGGGCGGCCAATACCTTCGGACGCCATGGCGGAAGCGGCGGTGAGCGTCGGCGTGCGCTCTTCGAGTCCGGAGCGGGTGGCGCGTGCCGTCGCCGAAGCCACCACTCGCGCGGGAAGGCCGTCGGGAGCCGTCGTCTTCGTCTCGGGAGATCTCGCGCAGAAGGTGAGCGACATCGCCGCCGAGGTGGCGTCTGCGCGCATCGGCACGCCGGTGGTCATCGCGCCGGGAGCGGGCGTGCTGACCCAGGACGGAGAGGTGGAGGGCCAATCCGCGGCGGCCGTGCTCGCGTGGACTGGCGGGCGGGTGGAGCCGCTCGCCGTCCCCGCCCACGTCCGCGACGACGTCGGCGACGCCCTCGCGCGGGCGATCACCGACCGCGCGGGGAAGACCGAGCCCGCCATCATCGTGTTCGTGCGACCGGAGGGATTCGGCCCTCACACCCTCGAACCCGTCCAGGAGGCGCGAGGAGCACGGCACGTCATCGGCGCCGGCACGGTCGGCCCGAGCGACCCCGCCGTCGTGACGGCCGACGGCGAGGTCATCAGCTCCGCCGCCGTGGGGTTGATGGTGCGCGGCCTGTCACCACCGGTCATCCGCGCGTCCCCCGCCTGCAGGCTTCTGGGGCCCCTCAAGAGCATCACGGAGATCCGCGGCAACATGGTGGTGCGTCTGGACGACGAGCCGGCCCTGGACGTGCTGTCCACCATGGGCAGCGACCTGGTGGACCAGCCCCTGGTGCTCGCCGTGCTGGCGTCGGAGGAAGGCATGGCGCCAGGACAGGGGGGACGCCCGCAGCTCGTGCTGCGCGCGCTGCAGGGCGTGGACCCGGTCCACCGGTCGCTCATGGTCTCGAGCGAGGTGCGCGAGGGGTTGCGGATGACCTTCGGCATTCGTGACGCGACGGCGGCGCGTCGCGACCTCGAGGCCGTGACGCGCGAGCTGCAGCGGGAGCTCGCCGGGGCCGCGCCGCGCTTCGGGCTGTACCTGAACTGTGCCGGGCGAGGCTCGGGGCTGTATCAGGCTTACGACGTCGATTCGAAGATCCTCCGGGAGCGGTTCGCGAAGCTTCCCTTCGCCGGCATGCAGTCTTCGTTCGAGATTGCCCCCCACGCGGGCAAGCCGACGCTTCAGCTCTACACGGGGGTGCTCGGCCTTTTCACGGCGCCGAGCTGACCCATGGCCCTGTCCGCCCTCGCGCGCCCCAGGCGCCGGCGCATCGGCGTCGCGGACGCCGCGCTCGCAGCCCTGGTCATCGCCGTCGTCGGGCTGATGATCGTCCCCCTGCCGACGTGGCTCCTCGACCTGCTGCTCGCGACGAACCTGGCCATGTCCGTCGTCATCCTGCTGGTGTCGCTCTACGTCTCCGACGCCCTGAAGATTGCCGCGTTCCCGACGCTCTTGCTCATCACGACGCTGTTTCGGCTGGCGCTCAACGTGTCGAGCACTCGCCTCATCCTGCTCCAGGCCGACGCGGGAGAGGTGATTCGCGCGTTCGGCACGTTCGTCGTGCGCGGCAACTACGTCGTCGGCGGGATCATCTTCCTGATTCTCGCGCTCATCCAGTTTCTCGTCATCGCAAAGGGCAGTGAGCGCGTCGCGGAGGTGGGGGCCCGCTTCACCCTGGACGCGATGCCCGGCAAGCAGATGGCCATCGACGCGGAGCTGCGCTCGGGCGCCATCGACGGCGTCGAGGCGCGCAAGCGCCGCCGCACGCTCGGTCGAGAGAGCCAGTTCTACGGGGCGATGGACGGGGCGATGAAGTTCGTCAAGGGCGACGTCATCGCCTCCTTCCTCATCACGGCCATCAACCTGCTCGGCGGTCTGGCCGTCGGCGTCGGGCAGCGCGACATGGAGGCCGTCACGGCGCTGAAGCGCTACGGTCTCTTGACCATCGGCGACGGGCTGGTGACGCAGATCCCGGCGCTGGTCGTGGCCACCGCCGCCGGCATTCTCGTGACTCGCGTTGCCAGCGAGGACGCCGAGACGCCGCTCGGCGACGACCTGGCGGGGCAGCTCTTCGGCCAGCCACGTGCGCTCGCCGTGGCGAGCGTGTTCGTCGGCGCACTCGCGATCGTGCCTGGGCTGCCTGCGGTCCCGTTCCTGGTCATCGGCGCGCTGCTCTGGGTCGCTTCCCGGGTCCGTGGCCGCACGGTGCGGGAGGCCGCCCTCCTGACGGCTCACGAACCCGTCTTGCGAGACGATCCCTCCAGTGCCCCTCGCTTCGTGCCGGTGGTCGTACCGTGGGCCCTCGAGGTGAGCGCGGATCTGGCGCCGCTCCTGGACGACGAGGTGCGCGGCGGGGAGGTCCGCCGTGCCGGGCTCAGGTCGGCGACCGAGGCCACACGGGAGGTCGTCTTCAGGGATCTCGGTGCCGCGATCCCCACGTGCTCCGTGAGCTCGAGCGCGGATCTACCGGGCCGGCACGTGGTGGTGCTCCTGCACGAGGTGCCGCTCTCGGCCTTCGAGCTCCCGGCGGACCTCCCCGACGCGCACGCTGCGGAGCACGTGATGAATCGGTGCGTGGGCCTCCTGCGCGAACGTGCCGCGGACTTCGTCGGAATATCGGAGGCCCAGGGCATGCTCGATCAGCTGGAGCAGATCGCACCGGCCACGGTGCGGCAGGTGGTCCCGAAGCCCGTGACCGTCACGCTGCTGGCCGACGTGCTGCGGCGCCTGGTCGAGGAGCGCGTCTCGATACGCGATCTCAAGGCGATCCTCGAAGCCCTGGCCCAGGGGGCCGCCAACGACCGGGACCCGCTGAACCTCGCAGAGTTCGTCCGCTCCCATCTCCGCCGCGCCATCACCCATGATCTGACCCAGGGTGCGCACGAGCTCGGCGTCGTTCTGCTGGAGAGCACCATCGAGGAGACCGTCCGGGGCTCGATCTCGCGCACGACGGCCGGGAGCTTCCTGACGCTCGCGCCGGCCGCGGCCCGCGACGTCGTGTCGGCCATCCGACGCGCCGTCGCGACGGCCGACGCGGAACGCTCCGCGACGTCCCCCACCGTGGTGCTGACCCAGCCCGACGTTCGCCGCTTCGTCCGCAAGCTCCTCGAGACGGACTTTCCGCACGTGCGCGTCGTTTCGTACGCGGAGCTGCTCCCCGAAATCACGCTCGTACCGCTGGCCAAGGCGACCATCACCGGCCTCTGACGTCGACACGCTCCCGCTACATCCGGCGCTGTACGACCATCTTCCGGGGGAGCTGACCGCTCTTCTCCAGCAGCTTCTTGGCTTCCTTCTGCAGCAGGGGATGCGACTTCTTGGTGAAGAACCCGCCGAGCAGGCGCGCATCCAGGTCGAGCAGCTTCCGGAGCGCGTGGCGCATGTCCCTGGTGCGGCTCACGTACGCGTACGCGTAGGCGCGCGCCCGGTAGATCTGCGGCCTGAGCTGGGCGTACTCGTCGTCCTCGGGGTCGAAGACCTCCAGGGTCTCGACGGCCTTCTTCGCCTGACCCGTGCGCGCCCAGGCCTCCGCGATCACCGCGCCGAGCATGGCGCGCTCCCGCGCATCCTGGTGGCGCGAGAGCTCGATGGAGTCGACCAGGTCTCGGGCACGCGTCGCCTCGCCCTTCATCAGGTGAATCATGGCGCGCTGCCCCCGCGCCTGGTCCGCTACGGGCGCCATGACCTTCGTCAGATCGATCTTCTCGAGGACCGCGAGCGCCTCGTCCGGATCCTCCTGGAGCAAGAGCTGCGCCTTGGCGAAGACCGCGGCCGGGTCGTTCTTCTTGAAGTCGGCGTCGAGGCGATCGAGCGCCGCACGTCGCCCCTCCTTCGTGTCTGCCCCCTGCAGGATCCCCGCGACGCCCTTGGCCTTCGACGCCTGTCGCCGTGCCCACACGACGACACCCGCGGCCACCAGCGTCAGAACGCTCGGAATGGAGAGCGCGACGCTGATGGCGACGCGGCTGGTCGAGAAGCCGGCGATCAGCAGGCAAATGACCCACACTGCCAGGAGCGGAAGCCCCAGGCGCGTCAGCAGCGGGCGGAGACTCGTGGCGCGCGCGAGGTCTGCCGTCGGATCCGGGCGTTGCACCAGCGGCTGCGAGAGCGCCTTCCTCTTGCCCTGCCCATCGCCGGCGTCGCGCGCCTGGGCGCGCTCGATCTTCCTCGCCTGGCGCGCCATCAGCCCGTCTCCCGGGGCGGCGGCGCGAAGCTGTCCGGCGCCAGGTCGGGCATCGACTCCTGCCGGAAGTGCAGGAAGAGGGACTGGACGAGCGACAGCGCGGGCACTGCGAGCAGCGCACCCCAGAGACCGGCGAAATGTTCACCGACGATGAGCGACAGCACGACCAGCACCGGATGCACCTTGGCGGCAACCCCGATGATCTTCGGATTGAGCAGGTTCGCCTCGACCTGGTGGATGCCGATGATCCACAGCAGCACCCAGAGCGCCGTCCAGATGTCCTGCGTGAGACCGACGAGCACCGCCGGAATCGTGCTGAGAATCGAGCCGAAGATCGGAATGATGCTCATCACGCCCGCGATGATGGAGAGGATGGGCCAGTACTTCAGCCCGAAGAGCCAGAATCCGATCGCAGAAAGGATTCCGTTGACGAGGCAGATGAGGAGCTGGCCACGCACGACGCCGGCGAAACCCCGATCCACGCGCTTCACGAGCCTATCGAAGCTGGCCCGTGCGCGCGCCGGGGGCAGCGAGCGGAAGAACGCGATGATGTCGTCCCGGGTGTGCATCAGATAGCCCGC
The DNA here is from genome assembly GCA_964487605.1 of uncultured Polyangiaceae bacterium. Taxonomy (GTDB): domain Bacteria; phylum Myxococcota_A; class Polyangia; order Polyangiales; family Polyangiaceae; genus JAJDAH01. Next base: position 78,011 of record CAZARU010000018.1, read on the forward strand.
GACCATGAGGGTCATGAACATGAGGAAGATGCCCCTGCTCAGCGTGCTGACCACGACCTGACCCACCCTGACGATCTCGAGGAGGTTCTGCTTGACGAACTTGATCGTCGCGTCGATCGCGTCGTCCATGAGCACGGAGACGTCGAAGCCGCCGTGCTCGTCCCCGACGCGCTGCACCGTCCAGCTCTTCTCGGATTCCTGAACGATGGTCAGGCCGGATCCCAGCTCCACGGCGAAGGAACCGTCGGAACGGGGACGAACCTCGAACGCGGGAACCGGCTCGGCCGGTACGGGCGGGTCCTCTCGAGCCAGAAGCGTCCGCACGCGCGCCTCGACACGCGGCGCCCACTTCGTCGTCAAGCTACGCGCGAGCGCCGGCGTGTCGCGACCGAGCGCGACCGTTTCGGTCACCACCCGGGGCGCAATCGCGGCGATCGAGGAGTACACGAGGACGAACGTCACGGCGTAGACCAGCAGAATCGAGACCGAGCGCGGGATCCTGATCCGCTCGCAGGCGGCGACGAGCGGGGTCAGCACGTAGGCGATGAGAATCGCCAGCACGAAAGGCAGGAGCACCTCGCGAACCAGCAACAGGAACGCGACGACGAGCCCCCCGCTGATCGCGAGGAAGAGAACGCGCCGGCGAGTCCAGTCGCCACCGCTCACGGGCACGGGCTCTCGCTGGACGGTGGGGGGGTCCCCCGATCGCATACCGAACCCCGTCAGCCGGCCGCGCCGCCGTCGCCCTCGGAGCCTTCGGGCGCAGTCCCCTCGGCGGGCTCGCTGGCGAGCGTCTGCAGCTTGTCGGCGAGCTTGTCCTTCAACAGGTCGCCGAGGGTGGCCTTGTTGCTCGGCTTCGCCTCGCGCGGCGGGCCACCACCTTCGGCGGAGTGGCCGCTGCCTTCACGCATCGTCATGGTGATCCGGCGATCGACCACATCGACGTTCGACACCTCGGCCTTCACCTTCTGCTTCGGGGCAAGCTCCACGCCGGCGGGGATCTCGTTGCGGGGGATGAGGGCGTCGATGCCGTCCGACAGGCGCACGAAGACACCGTAGTCGATGGATGACAGGACCTCGGCGTCCTCGACAACGGTCCCGGGTGGGAAGCGATCGGTGGCGGTGCCCCAGGGATCGTCCCAGAGCTGCTTCACGCCGAGCGACACCTTCTTCTCGTCGTGGTTGATGGAGAGGATGAGCGCCTCGACGTCATCACCCTTCTGGTAGAGGTCCGCCGGATTGTTGACCTTCACGGTCCACGACAGATCGGTCTTGTGGACCATGCCGTCCACGCCCTCCTCGATCCCCACGAAGACGCCGTAGTCGGTGATGGAGCGGACTTCGCCGGAGACCTTGTCGCCCGGCTTGTACTTGTCGGTGAAGAGCGACCAGGGATCCGGCTCGAGCTGCTTGACGCCGAGGCTGATGCGCTTCGCCCGCGCGTCGACCTCGAGCACCTGGCACTCTATCTCCTGGCCGGGCTCGACGACCTTCGAGGGGTGCTTCACCTTCTTCGTCCAGCTCATCTCGCTGACGTGAATGAGCCCCTCGATGCCCGGTTCGAGCTCCACGAAGGCACCGTAGTCGGTGATGCTCATCACCTTCCCGCTCACCTTCTTGCCGATGACGTAGACCTCCTCGGCGTGGTTCCACGGGTCTTCCTGGGTCTGCTTGAGGCCCAGGCTCACTCGCTCCGTCTCCGGGTTGTACTTGAGGACCTTGACGGTGACCTTGTCCCCGACCTGGAACACCTCGCTCGGGTGGTTCACGCGGCCCCACGACATGTCGGTGATGTGGAGGAGGCCGTCGATGCCGCCGAGATCGACGAAGGCGCCGTACTCGGTCAGGTTCTTGATCGT
>CAZARU010000019.1:0-78771 GCA_964487605.1 uncultured Polyangiaceae bacterium
CTCGATGTCGACGGGGCCGAAGATCTCGTTCGGTTCCGTGAACCGCGTCAGGAGGTACTCGAAGTACCTGCGATCCAGGAGCGTCGCCAGATCCCGCAGGAGCGCGCTCTTGGCGGTTCCCGGGGGTCCGACGAGCACGGCGTGCTCCTCGGCGAGCAGCGCCACGAGCAGGAGTCGAATGGTCTCGGACTTGCCGAGGTAGCGTTGCTCGAGTTCCCGCGCGACGGCACGGAGGGCCTGCGCGGGGTCTCCTTCGGACGTCGGAGGCGTCACGACCGCTCGTCAAGCACCCGACGCGATCTTGCGACGCGCGAAGATCTCGTCCGCCATCTCCGAGAGCACCGACGCCTCACGCTGGATGTCGGCGTTCCCGCGGTAGTGGGCAGAGCGGGTCACGTAGTCCGCGAAGGCCCGGTAGCTCTTCGCGACCTCGAGCTCGTTCCCGACCTCCTTGCACATGGTGATGGCGCGCATGAAGTAGTCCACGGCCTTGCTCTCGTGCCCCTGCCCCCAGGCACCGGCTCCGGTGACCTCGCCCAGCGTTCGCAGAGCGACGGCCAGGTGCACCTTGCTCTTCACTTGCCCGAACAGATCGACGGCGACCTTGATGTACTCACGGGCCTTTCGGAGCTCGCCCTTGAGCAGGTAGGCCTTCGCCAGGCCGCGCTTGACCTCCGCCAGGTGGAGGCGATCGCCCAGCTCGTCGCACAGCTCCTCGGCCTCGGAGAGGATGCGCACCGCGGCGGCGACGTCGCCGAGCCTGTAGTGCGCCTCGCCGATGTTGGTGAGCACGACGGCTATGCGATTTCGCTCGCCCATTTCCTGAGCAATGTCATGGGCTTCCCTGAACAGATCGAGCGCCTTCACGTGGTCGTTCTGGGTCTGCGCCAGGCGTCCCAGGTTGTTGAGCGTCTGAACCACGCCGAGCGGATCCGAGATCTCGCGCCGCAGCTCGAGGGCGGCCTCGAACGCCTCGCGCGCGTTCGCCTCCCGACCGTGGTCCATCCACACCAGTCCGATGTTGTTGAAGCTGAGCGCGATCGACCGACGGTCGCCGATCTTCTTTCGCCGCTCGAGGGCGTCCTTCATGCGCTCGAGCGCAGGCTCGTACTCTCCCTTGATCCACAGCAGCTTCCCGATGTCGTCGTGGCACGCCGCAATGCCGCGCTCGTCGCCGCACGCGATGAAGAGTTCGAGCGCCGCGTCGAGGTGCTCGGAAGCGTCCGCGAGAGCACCGAGATCCCGATGTAGCCTTCCGATGCGGTTGTGCGCCGCGGCCCCCTTCGACGACAGGCCGAGGCGGTAGGCCAGATTCTGCATGTCCCAGAACGCCGACAGGGCCTCGTCCGTCCGCCCCATGGTGAGCAGAACGTCGCCGTCGTTGTGGAGCGCCTCGAGGCGCCGGCGCGCGTCGGAATCGCCGAGGAGGTCCAGCCCGCGCGCGTAGTACTCGTGGGCCTTCTTCGCGGCATGGTGTGCCCGCGCCGCGTCTCCCGCGTCCACGTACACCTGCCCTGCGCGGGTGCGCGTCCCCGCCAGCTCCAGGTGGTGCGCGAGCATCGCCATGTACTCCTCCTGGGACAGCGTGGCGTCGAGGTGCGCCAGCCAGTCGGCGATGGCCTGATGGTAGCGGCGCCCCGTGGCAGCGCTCGTGAGCTGCGAGATCCGCTCACGCTCCAGGTTGTGCTTGAAGACGTACTCCTTGTCGTTCTTGAACGTGCTGTCGGGAAGCTCGAGGACGTAGTCGCGCTGGATCAGGCCGTCGATGCGCGCGCGCACCTCCTCCACGTCCGTGGCGACACCGGGCCGCCACAGCTTCGGAGAGTCGGCGTCCATTCGCCGCAACGTCACCAGAGCGTTGAGCCAGAACACGCTGCCCATCGCCGCGGCGTGCTCCAGGAGCTTCCTGTCTTCCGGTCCCAGAGCGGCGATCCTCGCCGTGACGGCGTCGTCCACCGTGATGGGCAGCCGCACGGAGGACAGCTTCTCGAGATTGACCTTCCACACCGGATCCCGGGCGAGCGCGCTCTCTTCCGCGAGAACGCCGTGGTCGTGGAAGATCCTCACCATCTGCTCGAGCAGCCCCGGCGTTCCACCGGCGAGGTTGACGCCGGCTTCGACGAGCGCGTCGGGCGCTCCTCCCTCGCAGGGCGCGAGCAAGGCCTCCATGATCCTGACGGCGTCCTCGTCCGTCACGGGCCCGACGTCGAGGCGTGTGTGGCGGTCGCCACCGAAATCGAACCAGTCCTGGTGACGGGTGAGGAGCTCCGACCGCGCCGTGCAGATGAGCAGGATCGGCCCGCGAAGGTTCTCCACGAGGTAGCGAAGAAGCTCGATGGATTCGTCGTCTGCGTTGTGCAGCTCCTCGAACATCAGGCAGAGGGGGCCCTGACCCGAATCGCTCTCCACGAAGCTGCGAATGACCGCGCGGCGGAGCAGCCGCGCCTGAAGCGGATCGTCCGCCACCGCCTTGGTCAGAGGACTATCGGCGAACGGCAGGTCGAGGAGCTGGCCGAGGAAGTAGCAGACGTCTCCGACCTTGCGGTCGTCCAGGACCTTTGCCACCTGGGCACGGACCTGCGCCTTCGCCGCCTCGGCGTCCATTCCCTCGACGAGGCCGAAGCGTGATCGCAGCAGGCGCGCGAAGATGCCGTACGAGAGGCGCAGGTCGCGAGCGGAGCCGCGATAGGCTCGCGGAGGTCGCCCTCCGGCGTTCCGGAGCTGAGCGAGGTACTCCTGCACGATCCGGCTCTTGCCGATGCCGTTGGCGCCCAGGAGGGTGACGATGCGCGTCTCCTTGCGCTCGCGCGAGAGGTCCCCGGCGCCGCGCAGGGCGGAGAGCTCTGCGTCACGACCGAGCAACGGGGCTCGGGAGCCAGGGTCCACCACCGTACTGTCCACCATGGGCATCCGAGTGTCCCCGAGAGGGCGCGGGGGGCCAAGGGGTCGGCCTAGCCGGCCTCCGCGCGGCCGGGTTTCCCGGCGGACAGCGGGCGCGGGCGGGCGGGCCGCGCCTTCGGCCGCGGGCTGCGGGGTCGATCGGGCTCGGAGATGCACACGTCGCGCTGGTCGCTCGGGCACCTGATGCGCACGTGGAAGTGGTCGTCGTGAGGCAAACCCCGCGTGGGTTGCTTCATGGCAATCGCCGCGCGGTGTCGGACCGGCAGGTACACGCCGGCCGCGGTCGCGTGCTTCAGCAGTCGCCGCCGGAGCGGCTCCGCCACGAAGATGTGCTGCACTCGCGCGTCGGAGCTCGTCATCCAGGACTGCACGAGAGCCCAGTTCCTCGCGTCGTCGAACTCGAGATCGGGCCGGTCCGCGGCGCGACCGTTCCACAGGACCCGGAGGAACTGCTCGGTGGCTGCCGGCTTGCCGTCCCGCCCCACGAAATAGAAGCCGACGTCGGCGTCGCGCCCGCTCTCGTGAGAGTGGTGTCCGCCGATGCTTCCGCCACGGCGGAGCGACAGATCGCCCACCAGGAGGACGGACCCCGGGAACTTCCGGTTGACGGTCCTCGCGCTCTTGTCGATGAGCCGCACCAGCTCCGGCAGGCCCCAGACGGCGCCCGCTGCGTTTCGGAGTCTCAGGCGCCCGTCGTTTTCCTGCAGCCGCACGCCCGCCTCCAGTCGGCCGTCCGTGGGTGACCCGACGCTGGCCGGTTGCGGCGCGCTGGCCCCGGCCGGCGTGGCGTGCCCGAGGAGGAAGAGGGACGTGAGCGCGAGCGCGAGCGGGACGACTCCACGTCGCGTGACCGGTCGTCCGGCATCCATGTGGAATTGGCTAGCCAATTCGACGGAAACGGGCAAAATTCGCCGCTTGCGCTCGGACGCGCGATGCTGCGTCGCAAGGAGCAGGCGGCGTACTAGACTCGCCTCCCGTCCCCCGCTCGAACCCGCGAAGACACGCCCAGGAAATCACGTGACGACGTCGCCCCAAGGCTCGCTCGAAGCCGCGGCTCCGGGACACCTCGGGGCGCCCGCCGCGCACGCGGGGGCGGCCGCGTGACGGCGTACGCGAGCGTCCTGGAGCGCCTGTACGCGCTCATGGCGCGAGGCCGGGGGCTCGGGCTGGAGCGCATGACCGCGGCCTGCGCGGCCATGGGACATCCGGAGCGGTCGTTCGAGGTCGTCCACGTCGCGGGAACGAACGGAAAGGGCAGCGTCTGTGCCTTCGTCGCTTCCATGGCGCGCGCGGGCGGCAAGCGCGTGGGTCTCTACACGTCGCCGCACCTCACGCGCTTCGTGGAGCGCATCCAGATCGACGGCGTTCCCGTCGACGAGTCCTTCCTCGTCCCCATTGCCGAGCGCGTGCTGAACGAGGCGCCCGACCTCACGTTCTTCGAGGCGACGACGCTCATGGCGCTCCTCGCCTTTCAGCAGGCTGGCGTCGAGCTCGCCGTACTCGAGGTCGGACTCGGGGGACGCCTCGACGCGACCAACGTCGTCCCCCCGCCACGGGTCGCGGCGATCACGCGCATCGCGTTCGACCACATGGCGGACCTGGGCGACTCCCTCGCCAAGATCGGCGCGGAGAAGGCCGGAATCATCAAGGCCGGTTCAGCCGTCGTCGTCGGCAAGGTCCACCCCGACGCGCGCGCGGTGATCGAGGCTGCCATCGCGGAGCGCGGCGCGAGGCTCGTCCCCCTGGGAAGCCCCGAGCCCACCCCCGGAGCCCAGATCGCCTATCCGCGCCTCGCCATGTTCGGGACGAACCTCGCCGTGGCCGTCACGGCCGCCCGGGAGCTGGGGCTTACGACGGAGGCCATCTCCCAGGGGATCGAGCAGACCGCCTGGCCCGGACGCAACGAGCTCCTGCACCGCAACGGCCAGGAGCTCACGCTCATCGACTGCGCGCACAATCCCGACGGTGCCGTCGCCCTGTCGCACATGCTCGATCCCAGCCTCCTCGGGGAAATCGAGTCGCGGCGCGACGTCGCCCTCGTGTTCGGGACTCTCGACACGAAGAACTGGCGGGCGATGCTCGACCGCCTGGAGCACATGGTCGGGCACCGCGTCTACGCCGCTCCGCCGCTGAAGCGGGGCGTGGATCCTCGGGAGATGGCGCAGTACCTGAAGGGGGAGGTCGCGGACTCGGTCGAGGCGGCCGTCGCGCGGGCGCGCACCGTCGTCGGGCCGCGTGGGGTCGTCGTGGTCGCGGGGTCCATCTTCCTGGCCGGCGCGGCCCGGGCGCTGTTGCTCGGGCTGCCGGTCGATCCTCCAGCGGACCTCTGACGTGGCCTCCTTCGACGTCGTGTCCAAGCCCGATTGGGCAGAAATCGACAACGCGCTGAACCAGGCGTCGCGAGAGGTCGCCCAGCGATTCGACTTCAAGGGCACCAACGCGACCCTCGAGAAGACCGAGGCCGGTCTGCTCCTCACGGCGTCCACGGAGGAGCGCGTCCGGGCCGCCCTGGACGTCCTGCAGGGCAAGCTCATCAAGCGCAAGGTGAGCTTGAAGTTCCTGGATGTCGGCGAGGCAGAGCCGGGTCCCAAGGGCTCCGCGAAGCTGCTCGTCAAGGTGAAGCAGGGAGTAGATCGCGACAACGCGCGCAAGCTCGTCACACTCGTCAAGGAGTCGAAGATCAAGGTCCAGGCCTCGATTCAGGAGGACGCGGTGCGCATCAGCGGCAAGAAGCGTGACGATCTGCAGGAGGTGATCGCCCTGCTGCGCAAGACCGAGATCGACCTCGATCTCCAGTTCGTGAACTTCCGTGACTGAGCGCAAGCTCTTCGGCACGGATGGGATCCGCGGAGAGGCGAACGTCCATCCCATGACCCCCGAGGTCGCCCTCAGGTTGGGGCGAGCCATCGCGGCCGTCGCCGGCAAGGGGCGAAAGCGTTCGCCTCGGGTCGTGATCGGCAAGGACACACGCCTCTCCGGCTACATGCTCGAGACCGCCCTCTCCGCGGGGATCTGCTCCATGGGCGGGCGCGTGATGCTGAGCGGACCCATTCCGACGCCGGCCGTCGCCAACCTGACTCAGAGCATGCGCGCGGACGCGGGGGTCGTGATCAGCGCGAGCCACAACCCCTACCAGGACAACGGCATCAAGCTGTTCGGTCCGGACGGGTTCAAGCTGCCCGACTCCGAGGAATCGGCCATCGAGCGCCTGCTCGACGGGGACACGCTGGATGCCGCCGTGCCCACCGGCGCCCGCATCGGGCGCGCCGATCGGGTCTCCGACGCGGGCGGACGCTACGTGGTGTACGCCAAGGCGACCTTCCCGAAGGAGCTGACGCTCGACGGGGTCAGAGTCGTGGTGGATGCGGCGCACGGCGCGGCCTATCGCGTCGCGCCGGCGGTCTTCGCGGAGCTCGGCGCGGACGTCGTGGCCATCGGGTGCCGCCCCGACGGGAAGAACATCAACCGAGGCTGCGGCGCACTCCACCCCGAGCACGTCGCCGCGGAGGTGAAGAAGCGAAGGGCGCAGGTCGGTGTCGCCCTCGACGGGGACGCCGACCGCCTGATCGTCGTCGACGAACGGGGAAACATCGTGGACGGCGACGCACTGATGGCGCTGTGCGCCCTGCGGCAGATCGAGGAGCGTCGCCTGCCGAAGAAGACCGTCGTGGCGACGGTCATGAGCAACATGGGGCTCGAGATCGCGCTGGCGTCCGCGGGGGGCAAGCTGCTCCGCACGCCGGTGGGAGACCGCTACGTGGTCGAGGCGATGCGCAAGGGCGGCTACGGGTTCGGCGGGGAGCAGTCGGGGCACCTCGTCTTCCTGGAACATGCGACGACGGGTGACGGCGTGGTCGCCGCCCTGCAGGTGCTGGCCATCGCCGTCGCCCGGCAGCGTCCGGTGAGCGAGCTGGCGCGTGTGATGACGCGCGTGCCGCAGATCCTCGAGAGCGTGACGCTCGCCGCCCGACGCCCCCTCGAGGACATGCCGTACCTGCAGCGGGAGATGCGGCGCGTCGAGAAGCGCCTCGGGAACCGCGGAAGACTGCTCGTGCGCTGGAGCGGTACCGAAGCGAAGCTCCGGCTCATGGCCGAGGGGCCCGACGAGTCGGCCCTGTCGGCCATGGTCGGCGACATGGCCGACGCCGCGCGTCGCGATCTGGGTGCACCGCGTTGACGCCGGGCGGTGGTGACGCTGCCGTCGCCGATCCGGTCGTCCAGGTGCGCGCGCTCACCCGTGAGTTCGGCGTCGGCACCGCGGCGCACCGGGCGCTCCACGGCGTGTCGCTCGAGGTGACTCGTGGAGAGGCCGTGCTCGTGGCGGGCCCGTCGGGCTGTGGGAAGAGCACCCTGCTCGCGACCATCGGGGGGCTCGATCGAACCTACGCCGGCAGCCTCGCGCTCTTCGGTCGCGACGTGGCCCAACTGGGGGACGACGAGCTGAGCGATCTTCGCGGCGAGCGGATCGGTTTCGTCTTCCAGGCGTTTCACCTGCTCGATCACCTCACGGTGCTGGAGAACGTCATGCTCCCTGCGGTCTTCGGGCCGACGCCGCTGGCGGAGGCGGAGTCCGTCGCTCGAGACGTCCTCGCCCGGGTATCCATGCTCGATCGCGCGGCGGACTCGCCTTCAACGCTGTCCGGGGGGCAGCGACAACGCGTGGCCATCGCGCGGGCGCTGCTCCGCCGCCCAGACCTGATCCTGTGCGATGAGCCCACCGGGAACCTCGATCGCGACACCGGTGAGCAGATCATCGATCTCTTCGGTTCCATCCACGACGAGCTCGGCGCGACGTTCGTCATCGTGACGCACGAGGATCGGATGCGACGGATCGCGACGAGGTCCCTCTCCATGCTCGACGGGAGGCTCGTCCCGTGACTCGAGGCCTCATCCCCCTCGTGGCCGGTGACCTGCGCCGCACCCGGGGGCGGTGGACGTTGGCGGGGTCCGGGATGGCCGTCGGGGCCGGTGCGCTGGTCTTCTTCGTCGCGCTCGGCCTCGGAGCCGAGCGCGTCCTGCTCGGTGAGGTGTTCCCCATCGACCAGGTCGAGGTCGAGCCGAAGAAGACCGGCGCCGGACTCCTGTCCCTGCTGGGTGGTCCCCACGAGCCGGCCGGCATCGACGACGAGGCGCTGGCGCTGCTCCGGAGCACGCCCGGTGTGCGCGCCGTTCACCCGAAGCTCAAGTTCCGCTTCCCCGCGAGCGCCAAGGGCGGCAAGGAGATCCTCGGCCGGGAGATCGGCACCCACGAGATGGTGGGTGACGGCATCGACCCGGCGCTCGTGGCCAGCGACCTCGGCGATGGTGGTCGGTTCTCCGATCCGCTCGCGACTCCGGGGCCCGTTTGCAAGGGGGACGACGACTGCGACGGCCACGCCTACTGCGAGCGACCGAGCGACCGCCCCGACGGCGTCTGCTCGCGCCCCGTGCCCGCCCTGGTCAGCCGCTACCTGATCGAGCTCTTCGACCACGCCATCGCGCCTTCTCACGGCCTGCCCCCCATCGCCGGGACGCTCGTGGCGCGTGCCAGCGGCATTCCGTTCCGGATGACGCTCGGAACGTCCCTCCTGGGCGTGGCGCGGCAGGGTTCGACCAGGACCGTCAAGGTCGAGATCGTCGGGGTCTCTTCCAAGGCGATCGATCTGGGCATCACCCTGCCGGTGGACGTCGTCCGAAGGTGGAATCGAGAGTTCACCGGCGAGGGAGCCGCCGCCCGTCACTCGAGTGCCGTGGTCCTGGTCGAGCACGCCTCGGACGCGGCGGGCGTCCTCGAGGCGGCCGCAGCGCGCGGGCTCGTTCCGAGGGACACGCGGGCCCGCGACGTCAGCGTGCTGATCTCGACGCTCACGGGACTGCTGATGCTCGTGGCGGGCGTGATCCTGCTGGTTGCGGCGTCGAACATCGCTCAGACGTTCCGCGCCATCGTCGCCGAGCGCCAGCAGGAGATTGGCCTCTACCGAGCCCTCGGCGCGCGGCGCTCCGTCGTCTTCGGGTGGGTACTCTCGCTCGCCGCCATCGTCGGGGGAATCGCGGGCGTGGCCGGGTGCGTCGCGGCCAGCATCGCGGCGTGGGGGGTGAACGCCTGGGCGGCGCGGGCCCTCCCCGACTTTCCGTTCAAGCCGGAGTCGTTCTTCGAGTTCCCCGCGTGGCTCTGGTTCGTGGGGGCGGGGTTCGCTGCGGCGTGTGCCGTGCTCGGCGCGCTCGGACCGGCGCTCCGCGCCGCGCGCACGGACCCAGCGCGCGCCCTCCAAGGAGCGCGATGATCCGATGACGAGCGAGGGCCGCCCGAGCACCATCGACGACGCTCGCGACCTGCACGATCTGACGCCGCGACAGCTCGCCGGTCAGCTGCTCGTCATCGGCTTCGACGGCGAGCGGCTCCCCGCCTGGGCGTCGGAGCTGCTGGCGCGCGGCGAGTGCGCCGGCGTCATCCTGTTCCGCCGGAACCTCCCCTCCCTCGAGGCCGCCGCGGAGATCGCCCGGGCCGTGCGTGCGAGCGCGCCCGCCACGCTGCCACCGTTCGTCTCGGTGGATCAGGAGGGTGGGCGCGTGACGCGTCTCCCCTCGCCCTTCCCCACGCTACCCGCCGCGCGAAGGCTCGGTGATCTCGGTGAGCCGGGCGTCGCCGAGCGCGCGGGCGAGCTCGTCGGAACTGCGCTCGCCCACCTCGGCTTCAACCTGAACTTCGCGCCGGTGCTGGACGTCGATACGAACCCCGCCAATCCGGTGATCGGCGACCGCTCGTTCTCCCGCAGCCCCGCGGCGGTGAGCGCTCTGGCGGTGGCGTTTGCTCGCGGTCAGCGGCGAGGCGGCGTAATGAGCTGTGGCAAGCACTTTCCCGGGCATGGGGACACCGACAGGGACAGCCACCTCGCGCTGCCCTCCGTGCCCCACGATCTGGCCCGCATGAACGCCGTCGAGCTCCGACCGTTTCGTGCTGCGGTCGCCGCGCGCTTCGAGGCCTTGATGACCGCCCACGTCGTGTTCCCGGCGCTCGACCCGACCGTGCCGGCAACGCTGAGCCGTGCGGTGGTGACGGGCCTCCTGCGAGAGGAGCTGGGGTTCGAGGGGGTCGTCTTCAGCGATGATCTCGAGATGCGCGCGGTCGCCGACCACGCTTCGCCGGACCGGATCGCCATCGCCGCGGTGGAGGCCGGCGTGGACGCGCTCCTCTCTTGCCGCGAGCGCGCGCGGGTCGAGCAGGCCCTGGACGCACTGCACGGCGCCCAGCGCGATCCCCATTTCGCGGCACGCGCGCGGGCTTCCGTCGCCCGGAGCCTGGCCCTGCGCAGGGGCTGGCCGGTTCGACCGCTAGATCCAGCCGCGGTGACGAACCTCGCCGCCTCGGACGACGCCCGCGCACTGGCCGAGCTCCTCGCGCCGTGACGAGCCCTTGGCTCACCCGCGACGACTCCGGTTCCACAAAAGCCGAACGGCCTCCCGGAAAGTTCCGGAAGGCCGCTCGACGGCTTTCGCCGACGGTGCCGATCAGCCCGCGCCGGCTTCGCCACTCGCCGAGGCGCTGGCGCTCACCGAGACGTTCACCTGGACCGAGGCGTCCACCTGAGCCTTGATGGCTCCGGCGATGCAGCCCGCGACCTTGAGCGCGGCGCTGCCCTTGCCCACGACCTCGCCAATGCCCTCGATGCTGGCCTTGACGCTGCCCACGACGCCCTCGACGCGGCCAGCCATGCCCACGGTGATCTTGATGATCGCCGGGAGGTTCTTGCTGATCGCGGCCTTGAGCTTGCCGGCGGCCTCGGCGTCGGCGGCGCCTTCGATGACGACGCTGACCTTGGGCTCCGAGCACTCGACCTCTGCTTCGAGCTTCGCGTCGCAGTTGGCCTCGCACTCGGCGCTCATCTTGGGCGGGGTGACCTCGCCCGAGCACTTCGGCGCTTCCATCTTGACGTCGCAGCTGCCGGAGCACGAGCCCTTGCAGTCCGCCTGGCCCTTGACCTCGCAAGACGCGGAGCACGAGCCCTTGCAGCTCCCGCCGCAGTTGCCCTTGGCGTTGGCGGTGCACTTGCCTTCGCACTTGCCGGCGCACTTGCCCTTGTTCTTGTCGCCGGCCGTCGAGGCCTGGCCATCGCACTTGCCTTCGCACTCGCCGCCGCACGTGCCGCTGAAGTCGGCCTCGCACGAGCCAGAGCACTCGCCGCTGCAGCTACCCGAGCACTCTGCGCCGGCCTCGACCGTGCAGCTACCCTCGCACTTGCCGCCGCACTTGCCACTGATCTCGCCGCCCTCGCACTTCACCTCGGCCGAGCCGGGCTCGATGCTGGCGTCGCACTCTGCGGCGCAGCTCGCCATCGCGTCCATCGAAGCGCTGCACTTGGGCGGGTCGAACTTGACGCTCAGCTTGCCGGAGGCCTTCGCCTTCAGCTCGCCCAGCACCTTGACCGCCGCCTGGCACGCCGCCTCGGCCTTCTTGCCGGGGCCATCTTCCTTCGGGGTGATGTCCGCGTCCGTCGCGCCGAGGTCCTTGGCCAGGTTGCCGCATGCCAGGGCGACGTCGCCCTCGAGCTTGACGGCCAGCGCCTGGAAGTTCGCGGTGGCGGAGAGCGCACCCTTGAACTTGCCTTCGACGTCCGCTGCCAGGCCGAAGTTGGCCTTCATGATCGCCGACGGGTCGCTGATGTCGGCCGGGCAACCGCCGGGCAGACCGGGCAGGCCGGGCATGCCACCGCAGTCGATCAAGAACGGCGTCATCACGAGTGCCGCCGCACCAAGTACGGGTCCAGAGATCTTGTGGGTAACGCTCATTCTCGAGTTCCTCCGATAGCCCTGACGGGCGCCTGACCATGCTGATTGGGTCCGGCGATGGGCCGGGCCGTTTCCCTCTGCTGTCCCCGCCGGGTTCAGCTCGTTGACGTGTCGCGGGCTTTCCCGCGCGGGCCGCCTAATCGCCTGATCTCGCGGCGTTGTAAAGGGGCAACCGCAGCCGGGTGTCGGCAGCGTCGGACCGAAACCACTGAAATCGTTGAAGGGTTCGACGCAATGGCGCGGTTCTCAACGACTTTTCGGCTCGACCCCTCAGGTGCCGCGCCGGCGCCTCGGCCCGGCGCTCCCGCGGGCCGGCATGGGGTCGTCCTCCGCGGCGAAGGGCAGCTCGATCTGCCTGCTGTCGCGAGGTCCCCGGTTCTGAACGCCGGCCTGCGTCATCAGCGCGGCCTCGCGATCGAGGTCCGCGTCGATGACCTCCTCGTTGTCGAAGGCGAAGGCGAGCGCGTCGAGGATCTTGGCGGGCCCGAGGCTCGGGTAGCGGCGCAGGAGCGTCTCGACCGAGGCACCACTCCGGTAGAACGCGAACAGCCGCCTGACGGGTACCCGTGACCCTTCGACGTACGGACTGCCGCCCAGCATGCTGGGTGATGTCCGCACGTGCGGATGCGGAACGAGGACGATGGGGAGCGCGGCCGGCGCAGGGGTTCGCGGTCGCCTGGGCCGGCTCACGAGCGCCACTCCGAATGGAACGAACCGTCACGGTCGAGCCGCCGGTATCCATGGGCACCGAAGCTGTCGCGCTGGGCCTGTATCAGGTTCGCGGGCAACCACGGGCGTCGCTGTGAGTCGTAATGGGCCAGGGACGCGGCCGTCGCCGGGACGGGCACACCGCCGGAAACCGCGAGCGCGACGACGCGGCGCCAGCCCTCCTGCCGCGCGGCCAGCGCGTCCGCGAAGGCCGGCGCGAGGAGCAGGTTCTCGAGCTCGGGAGCGTCCCGAAAAGCCGCCTGGATCTCCCCGAGGAGCGCCGCGCGGATGATGCAGCCGCCTTTCCAGATCCGGGCCAGCTCGGCGAGCTCGACGCCCCAGGAGCGCTGGGCACTCGCTTGCTGGATGAGCCGAAGGCCCTGCGCGTAGCTCGCGCACTTCGAGGCGTAGAGGGCGTGGCGAACGGCCTGCAGGACGGTGGCTCGCTCGGACTTCGCGACGACCGTCCCCACAGGTCCGGGCAGCGAGCGACTCGCCCGCTCCCGTGAAGGCTTCGATCCGGACACCACCCGCGCGTCGACCGCGGCCGCGATCGTCGGCACCGGGACGCCCACCTCCTGCGCGTCCTGTACGGTCCACTTGCCCGTACCCTTCATGGAAGCCTCGTCCGTCACGAGGTCCACCAGATCCGCACCGGTCTCCTCGTCCTTCTTGCGGAGAATCGCCACGGAGATCTCCACGAGAAACGACTCGAGCTCGGCGCCGTTCCACTCCTCGAAGGCGTCGGCGATCTCGGCGTTGCCGAAGCCGCCGAGGGACCTCAGCACGTCGTAGGACTCGGCGATGAGCTGCATGTCGCCATACTCGATGCCGTTGTGCACCATCTTCACGTAGTGCCCGGCGCCCCCCGCCCCCACGTAGGTGACGCACGGGCCGTCCGCCACCTTGGCGGCGATTTGCTCGAGAACCGGCGCGAGCTCCGCGTAAGCGTCCCGATCACCGCCGGGCATCAGCGAGGGACCGTGGCGCGCGCCTTCCTCGCCCCCCGAGATCCCCATGCCGAAGAACCGCAGGCCTCGCCCGGCGAGATCCGCCGACCGCCGTTCGGTGTTGGCGAAGTGCTCGTTTCCGGAATCGACGACGAGGTCGCCGCGCTCGAGCAGCGGGCAGAGGCGCCCGAGGGTCTGGTCCACGACGGCGCCCGCCTTGACGAGCAGCACCACGCGCCGCGGGCGGCGCAGGGATGCCACGAAGGCTTGGAGGTCGTCGCACGCGCGGAGCGCGCCGTCCCCTTCCGCGGAGAACCGCGCCCGTGCCTCGTCCCAGGCGTCCCACCCGGAGACCCGGAAGCCATGGTCGGTGGCATTCAGGGCCAGGTTCCGTCCCATCACGCCCAGTCCCACGATTCCTAGATCGCAAGCGGTCACGGCCGACGACGATAGCACGGTGCCCGCGGACACCCGCGTGCTTGAAGCGGGCGTTCACCGGCGCGACGATGGATGCGCCCCCGTGGAAACCCAACCGCCGCCCCGAAACCCACTGCGTGAAGGCCTCCCCACCGAGTCGGTCGTCGATCCCGGCGTGCTCGTCATCTTCGGAGCGAGCGGCGATCTCGCACGCCGAAAGCTCGTACCCGGCATCTACAACCTGGCCCGGAATCGACTCGTCCCGGCCCGGTTCGCGGTGGTGGGGTTCGGCCGCTCGCGGCTCTCCGACGAAGAGTTCCGCGAGCGCATGCGCCAGGGCGTCGTCTCGCACTCACGCCATCAGCCCGTGGACGCGACGGTGTGGGCAGACCTGGCACGGGCGTTCCACTTCGTGAGCGGCGCGTACGACGACCCGAGCTCGTACGCGGTGCTGCGCGAACGCCTGGAGGCGCTCGACGCCGAGCGCGGAACCCAGGGCGGGCGGACCTTCTATCTCGCGGTGCCGCCCGATGCCGTGGGGAACATCGTTTCGCAGCTGCGGGACGCGGGCCTCATCGCGCCGCCGTCTGCGGCTCCGGATGCCCGGTGGCCACGCGTCGTCGTCGAGAAGCCCTTCGGCACCGACCTCGCTTCGGCGCGCGCGCTCAATCGCGAGCTCCTCGCCAAGCTGGAGGAGCGCCAGATCTTTCGAATCGACCACTACCTGGGCAAGGAGACCGTCCAAAACCTCCTGGTGTTCCGGTTCGGCAACACGCTGTTCGAGCCATTGTGGAATCGCGACCACGTCTCGCACGTCGAGATCACGGTGGCCGAGCACTTCGGGATGGAGGGTCGGGGGACCTTCTACGAGCAGACGGGTTTGATGCGCGACATCGTCCAGAACCACGCCCTGCAGCTCTTCTGTCTGGTGGCCATGGAGCCACCCGTCGCGTGGGACGCGGACTCGGTGCGCGACGAGAAGGTGAAGGCGCTGCGCGCTCTGCGGCCCATGCACCGCCCCGAGGACGTCCACGCCGGCGCCGTCGCCGGGCAGTACGGACCCGGTATCGTGCGCGGTGACGAGGTCGCTGCATACCGCGCCGAGCCCGACGTGAGTTCGGCATCCCGGGTGGAGACCTACGTCGCGCTGCGGATGCACGCGGACAACTGGCGCTGGGCCGGCGTTCCTTTCTACCTGCGCGCAGGCAAGCGTCTCGCCAAGCGCGTGACCGAGATCACGCTCCACTTCCGGCCGCTGCCGCACCCGCTCTTTCGCGACGCGCCCGGCGCTCTCGATCAGCCGAACTCCCTGGTGGTTCGCATCCAGCCCGACGAGGGCATCAGCCTGAGATTCGCCACCAAGGTGCCGGGCCAGGAGACCGCCATCCGGGGCGTCGCCATGGACTTTCGCTACGGCGCGGCCTTCGGTCGCGAGACCCCGGAGGCGTACGAGCGGCTCCTGCTGGACGCGATGCGCGGCGATGCGACGCTCTTCACGCGCCACGACGAGGTGGAAGCCCAGTGGCAGTACGTCGATCCGATCCTGCGTGCCTGGGACGAAGTCCCCGCGGGTCCAGCGCTCTACCCCGCGGGCTCGTGGGGACCCGCTGCGGCGGAGGCGCTGCTGCTCGAAGGACACCGCTGGGGAGCTCCGTGACGCAGCTCTCGGATGCCGTCGGTGCGATGGAGCGCGCCCTCGCCCGGCTCTGGCTCGACGACGACGTCACGCGCGGCAGCGTCCGCGCCCACACCATGAGCTTCGTCGCCGTGTGCGGCCGGTCGCACCGGGAGCAGTTCGTGACGGACGTCGACGACCTGGCGGCGCGACTGGGTTCGCGGACGTGCATCGTGACCGTGGATCCGACGGTCGAGCCCTGGCACCTCGACGGTGACGTGTCGGCGGTGTGCAGGGTCCCTGCCGCGGGAGAGAGCCCGAAGGTATGTGCCGAACGGATCGAGCTGACGTTCGGAGCGGTCGCCGCCCGGCGCGCGCGATCTGTGGTGGAGGCGCTCACCGAGGCGTCGTTGCCGCTCGTCGTCTATGGGGGCCCCGGAGCCTCCCCCGACGTTCTCGCGGCGCTGGCGCCGGCGAGCAGCCGACTGGTGATCGACAGCGCGGAGCTGGGGACCGCTCGGTCCTCGGCCTTGGCCCGAGAAACCGGGGTGCGGATCGAGGACCTCGCCTTCGTGCGTGCGCGCAACTGGCGCGAGATGATCGCCCGGGGCTTCGACGATCCCCGACATGCCCACGCCGCCTTCGAGGTCCGCGAGGTCCACGTACGACACGTCGGCGGTGATCACGCGGGCGCCGAGGCCCACGCCGAGCTTCTGGTCGGTTGGCTCGCGACGCAGCTCGAGTGGCGTACCGAAGGGGGGCGCATTCGGGGGCGTGACGGCAGCCCCATCGGCGTGGTGCTGGAGTCCATCGATCGGGCGGGGCTCGCCGTCTCGCTGCTGGAGAGCGTCACCGTCACGGCTCGACTCGGGTCGGGGTCCCTTCGCGTGGAGGTCGCTCGCGACGACCACCCTGCGCACCTGCGGTGGTCGCTCAGCGAGGGCGGAGCCACGGTCGAGCGGACGTTCGTCGTGACTCGGCGGTCGCAGGCGGACCTGGTCTGTCGCGCCGCCGAGGAAGTCCGTCGGACCGACGGAGCCGAGCGGGCGCTGGCGTTCGTGCGAGAATGGCGGGCGGCGTGACCGGGGGTGCCCACCCGCCCGGCGCCCTGGTCGTGTGCGGGGACGCTGCAGAGCTGGCTCACGAAACCGCGCTGCGCATGGAGCGCGCCATCCACCGTGCAGTTCGGGAGCGCGGCCGCGCGATCGTCGCTCTGAGCGGCGGCTCGACCCCGATGCCGGCCTACGCGCTCCTCGCGGCCGAAGGTCAGCGACTGGCCGCCGTGGAGTGGCTCCTCGCCGACGAGCGGTGCGTGCCGCTCGCCGACGAGCGAAGCAACTTCGGCGCGATATCACGGGCGCTCTTCGCGCCGGCGCGAGTCCACGAGGCCCGGCGGCACCCGGTGAACACCGACCTGCCGCCCCACGAGGCCGCCGCGGACTACGAGGCGCGGATCCGCTCGCTGCTGGGGCTGAGCCCGCGGGGCGCGCCCGGAGATGCGCCGGCGGTGCTCGACCTCGTCGTCGCGGGCGTGGGGGTCGACGGTCACACGGCGTCGCTCTTTCCCGGCCGAGGCTCGGTCGCTGCGACCGACGCGCTCGTGGTCGCGGTGAGCCCGGGTCGTGGCCTCGAACCTCGGGTGTCGCTCTCGCGCAACGTCCTCGTTGCCGCTCGGACGGTCCTCGTGCTCGCCAGCGGCGCGGCGAAGCGTTCGATCGTCGAGGAGGCGCGACGACCGGGTAGCGAAGACGACGTCCCCGCCAGGATCTTCCTCGGCGCGCCCGCCGGGACGGTGACGTGGCTGGTGGACCGCGAAGCGTCGCCCGGCGAGGACGCCGCCTGAGTTTGCTCCCCTCAGAGCGCCGTCAGGACCCGCTGCGCGACGCTCTCTGGGGTGAAGCCCAGCTCCGTCGCCAGCCGCTCGGCGGGAGCGGAGGCGCCGAAACGGTCGATGCCGAGCGTCAGGCCGCCACTGCCGACGATCCCACGCCACGGCAACGTACGACCTGCCTCCATCGAGACGCGTGGGGCGCGTCCGAGGACCGCCTCTTGCCGCTCGGCGGGGAGCCGCAGGAACGCCTCGAGACAGGGCATCGAGACCACGCGCGCAGGCGTGCCGCGGGCATCGAGGATCGACTTGGCGCCCAGGGCCAGGCCTACCTCGCTCCCGCTGGCGATGAGCGTCACGGCCGGCGACGCGACGTCCGAAAGGACGTAGCCGCCGTCGAGGATCACGTTCGGATCGAACCCGGCGGGTCGCTCGAGGACCGGGACGTTCTGGCGCGACAGGGCCAGCGCAGTGGGCCCCGAGGTCCGTGTCAGAGCGTGCGCCCAGGCTGCCGCGCACTCGATCGCGTCCGCGGGACGCACGACGTCCAGGTTGGGGATGAGGCGCAACGCCCACACGTGCTCGACCGGCTGATGAGTGGGGCCGTCTTCGCCGAGAAAGATGGAGTCGTGAGTGAAGACGAACACCGCCCGCTGCTGCATCAGCGCTGCGAGGCGCACCGACGGTCGCATGTAGTCGCTGAACACGAGGAACGTCGAGCCGAAGGGCACGAAGAACCCCGAGATCGCCAGGCCGTTGCTCACGGCGCCCATGGCGTGCTCACGGATGCCGTAGTGGAGGTTCCTTCCGCCGAACTCCCCCCGCTTCACGTCTCCCCCGCCCTTGATGGTGGTCTTGCAGGAACCCGCGAGGTCCGCCGATCCCCCCACCAGCGAGGGAACCAGCGCGGCAGCGCGCTGCTCGACCGCGCTCGCGTGACCGCGGGTGGCGTCCTTCTTCGTGGGCGCGGCCGCGACGAGCTGCGCGTACAGATCGCCCGGCACCGGGCAGCCGAGGTGGGCGTCCCAGACGGCGCGCCTGTCCGCGTCGAGCGCGGCGAGCGCGCGGCGCCACTCCTCGCGCAGCGCACGGTTCTTCTCCACCGCGGCCGCGAAGAGCTCGCGTGCGCCCGCCGGGACGTGGAACGCTTCGAGCGGCCACGCTGCGTTCTTCTTCGTGCCCTCCACCTCGGCGGCGCCGAGCGGAGCGCCATGCGCATCGGGTGTGTCCTGCTTCGTGGGCGCGCCGATGGCGATGTGGGTGCGTGCCACCACGAGCGACGGGCGCGTCTCGTCGGCGACGGCCGCGTCGAGCGCGACGCGAACCGCCGCCGGATCGTGGCCGTCGACGTGGCAGACCGACCAGCCGTAGGCCTCGTAGCGCCTGGCCACGTCCTCCGACAGCGAAAGGTCGGTCGTTCCGTCGATGGTGATCTGGTTGTCGTCGTAGACGACGACGAGGTTACCCAGGCCGAGATGCCCCGCGAGGCTCGATGCCTCGCTCGCCACACCCTCCATGATGTCACCGTCCGATGCGAGGACGAAGACGCGGTAGTCCACCACCGTCGAGCCCGGACGGTTGACCCGAGCGGCCATCATCTTCGACGCCAGGGCGAGGCCCACGGCGTTGC
Source organism: uncultured Polyangiaceae bacterium (assembly GCA_964487605.1). Taxonomy (GTDB): domain Bacteria; phylum Myxococcota_A; class Polyangia; order Polyangiales; family Polyangiaceae; genus JAJDAH01. The sequence continues at coordinate 18,816 of CAZARU010000019.1, forward strand.
CCAGGCCCTGTCCGAGCGGGCCCGTCGTCGTCTCGACGCCTGGCGTGTGACCCAGCTCGGGATGACCAGGCGTCTTCGAGCCCCACTGCCGAAAGGCGATCAGCTCGTCGAGGGAGAGGTCGTAGCCGGCCAGGTGGAGCAGCGAGTACAGGAGCATCGACGCGTGTCCGCACGAGAGGACGAAGCGATCGCGGTTCGGCCACTCCGGGTCGCGCGGATCGAACCGCAGGTGACGAGAGAAGATCTCCACGGCGATCCCGGCCAGCGCCATGGGTGTCCCCGGATGTCCGCTGTTGGCTTTCTCCACCGCATCGACGGACAGGAACTGAACCGTGCGAACGGTCTTCTCGAAGGCGTCCATGGGTCGGGCCCTACCAAAATCCCCAGCTGACGGCTACGCTCTCGCGGCGCGACGCGCGTCGGTCACACGGCAGAGCGCGTGCCATCACCGGTCGCGGCCCGCTTCCCGGGACGTGGCGGCCTCGTGCTCCTCGAGCGTGCGACTGAAGACGTGCCGCCCGTCGCCGGTGGCGACGAAGTAGAAGTGGTCGATCTTCGCGGGCTCGATGACCGCGCGGATCGAGTCGATTCCGGGATTCGCGATCGGTCCGGGTGGCAACCCCGCGTGCTTGTACGTGTTGTAGGGGTTGGTCGCGTCCCGGAGCATCGTCGGCGTGACCTTGCCGGGCACCGAGGGACACTTGACCGGACGGGGACGGACCGCGAGGCACCCATACGCGGCCGTGGGGTCGGACTGGAGCATGCGGCGAGGCAAGAACGAGGCGCTGTCGAGCCGATTGAAGAACACCGCGGCGATGGTCGCGCGCTCCGCGGGATCCGCCGCCTCCTTCTCGACCATCGACGCGAGCGTCAGGATCTCCCGCTCCGACCAGCTCCTGCTGCGGCGCAGCCGCTCGAGTCCGCCGCCGGTCGCGACCGACAGGGCGGCCAGTCGCTTCCGGGTTTCCGAGGCGAGGCGCCGCACGACGTCCTCCGGATGGCTGTTCAGCGCGAGCTGATGGGTCGCCGGGAAGAGGAATCCCTCGGCGGAGGCGCCGTCGATGGAGAGCTCGGCGAGCAGCGCTCGCGACTCCGTCGCGTCGAGGAACGTGGTCCGAGCGCAGACGCCGGCCGCGTCGAGCCGCTCGGCGATCTGGAACCGCTGAAATCCCTCGGGGATGACGATCTTCGCGCGCGGTCGCCCGGGGCCGCGCCCGAGCCACGCGACCAGCTCCCGCGGTCCGAGGTCGTCTCGCAGCAGGTGCGGCCCGGGTTTCGCGCGGACGCCCGGACGCAGCAGCGCCAGGTACGCGGCGAAGAGGCGCGGGCTGGTCACGAGCCCGTGCCGAGCCAGCAGGTCGGAGAGCGCGCGGCGAGAGGGATCGGCCGGCACGAGGATCTCGACCCGTGCGCCGTTCCCTGGACCGTCGAACTCTGCCCAGACCATCCCGACGACGGCGATGCACAGCGAGACGGCGAGGAGACCTGCCGTGACGACGAGGAGCCCGCCGCGCGGAGCGCCGCGGCGCGGTCGGCGCTTTCGAGCCGCGGCGGGCGTCTTCGCCACCTTCGCGCGCCGCTTCACGACGGTGAACGGCCCCGCGACTCGAGCCAGGCCTGCAGCAGCACCGCCGCTGCAGCACCGTCGATTCGATGCCTCGCGTCGCGGTCCTTGGCGCCGGCCTCCCGCAGGCGCTTCCGGGCCTCCACGGTGGTGAGCCGTTCGTCCACGAGCTCTACCGACACCGACACGCGATCGGCGAGGGCGCGCGCAACGCGACGAGCCCTTCGCGCCGCACGGCCTTCCGCCCCCGACAGATCGAGCGGAAGCCCCACGATGATCACGGTGATCCCCTCGGAATCCACGAGCGCACTCACCGCCTCGAGGAGCGCCGGCTCGTTGCGGCCATCCAGGTTGGGTCGCGGATGCGCGATGGAACCGAGCTCGTCCGACAGGGCGACTCCGACGCGAGCCGAGCCGAGGTCCAGACCGAGGGCGCGCACTGCGCGGGTCTAGCACGAGCCACACGGGCGCCGTTCGGCATGGCCGCGGGTGCCGTGGAGCGCCGGGAACGGTAATTGGGCCGCGCGCTTGACCCGACTCCCCCGACCCTGCATAAGCCGTCCGGACGTCGACACGGCGCGCGTAGCCATGGGAAAAGAAAGCCTCTTTCGCGCCGTCAAGGGCATGAACGACCTCCTGCCGGCCGAGGCGGCGAGGTGGCAGCGGCTCGAGCGGTCGTTCGCGGAGACGGCCCGATTGCACGGGTACGGAGAGGTCCGCACGCCGCTGGTGGAGCGGACCGAGCTCTTCGTTCGATCCATCGGCGAGACGACCGACGTGGTCTCCAAGGAGATGTACACGTTCGACCGCCACGACGAGTCGCTGACCCTTCGCCCGGAGGGGACGGCGAGCGCCGCGAGGGCATACCTCGAGCACGCCGTTCACGGCCGAGAGCCCGTCACCCGCTGGTACTACGTGGGGCCGATGTTCCGCGCGGAGCGGGCCCAGCGCGGGCGCTACCGGCAGTTTCACCAGGCCGGCTGCGAGATCTACGGGGATCGCGGGCCCGGGTGCGACGCGGAGATCATCGACATGCTCCGGACGTTCTTCGGCGAGCTGGGGATCAGCGCGCTCGACGTTCGGGTCAGCTCGCTGGGCGGGCGGGAGGCGCGGACGGCCTACCGGGATCGTCTCGTCGCGTTCCTGGAGCCGCGCGCGTCGGAGCTGTCGGAACTCTCTCGCCAGCGGCTCGTTTCGAACCCGCTTCGCATCCTGGACAGCAAGGATCCCGGCGATCAGGCGCTGCTCTCGGGCGCGCCGTCGATCCACGACGTGCTCACCGAGGACGACCGCGCGCACTTCGACGGGCTGCGCCGCTACCTCGACGCGCTCGGGACACCCTACGTCGTCGACGGCGGCATGGTGCGCGGACTCGACTACTACACGCGAACGGTGTTCGAGATTCGCTCCGACGCTGGTGAGCTGGGCGCGCAGAACACCCTCGTCGGCGGCGGACGGTACGACGGGATGATCGAGTCACTGGGCGGACCACCGACGCCGGCCATCGGGTTCGCCCTCGGGCTCGAGCGCTTGCTGCTCGCCATGCCATCCGCGGGGCCCGAAGCTCACGGCACGTGCTTCTTCGCGCCTCTGGGTGATCGGGCCACGGAGGTGGCGCTCGGCCTCGCGCGCGACCTCCGCAAGCACGGCGTGCGCGCCGAGGTGGACTCCCGCGGGGGCTCCCTCAAGAGTCTCCTGCGGCGGGCCAACGGCCTCGCTGCGCGCCTGTGCGTCGTCATCGGCGACGCGGAGGTCGAGCGAGGGGTCGCGCAGGTGAAGGACCTGAACGAACACACGCAGGACGAGGTCGCGCTCGACCGCGCCGTCGTCATCCTCGCCGACCGCCTCCTGGGCTCGGCGATCACCGCGCCGGGAGGCGTCGCTTGAAGAGCGGCGCCACCCTCGGCGCCATCTTGTGGCTTGCCGCGCTCGTGTCGTTCGGGTCCTCCGCCCGCGCGCAGGATCCCTTCGGCCCGGGGATCCAGCCCGGCGGCCCTCCGCCGCGGCCAGCTCCGGCGAAGCCCAAGGCGTCCGGCGACCAGCCCGAGACGCACGCCGCCGGGGGCGGCGAGAGTCTGCTGCCGCCCTCTACCGAGCCGTCGCTCCCGTCCGACCCGCTCAAGGTACGCAAGAAGGTCGCGGACCGAATCGGCTCGAGCGCCGACGGCGACGAAGAGGAACGAGGACGAGACGAGACCACGGAACGCAAGGTCTGGTTCCCGTACTACGAAGAGAAGAGCGGGGACTACCGGCTTCGCGCCGTCTTCCCGCTGTGGATGGAGCGGACGCAGCCCTCCTTGAAGAAGCCCGAGATCCTCGACCGAGCGTCTCTCTACGGGCTCTACTACAACCGCCGCAGCGCGACGCGAGCCGACGACGTTCTGTTCCCGCTGTTCTGGAACCTGCGCGAGGAAAGGAGCCGCACGACCATCATCGGTCCCCTCGTGAACCGATCGGCGCCAGGAGAGACCGACAACTGGCTCGCCCCGCTCTACTTCACCGGAACTCGCAAGCGCGGTGGCTACACCATCATTCCTCCGCTCTTGACGTGGACCCAGCGGGATGCCGCCGGCGGTTTCAACCTGGTCGGCCCGATGTTCTGCTCGTGGAAGGGCGGAGAGTCTTGCGACACGCGGACGGCCCACGACCTCGACTTCGGGATCGCTCCCCTCTACTTCTACGGTCAGAACGAGCGGTCGAAGTACGAGGTGATCCCGCCGCTGCTCCACTACTATCACTACGACGATCGAGATCTGTCCTGGCTCAACGTGTGGGGGCCCTACGTCCGCGGCCACACGCAGACACGCGACGTCTTCCACGTGGTCCCGTTCTACTGGAGCATCTGGGGAAAGAACGAGCGCCACACGACGGTCCTTCCGTTCTTCCACTACGGCCGCCAGGGCAACTCGCGGCTCTTCATCAACCCGCTGTACCTGCATGCACGGGGGGAGAACGGCGAGTCCACGCTCGTGACGTGGGGCTACGCGCGCCACCGCGGGCGCACCGAGCTCGACATGATCACGCCGTTCTACTGGCACTACAGGGATCCGGACGTCGGGCTCGATCAGAAGCTCCTGTTTCCGTTCCTCTACTCGCGGACGAGCCCTCGAGAGTCGAGCCAGGTGTTCTTCCCGTTCTGGGGTCACTTCGAGCGATACGGCATCAGCGAGAGCTGGTGGATCACGCCGTTCTTCCAGCACACGCGGCACCTCCGCGGATGGGACACCAACATCCACCCGATCCTGTACACCGGTCGCAACGGGTACCGGACGCACACCGTCGTCGCGCCCTTCTTCTTCGACTTCGCGGGTCGTGACTCCCGCGCGACCGTCGGCTTTCCGGTGTTCTGGCGCTTCTCGGATCGCGAAGAGGTGTCGCAGCTCGTGGGCAACGTGTACTACCACGAGCGCAAGGTGAGGAACGGCCTCGACTGGGAGGTCCACGTGTTCCCCGCCTTCTCGTATGGTGAGACGCCGGACGGCCACTGGTGGAACATCCTGTACGGCCTCGCTGGCTACACGCGGCGCGGCGAGCTCGCCAAGATGCGGACGCTGTGGATTCCGTTCACCTTGAGCGGTCAGGACGAGTGACGCGGGGAAGCCCGTCGCGCGCTCAGTTCAGGGACCGGAGCTTCGCGAGCGCGCTGCTCGCCATGGCGTCGTGCGGATGCAGGGCGAGCGCAGCCTCGAACTGCTCGATGGCGCGCGAGACCTTCCCCTGCGCCGCGTACACCCTGCCGAGGTTGAGGAACGGGAAGTGTCGAGGCTCGTACCTCGCCGCGACCTTCGCGCGCTCGAACCACTCGATCGAGTCGTCGAGCAGGCCCTTCTCGAGCAAGTACACTCCGATGTCGTTGTACGGGTTCCCGAAGTCCGGGTCCACCGCGATGGCGCGCTTGCAGTGGTCTATCGCGGCGTCCGTGTCGCCACGCCACGACAGGACCCATCCGAGAAACGTGTGCGCCTCTGCCGTCGGGCAGAGGCGCAGTGACTGCTCGTACAGTGCGATGGCGCCGTCGACGTCGCTCGCCATCTGGAGCTCGTAGGCGCGCTCCCACAGGCGAACCGCCTCGGCGCGGGGATCGTCGTCCTTCACGGTGGCCCGGCGACACTCATAGCACGCCGTGTCGCGCCGACGCGCGAGGTCCGGACTCGTCCGCCGGTTTCTGAGGTACGATCGCGGAGTGAAGAGAGCCGCCATCATGGGGGGCAGCGGGTACGCGGGCGCGGAGCTGTCGCGACGCCTCCTCTGTCACCCCACCGTCGAGCTCGTTCGCGTCGCCTCCGTCGATCACGTCGGCAAGCCCCTGTCCGCTGCTCATCCGAACCTCGAAGGGATGACCGAGCTCGTGTTCGAGGATCTGGCCCCGCGAGAAGTAGCCCGGGACGTGGACGTCGTCCTGCTCGCCCTTCCCACGTCAGTCAGCGTCACCGTGGTCCCCCAGCTCGTGGAGGCGGGCGTGAAGGTCATCGATCTCTCGGGAGCGTTTCGCCTGGGGGATCCTGCGACGTTCGAGCGATGCTACGGCTTGGCGCATCCCCGCCCCGACCTGATGGCGAGGGCCGTCTATGGCTCGCCCGAGCTCCATCGCGACCTCCTCGTCGGCGCGGACCTGATCGGAGCGCCCGGGTGCTTCGCGACGGCGATCGAGCTCGGGTTGCTCCCCCTCGCCCGGGCGGGTTGGCTCGCGAACGGCGTCTTCGTCGTGGGGATCACGGGCTCGAGCGGGAGTGGCGTCGTGCCTTCGGCGGGGACGCACCACCCCGTGCGTGCCGTCAACCTGCGGACGTATCGTCCCCTCGAGCACCAGCACGCGCCGGAGGTGGTCGAAGCGCTCACCGCCGCAGGCGCCACCGCCCTTGCCCTCCACTTCGTGCCGGTGTCTGCTCCCCTCAGTCGAGGGATCTTCGCCACGAGCTTCGCGCGAGTGCCGTCCGACGTGACGGAGGAAGATCTTGCCGCAGCCGTGGACGAGACGTTCCGCGATGCCGCTTTCGTCCGTCGCCCGCGCGAACGCCTCCCCGAGGTCGTGGCGGTCGCGGGTTCGAACTACGCGGAGGTGGCGCTCACGCTGGGTCCGCCGGAGGGCGACGGACGACTGGTGACGTGCTTCTCGGCGCTCGACAACCTCGTCAAGGGGGGTGCTGGCCAGGTCATCCAGTGCATGAACCTGGCCCTCGGCCTCGACGAGCGCGACGGCCTGGCACAGGCCGGCACGTTCCCCTGAGCCAGAACCGCCCAGCGCGCGCGTCAGTGCTCGACGACGCCGACCTCGGGTTGAGCTATCCCCTGCTGCGCGGAGGAGATGCCGTCCTCGGGGACGTCGGCACAGCAGCGGAAGCCGGTCTCCATGCCGTTGTACCAGCGGTCGTGCGCCGTCTGAGCGGCACGACAGTGGTTTCGCCCGGGCTGCCAGTATGCACCCTTCATCGCCGGTCGTGGCGGGTTGGACCCGTCGATGGTCACGAACTCCTCGAGGTTGCCGGTCAGATTACGCACCCCGAACGGACTCGTGCACCGCGGGTACGAGTCCGACGGCGCGCGCATGTCGCGCAGGGTTCCCTCTCTCGACACGATGTCGGTGTGGTCGGCGTTGCACGCCGTGGCATCCCGCTTCCACCCGTACGGGTACGGACGCATCTCCTCGCCCTCGCAAGCGAAGTTCCACTCGCTCTCGGTACAGACGCGCTTGCCCAGCCCCTTGCAGGTCTTCTCGGCGTGGGTCCACGACTTGAAGTTGGCGGGCAGCGTCTTGCCCTCGGGCGTGAACTCGTCCTTGTCGATGCAGTAGCGTAGCGGCAGCTTCGACTTCGAGAGGCACTGCGCCGGCTTGGCGTACTCCGCGCAGCGGTAGAACTCGTAAGGTCCCTCCGGATCCATGTAGTCGAGGCATCGATGCTGCACCTTGGGGCAGTAGTCGCCCTCCACCAGCGCCATGCCCGCGGGGCAATCCGTCCGAGCTTCGACCTCGGTGACCAGACCCGGGGTGACCGCCGCGAGTGGCTGGCCCGCCGCGGCCTGCGTCACGGCACCGAGTCGGTCCAGGTCGGGCTGGGCCGGGGGCGCGTCCCGGTCGCACGACGCGAGGACGAGGCTACCCGCTGCCGCGACGGCGGCCGTGGAGACGAGGCGCACGCCGGGGACTTTCCGGGGTTCGCCGGGATCCGTCAAGCTGACGTTGCGTCACCCTTGCGCCTCGGAGGTGGATCCAAACGAAAATACCGCGGAAAGTGCACCTCATGGATGCGGGGGGATGCGCCCCCGTCCGCTTGCGGATGCTCCGACAGTCAGCCCGACGCGCCGGCCAGGCCCGACCCTTCGGTGTCCGCGCAGCATCGCACGCCGACCTGGATGTCCTCGTAGTAGTCGTCGTGGGCGGTCGTGGCGGGTCGACACCGGTTCCTTCCGGCCATCCACCAGCCACCCTTCAGCGCGTTGCGGAAGGGGTGAGCGTGCGTGGCGCCATCGCGGAAGGTCGTCTCGTCCACGTTGCCGACCATGTTCTCCACGCCGAACGGGCTCGCGCACTCGGGCCGCGCGTCCACCGGCTCGCGATGGTCCCGGAGCACGCGCTTTCGCGGGTTTTCCTCGAACAGGTCGTCACGGTCCTGATTGCACACCGGACGCCGCTCCCACCCGTAAGGATAGGGCCGCATTTCCGGCCCTTCGCACGCGAAGTTCCACTCGCTCTCGGTGCAGATGCGCTTGCCGGCGTCCCGGCACACCTTGCTCGCCTTGACGAAGCTCTGGTGGTTCAGCGGCAGGTTCGAGCCGTCCTCTCGGGTCTCAAAGCGATCGATGCAGTACCGCATCGAGACCTTCTTGCCGACGCAGCGCGCCTGGGGTTCGTACTCGGCGCAGCGCGCATATTGAAGCTTCTGGTCGTCGAGCCACCGCTTGCAGGTATGCCTCACGTCCGTGCAGTACTCCCCCTCGACGAGGATCGAGCCGTCGGGACAGCCGCCCGGCGCTGCCGGGGCCGCGGTCGGTCCCGTTCCGGGGGCACTCGCGGGGTCGGAAGCGGCCGTGGGGTCGGCGCGAGTCACGGGTACGCTGTTACGCACCTCCACGTCGGCGTTACGCGCCGCGGAGGGGGCCGGTGGCGTGCCGGGCGAATCGATGAAGGCGCCGAGCACCGTGGCCGGGACCAGGAACGACGCGAGGATCAGGGCGCTGCCCCTCTGAATCATGAGGTGTCTCCGCCCGGATCGTGATTCGCGCGACATTTTCGGTACAACTTTCGCGGGCGTGGTCCCCGCACGACCCCGGGACGAAGCAACCCCCGTGCCGTGTCTCAAGGCGCGCTGGCTCGTGCCGCGTCTCCCAGGAACGGAACGAAGCGAACGCCCATGAGGCGCTCCCGCTCGAAGGCCTGAGTACCGCTCCCCGTTCCTGTGCGGGTATGCCGCTCGAGCTCCTGGGCCTCGTCGTGGGGGCCCACGGGGATCACCAGCCGCCCGCCGGGTCCGAGCTGCTCGAGCAGAGGGGTCGGGACGTGGCGCGGCGCCGCCGTGACCAGGATCACGTCGAACGGCGCGGCCTCCGGCCATCCGACGTAGCCGTCCCCGACGCGGAGGGCGACACGCGCTCCGTAGCCCGCGCGCCGGAGGTTCGCCGCCCCCTGGGCAGCCACGCCAGGGAGGTACTCGATGCTGAAAGTCTCGCGGCAGAGCTCGGCGAGCACCGCGGCCTGGTAGCCGCTGCCGGTGCCGATCTCGAGGCACCGCGACTCGGCCCGGGGACGCGCCGCCTGCGTCATGAACGCGACGATGTACGGCTGGCTGATGGTCTGTCCGTGCCCGATGGGCAGCGGGCGGTCGGCGTAGGCCTTGCCCGCGCTCGTGGAGGGCACGAACGCGTGCCGCGGGACCTTGCGCATGGCCGCGAGCACCCGCTCGTCGTCGATGTCTCGCCCAGCGAGCTGCCGAGAGACCATAGCCGCGCGCTCGGCGACGCGTTCGTCGCCCGCGTTCGACGCAGGCGCTTCGGCTGGCTCCGCCGCCGGTGATGACGTCAGCCCGGAGGTACGGTCGGGGCGCGGCTCGCTCCGCTTGCAGGCGGCGAGCGCGGTGAGCGTGAGGACGACGACACCCGCGCGTCGCAATCGGCGCATCGGGGCGGGTCTCAACCCCCCGCGCCGGGTACGAGCGCTTCGAACCTGGCGTCGCCCGACAGCGTCGCGAGATCCGCGTCGTGCCGTGCCGCCTCCGGGTGCGGGAGCCCCGCGCGGACGGCGTCGGTCAGAGCTTGCAGCGCGTCGTCCCTGCGCCCGCCTCGAGCGAACGCCCGCGCCGCGTCGAACGCGTCCCCCGGCTCGCCGGTCCGGTCGAAGAGCTGGCGGAACACCCGCGCGCTGGCCACGTGGGCTGCGCCGTCGAACGCCTGGCGCGCGAGCTGTCGCAGGTCGCTCGTGGGGACGGAGTCCGCCACGGACAGGGCGAGCCGCCCCGCTTCCTCGGCGCGGCCGCTCTCGAGCAGCGCGCGCACCAGGAGCCCGGCGACCTCGGGGCGGTCGTCACCGCGCTCCCGCGCGGCGCCGAGAACGTCCAGGGCGCGCTCGGTGCGGCCAGCCCCCACCGACACGGCGCCGATGAGGTACGGATCGAGTCGTCGAGGGTCGGCGGCCGACTCCACGGCACGCATCGCCGCCTCGGGCTGCCCGTCGAGGAGCTCGGCCCAGGCGAGGACTTCAAGGGCCTCGTCGCGAAGGGAGGATTCGCCGGCCGCGTCGACCACCGCCGCGGCGATGGCAGAAGCCTGCCGGTACTCCGTGGCCTCCAGGGAGGCGCGCGCGCGCTCGAGCGCGGCGGCGAGCGCCTCGGGCCGAGGCCGCTCCTCGGCGCTGCGTCGCGACGCCATGTAGTTCACCACGCCGCCCGCGAGGAACAGGGCTGCCCCGATGATCCAGCCCATCGCGAGCATGAAGAGCGCCACGGCGAGGCCGAAGAGGAGCGAAACCGTCGCCGTCAGGCGCTGCCGCGTGGGACCGAGCGCCGCGGACAGGACCTGACCTCCGTCGAAAGGCAGCACCGGCAGGAGGTTCACGGCGCCCCAGACGAAATTGACCCACACCGTCATGGCGAGAATGCGGTCAGTCTGGCTCGCCGGAGCTTCCTCCGCGCCGCGGTTCTCTCCCGAGAGCGCCATGGAGAACACCCAGGCGGCGATGCCGAGGGCGAAGCCGGCGCCGGGACCCGCCAGGCTCACGATGGCGCGACGACCTCGACTCATTTCCGAGGTGGGGCGCCAGCTCGTCGTGCCTCCGAGCATGTGGAGGCTGATGCGCGGCGACTCTCCGAAGCGACGCGCCAGCGCTGCGTGACCGAACTCGTGAACCAGCACGGACACGAGCACGACGCCGACGACCGACAGCATGCTGGCGACCGTCGGATCGGCGCGCAGGCCGAGGTACAGCGGCAGCACCCAGAAGCCCGGGTGAACCTCGGTGGGAACGCCGAACAGGCGGAACGCGAGAACGCCCATGATCGTCGTCGGTTCTAGCACGCTCGAGGGGGGTCAACCCGCCACGGTGTCGGATTTCGCGGCGCCCCCGATCCGGCCCGAGACGTGGCCAGCGACGGCGCGCGTGCGCTCCCAGGCGCGGGCCATTCGCTCGAGCTGCTCGAGCAAGTCGGCGTTGGTCTCCACCCAGTAGCTCGCCTGCGCATTCCGGCTGCCTACCCAGGTCGTGACGGCTCGCTCGTGCCATGCACTCGGGATCGCCTCCATCATCTCCTCGTCCGTGCGGTCGTCCCCCGCGGCGAACAGGAAGTCACACTCCGCGTGCTGCTTCAGGATGCGCTTCGCGGCGTGTCCTTTCGTGTGGTCGCTGTAGCGCACCTCGATGACCCTGGCGCCCCGCAGGACGCTGAACGGCTTTCGACGGACCGCGTCTTCGAGCTGCGCGAGGAGCTCCGTGGCCTGAAAGGCCGCGAACTCCGGATCGGCCGCCCGGTAGTGCCACGCGATGGCCGCGCTCTTCTCTTCGATGGAGCTGCCAGGCGTGCGCGAGACGAACGTCTCGAGCATCGGACGAATCAGACGCTTCAAGGGGGCGCCGTCGACACGACGCCCCGCCTCCCAGGCCCCCTCCCGGCTGCGGATGGAGAGCCCGTGTTCGCACACGAGGCCGAGCGGCAGGTGGCCGAGCCACTCCTCCAGAATGTCGCGAGTCCTTCCGCTGACCACGTAGACGACGGCGACGCGGGCGAGCTGGGCGAGCACGGCCAGAATCCGCTCGTCCGGAGCCGCGTCCTTCGGCTTCAAGACGTAGGAACGCAGGGTCCCGTCGTAGTCCAGCAGCACCAGGGGGTTCTTCGCACCCGCGATGCGCTCGGCGAGTGGCGACTCCTGGACGTCGAGGCGAGAGGCCGCGGGACGTGGGTCGCGCGTCGTCGAGTCGAGCAGATCGAGGAAGCGGTTCGCCCATGCCATGGCGGTGTTCTCGCGGACGAAGTCCAGCATGTGTCGAAAGCTCGCCTTGTCCGGCGTGGCGGCCCGCAGCTCCGCATCGAGCACGTCCGCGACCTCACGAACGCTGTGGGGGTTCACCAGTCGAGCGCCGGGGAGGCAATGCGCGGCGCCCGCGAACTCGCTGAGCACCAGGACGCCCCCCTGCTCCCCTCGTGCGGCAACGTATTCGAGCGCCACGAGGTTCATCCCGTCGCGCAGGGGCGTCACGAGCGCGATGTCCGCCGCGCGATACAGGCCCGTCAACCGAGCACGCGACACGCTCTGATTCACGTAGACGATGGGCATGCCGCTGGACGAGCCGTAGAGCCCGTTGATGCGCCCGACCAGCTCGTCCACCTCGCGCTTGAGCGTCTGGTACTCTGCGACGCCGGTGCGTGACGGAGCGGCGATCTGGATCAGCACCACGCGATCCTGCCACTCCGGGTGCGCGCGCAGCAGTTCCTCGAAGGCGCCGAGCTTCTGCGGCAGGCCCTTCGTGTAGTCGAGGCGGTCGACGCCCACGATCACCTTCTTGCCCACGTAGGCGCGCTCCACGGCCGCGCGTTCCGCCAGAGCCTCCCGCGTCGCGGCCAGCTCGTCGATTTCGCCGGGGTCGATGCCGATGGGAAGCGCAGCGAGCTGCACCCTGTGCGACGAGAGGCGAATCTCCTCCGGGTCGGACTCGATTCCGAGCACGCGGAGCACGGCATGGCGGAAGTGGCTGACGTACTCGTAGGCGTGGAACGCGACCAGGTTGGCGCCGAGCAATCCGCGGAGAATCGATCCGCGGACCGGCAGGGTCCGGTACGTCTCCGCCGACGGGAACGGGATGTGGAGGAAGAAACCGATGGGACCACGGTGGCCCTTGCGACGCAGCAGCTCCGGCACGCGAGCGAGCTGGTAGTCGTGCACCCAGACGGCGTCTCCCGGCGCCGCAATCGCGGCGATCTCGTCCGCGAACTTCTGGTTGACCGTCTTGTAGGACTGCCACGCCGAGTCGTCGAAGTGCGAGCGATCCGTCAGGTTGTGGAAGAGCGGCCAGAGGACGCGGTTCGAGAAGCCCTCGTAGAACCCCTGCACGTCGTCCTCGGTGAGGAACACCGGGACGCTTCCATGCTCCGCCAGGAGCGCCGTCACCTCACCTCGGGCCGGCTCGACCACCGTCGTGCCGGGCCAGCCAATCCACGTGAATGCCCGCTTCCCGGCGACCGACTTCAGCGCGGTCACCAGGCCGCCGGTGCTCGTCGTCGCTTCCCAACGGTCCTCCCGCTGTGACAGAGTCACCGGGAGCCTCGCCGAGGCGACGATGAGCTTCGGTCGCGACATGACACCCTTATACACCCGCGAGTCCTGCGACGCCGACTCGAGGCGCTCACGTTCGTGAACCTCGCGCTCATCGGCAACTGCGCGTATCAGGCGCTCCTCGACGAGTCTGCGCGCGTCGTCTTCCTGTGCTGGCCCAGGTTCGACTCCAGCTTCGTGTTCGGATCGCTCCTCGATTCGGTCAAGGGCGGCGAGTTCTCGATCCTTCCGAGCGACCCGGATGCTGCCATCCGCCAGGGGTACCTGCCCAACACGAACGTGCTTCGGACCGTGTTCGACGCGCCGTCCGGGTCGTACGAGGTCACCGACTTCGCGCCGCGTTTTCTCCAGTACGAACGGTCGTTCAAGCCCACGATGCTGGTGCGCCGCGTACGTCCCCTGGCCGGGAATCCCCGCGTGCGGGTCACGTGCAACCCGGTCTACGACTACGGGCGGCTCGTGCCCGGAGTGCACTCGGCCAGCAACCACATCCAGTGGAGCATCCCCGACGCGCAGCTGAGGCTCACCACCAACGTACCGTTGTCGTACGTCAGGGAGTCACGGTCCTTCGCGCTCGAGGGCGACAGCTACTTCGTGCTCACGTGGGGCCAGCCGCTCGAGGCCGCTCTGGCCGAGACGTGCGAGAGCTTTCTCGGCAGGACGCGTCGCTACTGGGAGAGCTGGGTCAAGCACACGGCGCTGCCCGGTTGCTTTCAGGAGGCGGTCGTTCGGTCGGCGCTCGTGCTGAAGCTTCATCAGTTCGAGGACACCGGAGCCATCACCGCGGCGGCGACCACCGGTCTCCCGGAGTACCCGGGCTCGGGCCGCACGTGGGACTATCGGTACTGCTGGATCCGCGACTCGTACTTCACGCTGCGCGCGATGAGGAGGCTCGGACACTTCGAGGAGTTCGAAGCGTTCGCGTCGTTCATCAAGAATCGCGCGGAAGACTCCCCCGATCACATCCAGCCGGTCTTCGGCATCAGCGGCGAAAAGGAGCTGACGGAAGTGGTGCTCGACCATCTCGCGGGGTATCGCGGCGAGGGGCCGGTCCGCGCGGGAAACGACGCCTTCCGTCAGGTGCAGAACGACGTCTACGGCGAGATGATCGCGGCGATAGCTCCGCTCTACCTCGACATCCGTTTCCAGCCGGAACGATTCGAGCGCTCGGAGCCTCTCATTCGCCGTCTGGTCAAGGCCAGCGCGGCGACCCTGGAGACACCGGACGCCGGGATCTGGGAGTACCGAGGAGAGCAGCGCATCCACACGTTCTCGCTCCTGATGCACTGGGTGGCCGGTGTGGTGGGCGCGCGCGTCGCCGCGCGTCTGGACGACTACGATCTCGAGCAGAGCGCCCGGGAGCTCGGCGAGCGCGCGCGAGCCCTCATCGAGGAGCGCTGCCTCCGCCCCGACGCCGGGTTCTACGGAGACAGCACCACGACGGACAACGCCGACGCTTCGCTGCTCATGATGGTCAACCTCGGCTTCCTCGAGCGAACCCATCCCCACGCCGAGACCCACGTGCGTACCCTCGCGTCTCGGCTGAGCGTCGCCGGCTCCCTCATGCGCCGCTACCAGCACTTCGACGGGATAGGTGACACGCACGCGACGTTCACGGTGTGCGGCTTCTGGCTCGCCGAAGCACTCGCACGTCTGGGACACACCGACGAGGCCCGCGCGTGCTGCGCGCAGCTCCTGACGCATGCGAGCCCGCTGGGCCTCTTCAGCGAAGATCTCGACCCCGTGACGGGAGAGCAGTGGGGAAACTTTCCGCAGACGTACTCCCACGTGGGCCTCATCAACGCCGCGTTCGCCATCTCCTCCGTGCAGAGCGAGGTCGGCGACCCGTGACCCCCGACGGCACGGCCGTCACTCCCGCACCACCACCAGCGTCCCCTCCCCCATGTCGGGGCCCACGTTCACGCCGTGCCAGCCGTCCGGTACGGGCGGATCGGTCCAGAGGAAGGCGACGCGTGCGTCCACGGGGGAGAGATTCACGCAGCCGTGGCTCCGCGGGACGCCGAAGACGTCGTGCCAGTAGGCACCGTGGATGGCGTAGCCCGCGGCGAAGTACTGGATCCACGGGACGTCTCGCAGTTCGAAGTTCTCCGAGCCACGACGCATGGTGACTCCGTACTCCGGATGACGCCCCTTCTTCACGTTCAAGAGGCGCCGCTGATCCTCCTCCGAGAGCTTCTCGCCGTTCTTCTCGGCGGCGCGCAGGCGCTCGACCGTGGCGAGGGCTTCGTCCGACAGCCGCGGCGACCGAACGCCCTTGCTCCCACCCAGCACCGTGGAGTTCTCCTCGGAGTCCATCGCCGCGGCGACGTGCTTGGACTTCAGCCGGAACGAGCCCTGGGGCGTGGCGAGTGTCGTCTTCGGATCGCCGATCCGATCTCGTCCGGTGGAGACCAGGGTGGCGTACCAGGGCCTCTTGCCCTCGTAGAGCACCAGCGTCTGCTGCAGCAACGAGATGTCGATCCACTTCTCGCCCTTCTCGGCCTCCGGGGGGAACGTGGGCGGCAGCGCCACGACGCCCACGTCGTTCGCCGCCACCCACCGCTTGGGGTCCTTCAGCGTCTGGTAGAACCGCCTCCCGGCCTTGATGCGCGCGTGTCCCGTGAGCGGGACCACGACGCGATGGGGCAGATCGTCGGCGGTCCTGGCTTCGTCCCGATTCTTGATGAGCTTGTACGTCTTGGAGTCCCGCTTCGCGACGAGGGCGAACGGCACGGGCACGCCTTCGGTGATCTCGATGCCGTGGAACGGCGAGCCCGTGTCCGGCTTGACCTTGGTCGTGGGGATCAGCCGCAGATCGACGGTGACGGCGAACCGACGCCGCAAGCCGCCGTCCTCGGCGACGAACGCGTCGACGAACGAGAGCCCCGTCTTGCGCCGTACCCGATCCGCGAACACGGCGTAGGCGGGAACGTCGAAGCCCGACACGTTGGGCACGGCCCGACCGCCCTCGAGCCAGAAAGGGCGTCGGTTCTCGTCCGCGTCACCGCCGAAGAGTTCGTTCAGGCCGAGCGCCGTCGACGGACGAGCCTCGGTCGGCGCTCCGCCTCGAATCGGCAGACCGCGCCGGTCCAGCGGCACGTCGTTCGCGCCGCTCACCACCGCCTGCCACTCGCCGACGTTCTGCTCGAAGGTGGCAAGGTGCTCTTCGAGCTTGAACTCGCTCTCGATCTGCTCCTTCTTGGTCGGCACGCGCAGGTACTGCGGCGCCGTCGCCCGAACGAAGCCGTAGCGATAGGGCAGCGGCTTTCCGAGGTCGGCGCGCCGCGCGGCCGCACGCACGAGCGGTTCGTCGACGTTCGTGGTCGCCTCTGCGGTGCAGACGTGGCCCATGGGGTACACGCGGTACCACTCACCGACGCAGCCCTTTCCCTCCACGGGGTGCGGATCGCGGCTCAGCACGCCGCCGAGGCGAACGTACCCGAGCTTGCGCGACTCGACGTCCGGCAGCTTGTAGATCGTCGCGGCGATGACCTTCGACGCCAGCTTCGGTGCGTCGAGAGGCGCCTTGGTGTCGAGCTCGCCATGATCCACCACGATGGACGAGATGGCGTTCGGCGACGTCGCGGACGTACCGGCGCTCGCGCTTGCAGCCCCGGTCGCGGAGCTGCCGCCAGGGAGGCGCTTGCACGCGCCGAGCGCGAGCGTGGCGAGCGCGACGTACGCCACCCAGTGGGACATGGGTGGGGTGTGTACCGCAACCGGATGGTGTCGCAAGGACGCGCGCCTGCGCGGTGTCAGCAGGGCATCACGTCCCGCTCTGGTGGTCCGCCGGTGGATCGAGCAGCTCGAACTCGACGCGGGACGCACCCTGCGGCAGGTCGGGCAGCGTCGTCAGATCGTGGCCAGGACCCACCCAGAACACCTCGGGGACCGGTCGATAGGCACTCCGATACCTTCTCTCGAGCACCTTGCCCTCCGTGTCCTTCATGCGGACGACGCTGACGACGTCGTAGCCCTTGATACCCTTCTGACGCCGCAACCGTCGCTCCGCACCGAGCCACGTCTTCGTCGTGATGCGCCGGTAGAAGTCCTCGGTCCGAGTGACGGCGTAGTGGTAAAAGACGTTCGCTGGCGCCGGCCGGCCGAGGATCTCCACTCGGAGCCTGGTGGGTGATGGAGTGAACGCGTGCAGGATGAGCGGCGCCGCGTAGGTGTTCTTCACTTTCAGATCGACCTCGCCGTAGATCACCGTGGCGTCCAGACCGAGGGGGGCGTAGCTGCTCGGGCGACTGTGGCTGCGCCGCTCGACGATCTCGAGCAGGCCGTACACGGCGGCGGCGTGCAGCGTGGAGGCCACCTGGCACGTGCCTCCCCCTACCCCGGGCTCCAGCTCGTCGCGGACGATGACCGGCGCCCAGACGAAGCCACGGTCGAGCCTTCTGGGCCCCACCAGTTGATTGAAGCTCACGGTCTGGCCCGGCGCGATCACGGTGCCGTTCAACAGCTCGGCGCCGCGGCGGATGTTCACGGCGCGCCCCTCTCCGGTCCCGCCGAAGTCCGTCTCGAACCCGGCCAGGATCTGGGTCACGTCGACGTCGGCGAGCATCCGCGAGGTGACCGTGGCGGGCACGTCGGCGAGGGCCGCGACGAACACGGCGTCGTCCTCACGTTCGCCCAGACGGATGCGCTCCACGGTGCCCTGCACGTCCAGCCGGACCCCAGGGACGTCGTCCACGCGCTCGTGCCGCACGAGATCCAGCCGGGCGTCGATCGGATCCACGTAGACGTCCGGCTCGATGGACGCGAGCCACGCCGTCGCCCGCTGCTCGTCGAACCGGAACGAGAGCGGCGTGTCCAGATCGCCCTGACGCGCACGCCACGCTCTGTGGAGCCGTGCTCCCACCGAGCCGTCCCGGCCGGGAGCGAGCGCGGCGTCGAGGGTGGCCCCCACGTCGAGCTCGATGCCGAGCGCCGCGAACGTCGTCGGGACGAGACCCTGGGGCGTCTCCACCCAGGCGGCCTTCTCGCCGAGCGCGACGCGTCTGCGCTCGAGCCAGTCCCCGAGGCGCAGGTCCTGGGGCTGCAGCTTCCCGCCCACGTACGCCCCGGCCAGCGTCCTGCCGGACGGCAGCCACGCGCGATGGACGTAGGCCGCCGCCCCCGCGGCCGTTGCCGCCAGGGTCGCGAGCATCAGCGCTCCGAAGAGGTCACGCCTCACGCGGCCGATCGTATCGGGCCGAGCGCCTCGGCGCCAAATGGGGGGCATGTGAGAGAGAACGCTCGCGCCCCCGTCGCGAGTCCGACCGACCCGTACCGGCGGGGAGTTCGAGTAGGATCGCGGCTTCATGAAGCTCACCGTCAACGGGGAGGTGCAGGACGTGCCGGACGGGACCACGGTGCGCGGCCTGGTCGAGTTGCTCGGACTGACCGATGGGCCCGTCGCCGTGGAGCGGAACCGAGAGGTCGTTCCCCGCGCCGACCACGCTGCCGTCGAACTCGCCGACGGCGACGTCGTCGAGATCGTCCACTTCGTGGGCGGCGGCTGACCCCGTCAGCGGTGACCGCGCGCCAGCTCCACGTAGTGCCGCGCTCCGTCGCGCCCCTGACGCCACTCCTTCTCGGTGAGCTCGCGAACCACCTTCGCCGGGGCACCGCGCGCCATGGTCCGCGGGGGGATCACCATGCCCGGCGGCACCACCGAGCCCGCCGCGACGATCGCCTCTGACCCGACCTCGCAATTGTCGAGGAGCACGGAGCCCATGCCGATGAGCGCGCCGTCACCGACCCTGGCCCCGTGGATGATCGCGCCGTGACCTACGGTGACGTCGGCGCCGATCTCGGTGTTCGAGATCCCCTGGCTCATGTGACAGCACGCGAGGTCCTGCACGTTCGTGCGCGCGCCGATACGGATGTATCCGACGTCGGCACGCAGGACGGCGCCATACCAGACGTTGGCCTCGGCGCCGAGCGTGACCGCGCCGACGACCGTGGCGTTGTCCGCCAGGAACACGCCCTCCCCGAGCACCGGGGCGTCACCACCTACCGCACGAACCAGGGCCATCAGACGACCGGCAGCGCCCGTCGCGCGACGCCGCTCCTCGAGGTCTCCGCACCGGTGGAGCCCAGGCGCACCGGCTCGGCCTCGAGCGAATGCGCGAACGCGCGCCGAACCGTGACGTCGAGGACGAGCCCGGTCGGGTCACGGTCGCAGGCGAGGTGGACGATCTCGTTTCGATCGGTGCGGCCGGAGAACGTATCGCCCTTGCCGCGCCCCTCCACGAGCACGGATTGTCGCGTTCCGACGAGGCCTGCGAGGTGCTCGCGGCGCTGGGCTTCGCTGCGCTCGAAGAGGCGCTCGAGCCGCGCTGCCTTCTCGGTCTCCGGGACGTCGTCGCCGAGCTTCTGGGCGGGTGTGCCCGGACGCTGCGAGTACTTGAACCCGAACAGGCTGACGAAGCCGACGCGCCGCACGAGCTCGAGCGTGGCGACGAAATCTTCCTCGGTCTCGCCGGGGAACCCGACGATGACGTCGGTCGAGAGCGTCATCCCGGGGACGGCATCACGCAGCGCGAGGGTCCGCTCTTCGTACTCTGCGACGGTGTAGCGGCGAATCATCCTGCGAAGGACGCGATCGCTGCCGGACTGCACGGGCATGTGGACGTGCCGTGCGAGCACCGGCAGGTCCCGGTGCGCGGCGATCAGCGCCGGCGTGAGGTGCCGTGGATGGGGACTCGTGTAGCGCAGTCGCGCCAACCGCGGCGATCGGGCGGCTATGGCACGCAGGAGAGCGGGGAACTGGCTCTCGTCGCGTCCCTTGCCGCGGTGACCGCCGGCCTGCTCGACCCGCAGCGCCTTCGAGGGGTCCAGGTAGCTGTCCACCGTCTGCCCGAGCAGCGTGATCTCGCGCACCCCTGCTTCGACCAGCCGCTCGATTTCGCCCAGGACTTCCGGCGAAGGACGGTAGCGCTCGGGGCCCCGCGTGGTGGGCACGATGCAGAACGAGCAGCGCTCGTCACAGCCCTTCATGATCGTGACGAAGGCGGTCGGCGACGCCGTACCGACCGGAGGCTGCGCCGCCAGGAAGCGCGGCGCGTCCAGGTCGAACACGGTCCTCACCGTGGGCAGGCCGCCCGCGTCGATGTCCGCGAGCAGAGCCGGTAGCTCCCGGACGTTGTCGGGACCGACGACGAGGTCCACCGCGGGCATCGCGCGCAGCAGGGACTCGCCTTCCTGCTGGGCCAGACAGCCTGCGAGCGCCAGCACGACGCCGCGGCGTGACGCCTTGTGGGACGCCAGTCTGCCGACCTCGCTGCGGAGCTTCTGGACCGCCTTCTCCCTCACACTGCAGGTGTTGAGCACGAGCAGGTCCGCCAGTGAGGGTGACGCCGTCGCCTCGTAGCCGGCCTCCCGAAGCACCTCCGCCATGCGGTCGGAGTCGTGCTGGTTCATCTGGCAACCGAAGGTGGTGAGATGATAGCGGCGCATGGTCGATGCCCGAGCCCGGCGGAACTTAGCATGGCATCCGGTTTGACCCGGGTCGGACCTTCCCTTACGCTCCGCCCGCGTTTCCCGCCCCGAAATCGACACTTCGGGTGCGAGCGGAGACGCTGAAAGACCGGAGCATGGCCGAGAAGTTTCTGACCCTGGTAGACCTCTGCGAGAAGAGCTGCGCGAAATTCACCGCGAACCAGCTCTTCGGCACGAAGACGGCTGCCGGCTGGACGTGGATCACGTACGGCGAGTTCAAGAAGGACGTCGATCGCTTCAGGGGCGCGCTCGCTGCCCTCGGCGTCGGCCCCGGCGACAAGGTCGGCATCATCGCGGACAACCGCGTGGAGTGGGCCGTGGCCTGCTACGCCACGTACGGGCTCCGGGCGTCCTACGTCCCCATGTACCAGGCGCAGCTCCCGAAGGAGTGGGAGTTCATCCTCGACGACTGCGGCGCCAAGGTGTGCATCGCCGCGACGAACGACATCTACGAGGCTCTGGGCGAGATCCGGAAGAACGTCGCGAGCCTGCAGCACGTCATCGGTCTCGATCTGAAGGCCGACCACGAGGCGTCCTACGCCGCGATGCTGAAGAAGGGTGACGAGTCTCCGGCGGAGGTTCAGACGCCGGACCCGTCGGAGATTGCCGGTCTCATCTACACCTCGGGAACGACGGGAAAGCCCAAGGGGGTGATGCTGAGTCACGCGAACCTGGCTGAGAACATCAACGCGATCAAGAGATGGTTCGCGTTCGAGCCCGGCGACCGGTCACTGTCGTTCCTGCCGTGGGCGCACTCCTTCGGGCAGGTCGTGGAGCTGCACGGCCTGTTGAGTGACGGGTGCTCCATGGGCATCAACGACGAGATCCCGAATCTGGTCGGGAACCTGGCCGAGGTGAAGCCGACCATCCTGTTCGCCGTGCCGCGCATCTTCAACCGCATCTACGACGGCGTGAACAAGCAGATGACTGAGAAGCCAGGCTTCATCCAGACGCTGTTCCGTACCGCGATACGAGCGGCCACCAAGAAGGGCCGCGGGCAGGCCGTCGGCGTCATGGAGGGGATGGCGCTCTCCATCGCCGACAAGATCATCTTCTCGAAGATTCGCGAGAAGTTCGGGGGGCGGCTGAAGTATGCGATCAGCGGCAGCGCCGCCCTCAGCACCGAGGTCGCCGAGTTCATCGACGCCCTCGGCATCGACGTTTACGAGGGCTACGGCCTGACGGAGACGAGCCCGATCGCCACGGCGAACTACCCCGGTCATCGCAAGATCGGCAGCGTCGGCAAGGCCATCGAGGGCGTGAAGATCGTGATCGACAAGGAGGCGACCGGGGACGCCGTCAATGGCGAGATCATCGTCTACGGCCACAACGTGATGCAGGGCTACCACAATCGGCCTGAAGAGAACGCCCTGGTGATGATGCCGGACGGCGGCTTCCGAACGGGCGACATGGGTCGCGTGGACGACGATGGCTTCGTCTACATCACGGGTCGCATCAAGGAGCAGTACAAGCTGGAGAACGGCAAGTACGTCGTGCCGTCACCTCTGGAAGAGGAGATCAAGCTCTCCCCGTTCATCGCGAACGTGATGATTTACGGCGACAACAAGCCCCACAACGTGGCGCTGGTCGTTCTGGACATGGAGGCCGTGAAGAAGTGGGGCGCCGAGCACGGCGTGACGAGCGACTTTGCCAAGAACGACAAGGTGCGCAGCCTCGTGCAGCAGGAGCTGGACGCGCGGTGCGCGAGCTTCAAGGGGTACGAAAAGCCCAAGACCTTCACGCTCGTGGAGGAGGACTTCACCACGGACAACGGCCTCCTCACGCCGACGATGAAGCTGAAGCGCCGGAACGTGATGGAGAAGTACGGCGACGCCCTGACGTCCCTGTACTGAGGGGGCGCTTCCGTCGCGCGGCCGGCGTCAGCGCGGCAGCAGGCCGACCGCCCCGAGGCCGACCGGCTCGAGCGACATCTTCGCGGGAACGCGCTCGAGCGCGCGCTCGGGAACCAGCAGGATACCGCCGGTCTGGTGCGTGACGGGGTACCACACGCCCTCGATCGATCCGGTGATCGCCCCTGCGGAGTCACGGGTGACGAGGGTGCGGCGCTCGCCCATGGGCGGCTCGGAGAGATCCACGCTTCCCACCCACGATATGGCCCCATCGCTCTCGACGACCGCCGACCGGTACCGCCCGGCGCCATACGCCGGGTCGCCGGGCGGCAAGACGTCTCCGACGGCGTTCACGAACGAGATGCGGTCGAACATGGCGCGGTACGTGTAGTCGCTGATCCACGTCGGATTGCAGTAGCCCATGATGTCCGTGTAGCTCGCCGGGCTCTTCAGCTGATTCGAGATGAGATCGAAGCCCCAGCTTCCGATCAGACCGCCGGGGTACGGGTAGCCGGGCGGCGCATCCGCCGTCATGCACGGCGCGTGCGGGCGACCGAGCGCGTGCCCGAGCTCGTGCGCCATGGTGTCCGGCGAGTCCCCGCCGTTGCCGCCGGGGAAGAAGCCGAGTCCGACGGCGGCGCGCCCGTAGTTGTCGCCCGCGGGCGGCACCGACCCGAGACCGGCGACGCACCCGAAGTTGCAGTACTGCTGAAAGGACCCGGCGGGAGTGACGACGCCGTAGTAGTAGACGGTACGCGGCACGTTGTCCTGCTGACGCAGGTCGAGGATGGTGTTCAGCAGGGTGTTCCAGCCGCCACCCTGGCCGGACACGGAGGGGCCCTGCACCGGCGCGCGCACGTTGATCTCCACGTCGTTCGCCGGAAACATCGCGTAGAGCCGGTCGCGGTACTGCTGGATGCGGTTCGGCCCCACGTCGGGCGTCACCCCGTTGGAGATCACCGGGACGACGACCACCTTGTACGTCCCGTTCGAGTCGAGGGCGCCGAATCCGTGGCCGCCCGATGCCGGAAACCGCGCACCGCCGGTGTCCCCCTGCGGGCTACCGGGCGCGGCCTCGAAGAGCGTCACGGCGTACTGCAGGTCCGGCGTGACGAACTGCGGCGGAATATCGAACGTGAAGGTACTGCCCCAGTCCGCCTCGTTCGACGGAGCGATCACTTGCTTGGGGAGATCCTGGAACCCCGGGTTGAGGCCGCTCACGAGCTCGAGCCGCGCCACGATCTGCCGCGGCTGAAAGCCAGGGTCCGGCGTCACGAAGATGCGGACCACGGCCTTCTTGAACGCGACCACCGGCGCGTTGCGCTGCTGCCACCCGATCTCCCCGCCGAGCATGATCGGGATCTTCACGGACTGATAGACCGAGATCTCCGTGATCCGGATGCCGCCCGCCAAGGGCAGCTCGACCGGTCCGCTACCACCGGCTCCGCCCGGGCCCGCTCCCCCCGGTCCGGCTCCGCCGGGTCCCGTGCCCCCGGGTCCCGCTCCGCCGACGCCGGCAGCACCGCCCTGCCCCGAGAGCCCGCAGGCTGGCAGGCACGTGTTGAAATCCCCCGTGGTGCACACGCACCGCGAGTAGCAGGCGTCGCAACCGCCGCATTGCGGTGCTGTGCAGCCCGGCTGCCCGATGTTGGTGCCGCCCACGCCGCCGGAGCCCCCCGAGCTGCCATCGGAGGAGCCACAAGCCACGGCGAGCGCGCTCAAGGACGTCGAGAGGACCAACCAACGCATTCGCCTGTGCCTCCGGGAGCTCGCCGCGTCACCGATCCGAGATCGGGAGCCGGCTCGAAGCCGCCGCTGACTCTAGCAGACGGCCACGGGGCGGCGCTCCACCGCATGCGGCCCGGATGGCTCGCGGTCTCTCCCGAGAACCAATCTTGACAAACCCGATGCGCAATCGCATATGCCGCGACGGTGAAGCTGTCGAGCAAGGGCCGATACGCGGTGCGCGCCCTCTTCGACATGGCGTATTTCGGGGCCGGTTCGCCCATCCAGGTTCGCGACATCGCAGCTCGTCAAGGGATCCCCGCCCGCTTCCTCGAGCAGATTTTCCAGGATCTGAAGCGCGCCAAGCTCGTGGCGGCCAAGCGAGGACCCCAGGGCGGC
The DNA here is from genome assembly GCA_964487605.1 of uncultured Polyangiaceae bacterium. Taxonomy (GTDB): domain Bacteria; phylum Myxococcota_A; class Polyangia; order Polyangiales; family Polyangiaceae; genus JAJDAH01. Next base: position 43,596 of record CAZARU010000019.1, read on the forward strand.
TACCGGCTGGCCGCCGCGCCGGCGGACGTCACCCTGGGCGACGTCATTCGCGCAGTGGAGGGCCCGCTCGAGCTCGCCGATCCGGAGGCGCGATCCCCCGCGAGCCTCTCCCAGGAGGGCCGTGACTCAGCCCGCGTCACCGGTACGGTGCTCGACGAGGTGGCTCGGAGCGTCGATGCTTGCCTGAACTCGATTTCCGTCGAGGATCTTTGCGACCGTGCCGAGCGCCTGCGCGTGCGTCGCCCAGGTTCCGGTCCCCCCAGCTACGTGATCTGAGTGTCCACCTCCAGCGTTCGCCCACTTCCCGATCACCCCCTGGTCTACGGGTCGGTGCTCGACCTCGTCGCCGACACGCCCCTCGTCGAGATCCGCCGAACCGGCGGCGAGGCGCCACGGGCGAGAGTGTTCGGCAAGCTCGAGGCGACGAATCCCGGAGGCTCGGTGAAGGACCGGATCTGCCTCGCGATGATCGAGCGGGCCGAGGAGCAGGGGGCCCTTCGCCCGGGGGGCGTCGTGATCGAACCGACCAGCGGCAACACGGGCATCGGTCTCGCGCTGGTGTGCGCGAGCCGCGGGTACCGCTGCGTGCTCACCATGCCGGCCAGCATGAGCCTCGAGCGAAGACAGCTGCTCGAGGCGTTCGGGGCGGAGGTCGTCCTCACCCCGGAGGAGGAGCAGATCGAAGGTGCGCTCGCGAAGGCCCGGGAAATTGCCGAGCGCACCCCCGGCGCGTTCGTGCCCCAGCAGTTCGACAACGCCGCCAACCCGAGCGTTCACGCCCGGACGACCGCGCGCGAGATCCTGCACGCGATGGACGGTGTGACGCTCGATGCGTTCATCGCGGCGGTGGGCACCGGCGGCACGGTCAGCGGCGTGGGCTCGGTGCTGCGCGCGGAGGTTCCCGGGTGTCGCATCGTCGCGGTCGAGCCGGAGTCGTGCGCGACGCTCTCTCGTGGGGAGCGGGGGCCGACGAAGATCCAGGGACTGGCCGCCGGCTTCGTTCCCCGGAACTTCCACGCCGCGGTCCCTCACGAGATTCGCACCGTCACCGACGAGGTCGCCTACCGAACGAAGGTCGATCTGGCGCGGCTGGACGGCCTCCTCGTGGGGATCAGCTCCGGCGCCAACGTCGCTACGGCCCTCGACGTGGCGCGCGAGCTGGGCCCCGGGAAGAACGTCGTCACCATCCTCTGCGACACCGGCGAACGGTACTTCAGTCTCGATGAATACTTCCGCAGTTGACCCGCGCCTCGCCCGAGCCACCGTGCTCGTCGTCGGCGTAGGGGGGCTCGGGTGTCCAGCCGCGCTCGCGCTGGCGGAGGCTGGCGTCGGACGACTCGTCCTCGTGGACGACGATGTCGTGGATCGCACGAACCTTCACCGTCAGATCCTCTTCACCGAGGCGGACGTAGGGCGCGACAAGCTCGACGCCGCCCGAGACGCGCTCCTCTTGCGGGGCGTCGCGGCTCACCGCATCGACCTGGTGCGGGCAAGGTGTCTCCCGCACAACGCCCGGCAGCTCATCGCGGACGCCTCGGTCGTCTTGGAGGGCGCGGACAACTTCGCGACGAAATTCCTGGTCGCGGACGCCGCACACTTGGAGGCGCGCCCCGTCGTTCACGGAGCTGCCATTCGCTGGCGGGCCACGGTCTGGGCGGTGCGGCCCCAGGGATGCCCCTGCTATCGCTGTCTCTTCGAGAACGTTCCGCAGGGCGCTCAGACCAACTGCGAGACTGCCGGAGTCGTGGGGCCCGTCCCGGGAATCGCGGGCGCGCTCATGGCGGATCTCGCGCTCGATCTGGTGTCCGGCCAGCACGACCGGACGGGCGCCATCTTCACCTACGACGGGCTGTCGGACCGGCTTCGGTCGGTCGATGTCTCGGCGCGCGCCGGCTGCCCGCTGTGCGGGCGCGCCCCGGCCATTTTCGACGTCCACGAGTCACGCTACACGGAACCCGCCTGCGCCTGAAAGGAGCCGTCCCATGGAAAGTACCGTCCGCATCCCAACGCCGCTGAGAACACTGACGGGGGGCAACGACGAAGTGAAGGTGGCGGGTGAAACCGTCAAGGAGCTCATCGCGAACCTCGAGGCGAGCTATCCGGGGATCCGTGATCGGCTTCTGGACGACAAGGGCGCCGTGCGTCGTTTCGTGAACGTCTACGTCGGCGAGGAGGACATTCGATTCCTCGACGGGCTGGAGACGAAGCTGGAGGGCGGACAGGAAGTGAGCATCGTCCCCGCGATCGCCGGCGGTCGCTGACCCGTGGACGAGCGCTTCGAGCGTCAACGCCTGTTGCCGGAGATCGGCGCCGACGGACAGCGCCGCATCGGCAGCACCGACGTCGTCGTCTCGAACACGGCGCGTGTGGACGTGGAGCGCGCCTACCTCGAAGCCGCCGGCTTCCGTTCGGTGGGTCTCGGCGACGCGGTCGCGACGCCGTTCGTCCACGCGAGCACCTTCCGCCACGAAGCCCCGCGCGAGACGGGCGCGGCCGCGTGGAGGGCACTCGGAGTCATCCGATCGACGGTCGTGCGATGAGGGTCGCCCTGGCCCGTTCTCGGCGTCTCGGGTCGGTCGCCGACGCCGTCGGCAACACGCCGCTGCTCCGCCTCGATCGCGTCGCCCGCAGTGCACCGAGCGTCGAGGTCTACCTCAAGCTCGAGTTCGCGAACCCGGGCGGCTCGGTGAAGGACCGCCCCGCCCTCTGCATGATGAAGGACGCCATCGACGCGGGGAAGCTGACCACTGACCGGACATTGATCGACGCGACGAGCGGAAACACGGGTGTGGCCTACTCCATGCTCGGTGCCGCGATGGGATTCCGTGTGCGCCTGGTGATGCCGAGGAACGTGTCGAAGGCACGCAAGGACATCACCCAGGCATTCGGCACGGAGATCGTCTACAGCGACCCCATGGAGGGTTCGGACGGCGCCATCCGCCTCGTGAGGGAGATGGTCGCGAACGAACCCGACCGGTACTTCTACCCCGATCAGTACGCGAACCCGGCGAACCCCCGGGCGCACGAGCTGGGGACGGCCGTGGAGATCCTCGATGCGCTGGGAGACCGGATCACGCACTTCATCACGGGTCTCGGGACCAGCGGGACGATGATGGGCACGACCCGCGGGATGCGGAAGCACGCGCGCCCGGTCCGGTGCATCGCCGTGGAGCCGTCGGAGGCCCTGCACGGCCTGGAGGGCCTCAAGCACATGGCTTCCAGCCTGGTGCCCGAGATTTACGACCCCTCCCTGCCGGACGAGATCGTCTCCGTATCGACCGACGACGGCTGGGACATGGCCGACCGGCTTTCGGCCGAGGAGGGCCTCCACGTGGGGCACAGCACCGGCGCCAACGTGTTCGCCGCGGTTCGTCTGGCGCACGAGCTCCACCAGCGCCAGGGCGGCGGCTGCGTGGTGACGATTGCGTGCGATCGCGGTGACCGCTATTTCGCTCCCATGAAGTGGGAGAAGAGGTACGTCTGGTGAGCGCGCCGTGGTCGAAAGGTGGCGTCGGCATTCCGCGCGGCGTGCTCGGCGTGGTCGAGGCGGCAGGCGTCGCCGCCTACGCCCGCAACGAAGAAGCGTGCGGCTACCTGGAGGGGCCCGCGGACCGACCGCTCGCCGTGGATCGCGCCGTCGAGCTGGAGAACCTCGCCAACAAGTATCACGCGGCCGACCCCGACGGGCACCCGCGCACGGGGCGCGAGTACTTCAAGATCAATGCCCTCAAGTTCGATAGGGCCGTCCGCGAGGGCGCGGCCACGGGGCGTCCGGTCAAGGTCTTCTTCCATTCGCACCTCGACTGCGGCGCGTACTTCAGCGTGGAAGATGCCGCGAGCATGACCCTGGGGGGCGACGCCGGTCCCACCTACGACCTCGCGTACCTGGTCACGGCCGTCGATTCCGGGGCGGTGACGGCCCACAAGCTCTTCGTCTGGAACGACGCGACCCGGTCGTTCGATGAGGCCCCGTTCGAGCTGACCGAGTGACGCCTCGGCGGAGCGGGCCGTGACGCCGAGGGCGCTTCTGACGGGGACTCTGGCCGTCGGGATCCTGCACGCCTGCCCGGCGCGGGCGGACTTGCTCGAGGACGTGGAACGCGTGGAGGCCGTGTGGCGCGAGCAGGCCGACGTCACGCGTCTCGAGCCGCGACTCCTCGAGCGCGGTACCCTCGACCTGGTCGGCGTGCCCGAGGCCCTCGTCGATCCGACGACGGCGGGGTGCACCGTCGTCCTGGTGATGGGCCCACCGGACTCCGCGTTCGTCGTCCGCTTCCTCGGAGAAGGCGGACGGGGCTCGGACCCACCGGAAGACAGCGTCGCGGGTGCCGCGCAGGTGGTGCGCTGCGCGACGCGGAAGGCCTCCCTCGCGCGGCTCGTCATCGAGATGCGTTCACCACGACTCGTCGTCGAGACGGTCGTGGCGCGGGCTGCAGCGCCGCTGCCCGCGTACGGGCGGATCCTGCCGCTGCGCGATCCGGGGCCGCCCGAGCCGATGCCATCGCCCGGCCCGAAGCCTGCCCCCCTGGCGCTCGAGCTGCGCCTCCGCGCCCGGGAGGCTCAGCGGCGCGCGGAGGGTGCGGCCACCGTGGAGCGCCGGTCGGCGGCGTCGCGCGCGAACGGCTCCGGTGACGCGCTCGTGCCGCTCGAGCCGGGGTGTCACGTCATCGACGTTCTCGTCCCCGATCCCATCGGGGGGCGGGTGTTCGAAGTGGACGCGGAGCTCGGATGGCCGCTGGACGCGTCGGCCGTGGCCAGTGACCGCGCCGAGAGCTCGGACGCCTCCGTCGGCATGTGCGTGGGCGCTCGCAGAGCGGCGCGGCTGTCGTTCAGCGGTGCGCCGGGGCGGAGTCGCGTGGCGGCGCTCCACTCCACGTGGTCGCTCCCGACCGGCGTGCCCAGGTGGTGGAGCGGCGACGCCGCAGCTCGTGTCGCGATGGCGCTGCGCCGCGTGCACCCCCCGGGTCCGAGCGAGCCTCCTATCTACGAGGCGATGGGTGTCGCGGGGGTCACCCTGGTCACCGTCCCTCTGGAACCCGGCGCGTGCTACGTCGCGGCGGTCGGCGGCATCGGCGAGGGCCAGCAGTCCTTCCGGATCGCGGCGCTGGCCGGAACGTGGGCCCAGCACCAGAGCCTCGACGGCGACCGAAGCGCGGCCGTGGCGTTCTGCGCGGATTCTCGCGAGTCCGGGCGCGTCGAGATCGAAGCTCAGACCGCCGTCGAGGCGTGGGTGATGGGCGTGTGGCGAGCGTCGCGAGTCACGCTCGGGGAGATCGCGGAGTGACCCGCGCGCTTCGAGGTGTCGTGAGCGCAGGCTGGATGCTCGGCGTGGGGATCGCCGCGCTGTCCTGCGCCCCGTCGCGGCGGCCCGTGACCACGCCCACCGAGTCGCCGCGGATCACGGAGGGGCGTCCCGATGCGGCGGCCTGGATGGGATCCGACGCGACGCGCGCCCGCACGGCGGGGGCCAGCGAGCTGAAGATCGCCGTCGTGGAGGCGGCCGGTGCCGGGGACCGGGTCGGTCGCATGATCACCCTGCCCCCGGACTCCTGCACGCTCCTGATGGCCCGCGGAACCGAGACCGTGGAAGACCTGGACCTGTTCGCCTACGCCGACGAAGGCGCGGCGCTGGGCGTGGACGAGACGACCGACCCGCGCGCCACGGTGATGCTCTGTCCGCCGTTGCCGCGGCGGACGTACGCCGTGGCGCGGGTGGCCGCCGGCCACGGGCTGGTGGCGCTCGGTGTGATGACCGTGCCCGTGTCCGCGGCGGCCGGCGTCGGGACCGTTCTCGGCGCACGCGGCCGCCCCGACGAGACGATCGGAGCGCTGGCGGCGTGGCGAGGCCTCGACGAGATCGTGGCGTCGCATCGCCAGGCGCTCGGAGGAACGTGGGACGAGCGACGCCGTGTCGCCATCGCCGTCGATCCCCGCGCCCCGACGCTCCTCACGGCGGCCGTCGAGGCCGACACGTGCCTCCACGCGCTGGTGCTGCCCGACCCGGGCGTGTCGCATCTGGACGTCGCCGTCCTCGACGCGGAGGGTCGGACGGTCGGCCGCGCGAGCGCGCGCTCCCGCGAGAGGACGCTCGTCGTGTGCAGCGAGACGCAGACGCCCGTGACGCTGGAGGTACGACCGCACTCCGGCAAGGGCCTCGCCGCCGTCGTGCTCTCTCGCGCGCACCGCGCCGTGCAGACCGAGCTGGACCAGCGCGCCTTCCAGTTCGACGCGAGTCCCCCGGGTGATCTCGCTACGTCGCTTCGCGCCCTGCAGGCGCGGCTCGACGCTGGCGGCGAACCGCCGGGAAAGGTCGTCGCGCGCGGGACGGCGACACCGGGGCGCCGCGCGACTCACGTCGTGACGCACCCGGGCGGCTGTTCCCGGCTCGATGTCGTGGCAGCTCGCCCGCTCCTCGGTATGGACGCCTGGGCGTGGACCGACGAGCAGCGGCTGCTGGCGCGCGGCAGCGGTCGGGCGACCGCGGCCATCTTCGTGTGCCGCAAGCGCGGTGCGCTCCAGGTGGACGTCCAGGCGGCGCACGGCACCGGCGAGTACGCCGTGGAGCTCCGGAACGAGGCCCAGGTGGCCGCCGCGCTCGTCGATCACCCGCTGGCAGCTTCGCGCCTCGTGGAGAAGCTGCTGTCGAGCGGCCTGGTGCGAGGTCTGCGCCAGCTCGGTGCCCCCACGCTGGTGAGTCTGGAGACGACGCGGCGCGAGGTCATGCCAGTCACCGTCGCGGTCGGGCGCTGCATGGACGTGACCTTGGCGCTCGGCGCCGGCTCGAGCGGCGCGGAGGTGCGCATCGTGGACGCCTCCAGCGGAGAAGAGCTGGCCCGGGGCAGCGGCGCCCATACCGCGGGCGCACGGGTCTGTGCGCTCGCGACGGGGGCGACCGTGAACGCCAGCGCCGAGTTCCGAGTAGCCGCCGGGAAGAGTGACGCCCTCGTCGCCACGCGTCTCATCGCGCCGGCGCCGTGACGCTCGGACTCGCCCGGCGGGATTCCCCGAGCGGCGCCAGATCCGAGAGCGTCACGGCACGGCGATTCGCCGCCGCGTCGCGGACGTGGATGGCGGTGCCCTCGACGCGATCGACGACGACCGGCTCCCAGGGGGACGCGGGGACGCTCGGACGCACCAGGGCGAAGCGTCCTGGCTCGAGGACGAGCGGACGCGGCGTCCACGGAGGCTCGGGGATCAGCGCGCGCCGGTCGACCCACGACTGTCGCGGGCGGTCGCGCCACTCGACGCGGATCGCGTCGTCGATCTCGACGACGCGACCCGAGAACCAACCGTCCTCCATCCGCCCGATCACCTGGTCGTTGGGAGACGGCTTCCACCCCCGGGGAACGATCGGGTCACCCGCCAGCTTCGCGGCGGTCGCGAAGTCACGCCGAGCGGCGGAGCGCTCGAAGCGTGCGCGCAGGTTCATCTCGGTGAGTGGTGTGGGCTCGAGCACGTCGGCGGCACGCGTCGCCAGCCGCCCGCCATCAGACGTCTCCGCCGTGATCCGCTCGCCGCCGACGGTGACGACTCTGCAGGCGACCCAGCGCGCGCCCTCGTCGCCGCAGATCGCGAAGCTCCCGGGCTGCGGTGCCGGGTGCGGCACGGAGCGGTCGTAGACGTCGTGCCGCGCCACGCTGCGCGGGTCGCCTCCGTCCACCGTCTGGACGCTCAACGTCGAGCCGTCGGCGCTGAGGACGGCCGCCTCGAAGAACGTCGCGGCGGACTCTTCCACCACCACGCGGTCGCCCCGGGCCGGCGCGACAGTGGCCGCAGCGGTCGCTTCGTCGGTCGGGCTGCGGCCACACGTGCAGCCGAGCGCGAACAGCGCGGCGGCCGGTAGGCCGAAAGCAGTGCGCATCCACGCGGATTGTCCCACCGCCCACGCCGGGTGGGCCAACGCCGCGGCGATCCCCTTGGCTTTTTCCCGAGATCCTGGTTTACCCTCCGCCCCCAACAACGGCGAGGGGCTGGACGAGCCGGCCCGAGCACGCTTCACCAGAAGCGCGGACGGAAACGGAGATCGGAATGGCCCACGGAGTCGAGATCGTCAACGCAGCGTACGGACCGCCCCCGGGCGGCCCGCCCCCCGGCGGATTCGGGGGCCCGCCCCCGGGTGGCTATGGCGCTCCCGGCGGATTCGGCGGCCCTCCCCCGGGCGGCCTTCCCCCACCGGGCGGCATGCCCATGGCGCCGCCCGGCGGCGGCCCGATGATGGGCGGGCCCGGCGGCGGTGCCGGCGGAGACGCGATCAAGAGCTCCGCGAACACGTGGTTCATCATCGGTCTTGTCGGCATCCTCTGCTGCTGCCCGAACCTCATCTCGCTCATCGGCGCCATCATCGCGAACGGCGCCAAGGGCCTGGTCGATCAGGGCAACCTGGCCGGCGCAGAGTCGAAGCTGAAGACGGGCAAGATGATCGTCATCATCGGCCTTTCGCTCGGCATCCTCACGTGGCTCGGGTCGGTCGTGCTGAGTCTGCTCGGCGTCATCGACTTCGCTCGGATGTTCTGAGCATCGGATCCGGGATCCTGCCGCGACGCTCCGGCGTGACTCCAGCGAGTCACCCGGAGCGTCCGTCATTTCAGCGGTGACGACGGTTCACTCGTAGGGATTCGCCTCCAGGGCAGGCGCCCTGGGCCGCGCGGCGGAGGGCGCCACCCGGCTGTCCGCGGGAGCGGATCGAGGGACGGCACGGGTGACTTCGGGCTTCGTCCGCGGCTCGCCCACGCTCCTGACACGCAGCGTGACGTCGCCGGTCGGCAGGACGCGCTCTTCGAGCTTGCTGCCGTCGGCGAGTTCCAGGCTGACGACCAGCTCCGCGCTCGAGCGGGGCACGTCGAAGGAGGCGCGCTCGTCCATGAACGAGATGTTCGTCGCGCCCTCCGCCCGGACCGCGACGATCTCCACGTCCGCCGCGATCTGGACGCGCACTTCGGGGGACTGCGCCGTTCGTGCCGGCGGAGGCGCTGGAGTCGGTGTGGCGACGGATGCGCTCTGGCCGCCGATCCGCGGAGGCGCGACGGGGCCGCTCTCGATGAAGAGCAGGGTCCCGGCCGCAGCGAGGGCCAGCGAGCCCATCACGAGGGCTCCGGCCGTCAGCGCGCGCCGGAGCCTCCGTCGCTCGAGCTCCGCGTCGGTGACCGCGGCGGCGACCTTGACGCTGTCCACGGTCATGGGCCCGCCGGCGGTGGAGCCGGTGCCCTCCGCCTGAGCGGTGGTCCGAACCGGAGGCTGGTGTCCGGCGAGGATGCTCTCCAGCGCGCGGCGGCGCGCCTCGATCTTCGCGCCGCAGAACTCGGCGATCATCCGTCCGACCTCCGCGGCGGTGGTCAGCTCGCCCCGGGCGTGCGCCCACTCTCGCAGAGCGTCCGCGAACGCCTCCGCGGTGGCCCACCGCTGATCGGGCTCCTTGGCGAGCGCTCGCATGACGATGCCGGCGAGTTCCGCCGGAACGTCCGGCGCGACGCGCTCGAGCGACCGGACCTCACCCGCCGACACCTGCATCAGGACCTCGGCGTCGGTCTCCGCCGTGAAGAGCCGCTCCCCCGCCAGGAGCTCCCAGAGGACGATCCCGACCGCGAACACGTCCAGGCGCCGGTCGAGCGTGCCGCCCCTCGCCTGTTCCGGCGCCATGTACCGGAACTTCCCCTTCGCCAGCCCGGCGGCGGTGTGGACCGACCGTTCCGCCGCCTTGGCGATGCCGAAGTCCGTGATGCGGACCGAACCGTCGGTTCCGATCAGGATGTTGTGAGGTGTCGCGTCGCGGTGGACGACGCCGAGCGGCGTGCCCTGCAGGCTGGTCAGCTCGTGGGCGGCGTGCAGCCCGTGCAGGGTGTCGATGGCCACGCGCAGCGCGGCGGGGCGCTGCACGCGAACTCCTCGCTTCTGCGCGGCCTTCGTCACCTCGGCGAGGCTCACACCGTCCACGTAGTCCATCACCAGCAGGCGCTCGCTCCCCGCGTCGTGAACGTCGAGGACGCTCACCACGTTGGGATGCCGTATCTGGGACGCGATGCGCGCTTCATCCAGGAACGCCGCGGCCAGCTCCTCCACCTCGCTGACGTGGGGGTGCATCCGCTTGATGGCCACGAGTCGCTCGAACCCCCCTGCGCCGCGCTGCCGCCCGACGTACACGGTGGCCATCCCGCCGCTCGCGAGGTTCATGAGCAGCTCGTACCGACCCACCCGCTGCGCGCCGACGACCGCAGAAGTGTTCACGTCGGCGCCCGGCAGACCGTGATCGACGCCCACCCTAGAAGCGCCCCTTCGCGCTCGCGGCGAGAGGACCGACCGAGACGCTGACCTCTCGCTTCGAGCCCGGCCCGCCGAAGTCGGTCGCGAACACGCCGACGGCGGTGGTCAGCACGGCTGCGCCAGCCGTCATCGCCAGGAGCAGGTTCGTACGTGTCTGCCGTCCGAGCCCGTCGTCGTACCCCTTCCTGGTCGGTTCGGCGTCGAAGCTCTCGCGCGCAGCGTTCGTGTCGAGCCCGCTCCAGACGGTCGCCCCGCCCAGGACCGTCGTGAGCGCCACACCGGTCCAGAACCACGCCGGCGACCAGCCGGTGCTCGCGTCCGCGCCGGCAGTCGGCCGAGAGGACGGTTCGTCGACGGCCTCCGCGTCGTGATCCTCTTCGTCGAGCTCGTCCGGACCGGTCGCGGGTCCATCCAGGCGCACCTTGGTCACCGCACCGGCCACCGCGACGAACTTCTTCTCGACCACGCGGCCTTCGAACGACGCAGAGGCGACGTGGTCCCCGGGGTTGACGTACAGCACGTCGCCGGCGAACGGCGCGCCGTCGATGGCCAGGTCTACACCACCGTCGCTGCTCGGCTGCACCCTTCCGACCCTCGGCGTCAGATCGGCGAGAAGCGCGCGGGCCCTGGTGCGCCGTGAGTCGTCGTCCGGGGCGTCGCGGAGGTACCGAGCGCACAGATTGGCGGCCCGAACGGGGTCACCGGCCTTGTCCCAGGCCGTTGCTGCGTTGAAGAGCGCGGCCGGATGCGGTGCGATGGCGTTCGCCTGCTCGAAATGGGCCGCGGCGTCCGCGTAGTCGTGACGCCGAAAGGCTTCCTCCGCCGCCCGGAAGAGCTCGGCAGCCTGGTTCTTCGCCCCCGTGGCCGGCTCGGCTCCCGCGGGGCCCGGGAGCTGCGAGAGCGCCCCGACGACGATCAGGATCCGCAGGCGACCAGGGCGCATCGTCCGCCATCCTACCGCCGGGCGCTGGGCGTGGCCACCGTCGGGCGGCGGCTGTGGCTCCTGCCCGGGGCACCGTAAGCCCACCGTCCGACGCGCGTTGGACCAGCACAGATCGTTTCCACGGCTCGACCGTCGATGGCGGGCCCGGCACGACTCGCCCAGCGGGACGCGCCTTCACTTCATCAGAGGTACGCCATGATCCGGAACTCCATCATTGGACTCGCGCTCCTGCTCGGCTCCTTCGGCTGCGCTGCCTCGACGCCGCGTCCCATCGCCACCGACGCCGCCCTGGGGAAGGTCGTCATCTACCGCAACGGCGTGGCGTACTTCGAGCGCCATGCCCGGGTGGACGGGGACCAGCTCGTCCTCGACGTCCCTGCCGAGCGCATGGACGATTTCCTCAAGTCGCTGACGATCGTCGATGCGAAGACCGGGAAGTCGCTCCCGGTGGCGTTCCCCACCCCGGAACGCGTGGGCGCAGACGCGCGCATGGTCGTCCAGCTCCCGGCCAAGGGCCGGCACGACCTGAAGATCAGCTACGTCACGGAGAGCCCCGCGTGGAAGCCGAGCTATCGCCTCGTCCTCGGCGACGGCGGCAAGGGGAAGCTCGAGGCGTGGGCGGTCGTGGACAACGTGTCGGGAGAAGACTGGCGCAAGGTGACCGTCGGTGTCGGCTCCACGTCCGCGCTGTCGTTCCGCTACGACCTCCACAGCGTGCGCTTCGTGGAGCGCGAGACCCTCGACGACGGCCGTGCCATCGCCCTCGCCCCGCCGACGGGTGGATCGCCGTACGCGGTCGCGGGCAAGGAGCTGCAGGTCGTCGGCAACCTGGACCTGGACACCATCGACGGGATCGACGAGGAGGCCCGCAGCGAGTCCGACGGCAACGCCGCGAAGGTGGACGCCTCGCGCGAGCGACGCGCCCCGGGGCACGTCCGGGGGCACGGTGGCACGGGGAGGAGCGCGGCCGCCGCGACGGGTGTCTCGGCGCAGGCGATGGAGCCGCCGCCGTCCCAGTCGATTGCCGGGCTCGCTCGGCAAATCAAGGACGAGAAGAAGAAGATCAGGATCGAGGGCTTCGCCCGCGCCGCCGACGACGACAAGCGCACGTCGTCCCTGGGTCGCGCGAACGCGGTGCGAGACCGCCTGATCGCGAACGGCGTTCCAGCCGACCAGATCGAGGCCGTCGGTACCGGCCGCGTCTCTCGAAACGACGGCGTGCGCGTCCTCACCGTGAACGAGGAGGCGAAGCCGCTGCAGCCCACCGGCGCTTCTCCGGGCACCGAAGAGACGACGGGCAACGCTTTCTTCGTCGCCGACCATGCCATGACGATCGAGGACGGCCATTCGGCGATGGTGAGCATGCTCGCCACCCCCGCCCAGGCGCGCGAGGTCTACTTCTACGATCCCATCAGCACCCGTGGTTCCAAGCTCTACGCGTTCCGCGCGGTGGAACTGATGAATCCGTCCGAGTACACGCTCGATGGCGGGCCGTTCACCGTCTACGCCGAGGGGCAGTTCCTCGGCGAAGGTCTGAGCGAAGCCGTACCTCCGAAGAGCAAGGCCTTCATTCCGTTCGGGCTCGACAAGAAGCTCCTCGTCGAGCCGGAGTCCAGCGAGCGGGAGGAAATCGAACAGCTCGTCACGGTCGAACGAGGCGTCGTCACGGCCGAGGCACGCCGGATCCGTCGTACGGAGATGAATCTCCACAACCGGGGTGACGCGCCGGCCGTCGTCTACGTGCGTCACGCGGTACCCGCCGGATGGCAGCTGCACGACCCCACCGTCAAGTTCGAGAAGCTGCGCGGCGCCCATCTCTTCCCGGTGACGGTTCCTCCACGCGGCGCGAAGAAGCTCCGCATCGAGGAGGCGACCCCCATCCAGAAGACCGTGGACATTCGCACGGACGACGGCATCCGCGACCTCGCCCTGTACGTGCAGGCGTCGTCGAAGCTCGACGCGGGACTGCGCGCCCGGCTGGCGGACATCATCGAGCTGCATCGGTCCATGGCGGACGTGGGCGAGCGCATCGCGACGCTGCACGAGCAAATGGGCACGTACCGCACCCGCCTGGACGAGATTCACGTCCAGCTGGTCACGCTTCGCAAGAACCCTCACGCCAACCGCCTGCGGGACCACCTCGCGAAGAAGCTGGAGGAGATCAGCGAGCGCCTGCAGAAGGCGACGATAGAGGTGGCGGATCTCGAAGGACAGCGCATGGCGAAGAAGATCGGGCTTCAGGACCGCCTTGCCGAGCTGACCCTGGAGAAGCGCAGGGAGAAGAGCGACAAGCTCGCCGCGAACTGAGCGCGACGCTCACCGTCACGCCCACGCCGAACCGTCGCCGACGGCGTCGAGCAGCGCCCGAAGGGCCGCGTCGAACGCCGCCTGCCCGGCCAGATTCACCACGTGGCCGGCTCCTTCGACGACCACGAGTCGTGCGCGGGGCAGCACGGACGCGAGGGCTCGGCACGGTTCGAGGGACACCGCGTCGTTCGAGCCCACGACGACGAGCGTGGGGACCACGAGCGCGGCGAGCGCGGCGGAGAGGTCCGCGACGGCGGGCTGCTGGCTGACCACCCGCCGCAGCAGGTGAGCGAGGCCGTGGGGCGCGTGTTCCAGGAACCCCGCGCGAATGAGCGCCGCGGCACGCTGGTCGAAGCGCGAGCGAACGCCCCACACGAACTCCGCCCCGGCGTGCTCGGTTCCGTGGCGTTCGAGCGCGTCGGCGAACTCCGTCGCCCACGTCCGGTTCACGTGCCCTGGAGACGGAAACGCGGCGAGCACCAGCGCGCGGACCCGGTGCGGATGCTCCAGGGCGAACCGGAGCGCGATCCCCGCACCCATGGACAGACCCCCGATCACGGCGCGTTCCTCCCCGGCGACGTCGAGCACGCGAACCAGGTCGTCGACCATGCGGTCGGGGTCGTACGAGGCCGGATCGGTCGGCGCTTCGCTCCGCGCGTGGCCACGCGCGTCGAAGAGCGTGAAGCGCGCCACGCCGCGGAGCGCGCGCGCCTGCACACGGAAGTTGCGGCAGCTCCCGCCGAAGCCGTGCCCGAGCACGACCAGGGGTCCTTCCCCGTAGGTCTCGACGTGGAGGTTCGGGGCGCTCAGAGCGCGGCCTCGTAAAGCGCCTTCACGTCCTCGGGCTTCGGAAAGCGCGGCGTCGCCATCATCAGCACGTCCGCGAACGCGTCCTCGACCAGGGTCGCGACCATCGAGCGTGCGTCGCCCAGCTCCGAGAGCGCGCGGTTCGTCTGGACTCTCGCGCTCAGGGCCTCCACCGCGGCGATGGCGCGCTCGGCGTTCGTCCGGTCGTCCGCCCCCGCCTCCGCCACGTTCATGGCGGCACCCACCTGTGCGTAACGGTCCACGACCGCGTCGAGGTTGAAGCGCATGACGTGGGGCAAGAGCGTCGCCAGCGTCTGGCCGTGCGCGGCGTCGAGACGCGCGCTGACGGGGTGACCCATGGCGTGGCAAATGCCGAGCCCGGAGCTGGTGAACGCGATGCCCGCGAGGTGTGCCGCCACGAGCATCTGGGATCGCGCCTCGACGTTCTGTCCGTCGTCGAAGGCCGTGGGGAGCCATCGGGCCGTCATCGCGATGGCCTTCAGCGCGACCGCATCGGTGAACGGGTTGCTGCGCTTGCAGGTGAGCGCCTCGACGGCGTGGGTCAGCACGTCCATGCCGCAAGTCGCCGTCACCACGCGGGGAACGCCCAGCGTGAGCTGCGGGTCGAGCGCCACGGCGGCGGGCTGGACGCTCAGGTGCCCGATCAGCAGCTTCCTGCCGAGCCCTGGGTCCGTGATGACGCCGTACATGTTGGTCTCCGACCCCGTACCCGCGGTCGTGGGCACGGCGAAGAGCGCCGCGCCGGGCACCCCGGGGCGGCACCCGGGATAGAAGTCGGCGATGGAACCGCCGTTCGGGCCCTGCAGCGCGATGGCCTTTGCCGCGTCCATGGAGGAGCCGCCGCCGACCGCGACCACACCGGCATCACCGAGGGCGCGCAGGCGGTCGGCGCCCTCGTCCACGTGGCTCTTGTGCGGATTCGCCCCGACGCCATCGAACACCGCGCTCTCGATCCCTGCCGCACCGAGCGCGTCGGTGACCTTCCCGATGACGCCCGCTCTGACCAGCCCCGCGTCCGTGACGACGAGGACCTTCGACACGCCACCGCCCTTCATGCGCTTGGGTAGGCGTCCGATCGCCCCCACGCCGAAGAGAGCGCGGGAGCCGGAGTGAAGCTCGAAGTCGGATTCTGAGAGCATGGTTCACCTTTCGCGGCAGTCCGGGTCGAACCGTAGTGTGGCGTTCACGAGGCGACAATCGCCGAGGCCTGCGGGGACGCACCCGCCGCCCCCACCAGGAACCAGCGAGCTAGGCGTCGAGCCGAAACTCTGGGCCGAGTGCCTCGCGCTCGTCGGTCGTGCCGAACCGTCCGTCCGTCCCGCGCGTGAGGCGTGCGGCAGCCACCCGTGCGTCGTGGGTGAAGAAAAGCCACGCGCCGTCCCGGAAAAGTTCCTCGAACACCGCCGTCTTCTCGTCGATCAGGCGCTCGGGCCAGCGGTCGTAGCCCATGGTCACCGGCAAGTGCACCCACGGCCGTCCCGGCGCCATGTCCGCGCAGAAGAACATGCTGCCGCTCCCGTCCGTGACGCGCGTGTGGAGCATCCCCGGGGTGTGCCCCTCCGATTGCACGAACCGGTACCGGGCACCCAGCGTCGGGGAGGCGTCCTCGATCACTTCCAGACGCCCCGATTCGTCCAGGAGTTCGACGAGACCTGGCACGAACGACGCGCGATCGCGGGGATGCGGCGCACGGGCCCGCTCGAGGGCGGTGCGCCCCACCACGAACGTCGCCTTCGGGAAGAGCAACTCCGGGGCAGCCCCCTCCCGATGCGGAGCGAGCAACCCGCCGGCGTGATCGAAGTGGAGATGGCTCAGCACCACGACGTCGATGGTGTCGTGAGGGTGACCGACGGCAGCGAGCGATTCCAGCAGGACGTGTCGCTCCTCGATGACGCCGAAGCGATCACGCAGCTTGGGTTCGAAGAACGCACCGATGCCCGTCTCGAGGAGGACGCGCCGTT
Organism: uncultured Polyangiaceae bacterium; assembly: GCA_964487605.1. GTDB lineage: Bacteria > Myxococcota_A > Polyangia > Polyangiales > Polyangiaceae > JAJDAH01. The sequence continues at coordinate 59,892 of CAZARU010000019.1, forward strand.
CGCCCTCGTCGATGAGGAGCCCGCGACAGGCCAGCTCGATGCGTCCACGCGCGTCGGGCGGGCACCAGCGCTCCCAGAGCGCACGGGGCACGTTTCCGAACATTGCGCCGCCGTCGAGCCACTGGGTGTTGCCCGTGATGGCGTGGAAGGTCGTCACGGTGCAACACTACCATCGTTCGGGAGCTGCAGACGGCTTGACCCTGAAGCGGTACTCACGTACGGCGCAGCCGCCACGATGGCGAACCTGAATCCCGCTCAGCGTTCTGCCGTGCGCACGCTGAAGGGCCCGCTTCTCGTGCTCGCAGGGGCGGGTTCGGGGAAGACTCGTGTCATCGCGCATCGCACGGCCGCGCTGGTCGAGCACGGCGTGAAGCCCGAGCGGATCCTGGCGGTCACCTTCACGAACAAGGCGGCTCGGGAGATGCGCGAACGCGTGAGCGCGCTCCTGGGGAAGCGGCGGCGCTCCTCCCCCGAGATCAGCACCTTCCACTCTCTGTGCGTTCGCATTCTCCGGCGTCAGGGCCGGCACGTCGGCCTGGGTCCCCGCTTCGCCATCTACGACCGCGGCGATCAGGAGGGTCTTGCTCGCGCGGCGCTCCGCGACGTGCACGTGGGGCCCGAGAAGCTCCGCCCCGGGGACCTCATCGCCATCGTAGGTGGCTGGAAGACCCGCGGGATCGACGCCACCGCGGCCATGGGCGTCGCTCGCAACGACAAGGAGGAGCTCGCCGCTCTCGCCTACGGTCGCTACGCGGAAGCTCTCCGCGCCGCGGGCGCCGTGGACTTCGACGACCTGTTGCTCAGAACGGTGGAGCTGTTCGAGCGCGCCCCCGAGGCGCAGCTGGCGGAGGCGCGGCGGTTCGACCACGTCCTCATCGACGAGTACCAGGACACGAACGACCTGCAGTACCGCATCGTTCGTGCCCTGGCCGGGCGCCACCGCAACCTCTGCGTCGTGGGAGACGACGATCAGTCCATCTACGGCTGGCGAGGCGCCGAGGTGACGCACATCCTCTCGTTCAAGAGCGACTGGCCCGGCGCCAAGGTGGTCCGCCTCGAAGAGAACTACCGATCGAGGGCGCCGATCCTGGAGGCGGCAAACCGGCTCATCGCGTTCAACCGGTCCCGGCACGACAAGGTGTTGCGCCCCATGCGTGGAGGAGGCACGGAGCCGCGCATCCTGCGGTTCGACGACGAGGTCGTCGAGGCGCAGATGATCGTCGGGGAAATCCGCAGGCGGGTGGAAGCTCCACCGGGAGAACGCGAGTCCGCCGGCGCGTTCGCCATCCTCTTTCGCACCAACGAACAGCCGCGTCCGTTCGAGATGGAGCTCCGCCGAGCCAAGCTCCCCTACGTGCTCGTGGGTGGACAATCGTTCTACGATCGCCGCGAGGTGCGCGACGTCCTGGCGTACCTGAAGGTCCTGGTGAACCCCGAGGACGAGGTCTCGCTCCTGCGGATCCTCAACGTCCCGACCCGCGGCGTGGGCCAGGGCACGGCACAGGTCCTGATCCGTCGGGCCGTCGAGGCGGCGTGTCCGGTCTGGCACGTCCTCACGGGCTCGCTCCCCGAGCTCCCCGCGGCCACCGTCGAGCGTCTCGTGGCGTTCCGCTCGCTCATCGAGGGCTACGCCGCGCGACTCGAGACGCAGTCCCCGAGCGTCGTCCTCCGATCGCTCATCGGCGAGATCGACTACCGCTCCGAGCTCGAGCGCGTGTACAAGACGGCGAGCGACGTCGAGTCTCGGTGGGCGTCGGTGGAGGAGGTCGTCAGCTCGCTGGCCCGCCACGAGGAGCGCTCGAAGGACCCGGACGTGCGCAGCTTTCTGGACGACCTGGCCCTGGATGCGCAGGACGCCGACGACGAGGACCCGAAGGCACACCGGTCGGTGAAGCTCATGACCCTGCACAGCGCGAAGGGCCTGGAGTTCCCTCACGTCTTCATGGTGGGGATGGAGGAGGACATCCTGCCCCACAAGCGGTCCGTCGGCGAAGAAGGCACGCGCGGGATCGACGAAGAGCGTCGTCTTGCCTACGTCGGCGTCACCCGGGGCATGGAGTCCGTGTCGTTGAGCTTCACCAGGAGCCGCATGAAGTGGGGGACCTCCCGGCCGAGCATTCCGAGCCGTTTCCTGGCCGAGCTGCAGGGCGACGCCGAGCGCGCGCGGCGCATCGCCGCGGCGGCGGAGGCCCGTCGCGTCAGGGCGGAGGCCGATGGCGCGGGCGGGACGCCTGACGCTGCACCCGCCGACCGAAAGCGTCGCGCGCCATCGAAGCGCGCCGCCACGCCCGCAGCGCCCGAGGGGAGTGCCCCGCCGGCGCGCCGTGCCGAGAAGAAGCGCCGCGCGGGAGCCAAGCCGTGACGGGTTCCGGGGGGACCTGGCGCCTGGCGGTCGTCACGGTCGCGTGGGTCGCGGCGGAGCGCGTGCTCGCCTACCGCGGCGCCAGGTACCTGCCCGACGCCGTGGCGCAGCACCTGACGCTGCAGACGTGGCTGCTCACCGTTCAGCTCCTGACGGGCGCCCTGGCACTGACGGCCCTGGCGCTCTGGGTCCCGTCCCCGCGCGTGGCGATCGGCCTCGTGGCGCCGACTCGACGCGCGCTGCTCGATGCTGCCTTGTGGGCGCCCATCGTCTTCTCGCTCACGACCTTCCTCGCTTTCCGCGCCGCGCTCCCCACGCTGCTCGAGGAAGCGATGTCCGGCGGCATGGCGCGCGCCCGGGAGAACGCCGGTGAGATCGCGCGATCCCTGACGGAGACGGAGGTCGCCATCACCGTCGCGTGGGGCATCGTCGTGGCCCCGCTCGTGGAAGAGCTCGTCTTCCGCGGGGGCCTGTGGTCCTCGCTCCAGCGAGCGTTCCGCGCCGCCCCTCGGCCGGCAGGCGAGGAGGTGCCGCCGAGCCTCGATCAGAGCTTCGTCGAGGACTCGGTCGTCGTGCGGTGTGGCCGCGCCCTGCGCGATTTCGCGCGCTCGGGCGGTGCGGCGACCCTGGTGAGCGCCGTCGTCTTCGCGGCGCTGCACGCGGACCTGCGGGGTGGTGCGGGGATCCTCCGCGTCGGCGTCGCCTTCGGACTCGGGCTGGCGACGGGAATGGCGCGCCACGCGAGTGGCACTCTCGTGGCGCCAATCTTGCTCCACGTGCTGTTCAACGCGATGAGCGTGTCCGGGACGCGGCGCTGGGTGGTGAACGAGACGTTCCCCATGAAGCAACAGGTCCCGACGATCTACGCGTGGCTCGCGCTCTCGACGGCCGTGCTCCTCGTGTTCCTCTGGATCCTTCGTCGCGCGAAGCGTCCGGCGTGAGCGACCCTACGCGCCACCCAGGGTGACGCGAATCCATGCGCCGCGGTCCGCTGGACCGCGACAGGCGTGGATCTCGCGCCGTGCCGGCACGGCCACGAAGCAGGCGTTGGTCGCGGTTCCCTGAGCGTCCTCCGGATGTCGGCAGATGCTGTCCACGCCGTCGGACCGGTCCTCGTACAGCGCGCGGATCGTGGTCGGGTCCTGCCCGGGCTCGGCCAGGCGACTTGCGAGCTTCGCGAGACGCGCCCGGCTCGAAACGTTCGGCGCCTCGCCCTCCTGCGCCACGTGGACCTCGTCGAAACAGTGGTTCGTGCGGACCAGCGCCGTGCGGCCCAGTGCGCGCTCGGCGCACCGGTCGGCGCTGCACTCGAGTTCCAGCGCCCCATCCGGGTCGGCAATCCAGTAGGTGTGGGCCGCCGCTCGCGGCGCGCCACGAAAAACGCTCGCCGACTCCTCCCGGGCCGCCCCGAACAGCGCCCTGTGGACCAGGCTGAGGTAGCCGACGCCGGGCCGGGAGCCCTTCGTCTTGATGTTGGTGGTGCCGATGGTGACGCCGTGCTCGTTCATTCCGACCAGCGACGGGCAGCCGACGCACGTGATGCACCAGGACTCGGGCCCGCTCGCCGGACGACGATGAACGGCGATCACGTAGTCGAGGTCCTGCGGATTGAGGTCCCAGGTCTGCCCGGCGAGCACCTCGCCGTCACGCGTCAGTCCGGGTGGCACCACGAATGCCGAGCAGCCCTCCGAGTCCGCCCGAGGACCTCCGAGCAGGACCACGTCGCGCATGTCGGTCATGTTGGCCACGGCGTAGAGCACGTTCGCCTCCACGCCTGCGGCTCGGGCGACCGCCACGTGCTCGGCGTAGCCGTCACGGTCCCACTCTCGCAGGACGCCCAGGCTGGTCGCAGCAGCGACCATCACGTCGGAGATGCGGGCGTCGTCACGCTCCGCCATGTACTCCCGAAGGGCGTCGACGCGTTGCTCGCAGAAGGCCCGGATCCGCTCGCGAAACGCCTCGCCGTGCGCCTCGCCCATGCCGGCGGGCGTGCCCTCGAGGCGCAAGGTCTCGAGCTGCAGCGGGGCGGGCGTCACGACAGGAGCCCGAGACGCAGCGCCGCCACGTCCGCGACGATGGCCAGCACGTACAGCATTCCGAAGCGGCGCGTGTGCAGGAAGGCGAACGCGACGAACCACAGTGGCCAGACGCCTTCGGGCAGCTCCTTGGGGGGAGCCGCGGGCCGTGGATGGCGATACGCCTTCAAGCAGAGCCAGAGCGTGGGGGCAGCGACGAACACGGCCAGCAGGATCGGTGAGAAGTACTTCGTCGCGACGAGCCAGACCACGAGCGCGTACTGCGCGACGAGCATGACCATGGTCACCCAGCGCGACACCGGATCGCCCAGGAGCACCGGAAGCGTGCGAATCTTCTTGCCAGAGTCGGCGGCCAGCTTGTCGATGTGCTTGCCGAAGATGACGGCCGTGGAGCCCAGGGCGAAGGGCAGGCTCGCGACGACGACGTTGGCGTCCACGCCGCCCGTGATGACGTAGTACCCACCGCCCACCATGAGCGGCCCCCAGACGACGAGGACCGCGATCTCGCCGAAGCCGAAGTACTTCAGGGGCCAGGTGTAGAAGAGCACGAAGAACGCCCCCAGGCCGAGCAGGGTGAGCGTCTGTTCGCCGCGCGTCGCCACCAGGTAGAAGCCCGCCGCGAGCGCGACGCCACCGGTGAACGCGGCGTAGCGCAGGAGCTCCGCCACGGTCATGAGTCCGTGTTCGAGAGGCTGCGGGCCGTACTGCGTGCGGAAGTAGTTGTCGCGGTCCACACCCTTCTTGTGATCGGTCAGGTCGTTCAGGAGGTTGTTGGTCGCGTGGGCGAAGAGCAGCCCCACGGTCACCATTCCCCAGGCCAGGGCGTCGAACGCGCCGGCTCGGTAGGCGAGCAGACCCGCGATGGACGCGGAGATCAGCGTCATGACGAGCACCGCGGACCGGGTGGCGATGAGCCACCGCGACACGACGTCGAGATCCCCCCACTCCTCCTTGGTGACTCGGGGGATCACTCGCAGAGCCTTTCCCCACATGGCGACGTTCATACCCAGTAGCCTACCGCGCCGGGTCGAACCTCCCCAGAGACCCGCTACCCGCCGCCAGCACCTGCCACCCGTGTGGCTCCCGAGGGCGCCTCGTGGTTGAATGCGACGATGCGCTTCCACGGCTCGTCGAAGGGGATCCGCGGGGCGCTCGTCGGTGCTGCGCTGTTTTCCTGCGAATCCCAGACTCCGGTCACGCAGACCTACGGCGCAGCGGGCGACGCCGCGGTCGCGGGGGCCGCAGGCGCCGCCGGCACGGGAGCGGCTGCCCCCGACGCCACCGGCGCCACCGGGGGCTTCTTCCTCGACGCGAGCACCGGCGCTACCGGTGGCACGGGCGGGTTCGATCCCGACTCGGGCTGCGCCGCTGAGACCCAGCGTGGCGAGAACGTCCAGGTGGACATGTACATCATGCTCGACGACTCGGGCTCGATGCTCGACGTCGCGCCCGGAGGTGGAACGAAGTGGAGCGCCGTCGTCCAGGCGCTCACCGGGTTCATGAACGACTCCAAGTCGGAGGGACTCGGCGTCGGGATCGGGTTCTTCCCGGCGACCGCCACCTGCGCGACCGACGCCGACTGCAGCGCCGCAGGGGGCGGCCGGTGCTTCAATCGCGTCTGCAACAGCCTGGCGGTCGTGACGCCGTGCCAGAGCAACGCGCAGTGCCCCCTGTTCCAGACCTGCGTGCCGCTGGGAGAGTGCCAGAACGACACGTCGTACATCTGCAGCAACGTGGGGCAGACGTGCTTGGGCCCAGGGGGACCGTGCGTCGCCCTGAACCCCTATTCGTGCTTTCTGGACGACATCTGCTCTGGCGGTCTCTACGACGTGCCCGCCGTACCCATTCAACCGCTACCCGCCGTCGCATCGGCGATCCAGACGGCGATGGGCGCCGTCAAACCCTTCGGACCGACCCCCACCGGGCCCGCGCTTCAGGGCGCCGTCACTTACGCGCGCACCTGGGCGATGGCCAACCCGGCGAACCGCGTCGTCACCGTGTTCGTGACGGACGGTCTGCCGACGGACTGCCAGCCCCAGACCATCGGTCCCATCGCGAACATCGCCGCGAATGCCCTCGCCGGCACGCCGAGCATCAGCACCTTCGTCATCGGCGTCTTCGCGCCGGCGGACGCCGCCGGCCAGTCGAACTCGAACGCGATCGCGACGGCGGGCGGGACGAGTCAGGCGTTCATCGTCGATCCGACCCAGGGCGACGTGGTGAAGAGCTTCCTCGACGCGCTCGACGCCATCCGCGGTGACGCCCTGGCGTGCGAGTTCCAGATCCCGCTCCCCTCGGACGGGGGCACTCTCGACTTCGATCAGGTGAACGTGACCTTCTCCGACACCTCCGGGAATCACGTGAGTCTCTTCTACGTCGAGGACGAGTCGAACTGCGATCCCACGAACGGAGGCTGGTACTACGACCAGAACCCGGCGAGCGGTGGCACCCCCACCAGCATCAAGGTCTGCCCCACCACCTGCGGTTCGTTCGAGGTCACGACCGGCGGGCAGGTGGACATCGTCCTCGGCTGCGAGACCGTGATCAAGCCGCCATCGTGAAAAGCGGACTCAGAGATCTCTGAGTTCCGCGTCGATGCGCTCGTCGAGGACCTTCACGTCGGCGCCGTCTTCCGTGGTCGCCGGCCGGTCTTGGGACGTGGACGCAGGGTGCGTCGGGCTCCGCCTACGCCAGCGCACCAGCAGCGCGAACGCCCCGACGCCCGCGGCGCCGAACATCAGGGCCAGCCCGGTGCCGAGCTTGCCCAGCGGGTTGCCGGACGGGGTGGCCAGAATCTGCTGCCCGTATCGCACGACCATGTCGGCTTCGATGCGGTCCGGGCTCTCGCCCTTCTTGAGGCGGTTGCGGATCTCGCGACGCAGCTCGAGCGCCACGGGTGACCCGTGAATGTCCAGTGTCTGACCGGTTGACTTGAGGCAGCAGGGGGCTCGAATCCGGCCCTCGAGGCGGGCGGCACCGGGGACGTGCTCCGTGAAGTCGTATCCGGCGCCGTCCGTCGGGGCGTCGTGGTCGGCGTCGGCCGCCGCGCCGCCCGCCAGCGCGAGCATCATCGCGAGCGAGGCGACGGACACGAACGAACGAGCGGTAGCGCGCCTCACCCGCCGCTGGCTCCGTCGAGCGCGGCGAGCATGGCCTCGATCGACGTGAACTTCTCGCGCACCTTGCCGCGGGCTGCGCCGGCCTCCACCTCCAGCCGGTCCAGCGTCTGCCAGTCGGCCGTCGTCACGACGCGCACGCCGCGGGCGCGGAGCAGCTCGTCGATGGCGGCGCGGGACCTGTCCCTCTCGACCGGGACCATCTTGCCCTCGACGTCCTCGAGCATGCGGCGCACCGTCGCGACGGCGTCGGTCTTGTTCGTCCCGATGACGCCGGTGGGCCCGCGCTTGATCCAGCCGCAGGCGTAGACGCCGGGCAGTGGCTTGCCGCCCACGCCGTCGAGCACGCGACCATCGTCGTTGGGGATCACTCCGCCCTTCGAATCGAAGGGGACGCCGGCGAGCGCGACGCCGTGATAGCCGACCGACCGGAAGACGCAGCGCGTGTCGAGGAGCGTCACGTCGCCCGTGCCCTTCGGCTTGACGGAGCCGTCGCTCCCGCGGACGAGTTCGTTGCGCTCCACGTTCATGCCGGTCACGTGCCCCTCCTGTCCCACGAGCTCCACGGGCGATGCCAGGAACCGAAAGACGAGCCGCTTCGGCTTTCCCGTGGGCCCCTGCTGGGCGAGCGCGTGCAGGTACTCGAGCTTGCGCTGCCCCATGGAATCGAGCTGGTCGCCGGACGAGAGCGCCTCGGCCGTCTGCGCGGGATCGATGATGACGTCGATGTCGGAGAGCGCTGCGACGTCCTTGAGCTCCTTCTGCGCGAACGCGGCCTGCCCGGCTCCGCGACGGCCCAGGCAGACCACCTCTTCCACGCGGCTCTCGCGGAGAGCATCGAACGCGTGGCTGGCGATGTCCGTCCTTCCGAGCTCGTCTCGGCTGCGGAGCATCACCCGCGCAATGTCGAGCGCGACGTCGCCGACGCCGACGACGACCGCACGCTTCGCCGACAGATCGAAGTGATGGTGCCGATGGTCGGGATGGCCGTTGTACCACCAGACGAACTCCGTGGCCGGGTGACTCCCTGCGAGATCCTCCCCAGGGATGTTCATGCGCCGATCCGTCTCGGCTCCGACGGAGTAGACGACCTGGTCGTATCGGGCCACGAGCTCTTCGTGCGTGACGTCGCGCCCGACGGTCACGTTCCCCAGGAACCGAAAGCGAGCGTCCGTCGTGGTCTTCTCGAACTGCTTGATGACGCTCTTGATCTTCTGGTGGTCCGGCGCGACGCCGTACCGGACCAGGCCGTAGGGCGCCGGCAGACGGTCGAACACGTCGACTTCGACCGTCAGGTCCTTCTTCTTCAGAAGGTCGTCCGCGGTGTAGAAGCCCGCCGGTCCCGACCCCACGACGGCGACCCTGAGCGGACGATCGGACGAGCCTAGCTTCGCGTCGGACATCGGCCGCACGGTAGCACCGCGGGCGGGGCGTCCGCCCCGGGCACCGGCTTCGTGACGGCGCTCCATTGACAAGAATCCGCACCGCACCTAAACGTTCAACAACTCTTGAAACTTCTGAATCCAACCTCCTCGTCCGGCCGGCGGCGTTCCTCCGCGCGCCGGACGCCCGGTCGCAAGGCGGCGCCGCCCCGGCCTACCGCGGACATGGTGGTGGCCGAAGCGGTCGGGCGGATGATGAGCCACTGGGGTTTCCGCCGGACCATGGGGACGGTGTGGACGCTGCTCTACCTGTCTCCGGAGCCGCTGCGACCGACCGACGTGGCGGCTCGCCTTCGGATCTCCGCGGGTACTGCCCAGGCGACGCTGACCGCGCTCGCGCGGTGGGGCGCGGCCGAGAAGACGTGGCGTGCGGGCGAGCGCGGTGATCTCTACTCGGCGGAACGAAGCATCTGGAAGTCGGTCCGTCGGGTGCTGCGAGAGCGAGAGCTCGTTCTGCTCGCAGAGGTCAAGGCCGCGCTCGCCGCGGCGGTCGAGCAGATCGAGGACGAGCCGGTCCGCCCCGCACGCGAGCTGCGGGCCCGACGGGTCGGAAGACTGCTCCGGATGGCCGAGCGCGCGGAGGAGATGCTCGGCGCCCTGGCTCGCGACCCGGCGGAGCCGACCGGCATTCCGGGGGCGTCGTGACCGAGCCGACGACCTCCGCGGACGCGCGACTCGGCTCGGGCGGCATGTTCGACCGGATCGCGGATCGCTACGACCTGGTGAACCGCATCATCTCGGGCGGCTTCGACCAGAGCTGGCGGCGGCGGACGGTGGCAGCCCTCGAGCTCCCGCCGGACGCGCGCGTCCTCGACGTGGCGGCGGGCACGGGCGACATCGCTCTTCGCATCGCGCGAGACCACGCTGACGCGGCGGTGGTGGCCCTCGACCCGTCACCGCGCATGCTCGACCTGGCGCGCGCGAAGGCCGATGCGGCGGGCCTCAGTCTGGAGATCGTCGAGGCCGACGCTCAGGCGCTGCCCTTCGACGACGACTCCTTCGACGGGCTGACCATCGCGTTCGGCATCCGGAACGTTCCGGACCGCGTCGCGGCGCTGCGTGAGTTCGCGCGCGTCGTCCGACCTGGACGTCGCGTCGCCATCCTGGAGCTCAGCGAGCCGCAGGGCGGGCTGATGGGCCCCCTGGCGCGATTCCACATCCACAGCGTCGTTCCGTGGGTGGGCTCGATCCTGTCCGGCGCGAGGGAATATCGGTACCTCGAGCGGTCCATCGCCGCCTTCCCGCCCCCTGCCGAGTTCGCGGCGCTCCTCCAGGAAGCCGGGCTCACGGTGCTCTCGGTGACGCCGATGACCTTCGGCGTCTGCTGCCTCTACGTTGCCACCGCGCCGGGGCCGACGTGACGAGCGCTTCGCCGCTGACGCCACCGACCCGCGGAGCCGATCTGGTTCGGTCGGTGCTCGGAGAACTCGACGGCGAGCACACGACGGCCGTTCTGAGCGTCGAAGCGCCGGTGACGCAGCCCGAACGGTTGCTCGCGCTCGGTGATGGCGACGCCTTCGTGTGGCGGCCGCCGCGCGGTCCCGCGTTCGCCGGGGTCGGGGCGTGCCGACGTGTCGTCGCCGATGGCCCTCTGCGGTTCGAGGCCGTGGAGGCGCAGGCGCGTGCCCTGCTCGGCGCGACGTCCACCCGCGGTGCAGCTGACGCGCCCATGCCGCGGCTCTTCGGCGGCTTCGCGTTCGCGCCGGGTTCGGCAAGCACCGCCCCCTGGGAGGCATTCGGCGACGCTTCGTTCACGCTTCCGCGCATCGCGTACGCCACCGAAGGCGACCGGGCCTGGCTGAGCCTCGCTCTGACCGGAGGCGAGGCGGGCTCCACGACCGAGGTCGAGCGCTGGGCTGGCTTCCTCCACCAGGCGCTCGACGCGCTGGTCCGTCCCGGGACGACCTCGCCGCGCTCCACCGTCGCGGCGGCGACGACCCTCTCGCGCGCGGCGTGGCGCGCGACCGTCGAGTCCATCCGCACGGAGATCGCGGCCGGGCGAGCCGAGAAGATCGTGGCGGCGCGCATGGCCACCCACGCGCTGGATCGTGAAGTGGACATCGCAGCGCTCTGCGGGCGGCTGGCCGAGGGTGCCCCCTCTTGCGCGACCTTCGCGTTCGTGCGCGGCGGAGCGACGTTCGTCGGCGCGTCGCCGGAGACGCTCGTCTCGCGGCGCGGCGCCGTCGCCTTCACGGAGGCGCTGGCCGGCTCGCTGGCACCTGGTCACGACGAGACCTCGCTGCTGGCCAGCGAGAAGGATCGCGCGGAGCACAGCTACGTCGTGAGCGAGATCGTGCGTACGCTCCGCGACCTGGCCCTCGACGTGGAGCCTCCGCCGGAGCCGCAGGTGCGACGGTTCCCCACGGTCGTCCATCTGCGAACCCCGGTGAGGGCGCACCTCGACCGAGACGTGCACGTCCTACGGATCGCGGCGGCGCTTCATCCGACGCCCGCCGTGGCTGGCGTGCCGAAGGCGCAGGCGGTCGAGTGGATTGCCCGCCACGAAGCGGCGCCCCGCGGCTGGTACGCGGGTCCCGTCGGCTGGGTGGACGGCGCCGGTGACGGCGATCTCTTCGTCGCCCTGCGCTCGGGGCTCCTGACCGCGACGTCAGCGCGACTGTACGCCGGTGCCGGCATCGTCGCCGCCTCGGAGCCCGAGCTCGAGTACGCGGAGACCGAGCTGAAGTTCAGGGCGCTCCGCGGCGCGCTCGGAGTGGAGGCGTGACCTCGCCGGGCCTGCTCTCGGAGTGGGCGCGCACGCTGGTCGAGACCCTGGCCGACGCGGGCGTCGAACTGGCCGTCGTCAGCCCAGGCTCGCGCTCCACTCCGCTGGTGTGGGCGCTGACGGCGAGCGAGCGGCTCGCGGTCCACGTCGTTCACGACGAACGCTCGGCAGCGTTCTTCGCCGTCGGTCACGCGAAGGTGACGGGGTTCCCCGCGCTCCTCGTGTGTACGAGCGGGTCGGCGGCAGCCCACTACCTCCCGGCCGTCGTGGAGGCGGCACACGCTCGTACCCCGCTCGTCGTGCTGACCGCGGATCGTCCCCCCGAGCTCCACGGCTGCGCCGCGCCGCAGACCATCGACCAGACCGAGCTGTACGGCAGGCACGCGAGGTCCTTCGTGGAGCTGGGCATGCCCGACCCTGCGCCCGAAGCGTTCCGCGGCCTGCGCCGCGTGGCGACGCAAGCCGTCCGTACCGCGCTCGGTCCGCACCCTGGACCGGTTCACCTCAACTTCAAGGCCAGGAAGCCGCTCGAGCCGCCACCGATCCCCACGAACGAGAGCCGCGCCGTCGAGCTGGTCGCCGTGGCGACGCTCAGCGAGCCCATCACGCGCTCGGGGCCGCCCCGACTCGCGCCCGAACCGAGCGGTCTCGACGAGGTTGCGTCCGCCCTTCGTGCAGCGCGCCGCCCGCTCTTCGTGGCAGGCCCCGCACCGCTCGGTGCCGGCTCGGTCCGTGAAAGGCTCTACGAGCTGGCGCGGCGGACCGGAGCCGTCCTCCTCGCCGAGGCGACCAGCCAGCTGCGCTTCGTGGGCGATCGGGCCGGCGTCACCGTCCCCGACGCGTTCGTGCACATCCTGGCGTGCGAGACGTTCCGCTCGGTCGCGTCCCGCGCGGACTGCATCGTCCAGCTCGGCCGCCCCCCCACGGCCGCGGCCTGGGAGCATTACGTCGCCGCGGCGCATGGAACGCCGCGCTTCGTCCTTGCGGACGACGGGTGGCCGGATCCGCAGGGCAGCGCCAGCACGCTGGTCGTGGGCGACGCGAACCTCGTGCTCGAAGGGCTCTTGACCCGCTTGGACGGTCAACTCACCGCGCCGGACGCCGAGTGGCACGCAGCGTGGCGGTCGGCCAACGACGCCACCTGGGACGTCGTTGCCGCGCACCGGCCGAGCGAAGCGCTGTCCGAAACCGGCGCCATGGCTGCCGTCCTCGAGGCGCTGCCCGACGACGCGCTGCTCTGCATCGGCAACAGCCTGCCCGTTCGCCATGTGGACCGCGTGCGCGCGCCCGGTCGGCCGCTCATGGTCTGGTCGCAGCGCGGGGCCAACGGCATCGACGGACTCGTGGCGGGCGCCTCGGGAGCGGTGACCGCCGCCGCTCGCCCGGCGGCGCTCGTGCTGGGCGACGTGTCGTTCCTGCACGACCTCGGCGGCCTCTGGTGCGCCCGCGAGGTGCGTCACCCTCTCGCCATCGTCGTGCTGCACAACGACGGCGGTCGCATCTTCGAGCAACTCCCCGCGGCGGGTCGGCTGGTGGGTGACCCCGACCGTCTCGCGGCGTGGGTGACACCTCACGGCATCGACCTCGTTCACGCGGCTCGCCTCTTCGGGGTCGAGCACCTGAGACCCGAATCCATGCCCGCGCTGCACGCCGGCCTGCGCACGGCGCTGGCTCGTCCGGGGGCGACCGTCATCGAGGTACGCGTGCCGCCCAGCGGGGCCGTCGAGGAGAGCCGTCGGCTCCTACCGGAGATTGCCCGCCGCGTGGGTGGGGCACTGCGCGAGTCGGGCGGATGAGCACCGTCATCGCGCTGCACGGCTTCGCCGGAGCGCCCTCGGTGTGGCGTCGGATCCTCGCGCGCGCGAGCCGGCCGTTCGAGGCGGTGTATCTACCGCTCGTGGGCCACGGCGCCGCGCCTTCGGGGCGCGGTTTCACCGACGAGGTGCGACGCCTGTGGGCGCTCGTGGACGAGGTCACGACCGGGAGCGTCGAGATCTTCGGCTACTCCCTGGGGGCACGGCTCGGCCTGGCCATGGCGCTGGACCGTCCGGATCGCGTAGACCGCGCGGTGCTGGTGGGGGTGCACCCCGGCCTCGAGTCGCCCGCAGAGCAGGAGGCGCGGCGTGCTTCCGATGCGGTCTGGCAGGCGCTCCTTCGCGCGGAGGGCGTCACGGCGTTCGCCGACGCATGGCAAGCTCAACCACTGTTCGCGACCCAGGCGCGCCTCGACGAGGCGTTGCTCGCGGAGCAGCGCAGGGAGCGCATCACGCACGACGCCGAAGGCTTGGCGACGTCTCTGGAGCACACCGGGCTCGGCGTCATGCCGGCGTTCTGGGACGACCTCGCGGGGCTCACCGTCCCGGTCGATCTCGTCGTGGGCGCGCTGGACCCGAAGTTCCTGGCGCTCGCGGCGCGCGCGGAGCGAGCGCTCCCCCGCGGGCGTCTCACGGTGGTTCCGGGCTCAGGGCACAACGTGCTCCTCGAGGCGCCCGAGGCCGTGGCCGCCGTGATCGATGCTCCCTGGCCCACGGAGAGATCGTGACGGCTCGGGTGCAGGCGTCCGTCGTCCCTGGTTCGGCGCGCGCGTGGGTCCTCGCTTGCCGACCCGCCACGCTCCCTGCGTCAGTGGTCCCGGTCGCCGTGGGTACCGCCGTGGCCCATGCCGCGGGCGGGCTTCGGCCGTGGGCGGCGCTTGCCGCGCTGGTCGGCGCCCTCCTCTTGCAAATCGGATCCAACCTCGCGAACGACGTCTTCGACCACGAGAAGGGCGCCGACACGCCCGACCGTCTCGGCCCGACTCGCGCCGTGGCGGCCGGCCTCCTGGACGCGTCGGCCGTCCGCCGCGCGATGGCCGTCGTCTTCGGCCTGGCGCTCGCCGTGGGCGCCTATCTCGTGTCGGTCGCCGGCCCGGTCATCGTGATCGTCGGACTCTCGGCCATCGTCGCGGCCATCGCGTACACCGGGGGCCCCTACCCGCTCGGCTATCACGGGCTGGGCGACGTCTTCGTGATGCTGTTCTTCGGATTCGTGGCGGTCGTAGGGACGGCGTTCGTCCAGACGGGCGCCGTACTGGACCTTGCCGTGTGGGCCGCGGTCCCCGTCGGCTCGCTCGCGACGGCGATCCTGGTGGTGAACAACCTCCGGGACCGCGAGACCGACCGCGCGGCGGGCAAGCGCACGCTCGCGGTACGCCTCGGCCGGAGCGGCGCCGTCATCGAGTACGTGCTGCTGCAGGTCGCGGCGTTCGGCGTACCCGTCGTGCTGGCGGTTCGCGGCGCCGGCCCCTGGATGCTTGCGCCCCTGGTCGCCCTGCCGCTCGCCGCCAGGAACGTCGCCGACGTGGCTCGCCTCGAGGGGAGCCCGCTCAACGCGACGCTGGTCGCGACGGCGCGCGAGCTCGTCGTGTTCGGCGCCGCGCTCACGCTGGGCGTTGCGCTGGGAGCGGGCTCGTGAAGATCCGGATCGGCGTCGTCCCGTACCACGTCTCTCTCGACACGAGCGTCGGCAACGCGCAAAGGGAGTGGCGGACGCGCGAGGGGCTCTTCGTCTTCGCCACGGACGAGGACGCCACCGTGGGCGTCGGTGAAGCCGCCCCGCTCCCCGGCCATTCGCCCGACGGGCTCGAGGAAGTGCGGCGCGCGCTCCTGGCGACCGCGGAGATCGAGCTGTACGACCTCGACGGGCCTTGCATCTCTGCGGCCGTCGCCAGCACCGTGGCGCGCGATCTCCCCAGCGCGACGTTCGCCCTGGAGACGGCGATCCTCGATCTCGTCGCGCGGCGACGCTCCCAGCCGATGTGGGCCCTGCTCGGTGGGGCGGCGAGGCCTTCCGCGCTCCGCCTCGCGCCCCTCGTGTCGGACGCCGCAAGCGCCGCTGCCGTGCGCGAAGCCGGCGCCGACACCGTGAAGCTCAAGATCCGCCCGGCGACGCTCGACCGAGATCTCGAGCTGGCGAGCACGCTCGTCGCGAGCGGGCTTCGCGTGCGCCTCGACGCGAACCGGTCCCTCGACGTCGCTACCGCGCGCAGCCGACTGCGGGGGGACTTCGAGTACGTCGAGGAGCCGGTGCCCACTTCGGAGCTGCTCGGCCTGGTCGGGTCCGGGATCCGCCTCGCCCTGGACGAGACGCTGGCCGACCCGAGGGCCCTCCACGCCCTCGAACCGAGCTTCGGAGCGCTCGGCGTCACCGCGTTCGTGCTCAAGCCGACGGTGCTCGGACTCACCCGCGCGCGCAGCCTGGCCGAAAGGGCCGGCTCGCTGGGGGCGAGTGTCGTGCTCAGCCACAGCTTCGAGGGCCCCGTCGCCCTCGCGGCCGCTGCGGCCCTCGCGCTGGCGCTCCGTACTCCCGCCGCTTGCGGCCTGGCCGCGCACCCCGTGCTTCGAGCGTGGCCCGAGCTCCGGGTGCCGGGACTCGGCGCCGCACGCTTCGAACCGACGGACGCCCCTGGCCATGGCGTGGACCCTGCGGGGCTCGCGCCGTGAGCCTGTCCGTCCGCGACGCGGCACGGGAAGAGCCCTCGGCGATGGCCCTCGTCACCCCCTCGACGACGACGACCTGGGCGGCGCTGAGCGAGAAGGTGGGCGCGCTGCGCACCGCGCTTCGGCACGCCGGCGTGCTGCGCGAGCCGCTCGTGGCGTTCTCCGCCCCCGTTGCCGCGGACACCGTGCTGCTCGCCCTGACGCTCGTGGACGCCGGCACGCCGTTCATGCCGCTCCACCCCAGGTTGCCCCGCGACGAGCAGCGCCGTGACGCAGAGCTCGCCGGTGTCACGCGTCTGCTCGGGCCCGGGGAGATCCGTGGGTGGCTCGACGACGTGGCGCGCCCCGAAGCCTCCGCGGACGTCCCCGCTGACGACGAGCGGGCGCTCGCCGTGCTGCAGACGTCCGGCACGAGCGGGCCACCGCGCGCCGTGGAGCTCTCGCGTCGCGCGTTCGTCGCGTCGGCGCGCGCGAGCTCCACGAACCTGGGCTGGGAGGACGACGACCGGTGGCTCCTGGCGCTGACGCCGGCTCACGTCGGCGGGCTGTCCGTCGTGACGCGCTGCTTGCTGGCGCGCCGAGCGATCGCCCTTCCCGAGGACCTTCCGGGAGAGCGAATCGACGTGCGGCAGGCGATCGAAGCGACGCGTGCGACGCTGGTGTCGCTGGTGCCGGCGCAGCTCGACGTGCTCCTCGCCGCGGATCCGCCCTGGCATCCGCCGGCTTTCCTGCGGGTCGTGCTCCTCGGCGGGGCGTCCGCGCCGGCGTCACTGCTCGAACGGGCCAGGGAGCGCGGCGTGCCCGTCCTGACCACCTACGGACTCACCGAAGCGTGCTCGCAGGTGACCGCCGTCCGCCCCGGCGCGGCCCCCTCGCCATCGCGAGGCGCCGGCCCGCCGCTCCCCGGAACGGAGATCAGGATCGTGGGCGGACGCATCCACGTGAGGGGACCCACGCTCCTGACGCGACATCGGCCCCCGACGTCCGCGCCACCCCTGCACGACGGCTGGCTGGTGACGAGTGATCTGGGCGACATCGACGCCGAGGGAAACCTCCACGTTCACGGCCGCGCCGACGACGTGATCGTCACCGGCGGCGAGAGCGTCCACCCCACCGACATCGAGCGCGTCCTCGAATCGCTGGACGGCGTTCGCCACGCCTGCGCATTCGGCGTGCAGGACGAGCGGTGGGGCGCGATCGTCGCCGCCGCCTTGGTGCTGGAAGCTCCTCTCGACCGAGCGCGCCTGGCAAGGCGTCTCGCTGCCGCGTTGCCCACCCACCGCCGCCCACGCCTCGTGGCCGTGCTCCCGGAGCTTCCCGTCGGGCCGCGGGGGAAGGTGGCGCGGCGCGAGGTCCGAGCTGCGGCGCTACCTCTGCTCCAGCGACTCGAGTGACCGCGTACCCGCCGTCCTCGCCCCGCGGCTCAGAGCGTCCCGAGTTCGCGCAGTCTTCGCGCAAGATGGTCCGGGATCGGGACCTTCGCGAACGTGTCCGGCGCCACGAAGACGTGTGCGCTCTGGCCCACTGCCGCGACCTCGCCGGCTTCGGTTCGGATCCGGTAGCCGAGGGTCGCCGTGCTCCCCTCGACGTGCGCGGTCAGCAGCGCGACGCCGACCGACTCGCCGAAGCGCAGTGGGCGGAGGAACTCCGCCTCGGCGTGGCGGATCGGGGCGGCCCACAGGGCTTGCTCGAGGACCTCCGGAAGCGGCGCCCCCGCGTCGGCCAGGAAGGCCACGTAGGCGTCGTGGAACCACTCGAACAGCCGCGGGTAGAACACGATGCCCGCCGCATCGACGTCGTGGAACTTGACGGCGCGCTGCTGCACGAAGCCCTCGCCGGAACGGCTTCGAAGCGACGCGAGATCGAGGCGATGAGGCACGGCAATGGCGCGGGTGCACCGCGTCTCGACGCCACTATACTCCCCCGCGTGACCCGCACCGTCCTCTGCGCGCTCCTCTACGCCACGTCCGCCTGCCAGTCGCGCGAGCCCGAAGCGTCCGCTGGCCCGCCTCCAGCGCCCGTCGCCAGCGCGCAGCGCTACGGCGCGGGCGTCGGACCCGGTACGGTGACTCCACTCGCGAGGGTCCTGGCCGCCCCGACCGAGTTCGCGGACAAGACCGTGGTCGTCGAAGCGACCGTTCGGCGCGCGTGCACGAGGAAGGGCTGCTGGATGGAGCTCGCAGAGACGGAGGAGGCCAAGGACCAGGGCTGTCGCGTCACCTTCAAGGACTACGGGTTCTTCGTCCCGACGGACTCCGCGGGCGCGCGCGCGCGCGTCGAGGGCACCGTGCTCGCAAAGCAGGTCCACGCTTCGGAGGTCGCACACCTCGAGCAGGAGGGCGCTCGGTTCGCCACCAAGCGGCCCGACGGCTCGGCCACCGAGATCCGCATCGTCGCCACCGGCGTGGAGCTTCGTCGCTGAACCCGGTCGAGCGCTGCCCCGCGTGCGGCGCTCGGTTTTCGCTCGGTCCGGCAGGTTGTGCTACCGCCCCACCGGTGCGGCTGGTCCTGCTTCTGAGCCTCGCGCTGACCCTGGCGGCGCTCTCGCGCCCCGCCATGGCGGCGGACGCGCCCCGGTGGCACACGGTCACCGACGGTCAGACGTTGGGGAAGATCGCCAAGCGCTACTCGGTGGGCGTCGACGCGCTGTGCTCGGCCAACGAGATCCGCCGGAAGGACCCCATCAAGCCCGGACAGCGGCTGGTGATCCCGGCCGACTCG
>CAZARU010000020.1:0-77397 GCA_964487605.1 uncultured Polyangiaceae bacterium
GATCAGCCGAGTGGCTCCCATCTCTCCTCGATGGCGATGCCTCGCTCGCGAACGGCGGCGACGAGGTCCGCGAGCCGGAACGCGGCCTCGCCCGGCAGGACTCCGTGCCGCAGGGCGCGCCCCGACCCGAGAAAGTGCGCCACCGCCGCCGCGGGATAGGCCGTCGTGCGCGCCATCGCGGAGTGACCGGTGACCGGATCGTGGTGGTCGATGATCTCGTAGATCCGGCGCGTGGGCGCGCCGTCGCGCGTCCCATCGACGGTGACGCGCACGAGGACGACGTCGGTGTCGTCGTCCGTCAGAGAACGCTCGATGAGCGTCTCCAGCAAGTGCCGTGGAGCGACGCCGTTCACCGGTTCTTCCGAGAAGAGCCCGAGGGCCGCCATCCCGGCGAACGCCGCGCAGTGTCCCGGATGGCGGATCGTCTTGTAGTCGATGTTCGGAACGCGATCGCCCAGCGTCATGGGGAGGGTGGAGACTCCACCGGACGTGTTGAACGCCTCGAGTACCCCGAACGGCGGGCGAAACTCGATGGGTTCGACTTCGGTCAGCGACGGCACGCGTCGGAGCACGCCGTCGCGCAGGACGTCGGCCGGCTCCAGGTACTCGTTGGTGAGCCCGCGCACGGAGAACACCAGCTTGTAGCAGAGCGGTGGCTTCGGGTTTGCGGGCAGTCCGCCGACGCGGATCCTGACGTGAGACGCCGTCGTCATCTCCTCGACGGCACGAGCGGCGAGGAGGCCAGCGAGACCGGGCGCGAGGCCACAGTCCGGGACGACGGTGATCCCGGCAGCCCGCGCGGACTCGGAGAGTGCGAGCTGCTTCTGGACGACGAAGAGATTTCCTCCGAGGTCGCAGATCGAGGTTCGCGCGGCGATCGCGGCGCGCGTCACCGCTTCGTGAAAGCGATAGTCCGCGGACGACAGGACGACGTCGTACGGAGCGAGCAGCGCGACGAGATCCGCGTCGCCGGCGAGATCGACCACGTGGACCTCCGCGCGGGCGCCGCCTTCACGGCCTCCCGCGGAGACCTCCCGCGCGGCGGCGCGAACCGCCGACTCCGAACGGTCGCCGAGCCCGACCAAGGTGACGTCCGGTTGACGTGCGAGGTCCCACGCCGCCGCTCGGCCCATGCGACCGCAGCCCAGTACCAGCACCTTCATGCGATCCTCCGCTTCGACCTTCCACTCGGGAACCGCGGCGCCGCGCTCACTCCGTCACGATGTTGCCCCACCGGACCGTCTCGGTGTCGGCCGGCTCGGCCAGATCGATCTGCGCCAGCTGCAGCTTCCCTGCCAGATCCACGTTCACGGCTTGCCACCGCGTGTACGACTCGACGACCCAGATTCCGCTCTCGCGACTCCCGTTCCCGGACCAGCCGTTGCCCCCGAACGGCAGGTGCGCTTCGGCGCCCGTCGTCGAGTTGTTGATGCTCGTCATCCCGGCCCGGATCCCCTCCTTGAAGCGCAGCATGCACCGTGGATCGTTCGTGTAGATCGCGCTGGACAGCCCGTAGGGCGTTCCGTTGGCCGCGACGAGCGCCTCTTCGAAGTCCTCGACCTCGACGAGGTTCACCGTCGGGCCGAAGCACTCTTCCTGTGCGACGCGCATGCTCATGTTCACCCGGTCGAAGACGCGCGGCGAGGCGTACAACCCGCGACGCCCGTCCCCCGAGAACGTCGCCCACGCTTGGGGCGTCGAGATCCTCTGGCCGTCGAGCAGCAGCTCGGCCCCCTCGGCCACGCCGAGCTCGCGCTGGTGCTCCCAGTTCGCGAGAAAGCGCTCGTTGATCATCGGCCCGTAGTCGATGCTCTCCTCGAGCGGCGGTCCGACGCGGAGCGCCCTGGCCCGCGCCAGGAAGCGCTCGCGAAACGCCGGCATGACCCGGCGCTCCACGATGATGTTCCCCGCGCTCGTGCAGCGCTGGCCGGCGGTGCCGAAGGACGACCAGAGCGCCCCGTCCACGGCCAGATCGAGGTCCGCATCCCGAAGCACGACCAGCGGGTTCTTGCCTCCCAGCTCGAGGGACGGCCGCTTCAGGTTGCGTCCGCAGGCCTCGCCAATCTTCCTTCCCACGGCCGTGGAGCCCGTGAAGGAAATCTTGTCGAGCAGGCCCGCATCCATCTGCGCCACCAGGTGCTCGCCGGCTCCGCCCGCGCCACCGCCGTGCACCACGCTGAGGACGCTCCGCGGCAGCCCCGCGCGGTAGAAGAGATCGGCGAAGAGCGCGGCCGTGCCCGGAGCGTCGTCGGACGGCTTCCACACGACGGAGTTACCGCACAGGACCGCGGGGATGATCTTCCACGACGGGACGGCGACGGGAAAATTGCCTGCGGTGATCACGCCGACCACGCCAACGGGGCGACGGTACGTGAAGAGCTCCTTGTTCGGCAGCTCGCTCGGCACGGTCTGCCCGTAGAGGCGACGGCCCTCGCTCTGGAAGAACTGAGCGGTGTCGATCGCCTCCTGGACGCTCCCACGCGCCTCCCGTACCGGCTTCCCCATCTCGCGAGCGACGAACCTGGCGAGACGCTCCTTGCCCTCCGTGAGCAGCGTGGCGAGCCGTCCGAGCACGGCGGCACGCTGGGGGGCCGGCACCTGCGCCCACCGCCCCTGGGCGTCGCGTGAGCGCTCGCACGCCTCGGCGACCTCGTCAGCGCTCGAAGCGGGAGCGACGGTCACGAGGTCGTCCGAACAGGCAGGACTTCGCCGCTCGAAGCGCGCCTCGCCGACCGGTCTCGCGTCGCCCGCGACCACGTTGCTCACGACGAGCGTGTCGGGGAAGCCTGACTGCGCCTGGGTCCGCATGGTGGCCAGCGTCGCTCCGGCGCCGGGCGGTTGCAACCCTTCGGCGCGGGTTGCACGGGCCACACCGGCTCGCGCACGGCGCGATCGGCGTTCGCCCTTCGCCGTTCGCGACCTGTGAGAAGATGGGCCGGCGTGCCCGCCACCCATCGAACCGCCGCGAGCATCGACCGACAGCGCCGGGTCAACTTCCGCGCGGGGTGGGTCCGTCTGTTCATCGGTGGCATGGCGCTGACGGTCCTGCCCATCGCCACGCCGAAGATCGCCGCACACAGCTGGATCCTCGCCATCTACGTGGTCGTCGCAGCAGTTCAGCAGGTGCTCATCTGGCGAAACATCGGTGGAAGCCTGCGCGCGGTCCTGGGAGGCATGGTCGATCTGGCGGTGTACACGTTTTTCGCGCACCGGCTGGGCCTGCTCACCCCGATGCTGCTGATGCTCTACGTGCTCATCGCCGTGCTGTACACCCTCGCCAACGGTCCGCGCGTGGCGCAGGTGCTGGCGGCGTACTCGAGCATCCTCTTCGTCGGCGTCGTGATCGCCGAAGCGCGCGGTCTGCTGCCCCACGCGCCCGATGCGCCTCCCTGGGGACAACGCACACCCCACATGAACTCGTACGTCGCCACGGGCGTCGGTTTTCCGATCTTCATGCTGCTCTCCGTTGCGCTCGTGGGAAGACTCCTGACCGAGATCAAGCGACGCGAGGACGAACTGGAGATCCTGAGCAAGCGTGACGCGCTCACCAAGCTGGCGAATCGACGTCATCTTCTCGAACGAATCGAAGTGGAGGTCGCCCGCGTCCCTCGCGGTCACCCGCTCGTCGCGGTGATGATCGACCTGGACCGATTCAAGCAGATCAACGACGCGCAGGGGCACCTCCGGGGAGACGAGATGCTGGCGGACGTGGCAACCGCGCTCAAGGCGGCCACCCGAAGGGTCGACGTCGTCGGTCGGTACGGGGGCGACGAGTTCCTGGTGCTGCTGCCCGACACCAAGCGGGACGACGCCCAGGTGGTCGTCGATCGACTGGTGGCGGCGGTGCGGGACGTCGGGATCAGGTACGACGCCGATCATCCGGTCACGGCGAGCGTCGGCGTGGCGGAGGCGGTGCCCAGCGACGACTCGATCAGCCTGATGCGGCGCGCGGACAAGAACGCCTACGAGGCGAAGCGGGCCGGGGGCGACCGCGCCGTCTGAGGCCGAATCGCAGGAATCGGCGGGCTTTACCGGGGACGGATTGCCGACCGCCGCCCAGGGCGCTAACTGCCCGCCGCCATGTCCACGTCCCGCGACCGCCTGCGCAACATCGCCATCATCGCGCACGTCGATCACGGCAAGACGACCCTCGTGGACGCCATGCTGCGACAGACCGGCGTCTTCCGATCCAACGAAGCGGTCCGCGAGCGCGTGCTCGACTCCGGCGACCTCGAACGCGAGCGCGGCATCACGATCCTCGCCAAGCACACGTCCGTGGAGTGGAACGACCACCTGATCAACATCATCGATACCCCGGGTCATGCCGACTTCGGCGGCGAGGTCGAGCGCACGCTGCGGATGGCGGACGGCGCCTTGCTCCTCGTCGACGCGGCCGAGGGTCCCCTTCCTCAGACCCGGTTCGTCCTGAAGAACGCTCTCGAGCTCGGGCTCCGCATCGTCGTGGTGGTCAACAAGATCGATCGGCACGACGCGCGCCCGGACCGCGTCGTAGACGAGGTCTTCGATCTCTTTTGTGATCTCGACGCGTCGGACGAGCAGACGGATTTTCCCACGCTCTTCGCCGTGGGGCGGGACGGCGTGGCGGTGAGAACCCTGGACGACGAACGACGCGACCTCACGCCGCTGTTCGAGACGATCGTCGAGCAGGTTCCGGCCCCGCGTGGCGATCCGAGCGGTGCGCTGCAGGCGCTGGTCCACAACATTGAGCACGACGACTACGTGGGTCGGCTCGGGATCCTGCGTGTCGCTCGAGGAAGGATCGCGGTCGGACAGGATGTGATGCTCATGGGCGAGAGCGGGCACGCGCGTCGGCGGGTGAGCGCGCTCTACGGATTCCAGGCGCTGGGCCGGGTGAAGCTCACCGAGGCCGCCGCCGGGGACATCGTGGCGCTGGCCGGCATGGACGAGGTGCAGATCGGCGACACGGTCGCGGAGTTCGCACAGCCGGAGGCGCTGCCACGCATTCGCGTCGAGGAGCCGACCATCAAGGTCCGCTTCAGCGTCAACGACTCCCCGTTCGCCGGGAAGGTGGGCAAGTGGGTCACCTCGCGCCACCTTCGCGATCGCCTCGAGCGCGAGGCGCGCAAGAACCTGGCGCTGCGCGTCGAGGACACCGAGACGCCCGACGCCTTCGTGGTGTACGGGCGCGGCGAGCTCATGCTGGCGATCCTGGCGGAGACCATGCGCCGCGAGGGCTACGAGCTCTCGCTCGCCATGCCCGAGGTCGTCGTGCGCGACGCCAGCGGCGTGAAAGAAGAGCCGGTGGAGCTGGTCGTGGTCGACGTCCCCGAGGAGCACGTGGGCACCGTGACGACGCACCTCGGATCGCGCCGGGGGCAGATGACGAAGATGGTGGCGCTCGGGCACGGCCGAACCCGCGTGGAGTACCGCGTCCCCTCCCGGGGCCTCATCGGCTTCCGCTCGCTCTTCCTCACGGAGACGCGCGGGACGGGGCTCTTGAACACGATCTTCGACGGATGGCAGCCGGACAGTGGTCCCATGCTTCGACGACAGACCGGCGCGATCGTCTGCGACCGCGCGGGCACGACCACCCCCTACGCCCTCTTCCACCTCCAACCTCGCGGGACGCTGTTCATCGACCGCGGGACGCCGGTCTACGAGGGCATGATCGCCGGCGAGTGCGCCCGCGCGCAGGACCTCGACGTCAACGTCACTCGCGAGAAGAAGCTGACCAACGTTCGCGCCTCGGGCAGGGACGAGAACGTCATCCTGGTGCCGCCGCGTCGGTTGACGATCGAGACCGCCCTCGAGTTCATCGACAGGGATGAGCTGGTGGAGATCACCCCGGACGCGGTGCGCCTCAGAAAGAAGGTCCTGGACACGGCCCGACGCCCGCGCCGCGACGGCCCGAAACCCAAGCTGGCCGCCGCGGACTGAGGGCTCGGCGTTCCGAGCTGCTTTTCAAGTCTGGGTTTCAGGGACGAAACGGCGCGCGAGTCACGGCCCGTCCGTCAGTGTCATTTCGACCCATTACACCCCTGGTCGCCGTGGCACGCGCCCTGCTTGGGACGGGGCCCGGGATGAATCCTAGACGCCGCCCGAGGCCCTCCGCGGCCCCCGCCGGGAAGTCGGGCGAGCACAGCCTGCGACGCCCCACCACCGCCCCCCCCCAGTCGGGCGAGCGCACGGCGCGCGTCGGGCCGCGCGTGGTGGTCGTCGACTCCCGTGCGGAGGTCCGACACTGGATTCGGCCGGCCCTGGCGGGTGCGCACGCCGAGATCATCGAGGCCTCCACCTGCGCGCAGCTCGACACCGCCCTGACCTCGAGACCGACAGTCCACCTCGTCATCACCGCGTCCCAGCTCTCCGACGGAAGCGCGCTCCAGGTGCTGGCGCGGGCACGCGCGGCAGGGTCGAAGACGCCCTTCGTCGTCCACACCGCTTTCCATCGCAACCTCTTGCGGATCTTCGTGAGCGACGCCGACGGCACCGTCCTCTCCAGCCGAGTCGTGGACAGCGACAACCTGGCGGCGCTGGCCGAGCGTCTCATCGAGGACTACCGCGGCAAGCTTCCCGCGGAGTAGCGCGAAAGGCGTGCGTTCCGGGGGCGGCGGCCTGGGCGCCCAGGGGTCCATGGACCGGTCCGACGCGTCGAGCTAATCTCGACATCGGATGGAGCCGCGGCGCCAGGTCGAGATCCAGCTCGGCCACATGTGCAACAACCGGTGCGTTTTTTGCGTCAGCGGCCAGCAAACGGCGCTGGGGCGCGCGAAGCCTTCGCCGGTCGAGCCGATCCTGGCGCGGGTGTCCGAGGCTCACGCGTCCGGGCACCGGAAGATCACGCTCCTCGGCGGTGAACCCACGCTGCAGCCCGGCTTCCTCGAGGTGGTGAGGCACGCCGTCGCCCTCGGGTTCGAGGAGATCGTCGTGTTCACCAACGGCGCGAAGACCGCGCGCGCCAAGGTCATCGACGAGATCCTGGCAACCGGCGGCAACTTCACGTGGCGAATCTCGATCCAGGGAGCCACTCGCGAGTCTCACGACTTCACCACGAAGAAGCCCGGCGCCTTCGATCGCATCCTGCGCACCCTCGACACGTTGCACGCGCGCGGCCAGCGCATCACCGTGAACATGTGCGTCGTCCAGTCGAACATGGCTTCGGTGATCCACTTTCCCGAGCTCCTGGCTCCCTACGGCGTGACCCAGCTTCATCTGGACATGGTGCGCCCGGCGGACGCCGGAGAGCGAACCGAGGAGGAGTTCCGCGCCATGATCCCGCGCTACTCGGACCTGGCCCACCCGCTCGCCCGCATGATCGAAGGGTTCGCGCCGGAGTTCGACGTCAACGTCGGCAACCTGCCGTACTGCATCGCGCCAGGCCTGGCGAGGTGGATTCATCACGACGGCGAGCACACCGAGACGATCGCCATCGACGGGGACGGCGACCTGAGCAGGCCGTGGAACAAGTACTTCGTGAAGCGACAGGACAAGGGAAAACCCGAGACGTGTCGCCAGTGCGTCTTCGACGAACGGTGCAACGGGATCTTCGACAAGTACCGAACCCTCTTCGGAACCGCGGAGCTCGTACCGGTCACGCCGGAGCGGCTACGAGCCGTCGATCCGGGGCGGCGTCTGCTGTGGGCACACCTGGCGCCCATCGTGCGTAGGCTGCGCCAGCTACCGCCGCCCGCGCCGTTCGACACCGTCGGCGGCGGAGTGGAGAGCGACATCAGCGCGAGTGTCGTGCTCCGATCCGAGAGGGACGTGGTCGCCTTCGAGCTGCGACCCACGGGCAGCGGCGACTTCGGGTTCGATGGTTTCGACGTACGAGTGGCACCGGGAAACGCGGCGCCAGACCTGATCCGGCGCGCGGCCGACTGGCTCGCGGCACGTGTGAGCGCCGAGGGCTGGGTCGCAACACATCCCGTGGGGGACGACCGGTTCGTGTCCTGTGCTCCTAGCCTCGCGTCGAGAGTCGCGCGGCTGCGCTCGGCGGCGCCCTTCGGGGCGCTGCGGTGGACCTCCGTACGCGTGGAGGCCGACGGTACCCGAGCCGTGCTCGGGTTCGACGGCCCGAAAGGCGAGCAGGCGTCGCTCTGGCTCGGCGAGGCAGGCGGACGACCCACAGGGGGCTACACCGTCGAGGGGAGGCCCTCCGAGGCGATCGTCGAGGGCCTGCGCGCCGTGATGTCCGAACTCGATGGAACGAAGCGACCCGGCCTGCGGACGCCGCGGCAGCTTCCGGCCGCACCCATCTGACTCGTGCCGTTCCGGGCGACACCGCTCAGTCCCACAGGCGGATGCCGCCGAGCAAGCCCAGGCGGTTGTCGACGATCCGGACGTTGCCTGGGAGCTCGACCTCGAGGTGGCGGGAGTTGCCTCCCCCGACGTAGAGGACGTCGTAATTGAAGATCGGTCCGAGCTGGTAGATCACCTCGCGCACGCGACGGCTCCACCGGAGCTTCCCCAGCCGCCTCCGCTCGGCGTTGCAGACGCGCTGCTCGTAGGTGCACCCCTTGCGGAACGGGTGATGTCCCAGCTCCAGGTTCGGAAACAGCTTCCCGTCGACGAACAGTGACGAGCCCATGCCGGTTCCGAGGGTGATCACCATCTCGACGCCACGCCGACGAACGGCGCCGTACCCCGCGACGTCGGCGTCGTTCAGGACGCGGGTCGGCTTGCCGGTGATCGCGGAAACGCCCGCCTCGACGTCCCTACCGCACCAGAGCGCCGTCCCGAGGTTCGGCGCCGCGGAGACCACTCCCGCGTTCACGACGCCGGGGAATCCCACCGACACGCGATCGAAACTCGGGACGTCGATGAGCATCTGCCGGATGGCCGCGAACGTCGCGTCCGGGCCGGCGCGACGCGGCGTCTTGACCCGGATCCGCTCGCTGACGGGTTCGCCGGCGGCGTCGAGGACCATCAGCTTCAGTCCCGTCCCTCCGATGTCGATCGCGAGGGTGCGCGGACCTCGCCCCGCCAGCCGTGAGACCGGACGCTCGTTCTCGACCTCGTTCGGGCGCGCCATCGTCATCCCTTCGCAATCTTCACGAGGCCTTCGAGCCGCCGCATCGCGAAGCGTTCCGTCGGACCGAAGCGCGCTTCGATCTTGGTCAAGGCCGCGGAGTACTCGGCCAGTTCCGTCTTGGGCATGTCCACCTTCCGGACGAGCGCGTACAGTCGGTCGACGGCCTCGGTCGGCATGGGACGGAGCGCCGCTCGGTGGAACGCGACGAGCTGACGGATCCACTCGCCGCTCTTGGTCCGCTCCGCGAGGTCGAGTGCGTACCGGGTGAGCCGCCTGCCGGCCTCGGGTTCGATCTTGCCCGACACGGCAACTTCGTCCCCCAGGAGCTTCATGACGGGGCCCAGGAGGCGAGCGGCCTCCGCCAGGTCACCGCGAGCCAGGGCCTTCTCGAAGACCGCGCCGATGATGGCGAGAACGTCCTGAGCAGGAGCCGTCGGATCCTCCTCGCTCCCATCGTCGGGCGGCGGACTCGAGCTGTCCTGGGTGATCGCCGACTGGCGATGGATCGGCGGCGCCTCGCTCGCGCTGCCGGCGTGGAGCACCATCTCGTTCTGACCGATGCGAATCCGCTCACCGCCGAGCAGCATGCGCTCGCCGGAGATGAGACGACCGTCCACCATCACGCCGTTGGCACTACCGAGATCCTCGATGACCACGCCGTCGGTGGTCACCGTGACCTGCGCATGGCGCCGGGACGCCAGCGGATCGTCCAGCGCGATCTCGCACTGCGGACTTCGACCGATCACCTTCACGCCCGTGAGGGCCACCTGCCGACCGTGGAGGACGAGCCAGAAGTGTGGTGCCGAACCGCCGACGGCGGCCATCCGCGGAACCGTGGGCTTGAAGTCGGGGACTCGTGCCATCAGCGCTTTCTGTACGTCGCGGGGTCGACGCCGAGGCGGTTGAGGGTCGTGTAGAGGACGGACCGCGCCATGTCCAGGTCCCGGGCCACCTTGGCGACGTTGCCGTCGCGGAGCTTCAACGCCGTGCTGATGCGCTCGCGCAGGACGTCGTCCTCCGCGGACGCGGGGGATGCGGGTCGCACCGAGGGCGCCTTCGGCAGCAGCGCGAGCTGCTCCACGGAGACCGCTTCCAGACCTGCGGTGCGCGCCACGGTCGTCGCTGTGAGGATGGCGTGGCGCAACTCGCGGACGTTCCCCGGCCAGTCGTGGAGCATGAGCTGCTCCATGGCGGTGGGTGCGATCACCATGGGCGCTTCCGCCAGGAAGTACTCGCAGAGGAGGGGAACGTCCTCCAGCCGATCGCGCAGGGGGGGCAGCACGACCCGCGACGCCGCGAGGCGATGGTACAGATCGGTTCGGAAAGCGCCCGCCGCGACCATCGCATCGAGACTCCGATTCGTGGCCGCGACGATGCGCACGTCGATGCGCACACCGCGATCCTCGCCGACGGGGCGAATCTCGCTCGTCTCCAGCGCGCGCAGCAGCTTGGCCTGCGAAACCGGCGGCAACTCGCCGACCTCGTCGAGCAGAAGCGTCCCGCCGTCGGCGCTCCGGAACAGCCCGCGCCGGGCGCCCTCTGAACCGCTGAAGCTGCCCTTGGCGTGTCCGAAGAGCTCGGACTCGATGAGATCCGCCGGGAGTGCCGCGCAGTTGACCGCCACGAGCTCCCCCGGGCGACCACTGAGTGCGTGAAGAAATGCCGCCGCAACCTCCTTCCCCGTGCCCGTCTCGCCTTCGATGAGCAGTGGCGTCGTGGCGCGAGCCACGGCAGCGAGCTTCGAGCGCACCTCGTCCAGCGCTGGCCCGCCGACCATCGAAGCCGCGGTGCGCGGCGGGTACGACCGATAGACCGTCACGTCCCGAACGACGCAGAAGAGCGTCTCTCCGATGCGAAGCACGGACCCGATCGGTGCGCCCACCGGCCCCCCCACCACACGCTCACCGTTGACGAACGTGCCGTTGTGGCTGCCGAGGTCGACGACCGCCACGCCCCTTCCGAGCGGCTCGAGACGCGCATGTTGCCGCGAGATCTTCCCGTCTTGAATCGGGAAGTCCGTCGTCAGCTCCCGTCCCACGACCATGGGCCGAACGACCGCGCGGGCCGGGGGGAGGGTCGCCGCGCGGGTGAACACGGGCACGACCCCTGGAACCGCGCGGGATGGCTTGTCCGGGGCGTTGATCTCGGCCGTCTGCGTGATGTCGGGATCCGGCACGACCAGCAGGTTCACAGTACCAGAACTCGCGCCCGAGCGTGCGCCCGGGTCATCGTCCCGCTCCGGGATCGCTGCCTTACAGATGCCGCGCGAGCCCGCGCACCGCCTCCGGCGTCGCGGCCTCCACGAAGAGGAGCGGGAGACGAATCTTCTCGACGGAGAAGCCGGCGTCCAGTCGCTCCAGGCTGTCGGCCTGGACGCGCTCGCGGATTGCGCGACGCACTCCCGCGGCCAGCGCTTCGTCCCCGGGCTTCGAGCGATCGAGCGCTCGGGGTGCGAGGAGCATTTCGCGCTCTGCACGGGTGAAGAGCTCGGGCAGCACCCCGTTGATGACCACTCGAGCCAGCGGGAGGCGAAGCTCGTTCTCGAGTCGCTCGGCGATCTCCAGGGCCTCGTTCGTCGGCATGTCCTCGGGCATCGTGACGACGATGACGCCACTCTCCCTGGGGTCGCGAAACATCTCCCACGCGCGCTCGGCTTCACGTCGCAGCAGTCCGGGTGGGACGACCTCCACGATCACCTTCGGAACTCGGAGCATGTCGAGCCCGTGACCCGTCGCGGGGGCATCGAACAGGACGACGTCGAATCGACGATCGCCCCGGTCGGTCACTTCCGTGGAGTGGTACCAAGCCTTCCCGAGCATGGCCCACTCGTAGAGACCAGGGACCGCAGCGAAGAACGCTCGCGTGTAGCGATTGTCGAAGACCGCGTCGTAGAGCGTCCGGGACTTCAGGATCATCAGACCGTACTCGCGCATCGCGGTTTCGGGCGCGATCCGGACGGCCCACAGGTTCTCACGAACCGAAACGACGTCCGTCCCGATGGGAGGACACCCGAGCAGGACCGACAGCCGCTCCTTCGTGTCGCACATCGCGCAGAGGACGCGCTTGCCGCGGTCTGCCATCGCCAGCGCGGTGGCGGCCGTCACCGTCGTCTTCCCCACGCCACCCTTTCCGGTGACGAAGAAGAAGCGGCGATCATCCAGCGAGTGGGGCATCCGGGTGGGAACCAGGTACAGTAGTCGGCCGAAGGTGACGCCGGTAGGGCCTTGAAGGTAGCTCTCCTCCAGATCGACTCCACGGTGGGTGCTTCTGCCGCCAACGCCGACCGGGTCCTCGCCGAGCTTCGGCGCGCCGACCAGCGTGGCGCCCGGCTGGCCGTGGCCCCGGAGCTCGCGGTCGCCGGGTACCCACCGCGAGACCTGCTCGAACGAACCGGTTTCCTCGACGCCGTGGAGGCGCAGACGCTCCGCATCGTGCGCGAGGCTCCGCGCGGGATGACGGTGGTGCTCGGGACCGTGCTGCGGGACCGCGACGCGCGAGGCACGCCCCTCTACAACGCCGCGGTCGCGGCGCGCGACGGCGAGATCCTCGCAACTGCCCGCAAGCAGCTGCTCCCGACCTACGACGTCTTCGACGAGGCTCGGTACTTCCGCCCGGGAACCGAGACCACGATCGTGACCGTCCCCGGCGTGGACGGCGAGACCGTCCGGGCGGCCCTGACGGTCTGCGAGGACGGCTGGTACCACGCGGACGAGTCGCTGGGCCGCTACGGACGCGACCCGCTCGAAGGCATCGACGCGACGACCGCCGACCTGATCGTCAACGTCTCCGCGAGCCCTTTCACGGTACCCAAGCTCCGCGAGCGTGGAGCGGTGTTCTCGGCGCTCGCTCGCCGAACGGGCGTGCGGGTCTTGCTGGTGAATCAGGTCGGCGGAAACGACGATCTGCTCTTCGACGGTCGGAGCACGGTCTGGTCGCCGAGCGGCGTCATCGAAGCGCAGGCGGCGGCGTTCGAGGAGGACCTGCTCGTGACGGAGCTCGGCGCCTCGGCCGGCATCGCCCAGGACCCGGAGACCGACGAGGAGGCGGCCTATCGCGCGCTCGTGATGGGTGTCCGGGACTACGCGAAGAAGTGCCGCTTCGAGAGCGCGGTGGTCGGCCTGAGTGGCGGGATCGACTCGGCGCTCACGGCGACCATCGCGGCAGACGCGCTGGGACGCGATCGCGTGACGGGGATTGCACTACCGAGCCGTTTCTCGTCGGAGGGTTCACTCCGTGACGCCGAGGCTCTGGCGCACAACCTGGGGATCGTCTTTCGCGTCGTGAGCATCGACGGCGTGTTCCAGACGTACCTCGACGAGCTTCGACCGCGATTCGCGGAGTTCGGCGACGCGCCCCCGGGCGACGTCACCGAGGAGAACCTCCAGGCTCGGATTCGCGCCGTGATCCTCATGGCCATCTCGAACCGCACGGGCGCCCTGGTCCTGACCACCGGCAACAAGAGCGAGATCGCGGTCGGCTACTGCACGCTCTACGGGGACATGGTCGGTGGTCTCGCGGTGATCGGGGACCTCCCCAAGACCTTCGTCTACCGCGTCGCCCGGTGGGTGAATCGGAACGGAGAGCGGATCCCGGACGACTGCATCACCAAGCCCCCGTCCGCCGAGCTCCGCCCGGATCAAAAGGACAGCGACTCGCTCCCGCCCTACGACGTCCTGGACCCCATCCTGGAGGCGTACGTCGAGTCGGGCCTCTCGCGGGACCAGATCGTGGAGCGGGGGCACGACGCGAGGATCGTGGACCGCGTGCTACACCTGCACCACTCGAGTGAGTACAAACGTCGCCAGATGGCGCCCGGCCTGATCGTGACCAGGAAGGCGTTCGGCATCGGTCGTCGCATCCCCATCGCGAGAGGAGGCGATGCGTGAAACGCCTCGTTGCCGTCCTGGCACTCGCCATGTTGGCGACGGCCTGTGACGTGAGCCGAGACCGCGGCTCGCGCGGCGCGAGCGCCTCGGCGAGCGCCGCGGCGGCGCCATCGCAGGCTCCGCCCGTGCGCGGACGCAAGTGGTTCGTCCCGACGGGGCCGCGCCTGGCGATTCTGCCCGGCGAGGGACTGGGCCCCATTCGCCTCGGCGCATCCGTCGAGACCGTGGAACGCCTCATGGAGCTGCCCTGCGACGAGAAGACGCCGACCCTGTGCCGGTACGTGACACGCGCCGTCGACTTCCACCTCTCGGACGGCAAGGTCGAAGAGGCCACGGTCCATCGCAAGGACCGACCCGCCGGCAAGGATCGATCGGGCCAGCAGCGACAGTTCGGCGTCTTCAATGGTGCGATGCTGATGCGGAGGATCGTCCCGGGCATGTTGCGGCACGAGATCATCGACGCGATGGGCGAAGGAAGCCTCGGTGAGCGCGTCGTCGACGACCGCGGCTACGGCACCATCGAGATCAGGAAGTTCGACGGCCTGCGCGTGGAGTTCGACGACGTCGGGGAGCGCGGTGTGGTGATTGGCGCACTCATAGTGACGCGCAAGGCGGCGACCGACGGATGACGTCAGTCCGCCGAGGCGTCGGTGACCGCTCCGGCCGATCCGGACGAGCCCGAAGCACCCGCCGCACCCGACGCGCCTGAGCTCCCCGCATTGCCCGCCCCACCGGACGTGCCGCCGCTGCCGGAGGCCCCACCGCCGGCGGCGCTGCCGCCAGCGCCCCCTGCACCGGCCGATCCACCAGCGCCACCGCCACCGTCGGGGTCGCCGCACGAGACGGTGGAGGCATCCGCCGTGAATCCGTCGCAGTACTCACCGCACGTGCTCGAACAATCCTCACAGAACATGCAGGTCTCGAACTCGAGGAACATCGCCGCGTCGGAGGCGTCCGCGCAGTACTGCTCGATGCAGTTCTCGATGCAGGCGTACCCCGAAGCGCCGACGGGGCAGCCAGGCATCATGTACACGCAGCCCATGATCGATCGGCACTCGGCGTCGCCCTGGCAGGTCGTCGCGGGCACCTGACAGTCGCCATCGATGCGAGGTTCGCCGCAGGACAGGCACGGATCGCTGCCCGCGGTACCGCCCTGCCCGCCTGGCCCGCCACCCGTCGCGCCGCTCCCGCCGGCCCCGGCGCCACTCGAGCCCCCGCTACCCGAGAAGCCTCCGCCCGTGCCACCGGATCCACCCGTCGTGCTGGCGTCCGCCTTGGCCCCGCTCTTCTTCGGGTCGTCGCTCGAGCATGCGGCGATCGCCGTCGCGGCGAGGAACAGGGTCAGCGGCGCGGCAAACCATTTCATGGGCGTCCTCCAAACTCGATGAAGCAAGGGCGTCGCGCCCGGCACCGTCGCGGAGTACCACGGCGCGGACCGAGCGGCCAGCAGGCCGCCCTTCACCGCAGGCGGCGGCGCTCCTGGACCATTCGCTTGCGAATCGTGCGCTGAGCCTCGTTCGATTCGACCAGCGTCCACGCGTCGTGCTCCGGGCGCGCCCCTGCCCGCTCGAGCAGGACGTCGGCCGCGCGCTCGGCGTCGATGCCTCCGAAGTGCCGGCCCGGCAGCTCGACGACCGCCGTGCGCGCCTGCAGCCCCTCCAGCGTCTCGAGCATCTTGTCCACGACGCTGACGAAGACGTCGTCGTCGAACGCCTCGCGCCGACCGACGCCGAAGAGCAGGACCTTCTCGAACGGCAGCTTCGGTCGGCCGGGGAGCAGGACGACCTCGCCAGCGTCTCCCGTGACGAGGCCGGCGTGAATGAGGCGAGAGATCCTCCCCGCAAGGCGCCAGTCGACGAGTCCCGCGACACCGTGGGGAGGCCGGTCGTCCTTCGACAGCGCGGACACCAGCACCTCCGTCCCGGCGAGATCGAGCCGTGCGAGCTGTGGTGTCGTGAAGCGCAGCTCCATGCGTTACCTACCGCAGCCGTCCGCGATCCCGTCCAGCACGCCGTTCACGAACGCGCCGCTGTCCTTCGTACCGTACCGTTTCGCCAGATCCACGGCCTCGTCGATGATCACGGGGCGCGGCACGTCGGACCGTTCGACGAGCTCCCAGGTGCCGATTCGCAGCAAGCTTCGATCGATGCGCGCCATGCGCTCGAGACGCCAGTTCGTACTCGCCGCGCGAATGCGCTCGTCGATCACCTTTCGCTGAGACGCGACACCTCGCACGATCTCCGCCGCGTACTCGCGCCCTTCGGCTTCGCCGGGCAGCTCCCGCCAGAAGTCTGCAATGGCGGACTCCACGTCCCCGCCGGCGACTTCCACCGCGTAGAGGATCTGGAGCGCCGCTTCTCTTCCCTGGGTTCGGGCGCCCATTCGCGAAACCCGTTCCGCCGCGCCCGCGGGAGCGTCAGAGCCCCACGTCCGCGAGAACACGCCCGAGCGAGACCATTTCGATCGCGGCCACGGCGGCGTCGGCGCCCTTGTTGCCGGCCTTGGCTCCGCTGCGTTCTATGGCCTGTTCCAGGGTGTCGGTGGTCAGGACGCCGAAACCGATGGGGACGCCGGTCTCCGCCTGTACCGCGGCGAGCCCCTTCGACACCTCTCCCGCGACGTACTCGAAGTGCGGCGTCCCGCCGCGAATGACCGCGCCGACGGCGATCACCGCGTCGAACCGGCGGGAGGTGGCCAGACGGCGAGCGACGAGGGGAATTTCCCACGACCCCGGGACGCGTACCACCGTGATCCGATCACGATCGGCACCGTGACGGACCAGCGCGTCGCGCGCACCGGCGAGCAGGGACTCGACGACGAAGGCGTTGAATCGGCTCGCGACGATCGCGAAACGCGAGTCGGGCGGGACGACCAGAGCGCCTTCGATCGTCGGAGGGACGACGCGAGCAAGCTGCTTCGCAGTGGCCATGGCGGACCGAGTCTAGTACTGCGCACCCGAAGTTCCTACCGGGCCGGGCCCGGCGCCGACGGGCGGGGACCAGCAGCCACGCGGAGGGGCTCGCGACGTGCGCTTAGATAAGACGACGGCGCGAGCGGCAGCTCGTGGCGCTCATCCGGTCCTCATGGCGACGAGGGGCACCTGCTCGACGACTTCGAGGCCATAGCCCTCGATGCCGGCGATCTTGCGCGGGTTGTTGGTCAACAGGCGGATCCGCCGGACCCCCAGCTCGCGGAGCACCTGCGCCCCGAGTCCGTAGTCGCGCAGGGCGTGGGGCTTCTCCCCGCGCTGGTCCGTCGCGTGGGGCGCGCTGCGCTCGTCGTGCGCGCGCAGCGCACCGAGCTCTCGAGCCAGGTCGCCCCCGGGCGCGATGTACACGACGACGCCGTTCTCCT
Organism: uncultured Polyangiaceae bacterium; assembly: GCA_964487605.1. GTDB lineage: Bacteria > Myxococcota_A > Polyangia > Polyangiales > Polyangiaceae > JAJDAH01. The sequence goes on from CAZARU010000020.1 coordinate 17,254, forward strand.
CCGCTTCGATGGCGCCGATGGCCTCCTTCAACCGATGCCCGCCGTCGTTGACCGTGGACGTGAACACGTCGGCGATCGTCGAACCTCGGTGCATGCGGCAGAGCACGGGTGAACCGGGGTCGACCGAGCCCTTCACGAGGGCGAGGTACTGCCCGTGTCCGTCCACCGTCGCGGAGTAGACGAGGGCGCGCCACGGCGAGGACGTCTGATCGAGAACGACCTCGCTCTCGTGGACCCGATGAACCAGGCGTTCGGTCTGCAGGCGATAGGTGATGAGGTCGGCGATCGTGAGGATTCTCAGGTCGTGGCGCTGGGCGAATGCCTCGAGGTCGGGCATCCGCGCCATCGTGCCATCGTCGTTCATGATCTCGCAGATGACGCCCGCCGGGAGCCGCCCGGCGAGGCGCGCCAGATCGACCGAGCCCTCGGTCTGGCCGGTGCGGACCAGCACGCCGCCGGTGCGAGCCTTCAACGGGAAGACGTGACCCGGGGTGACGATGTCCGATGGGACCGCCTTCGGATTGATCGCCACGCGGATGGTGTGCGAGCGATCCGCGGCACTGATCCCCGTGGTGACTCCGCTCGATGCTTCGATGCTCATCGTGAAGGCCGTGCCCAGCGGGGGGCCGCCGCGCCACTTGGGGAGCTGCATCATCGGAAGCTCGAGCCGCTCCACCTGATCCTCGGAGAGCGCGAGGCAGATGAGGCCGCGGCCGTTGACTGCCATGAAGTTGATCGCCTCGGGCGTGACGTGGTCCGCAGCGAGGACCAGGTCGCCCTCGTTCTCGCGGTCCTCGTCGTCCACGAGGATGACCATCCGCCCCGACCGGATGTCGTCCAGCGCCGCCTGGACGCGGCGCAGCAGCTCCGGGTCGATGTCGAGCGTGCGGCCCTCGGTCTTCGCGCGCTCCGTCATCGTGGGGCTCGCGCGGGAGACGTCGCCAGCAGCTCCTGCAGGCGCTGGTCCGTGGACGCGCCTCCCACCTCGAGGTGGCGCGCGACGTACCGTGCCATGAGGTCCACCTCCACGTTCATCGAAGAACCCGGCGACAGCTCCGACAGCGTCGTGGCGCGCAGCGTGTGAGGGATGAGCATGACCTGGAAACCTTCCTGATCCACGACGTTGACGGTCAAGCTGACGCCATCGAGCGCGATGGAGCCCTTCGGCGCGACGTAACACGAGAGGGCGCGTGGCACCGCCACCGTCAGGTTCACGGCCTCACCCGACGCCGAGCGCTCACGGACGCGTCCGACCGCGTCCACGTGACCGGTTACGACGTGGCCTCCCATGCGATCACCGACCCGGAGGGCGCGCTCGAGGTTCACTCGACTGCCCACGGCGAGACGTCCGAGCGTGGTCTTCTGCACGGTTTCCGTGGAGACGTCGGCGGAGAACCGCCCTGGCGCGTGCTGGGTGACGGTCAAGCACGCTCCGGACACGGAGATCGACTCGCCCAGAACGAGGTCGGCGAGTTCGGACTCGACGACCAGGCGGAAGCCCGGGCCGCGGGACTCGCGGACGGCGAGGCGCCCAGTCGCCTCCACGAGGCCAGTGAACATGTCGTACGTCATAGCATCGACGACGCGTCCGAGAGTCGCGCTTCGGGCCCGTCAGGCGTTCAGTGCCCGCGCGCCCACGGGTCGGCCATGCTGCCGGGCGTGATGCTCGCGCCGCGTGCCACGATGACGAGCTTCGCGCTGCTGGCCGTCGTCATCGGGTGCGGCGTCAGTTTCCAGTCGGTGTACGAGGGCGACGTGCGCTTCGAGCACTGCCACCGCCTCGACGTCGATGGCCGCATCGCGCCGTCGTACAGGGACCGGTGCTGGCGCGAGTGGCTCGACCACTACACCTACGGCCAGACGCGCGACCGCGTCGACTACGCGCGTCGCAGGATCCGCGAAATGGAATCCGGCACGGACTCGTCGTCGCTTCGTCCCGGAGACGTGGACGCCGGCGCGGCACCCATGGCGCCCGAAGCGCCGATTCCCACGAGCCCTCACTCACCGCCGCCGCGCATCGCCGTACCCGCCTCCGCGACCCCGCCACCTCGTGCGTCGGCGATCGTGCCCCCCGACGCGGGCCCGGACGCGGCGAAGCCGCCCGCGCTCACGCCCCCTCAGGTGTCGTGCGTAGAACCGTGCACCGTCGCGTGGCGCTCGTGTGTCGCCTCGGGCTGCGCGGATGCCGGCACGGCGTGCCGCGCGTGCGGAAAGGACTACCGCGCGTGCATGCGGCGTTGTTTTCGCTAGCGCCCGAAGTCCCCGCCCGGTCTGCAGGTCCGGGCACCCGATTCCGCGGCCGAACCCGATAAGTTGACGACCCCCGAGCCGAGAGGATAACCGTCCATGCAGCGCTCCAATCCGATGGCCGTCAATCATCCGCTGCTTCAGCCGACGGCGTCGGCCCTGGGAACTCCGCTTCCACGAGTGCTGCGTCCCCAGCGGGCCGTCCCGGCGGACGCCGTGCGTCCCACGCGCGCGGAGGTGAACCTCGCAGCACTCCGACACAACCTGCGCGTGGTCAAGCGGTTGGTGGGGAACGTCCCGGTGTGGACGGTGCTCAAGGCCGACGCCTATGGCCACGGCTCCAAGGCCGTCGCTCGCACCCTGGAACGCGCCGGCGCCGACGGTGTGTGCGTCGCCCTGCTCGAGGAGGGGATCGAGCTCCGCGCCGCCGGCATCAAGGTCCCCATCCTCGTCATGGGCGGTTACTACGGGAACGCATGGGGCGAGCTCCTTCGGCACGATCTGACCCCCGTCATCTACGACGTCGGCCAGGTCGTATCGATTGCCGACGAGGTGAGGTACTCGGGCGGTGAAGCGGTACGCGTCCACCTGAAGGTGGACACGGGCATGGCGCGTCTCGGCGCCACACCCAAGGAGGTTCCCGCCGTCGCACGGGCGCTGCTCGATCGGCCCGAGGTGATTCTCGACGGCCTGATGACGCACTTCGCCTGCGCCGACGGGACCGATGCGGGCTCGCTCGCCGGTCAGCTCGATCTCTTCGATGGCGTGACGGCCGAAATCCAGCGACTGGGCCTCGTGCCGCGGATACGGCACGCGGCAAACAGCGCCGCGCTCGTGCAGAGCGCGCGCGCGCGCCTGGACGTCGTGCGGCCGGGCCTGGCTATCTTCGGCATCGAACCCCGAGACGGCATGGCGCCGGAGCTGCGGCCGGCCATGTCCGTTCGCACCGCCATCGTCGCCGTGCGCGAGATCGAGGCCGGGCAGGCCGTCGGCTACGGCTCGACCTGGACCGCAGCCCGCCGCTCGCGCATCGCCACCATCCCCATGGGCTACGCCGATGGCCTCAGCCGTGCGCTGTCGAACAAAGGTCACGTGCTGGTCCGCGGGCGACGGGCGCCCATCGCCGGTGCGGTCAGCATGGATCTCACGATGATCGACGTCACCGACGTCCAGGGCGCCGCCACAGGCGACGAGGCCGTGATTCTCGGTTCGCAGCACGGCCCGCTCGGCGAAGACACGATCACCGCGAGTGAGCTGGCGCGTCTCCTCGGGACGATCCCGTGGGAGGTGCTCACCGACGTGAGCCGCCGCGTGCCCCGGTTCTATCGCGAACCGTGAGGCGAGCGCGGGGGACCGCGTTCGCGCACCCCCGCGGCATGCGCCGCTACGCCCCGGGCGCGGACTCGGCGTCGCGACGCGTCGCCGAGACGCCGCCCGAAACGATGAACGCCATCAGATCGGCGGGGGGGACGTCGATGGGCTCCACGATCTCGCGCCGACAGACGACGACGTTCCCGGCAAAGTTGTACGACTGCGGAAAGTACACCGCGACGTGGTCCGCCGCGAAAGCCAGGCCCTCGCGAGTCATGAACCCGAGAGCCTTCACCGAGCTGCCCGGCACGACCGACACCATGACCGGCTTGTCGAAGCTCTTGCGCTCGCCGACGAAGGCGCCGAGGAGATCTCGGATCGAGTTGTAGAGGACCTTCACCAGCGGCACGCGCCCGATCCACGCTTCGAGTGCGCTCACCACCGCTTGACCGGCGACCCCCGATGCCAGGAACCCGATGCCCACGACGAACCCCACGGACGCGAAGAGACCGAGCACCGGGAACCCCGCAGGCATGAATGCCGCGACGGTCGAGACGACCCACACCAGCACCCACGCGGTGACGGCGATGGGAGCGATCACGAGGCAGCCGCGGAGGAAGTACTTGACGAGGAGTTTCATGTTCCGAACGTAGCCGGCCGCCGCGCTCGTCGCACGGTGCCATCTCGGAGCCGCCGGCGGTGCGACGGCGGACGTCGTCAGGACCGGGGCGAGAGGTCGAAAATCTCGACGTCCACGCCCTCGGCGTAGTGTGCGAGCGTCGGAGCTCCGGACACCGACAGGCCACTCGCCGCGACGAGCTCGTCTTCGATGGAAACGACGCGCGCGCGCCGAACAGGATACGGGACGTGGTGAACCTGCCCGGTGTGCAGGACTCCGCGGTGGGTCACGTGAAGGAAGTAGCGCTCCACGAGGAAGTGTTCGAGGCTGCCCGGCTTCGACGCGCCCAGGGCCTCACCGACCTCCCAGGTCGTTCGCAGCCGTGGTCGCGAATCGCTGCGACGGTCGACGCAGTACTCTATGATGTCTCCACGTCGCGTGAGCGTCATGGCGGCGTTGAAGTACGGCAGGCTCCAGCCGAAACGGGCCGCCGCCACGGCTACCCGCGACGCCGCGTCGAGGGACAGGAAGTACACCCCGGGATCCCTCCCAGCAACGTGCACGTACGTCCGGACGTTCGTCTCCAGAAAGTCGAAGCCGAGGCGACGGGGCACCCAGGCCGGGCGGACCGCCTGCATCGCGAAGGGGACGACGCCGATGTAGGCCACCCCGTCGAAGGCGTCGACGTCGAGACCCTTGGGCAGCACGCACGCGATCGCGGCGGGCGGCACCGTCCAGTGGAAGAAGCCGAGCTGCCGCCACTCCTGGTACCCGCGAACGGGTCCACCCGGACGGCGCGTGGGCGCGACTCTGTCGAGGTCGGACGACATCCGCGCCGCGTACCGTCGATCTTCCGTCGCGTAAAGTTCGGGGCGCCGCTTCGCTCTCGTCCTGATGACCAAGCGGCGCGTTCCCTCGGCGAGGAGCACGAACGTGCTAGGGTGCGCGCCCCGAGATCCGCATGCTCGACGAGCGTTTGAATCGGCGACGGCCCTGGCCGTGGATGGCGGCAGGACTGGCCTTCGCGCTGGTGACGGCTGTTGCGCCGCCCGCAGAGGGCGTTCCCCTGGCGAACCAGGATTGTCCAGTGCTGCCCCACGAACCGGCAGAGTCGGAGTTCGTCACCGTCTACAAGGGTCGAACGATCCACTTCTGTTGCTCGACGTGCGTCGCCGACTTCAAGAAGGACCCCAGGCGTTACCTGGGTCGGCTTCCTCAGTTCGCGGGCCTGGCGGACGAGGAGGCCGCGCAGCATCTCGAGCTCGGAACGGCCTCCACGACCTCGAGCACGGGGGAGGAGGAGTTCGAGAAGCGCAAGGCGCCCACGGATCGAGCGCTCGCACGGGCGTGGCCGGCAATGGCGGTCGCGCTACCCGTGTTCGCCGTCTGGCAGTATCTGAGGAGGAAGCAGCGGCGCTTCTTGACCCTCTTCTTCTGGCAGTTCGCCGTCCTCGCGGCGGGGTCGTTCGCCCTGGTCGCGCTGCTGGCCTTCCGTGAGGCCCGCACGGACACGCTCCTCTGGGTCGAACGCGACCGCGTGCACTTTGCCACGTACTACGACTTCGGCACCCCGCCGATTCCCGTCCGCCCCGACGTCCCGAAGCGCATCGAAGCCAGGTACTACCGCGGGAACGACGAACGCAACGCGAAGCTCTTCAACAACGGGCACTACCGTACGGCCACGTTCCATCTGTCCATCGTGGACGAGTCGGGTCGGCGCGTCGCGGTGGGCGACACCGTGGCCGGCCGGCGGCTGTTCGTTCGCTGGGAGATCGAACGCGCGCCCTTCACGCCCGACCGCTTCTTCACGCCCCACGCGATGAGCTACATCCTGCTCACGAAGCGCTCCGACCCGTTTCTCGGCGCCCTGGTCCCCGTGCCGGACAAGGTGCACCCGCGCGCGGTGGTACCCATGCAGCGCTGGGAGAGCCTCTATCCGGTCGAGGAGCTTCCCGAGACCGCACCCTCGACCGTGGACATCAATCGCGCGAGCACCGAGGAGCTCGGCGCGGTCCCTGGCGTCGGGTCGGTTGCCGCGCGCTGGCTCGTGAAGTTCCGAGAGTTCAACGGGAAGATCGCGACGAGCGCGGACATCGATCGAGCCGGCATCGAGGGGCCGGCGCGGCGAGCACTGTCCGCGCTGCTGAACGACGACATCGTCGAAGGCATCGTGTACGTCGGAGAGGTCATCTTGCGCAAGAACGGCGACGGCGTCGCCGGCGTCCGCTTTCACTACGGCATCAAGTACGAGCTGCACGTTCGGGACGGCAAGCTGGGCGACGGCTCGGACCTCTGGATGAACTACCTCTACCGCACGCGCAAGGTGGCCCGATCCGCGATCCCCGACGAGCAGTGGTTCAGCTCGGAGCCGATCCCGGAGCTTCCCGCCAAGGGAACCGACGACGAGATGCTGCTCGGCCTGGACGAACTGGACCCGCGCAAGCTCTGACTTCGCCGCGGGGACCTCCGGCGTCGGCGATGACGCTCCTGAAGATCGCCGTCAGCGCCTCGGCGTGATGCGCCCACGTCATGGACCGACACACCAGCGCACGCCCCTGCTTTCCGAGGCGCTCCCGCAGATCAGGATCGTCCGCCAGGCGGGAGATCCTCGCCGCCAGAGCCCCGACGTCGGCCCGAGGAGTGAGGACGAGGTGCTCGCCGTCGCGGAACGATCTCCGCAGATTCGGAGCGTCCAGCGTGATGACGGGGCGCGCCGCCGCGAGGCCTTCGAGCACCTTGATCGGATCGTAGATCATCCCGCGGTCCGCGAAGCGCGGATGCCGCTCCGGGTCGTAGGGTGCGACGCACACGTCGCTTGCCGCGAGGTAGCGTGGGACCTCGACGTGGGGCACGCGACCGACGAACGTGAAGGACGAGGACAGTCCTCGACGTCGAACGAGCCGTGCGATCGACCCGGCGTCACGACCACCGCCCACGAGCACGAATCGAAGGCGCGGCGCGGTGACGCCGCGGGCGGCGATGCAACGCTCGGCTGCGAGCACGAGGGTCCGCAGATCGTGCCACGGATAGAACGCCCCGGCGTAGGTCACGACGACGTCGTCCGCTCGGAGCCTCAGCTCCCGTCGAATCGACTCGCCGTCCGCGGAGGGATGGAACCGGTGTGGGTCGACGCCCCACGTCACGGCGTGCGCATCGCCTCGTCGGCCAGGTGGCACCAGGCGAACGTCGGTCGTCACGAAGCACGAAGCCCGCTCGACCGACAGACGCTCGACGTCGGGATCGATCACGGTGGTGACGACCGGTACGGAAAGGCGCCGACCGAGCGCCGCACCGAGGCCCTGGGCGCTGTTCCGCTCGCAGATCACGTCGGGGCGAAACCGCCGGACGGCGCCGATCGACGAGGCGCAGTGAAGCGCCCTGAGCGCCAGCACACCGCCGGGACGCGCGGTGCCGAGCCCCGCTCCGAGAACGGTGGCGCCCGACACCGCGCGAGCAGACGACCCCACCCGGGCGATCACCATCACCGCATGCCGCTTCGCCAGCGCCGACGCGACACCCATGACGTGCGCGGATCCACCATGCGTCCCCGGGAGTGGAACGTTCGGGGCGACCAGGAGGACGCGGAGAGGTGGCCCGTCCGAGGTGTCGATCATCGGAGGAAGAAGCGCGCCGCGGGACTGTCGCTCTCCTCCCGATGAGCGAACCCGATGCGCCGGAGCACGGCCGCGAGCTCGGCTCGATCGTCGATGGGCACCTCCATGCCGCAGAGCACCCGGCCGAACGCGGCGCCGTGATTTCTGTAGTGGAAGAGCGAAATGTTCCATCGCCCGCTCAGGCTCTCGAGAAACTGCAGCAGCGCGCCGGGTCGTTCGGGAAACTCGAAGCTGTACAGGATCTCGTCCTGCACTTCCGTCGCGCGGCCGCCAACCATGTAGCGAACGTGCGTCTTCGCCAGGTCGTCACTGGATAGGTCCACGCACTCGTAGCCTCGCTGCTCCAGCGAGGCGCGGAGCGCCTGCGCCACTCCGCGATCGGAGACCTCGACGCCGCAGAAGATGTGAGCGGCCTGGCGCGAGCTCAGACGGTAGTTGAACTCCGTGACGCTCCTCTCTCCGATGATCTGACAGAACTCGAGGAAGCTCCCGGGGCGCTCGGGGATCGTCACGCACAGAATCGCCTCCCGGTTCTGGCCGGCGTCGACGCGCTCGGTGATGTAGCGCAACCGCGTGAAGTTGATGTTCGCGCCCGAGGCGATGGCGACGGCGCTCCCGGGAGGAATGCCCGAGCCGCGAGCCATGCGGGTGATCCCGGCGATCGCCAGCGCACCCGCAGGCTCCAGCACCGATCGCGTGTCCTCGAAGCCATCCTTGATGGCGGCGCAGATCTCGTCCTCGTTGACGGTGATGACCTCGTCGAGGAGCTGGCGGCAGATGTCGAACGTGAGCTCCCCTACCTGCTTGACGGCGACCCCATCCGCGAAGATGCCGACGTGATCGAGCACGACGCGTGTCCCGGCCTCGATCGAGCGACGCATGGCGTCCGCGTCCTCGGGCTCCACACCGATGAGGCGAACCTCGGGTCGAACCTCCTTCACGACCGCCGCGATGCCCGCAGCGAGCCCACCACCTCCCACCGGCACGAAGATCGAGCGCAGGTCTCGCGGCGCCTGCCGCAGGAGTTCGAGCCCGATGGTCCCCTGTCCAGCGATGACGTCCGGATCGTCGTACGGAGGCACGTAGGTCATGCCGGTCGCTTCGACGCGCCGCGCGCAATGCTCGGCGGCGTCCGAGTAGCTGTCTCCGTGGAGTTCCACCTTGGCGCCGTACGCCCGTACCGCGTCGACCTTGATCGACGGCGTCGTCCGCGGCATGACGATGCGACAGCGGACGCCCAGGCGCTTGGCGGCGAAGGCCACGCCCTGTGCGTGGTTCCCCGCCGAAGCCGCGATCACGCCGGGGGCGAGCTCCGTCTCGGACAGTCCGGAGATCCGGTTGTAAGCGCCTCGCAGCTTGAAGGAGAAGACGGGGGTGAGGTCCTCGCGCTTCAGCAGCACGGGGAACCCCAACTTCAAGGACAGATTGCGAGCCGCATCGAGGGGCGTGGGCTCGGGCAGAACGTCGCTCACGCGCGCGTTGATCACACGGCGCAGAACGTCACGGATCATCGCTCCTCCAGGAGCAGGCGGGGGCGATTGATGCCGGCTCGGACGGCGGCGACGCGGTCGTCCGCGTCGATGGTCGCGAGCAGCCCACGAACGGAGTCGAGGTACGCGTCGCGCGTGATGTTGGCGCGCAGAAGCTGCGATCGAAGGAAGACGGCGGCGGTCTGCACCACGTCGCAGAGGCAGTAGTTGCGCACCTCCTCGAGGCGACCGGCGTGAACCATCGGCCCGACGTCCTTCCCTTCGATGCCGACCTTCCCGGGCATGCCGCAGAGCTTCGACATCACGTCGAGGTTGGTGCCCTGCGCCGCGCCGAAATCGCCGAGGAAGTCGAACAGGTCGAGGTGTCCTTCGTCGGTGTATCGATACCGGACGTCTCGCGACTGGTAATAGTAGCGGAGCGCCACGCCGTGCCGCAGCGATCGTGCAGCGATGACCGGCAGATCGAAGCGACGACCGTTGTAGGTGACGAGCCCCGGCTGGTGCTTGTCGAGGAACCTCGAGAACGTCTCGAGGATGTCCGCCTCCGCCTCACCTTCGACGACACCGAGGCGGCTGATACCGTACTTCGCGTCGAGCCAGAGCAGCCCGATGACGACGACCTGGTGATGGGCGGGCGGCGGCAAGCGCTCGGATTCCGCAGGATCGGCGAGGGGAAGTTCGGGGTCGAGGACCGTCTCGATGTCCGCTACCAGGTACGATCGGGGCGGCACGGCGCGGCGAGCATCGGGTGCCGCGGTGAGCCCGGTCAATGCGCCGGCGCAGGGGCCCGTGGGACGGGGCCCGTGGAGACGCGCCCCCGGGAATCACTATTCAGTCGTAATATCCGCCGTTTGCGTTTGCGGTGGACACCCACGGCACGCCTGGATAACCGTGTCTCGGCCCTGGGCGCCCCCGGCACGGATCGATGGCCAAGAACCTACTCGTCATCAACGTCGACGTTCGCGAGACGCGGGTCGCGCTCATCGAGGACGGCATCATCGCCGAGCTTCACCTCGAGCGGGCCTCGGCGACGGGAACCGTCGGCAACATCGTGGTCGGCAAGGTGAGCCGCGTGCTTCCGGGCATGCAGGCGGCCTTCATCGACGTGGGCCTCGAGCGCGCCGCGTTCCTCCACGTCGAAGACCTCATCCGACCCGACGATTTCGAGGAGTACCTCCTCGGCGCGGACGAGACCGAGCGGGGAGGGACGACCACGCGAGGGCAGGGCGGCAAGTCGACGGGGCTGGAGAGCGGGCGCCCGAGCCAGCCCGAAGATGAGCGCGACGAGGAGCCCGAGGACGACGAGCCGGAAGAGGAGGAGTCTGCAGAGTCGGAGAGCGACGACGACGATGACGACGACGACGACGACGAGCCCGAGGACGACGAGCCCGAGGACGAAGCCAGCGGGCCCACCGACGCGCCAGCCGCAGCCCCCGCCGAAGCGCTCGGGGACGGCGCGACCGTTCCGGCCGAGGCCGCGACCCCGGCAGCGGGCACCCGAAGGCGGCGTGTAGTGCCTGCGGCCGACGAGGCGAAGCAGGTGCTCGCGACAGAAGAGGCCCCGGAACAAGCGGAGGTGGACGCTTCGGAGCCGACGTCTCCGTTCGACGCCACGGCGAGCTCGGACGAGGCTCCGGACGACGCGAGCGAGGCGGGACCGCCGAAACCCGCCGACGGCGTCGAGGCGCGTGTGGCGGGGGGTCGCCGCAGGCGCCGCCGAGGTCGCGGAAAAGGCGGCCCTCAGGACGACGCGAGGCCGCCGGCGCGCGGGCGCGACGATCGCAAGCGCCAGCGTGGCAAATCGTCACGCGTCGCGCGCTCCGTGCCCATCACGGAGGTCGTGAAGGAAGGTCAGACGGTCATCGTCCAGATCTCGAAGGAACCCATCGGCACCAAGGGGGCGCGCGTCACGAGCCACGTGTCCCTCGCGGGCCGTTACGTGGTGTACCTGCCCACGGTCGAGCACATCGGCATCTCGAAGCGCATCGGATCCGCCGGCGAGCGCCAGAGACTGCGCAAGACCATCGAGGGGCTGTTGCCCTCCAAGGGCGGTCTGATCGTGAGGACCGTGGCCGAGGGGCTCACCAAGAAGCAGCTCAAGTCCGACATCGCCTATCTCATCAAGGCCTGGCAAGACGTCAGCAAGAAGGCCGAGTCGGCGAAGTGGAAGGACGTCCTCTACACCGAGCTGGATCTCGTGCTCAAGACGGCGCGCGACCTCTTCTCGGACTCGATCGACCAGATCGTGATCGACGACAAGGAGCAGTACCAGCGATTGCGTCGCTTCATGGAGGCGTTCATGCCGGAGCGCCTGGACGACGTTCTGCTCTACTCCGGCGAGGAGCCGATCTTCGATGCCTTCGGCATCGAGGACGAGATCGCGCGCGCGCTGAGCCGAAAGGTACCTCTACAGAGCGGCGGCTACCTGATCCTGGACCAAGCCGAGGCGCTCACCGCAATCGACGTGAATACGGGGCGGTTCGTCGGCAAGGGCAGCAAGGATCTGGAAGAGACCGCGCTGAAGACGAACCTCGAGGCCGTCCAGGAGATCGCCTACCAGCTCCGCTTCCGCAACATCGGTGGGCTCATCATCCTGGATCTCATCGACATGGACAAGGCGTCCAACCGCGACAAGGTCCTGCGTTCACTCGAGAAGCTGCTCGCCAACGACAAGGCGAAGACGACCCTCCAGCGCATCAGCGAGCTCGGCCTGGTCGAGATGACGCGCAAGAGGACCCGGGAGAGCCTGGGCAGGCTCCTGCACCAGCCCTGCTTCTACTGCGACGGCACCGGCCAGGTGCAATCCCGCGAAACGATAGGCTACGAGATCCTGCGGCAGATTCGCCGAGAGCGCGGCACCCTTCAGGGATACTCCGTTCACGTGAACGCTCATCCGGCGATCGTCGACCTCCTGAAGAACGAGGAGAAGACCGCGGTGGAGGAGATCGAGCGACGACTGATGAGGCGCATCGAGTTCACGCCGCGCCGCGAGTACCACATCGAACAGTTCGACCTTCAGGGGAAGTAGTCGTGAGTTCCCGGAAGGACGAGCGGGTCACGATCAACAAGGAGTTCGATTCCTTCGACCAGTTCATCCAGGAGTACGTCACCAACATTTCCGAGCGTGGCGCCTTCATCAAGACCAAGACTCCGCTGCCCGTCGGCACCGAGGTGAACCTGCGATTCACGGTCATCATGGACGACATCGAGACCATCGAGGGTCTCGGGGAGGTGGTCCGGGTCCAGACCGATCCAGCCGGAATGGGCGTCGTGTTCAAGGAGCTGAACGAGTACTCCCAGGGCCTCATCCGCAAGCTCCTGACGCCGCAGCGCTGAACGCACGACGCCCGGCGAGGCGGGCTCGACCCGCACGGCGGGCCCGAGCAGAGGCGGCGCCGGACGCCGAGTTTTCGGAGGGCGTTGCCAGCACCTTGCGCGGGCCGGGGCCGACCGCTACGAATGCCGCCCCCGATGTACCTCTCGAAGACCAAGACGCCCCGGAAGACCACGCGCAAGCGGAGCGCGCGGCACAAGGCGAAGCTCAAGGCGAAGAACCGCGGTCGTCGCCGCGGCCTGCAGAAGTAGCGGCGGTCCGGCGACGCTCACGCGTACGGTTCGTCGTCGCCTCGGTCGCCCATCGCCAGCCGCGACACTTCCAGGCTGAAGCCGGCGCGAGCCAGCACGGCGAAGTCGCGCGCGCGCCGTGGCACGCGCTCGCCGGGCTTGCGCCAGGGCCCGAGCTTGCGCTTCTTCACGAGTCTCTGGGCCGCTTCGAGCTCACCCGCCTCGTCGATCCCTTCCGCGTCCAGCGCCGACCCGACGGTGGCTTCGTCGACGCCACGCGCGGCGAGCTTGCGACGAATCGCGCGCAGCGATGCGCCGCGCCGACGAAGTCCGGCCGCCATCGTCGCTGCGTACCGGCGGTCGTCGAGGATGCCGTCCCGCACGTACTGCGCGAGCAAGCGGTCCACCATCGTGCGCGCATCCTCGTCGCCTGCAGTGGCGCGGACCTTGCGCAGAAGGACGCGCTGCAAGTTCACGACGGTCGAGTCGAACCGATCGAGGTAGCCGAGAGCCAGCTTTTCGAGGGTTTCGTAGGTGAGCGCGACCGGCCGACCTCGAGTGCTGTCGTCGGACGACATGGGCCAGAGACGAGATCCTACCGGAGCCGAACGCGCGGAGGAACGGGATGCTGCACGCGTCGCGCGACGAACCAGCGGCCTCACCACGTGCCGGCGCGCGCCGGGAGCCCCTCTTTGACGCTGGCGGAGCGCCCAGGTACCGTCCATGGCGATGCGAGCGCGCGCGTCGGTGCTGACGAGCTCGGTGACCCTGCTGGTCGCGCTCGCCACCGTCGAAGGGTGTGCGCTCGACTCCACGGGTTCGTCGGCTGGCGAGGGAGGCACGGTCGGCATCGGCGGTTCGACGACGGGCGGGAGTGCCGGATCGGGGGTCGACGCAGCGGGAGGCGTCGGTGCGACGGGCGGCGTCGGTGGAGCGGGAGGCGTGGGGGCCGCCGGCGGACTCGGCGGGGCCGCAGGCTCGTTCGCGGGTGCACCGACGGGCGGGGGCTCGGGACTGGGCGGTCGCGCAGGCGCTTCGGGTGCCGCGGGAGGCGCAGGCGAGGGCGGCATGGACGCCAGCGCGGGATCCGCGGGATCCGGGGCAGCCGGTGCCGCCGGCGATGCGGGTACCGGAGGCCTCGGTGCCAGTGGTGGCGTCAGCGGAGCGGGTGGAACTGCGGGAGCGGGCGGAACCAGCGGAGCGGGTGGAACCGCAGGAACCAGCGGAGCGGGTGGGACCGCAGGAACCAGCGGAGCGGGTGGAACTGCGGGAGCGGGCGGAACCAGTGGAGCGGGCGGAACCGCAGGAACCAGCGGAGCGGGTGGGACCAGCGGAGCGGGCGGAACCGCAGGAACCAGCGGAACGGGTGGTTCCGCGGGAGCGGGTGGGACCGCAGGAACCAGCGGAGCGGGTGGGACCAGCGGAGCGGGTGGGACCGCAGGAACCGGAGGGACGCCGGGCGTCGGCGAGGTGATCTGCGGCGCGGCCACGTGCGCGCTCGTGGGCGGTAACTTCTGCTGTGCGGATCCACCCGGTGCGGCGTGCACGAACAACACGAGCCTCTGCTTGTCACCCGAGGTCTTCTGCGACGGTCACGAGGATTGCCCGGGTGCACAGGTCTGCTGCGGTGACCGCGGAACGATTGGCTACGTGGACTTCACGTGTGGAGCGTCGTGTCCGAGCAGCGACACGCTGATGGGGTGTTCGGGGCCCCACAACTGCCCGGGGAGCCAGGTCTGCTGCGGAACGGTCGTGGACAACGGCACCCTCTTCGGGCGCTACACTCGCACCGAATGTCGGGCGACTTGCCCCAAGACCGGGACCACCACCGAGCAGTACGTCCTCTGCGGATCCAGCGCCGACTGCACACTTCCGGAAACCTGCCAGCTCAGCTCGCTCTTGCCGAGCCACGTCCGGGTCTGCAGGTGATCTCCTGGCGCTCCGCAGCCGCTGCTCTCGGCTACTGCGCGCTGACCGTGCCCCTGGCCTGCAATCGAGCCGAGAAGCAAGCTTGCCGCGACGCCTACGCCGCGACGCAGACGGCCATCGACGACACGGCCAAGACGCCGGAGAGCTTCGACCAAACGCTGACGAAGGTGAGGGCGACCCTGGCGACCTGCAGAACGGCCGGACTGGACCAGGAAGTCGAGCAGCTCGCCGCCGTGGAGAAGGCGCTCGCGGAGCAGCGCGACCGCGTCGAGAAGGCGAGCGGTCGAGCGCCGAAGAAGACCCTCAGCCCCGAGGAGATCGGTCGGCTCGAGAAGGCAGGTGACCCATCGTGCCCCAAGGGGCAGGCCTACAAGCACCAGCAGACCGGCAAGGAGATTCGATGCACGGGCCCGCAGCCCATCGGCATGGGGTGGAGTACGGCCGTGGCGTACTTCCAGAGCCGAGATTTTTCCGTCAAGCCGAAGGACGATCCGAACGTGCTGGCCCTGGAGCATGGCGCGGAGCTCCTGCTGTTCTCCTACGCGCGCCCCCAAGACCCCGGTCCACCGGTCTGCGTGAAGATCTATCCGCCGCCGGGCGCGAGCTGGCAGGAGGCGGTTTCGCGAACGACGGGCGCCGCGCCCGGGACGCTGGTGAAGGGTGGAACCGTGAAGACACCCGCGGGTGACCTCCGAGTCGACGTCACGGAGTCCGCTACCGAGCTGGTCGTTCGCATCGGTCGGTGCTGATCTTCGGCCGCCGCGAGCGCCCGGGGAATCGCGCACGCGCGAGGTCTGGTAGTCTCGGATCCTTGTCCCACCGGAGCGTCGTGACGAGGACGGCCCAGGCCGTGATGATCCTCGCGCTCGTCGGGAGCTGCAGCGCCCCGGCGCCGCCGCCCCTCACCGACGAGCGGACCAGCACGATCTTCGGGGGCTCGCCGGACACCTCGCACCTCGCGGTGATGGCGCTCGTCAACCAGGCGGGCGGGGCCTGCAGCGGCACCGCCATCTCGGTGAGCGGACGGTTCGGAGTTCTCCTGACCGCAGCGCACTGTGTGGTCGCGGTGGACGGCGCCGGGAACATCATCACGCCGATACAGCCCGCACCGGCGGAGGACTTGTTCGTGGTCCCCGGCGACGACTGGGCCGTGAGCTTCGGCGCGTCCACGTACTACCCGGTGCAGGAGTACGTGCTCCACCCCTCGTACACCGGGGTGACGGGGAACACCTTCGACATCGCCGTCGTGCGCTTCGTCGGCGCCACGGCCGCCACGCCGACGATTCCGGCGCTGGCTTCGTCGGAGGACGACCTGGCCGTCGGAACGCCGCTCGCGTTCGTGGGGTACGGTCAAACGCAGACCAACTCGACGAACACGGTGCGGCACCGCGTGAACAGGAACGTCGCGAGCCTCACCGCGCGGACCGTCACGCACAGCCGCGCGGACGGGCGCGGCATCTGCCAGGGCGACAGCGGCGGACCGGCGCTTCGCACGACGGCCATGGGCGAGCGCGTGGCAGCCGTCAGCTCGTACAGCCAGGGGGCCTCCTGCGCCACCGGCTCCGGCGTCTCCATCCGGGTTTCTGCCTTCGACTCCTTCATTCAGTCCTTCCTCGCCGCCACTCCGCCTGCCGTGGAATGCACCACGTGTCGGGTGCTCGCCGGGACGGTCTTCGGCGGCTGTCCGTCCGAAGCGATTGCCTGCACGAACGGCACCGCGTGCGCCGCTTTTCTCGGCTGCGCGTCTGCGTGCCCCACGGGCGACACGGCATGCCAGCAGCAGTGCGGGAGCCAGGAACCGCAAGGACAGCTCGACTACGGCCGGTTGTTCACCTGCGCATGCGACACGGCGTGCGCCGTGGAGTGCGCGACGGAACCAGCCTGCGACGTTCCGGCGTGCGGGCTCGAGTTCGCCGACGTGCCCTGCAACGACTGCAACGAGGCGCGGTGCTGCGCTGAGACGACCGCGTGCGCGAACGACGTCGCGTGTCGGACGTGCGCGACGAGCATGATGCGACCGGCGAGCTGCGATGCCGACGCGCTGTACAGGGCGTTTCGGAACTGCAACTTCGTGGAGTGCAAGGACGCGTGCGGGTCGGGCTGCGGCTTCGGGAACACCGGAGCCTGCGGCGACTGCATCCAGGGAACGTGCTGCGACGAAGCGAGCGTCTGCTTCGTGGACGCCACGTGCTTCGCTTGCGCCACGGGAAGCGGAAACGCCTCCACGTGCAGTGCCACTGCGAGCTACGGCGATCTGTTGAACTGCCTCGGCTCGTGCCCTGCCGATCCCTGCGGGACCGGCGTGGGTGCCGGCGGGACCGGTGGGGGCGCCGCGGGCGCCGCGGGCGCGGCGGGCCTGGGCGAGAGCGACGCGGGCCACGACGCCGGGGGCGGTACAGGGGGCTCCGTCGGCGGCCGCGCAGGCGCCTCCGTGGGTGGATCGGGCTTCGACGGGGGGGCAGCCACACCGGGTGACCCGGCGCCCTCGCCGGGTAGCGATGGCGGCTGCGGCTGTCGCGTCCGGGGATCTTCACGTTCGTTCGGGGGCCTGGCGGCGCTGGTCGCCCTGTGGGGTCTCGCCGTCCTCGGGCGCAAGCGCACCGGCGTCGAGGTCAGGAGCTTCGGGCGACGCTGAGAGCGAAGTTGGTTGCTGCTAGCGTCGCGCCAGCAACCCCGTCACCGCGCGCCAGAGGTCGTCGGCGCTGAAAGGCTTCTGCAGGGTGACCAGCGCGCCCGTGGTCGCTCGATCGTCGAAGGCATGACCCGAGATCGCGATGGCCGGCAGTTCCGGTCGCTTGGTGCGCAGCGCCTCGATGAGCTCCCAGCCTCCCATGCGAGGCATGCCCACGTCGGTGATCAGCAGCTCGACCTTCTCCAGCGTGGCGGCCGCGGCCAGCGCCTCGACGCCATCGCGTGCCTCGACGACCGTGCAGCCCTCCGCCTCGAGGATCCGGCGCATGACCCCGCGAAGCGCCTCATCGTGCTCGACGAGCAGCACGTGGGTTGCCGGTGGACGGAGGACTGCGGCGGTCGGCGCCCGCGCGGCGTCCGGCTCGCGGTACAACGGCAGAACGATGCGGCACCGCGTCCCGAGCCCGGGGGTGCTCTCGATGAGGAACTCGCCTCCGGCGCGGGCGACGAAGTCGTTCACGGCGTAGAGCCCGAGCCCCGTCCCGTGCTCCGGGGACTTCGTTGTGAAGAATGGCTCTGCGGCGCGAGCACGCGTCGCTTCGTCCATCCCGACACCGTCGTCCTCCACCGTAATCATGGCCATCTCGCTGCCGTTCCTCCGTCCCGACTCGAGTGAGACGCGGATGGTTCCGGCACGACCCGCACACGCGTCGCGTGCGTTGAGCACGAGATTCAGCAGCGCTTGCTCGACGGACGCGGCGTCACTCCGAACGGGCAACGGCCCGTCGCCGAGCCGAACCACGAGCCGAAGCCCCTCGGGCAGCAAAGTGAGCAACATCCTGTGCGCGTCCTCGACGACCTCGGCGAGGTCGATTCTCCGCGCCTCGAGAGGGCGATCGCGCACGAGGGCGAGCAGCCGCTTCGTCAAACCCGAGCCCCGCAGCGCGGCGCGCTCGATCTCCGCAAGGGCGTCCAGCGCCGCGGAGGGCTGATGTCTGGCGCCCGCAGCGGACAGCAGCATGACCGCGAGGAGATTGTTGAAGTCGTGGACGATGCCCGCAGCGAGGCGTCCGACGGACTCCATGCGCTGCGCGATCCGAAGCTGCCGTTCCAGCTCCAGGCGCTCCCCCACGTCGTGGGACTGGGTGACGATGCCGTCCACCGCGGGATCGTCGGTGCGATTCACCGCCACCGTTTCCAGGTGCACGTAGGCTCCATGCTTGTTTCGCACCCGAAGCAGCGTGCGCGCGACCGACCCCGGCCCCTCGGACAGCTTGCGGAGCGACTCGACGGCCTCGTGACGGTCGTCGGGATGGATCAGGTCGAGGATGCTCGTGGACTCGACCTCGCCGGGCTCGTAGCCGACGATCCGATCACGGGCGCGAAACGCGCGCTTCAGCGTCCCGTCGAGCCCCAGAACGGTCACGAGGTCCGACGCGGACTCCGTGACCGCCAGGAGGAGCGCTACTTCCGCTCTGAGCGCCCGGAGCTCGTCGTCCGTGCTGCCCTTCGCCGACCCACCATCCGTCATCGATCGGCCGCGGCGACCCCGAACAGATCATCCAGCTCGACCTCGGCGAGCCATTCGGCGACGGCCGCCTGCTCGGCCGGCGCGAGCCTCGAGATTCGCGCCTTCACCATGCGGCGCGCAGCCTCCGGATACTCCCGGGTCTTGTAGCTGACGTCCTCACCGTGGCTGGGGGCCACGAACGCCTTTTGCTCTGCCCGCAGGGCGGAAGAGTTCCCGGAAATGAAGGCGCGATAGGCCCCGCGCGCTTCGAGCAAGACGTGCGCCGCGAACGGCGTCGAGCCAGGAAACGCGACGAGGTCTCCGGTCCCGTCCCAGTCTCGTCCCTGTTCGAGCCATCGCTGTACGCGTTCGAACTTCGCGACGACGCGTCGTGGAACGGGGTCCGCCGCGAAGTGTGCGACGAGCCCGCCCATGACGACGGCATCGACCGCACACGGGCGATCGCCGAGCGCGTAGCGAGTGTGTGCCAGCTGCTCGTTCAGCGCAGCGAGCATGCGCTCGTACTCGGCCTCGGCAGCCCGCTGCTGCCCCGGCCCCGAAACGCCGGTCGCGCGCACGGAACGGGGGCCCCACCCGCGGAGCACGCCCTCCACGGCGGCGACGTGGTCCGCGTGGTCACCGACGACTGCGCGGGCCATCGCCGGTGCGGCGAAGTCCGCGCACTCGGGGTAGTTCCACCGGTAGTGAACGGCGGTCCTCGCGATCCACTCGTCGAACCAGTCCTCCACCACGTGCACGAGCACGCCGAGGGGACCCCCGGGGAACATGCGGCGCGCGGGGAAGCGCCCGTCGAGGGCATCGAGGATGGGCGTCGTGTCCGCGAGCATCCAGTTCTCCGGAGTACGGAGCACGGGGATCTGGTGCGTTCCGGCGCGCTGCTCGACGTGACCGGAGACGTCGGGTGACTTCGGGCGTGCTTCGAAGTCCGCGCCGTACCAGCGGAGGGCGAGCTCGAGCTTGCGCGTGAAGTAGCTGTAGGGGTTCCCGTAGCAAACGTAGTTCGGACTCGTCATCGGGTGATTCCAGCAGACGCACGTCGCGCGCGGATTGCAAGCGACGTCGCCGCGTCGGGGCACTCCCCTCTTCGAACGTGGAGCGCCCGGACGTCGCGCGCGCGAGCGCGCGGAACGTGGCGTGTCACCCGCCGCGCTTGAGCTCGGTCAGCACGAGCTTGCTCACGGCCTTCAGGGTGTCGAAGACGCCCTGGCCGCTCCGGGCGCAGGCCTCGTAGTCGGGAACGCGCATCGGGTTCAGCAGCTCCCGGAGTTCGTCGATGTCGACGACGTTCGGCAGATCGCGCTTGTTGTACTGGACGACGTAGGGAACCTTCTCCAGCGAGTAGCCCTGCTCGGCAAGGTTCGTCCGGAGATTCTCCACGGACTCCTGGTTCGCTTCGAGCCGCTCTATCTGAGAATCGGCGACGAAGATCACCCCGTCGACACCCTTGAGGATGAGCTTCCGACTCGCGTCGTAGAAGACCTGGCCGGGCACCGTGTACAGGTGAAACCGCGTCTTGAATCCGCGAATCTCGCCGAGCGACAGGGGAAGGAAATCGAAGAACAGCGTCCGTTCGGTCTCGGTCGCGAGGGAGATCATCTTCCCTTTCGCGTCGGGGCTGGTGCGCTGATAGATGTACTGGAGGTTCGTCGTCTTCCCGCAGAGCCCCGGCCCGTAATAGACGATCTTGCAATTGATCTCCCGAGCCATGTAGTTGATGAAGCTCATCGCTCGGGTCCTTCAGTCGTTGAACAGATTGTCGATGTCCTCGTCGGTGATTTCGGCGAACGGCGAGTCCGCCCCAGGCTCCGCCACCTTGGAGAGGAGCGCCTCGAAGATGCGGTTGAGCTCGTCGCTGGACTTGCGCACACGCAGTCGGACCAGGCCCAGGCTCGACTTCGAATCGAAGATGACGACCAGGATGACCCGGTTGCCGACGAGCTGGATGTGGATGTTGGCGTTTTCCCCCTCGTGAAACTGCGTCGAGAACTCGTTCTCCCGCAGGAGCTTGGCGATTCCACCCGTTGCCGCGATGTTTCCGGCGGTCAGCGACGCGAGCGACGTCGTGTCGATGTTCTCGACCTCCCCGCTGGCGGCGATGAGCTGCCCGTTCTTGTCGACGATGAAGACGACCTTCGCGTTCGCTTCACGAACCAGACGGTCGACGACCCCCTGGATCTGATTGAACTCCTCCTCGTACATCACCATCTGGGGATTGACCATCGACGTCCTCTTCCCTCTGGCGTTCCTTCAAAAGCTCTCCCCGCGGTGGCTCTCGGACCCTCGTGAGTGATCTCGACGTGGTCCTCGCCGGGCGGAGAATCACCCTTGTATATGACCGGCACCACGCCATCAAGCGCGCTCTCGATCCGCACGCGCGCATCAGCACCGCCGCATGGCCCGGGCCCTTTTCCCCCAGGAACGGGCCGATTCTCGCCACTTTTGCGGGGATTTTCGGCTGGCGGGGCTACGGCCGCAGGGCTAAGGAGAAGGCGGCGTGAGGACGCTTCTCCCCGCACTGTTCGTCGCGCTCCTCAGCCTCGTGACGAAGGCGCACGCCGGCCACGCTTCGTTCCATTCCGACCTGGCGCGCGCGACGACGCGAATCGACCGGGCCCGTGGTCCGTCCGTCTACGCCGCGATTCGAGATGTGTGGCGGACGTGGGACCGCGCGGACCCCGGCCACGTCGAGGAGGCGCTGCGGGGCGTCGCGACGGACTCGCGCCTCGGTCCGGGTCCGCGAGCCTACGCCGCGCTGCTCGCAGCGTACGCCCGTGGTCGCCGGGGCGATCTCTCGGGCGAGCGAACCGAGATCGCGGGACTCGGCTACGTGAACCAATGGCTCGTGCTCGGACCGTTCGACAACGAGGGAAAGACCGGGCTCGACACCCGGTTCGATCCGGAGCTCGCGCTGGCCGAGCCCCTGTCCGAAGGTCGAACGTACCAGGGCAAGGAGCGCGCGGTGAGGTGGCGCGCCGCCCCACCGGAAGCGTTTCCTTTCGGCTGGGTGGACTTCGCGGCGATGCTCCGCCCCGAGCGGAAGATCTGCGGGTTCGCCGCCACGTTCGTTTCGCCCGCCGCCGACGGGCCAGCGCCCCGCAAGATCACCCTGTGGGTGGGAGCGTCGGGCGCCTTCGCCCTGCGCTGGAACGGTCGCGTCGCGCTCGAGGATCGAGCGTACCGCGCGCACGATCCGGATCGCCTCGCCGTCGCGGTCGCGCTCGAGCCGGGCCCCAATCTGCTCCTCGTCAAGGTGTGCGCCGACGAGTCCCCTCCGGTGCTCTCGGTCCGCATCGGCGACGAGAAGGGCGAGCCCAGGGCACGCGTCACGACCTCGACGGACCTGTCGCTCGCTCCCGAAGCGGCGCGGAAGGTTCGACCGGACGATCAGCGCGAACGCCCCGTACCGGGGGTACCCGAGGGGCCCGCTGGACCGCTGCAGGCGTTCAAGAAGCAGACGGCGGGCGCCGGGGCGCGGCCTTCGGAGCTCTTCGAGTTCGCGCGGTACCTGGCGGCGACCGGGGGCGACGATCCCACGGAGCACCTGGCCCGCGACCTCGCGGCGAGGGCGGCCGAAGCCGAGCCCAACGTCGAGCGGCTCCTGCTCGCCGGCGCGCTGGGCGAGGATCGGAACCGGCGCGCAGCCTGGATGGCGAAGGCCGCTCGCTTCGAGGAGACGCACACGACGAGCGTGACCGACCACGAGCGCGTGGAGCTGCTGCTGGCGCAGGCGTCGCTGGCGCGAGAGAGCCAGAACTGGCGCGAGGCGTTCCCGTACTACGACCGCGTGCTGGCCCTGGACCCGACGAATCTCGAGGCGCTGAAGGGGCGCGTCGAGCTCTACAACCACATCGGCCTGCGGCGCACGGCCCTGTCGATGATCGAGCGCGCGGTCGATGCGGATCCCGCGGGCGTCGTGCTGCTCAACATGTACGCGTCGCAGCTTCGTGCCCTCGGCCGCGCCACCGAGGCAGCGGAGATCGAGGAGCGCTACGCCCACGCTCGCTTCGACGACGGTGGATACCTTTCGCAGCGGATAGATCTGGCGCTCGAACGCCGAGACCGTGCCGCCGCCGAACACTGGGTGTCCCGCCTCCTCACCGTCGACCCCGACGGGTTGTGGGCCGCGGGGACCGCGGCGCGCGCCTACCGTCGCCTGGCGCAGCCCGACAGGGCAATCGCAGCCTACGAGCGAGCACTGCTCCTCGCTCCCGAGGAGGTGAGCGCGCTGCGCGCGGTCTCCGATCTCCACGCGGAGGCAGGACGCCGCGAGCGACAGCTCGATTTGCTGAAGGAGATTCTCCGGCTCCGGCCCCAGGAGAAGGACGTGCGCGAGTACGTCGAGCACATGGTTCCTCCGAAGCCCCGGGAGGACGAGGCCCACGCCTGGTCCGCCGACCGTTTCCTGAAGATGCGCCACGCCGACGCCGCCGGCCAGAATCGCCGCTCGCTGGTCGAGCTGACGGTGTCGACGGTGTTCGAGAACGGGCTCTCGAGCCAGTTTCGTCAAGTGGTGTTCCAGCCCCTCACGGACGCCGCCGCCGCGGAGGCGCGCCAGTACGCGTTCCAGTACCAGGCTGACACGCAACAGGTCGTGCTTCGTGGCGCGCGTGTCTACCGCTCGGACGGTCGGGTGGACGAAGCCATCGAGAGCGGTGAAGCACCTGCCAACGACCCGTCGATCACGATGTACACGTCGGGACGCAACTTCTACGTGCAGTTTCCTCGACTCGAGCCGGGCGACGTCGTGGAGCTTCGGTACCGGGTGGAGGACGTCACGCTCCGCAACGAGTTCGCCGACTACTTCGGGGAAGTGACGTACCTCCAGTCCAGCGATCCGACGGCCCATGCCGAGTACGTGCTCATCACACCCGGGTCGCGCACGTTCCACTTCGACGTCCGCGGGCTCCCGGGCATCGAGCGATCCGAGGAGTCCCGGGACTCCCGGAAGATCTACCGCTTTGCGGCGAAGAACGTCCCTGCGGTGACCCCCGAGCCCGCCATGCCTCCGTGGTCGGAGGTGCTCGGGCACGTACACGTTTCGACGTACCGCACCTGGCAGGAGCTCGGCCGCTGGTACTGGGGCCTGGTGAAGGACCAGTTCGATCTGGACGACGAGACACGAAAGCTCGCGCGAAAAGTGGCGGGCGACGCGAAGACCGACCTCGAGAAGGTGAGGGCCGTCTACGGCTGGGTCGTCAAGCAGACGCGATACGTCGCGCTGGAGTTCGGCATTTACGGATACAAGCCGCGTCGGTGCGTCCAGACGGTCGCGCGGGGCTGGGGTGACTGCAAGGACAAGGCGACGGTCATCGTCTCGCTCCTCGAAGAGCTCGGCGTTCCGGCCACCATCGTCATCGTGCGCACGCAGATGCGCGGCGACTTCAACCCCGCCGTCGCCAGCTTTGCGCCGTTCGATCACGCGATCGCGTACGTGCCTTCCCTGGATCTCTACCTCGACGGAACCGCGGAATACACCGGGTCTCACGAGCTGCCCACCATGGACCTCGGCGCGAAAGCGCTGGTGATCGACCGCGGAAACGCGCGCCTCGTGACGCTTCCCTCGGCAGACCCCGCGAGCAACCTCAAGCGACGCACCGTGACGGCAGCGCTCTCCGCGGACGGTAAGGCGAGCGTGGACCTGAGCTACGTCACCCGTGGCGCCAACGCGCCGAGCTGGAGACGCCGGTATCACGCGGCATCCACCCTACGGGACCGCGTGAACCAGGACCTGGGCCGGGAGTTTCCCGGTCTGGTGTTGCTTCCCGGCCCTCAGGGCGCCACCACGAGCAACCTGGAGGACATCGAGGCGCCCGTGTCGATCCGCGTGCGCGGTGTGGCCCCGGGCTTTGCCCGCAAGGAGGGCGCCCGCCTGACGATGAACGTCAGCTTGGGTACGCGCTTGACGCCCACGTACGCGTCGCTGTCGAAGCGCCGCCTGAGCGTCGTCGTGCCGCCTCTGGGCACCGAGGAGGACTCGTTCCACGTCAAGCTGCCTCCGGGCGCGAAGATCGCGTCCGCGCCACCGTCGGCCTCGTCCGAGACCAAGTTCGGCAGCTACTCGGTCACGGTGGAGCAGAAGCCGGGCGAAGTGACCGTGACGAGCCGGCTGAGCGTGTCCGTCAGCCGCGTATCCCCGGCGGACTACGCCGACTGGCAGCGCTTCTGCGCCGACGCGGATCGCGCGATGTCCCACGAACTGGTCGTCTCGCCGTGAGGGTCGCTCGCGCGGTGGCGCATGCAGCGCTCGTGGCGTCGATCGCCGGGTGCGGCGCAGGACGCGCACAGGCGCCGGAGGAGAGTGTCGAGGCGCTCCGGCGCACTGGCCGTGCGACGACGGACCCGTCCGTGGCGGGACGGTGGCTGCTGGCCGAGCTGACGACCCCGGGCGGCGACCCGAAGGCGGCCGTCGAAGCTCGCCGAAGGCTGGACGAGCTCGGCGCGGGTGACCTGCGCGCCGCCCTCGCAAGAGGCATCGACGACTCGTTGCACGGGCGCCTCGCGCCCGCCGTGTCCAGCTACCTCCGCGCGGTCGAGCTGGCGGCCACGTCCAGTGACCCGAGCGCGCCGCTCATCGCCTGGTTCGCGACCGACGAGGTGCTGGCGCTCGAGCCCATGGCGCCGGACGCCTGGAAGACGTGGCAACCGGTGGTCGAGCGCCTCCTTGATCATCCGGGGAACATGGGCTGGCGAGCGCGGGCGTCCCTCGTCGAGTGGTGGGCGAACGAAGCGCACGCCAGCGCCACCAGGGACGTCGAGGAGCTCGCGGCCGCGCGGTACGGCTGCGTGAAGAACGTCCGGCTCGCAGGACCTTTCGGCCGCAACGCTCCCACCGACGCGCTGCGCGGGTTCGCCGCCGAGCTGCCGGGGCCGTGGCCGTACCGCTGGCAGCCCGAGCCTCTGGAACCCGTCGCCCCGAAGGTGCTCGCGACGTCGCGTCACGGCTGCACCGTCGAGGCCGACGAGGCGACTCCTGGCGGCATCTTCTACGGTGAGACCTTCGTGGAGGTCGACCGGCCGCGCGACGTCGTCGTCTCGGTGCAGGGCGCGCTGGCGGTCTGGATCGACGACGTCATGGTGCTCGATCGCGACTCGCGCGTCTGGGGCGTCTGGCCGAACTACGGGGTCCGCGTCGAGCTCGCGCCGGGACGGCACCGCGTGCTCGCGAGGCTCTCGACGCCGTCGACCAACGTTCGAGTCCTCCGACCCGACGGAGCGCCCGCGAACGTGTCCAGCAGCACGGACGCCGCGCCGGGGTATTCGCTGGTGGCTCCACGCGTGGGGCCGAACCCGAACGACCTCATGAGGTTCATACGCCCGGACGGCGTGGTGGCCCCGCCGGACGAGACAACGCGATTCGTCGCGGCCTACCTCGCGCACGTGGAGGGCCAGGACGACGTAGCGTCGATCCTGCTCGAACCGCTCGTGAAGGATCCGAAGGCGGCGACCGGGCCTGCACTGAGCACTGCCGCGGTCTTCGCCCGCAACGATCCCATCTTCGGCTCGGCGCAGACGGAGGACCTGGTTCGCGAGCTTCAGGAGCGGGCCGTCAAGAAGGATCCCGACCTGTGGGCTGCGCAGCTCGATCTCGCGCTGGGTGAAGCGCGTCGGAAAGGCGCGACGGAGGCGGTTCCCCGCCTACGGAACCTCGGCGCCTCCTTCCCCGGCGTTCCCGCGGTACTCGGGGCGCTCGCGCGCCTGTACGGCGAGCTGGGCTGGCAACCGGAGCACGACGACACGATCTCGACGCTCCTCGACCGATTCCCGAGTGACCTCGAGACCCTCTTCGCCGCGGTAGATCTGTACGACGCGCGAGGGCGCGACCAGGAAGCGGATCGCCTCGTCGAGAGGATCCTGGAGCTCGACGCCGACAGCGAGATTCGCCTGACCCGCGCGCTGGCGCGCGAGGACTACGTCGCCGCGCTCACGGAGCTCGAGAGGCTCGCGAAGCGCCGCCCGGACCGGAAGGACCTCGCGGAGCGGGTCCACGACGTCATGGTGCGCGCCGGAAATACCGCCGAGACGTGGAAGAAGCTCGAGAGCGCGATCGAGAACGCTCCCACGGAGGGCGCCCCTCGGCTCGAACTGGCGGACGCCCAGTACGCGGCAGGCCAACGCAGCGCGCTTCGAACCGCCCTCGCTCGGTCCACCGAGGCGGGCGCGGACACGTCGACGCTCAGGTACGCGATCGACCTCGTCGAGGGCATGACCGAGCTCGACTCCTACCGACTCGACGCGCGACAGGTGATCCGCGACTACGAGGCGAGCGGGACCGAGCTCGCCGGAACGGCGGCGCGGGTGCTCGACTACATGGCCGTCTGGGTGCGATCGGACGGTTCGAGCAAGCTGCTCGAGCACGAGGTCGTGCGCATCCAAAGCAAGGAAGCCATCGATGCGATGGCGGAGCACCAGCGCCTACCGGGTCTCGTCCTGCACATGCGGGTGATCAAGCAGGACGGCCGCACCCTCGAACCGGAGTTCGTGGCGGGCAAGCCCACCGTGACCCTGCCTCACCTGGAAGTGGGCGACTACATCGAGACCGAGCAGATCATCACGGCGCCAGGCGACGGTCGCGGCCTCGTGTACGACGGTCCGCGGTGGTTCTTCCGCGAGCAGAACGTCGCCTACGCGCGCAGCGAGTTCATCCACGTCGCGCCGAAACACAGGAACCTGATCGTCGAGACCCGGGGCAACGTGCCGGAGCCCCAGGTGACGGACCTGGGTCATTCCGTCCTGCGACGTTGGCGCGTCGACGCGAGCCCTGCCGCGCCGGTCGAACCGCACAGCGCGCCCGTCCAGGAGTACCTCCCGAGCGTCCAGGTCGGCTGGGGCATTTCCCTCGACGAGCGCATTCGGCGGATCGCCGACGCCGTCACGATCGTCACCCCGGTCGATCCGCGGATTCGCCGGGTCGCGCGACGCATCGCCGACGTGGATCACGTGAAGCCCGAGATGGAACGCGCCCGGCGCCTCTACCGCTGGATCCTGGCGAACGTGGAGGAGGGCGAGGAGACGGATGGTCGCAAGGTCGTCATCGGCAAGAACGGCAATCGCTGGAAGGGCTTCATCGAGCTCTGTCGATCGCTGGACATCGCGGTGGACTACGCCATCGCGCGCAATCGGCTGACGTCGCCGGCCATCGGCCCGCTGTCCGAGTCGACGCAGTTCTCCGACCCCATTCTGCGCGTCGGCACGGACGCGAAGTCCACGTGGCTGACGGTGAGCAGCAAGTTCGCTCCCTTCGGCTACGTTCCCGCCGAGGTCCGCGAAGTTCCGGCGTTCCTGCTCGAGGCCAAGGGCCCGCGCCGCGTGACCACACCGGCGACCGGGGAACGCGATGCCATCGAGTACGGAGGAACGGCGAAGCTCTCGGCGGACGGCTCCGCGAAGCTCGACCTCGAGCAGAGGTTCCACGGGAAGTTCGCCATGGGCCTGCGAGCGACGTTCGCGCAGCTCCCGCAGCGCCAGATCCTGGACGTGCTGGAGTCGCGACTGCTGGGGCGCGCGCTGCGCGGCGCTCGGCTCGAGAAGTACGACCTGGTCGGAATGGACGATCTCGACGCCCCCCTGGTCATTCGCATGACGGCCTCCATGCAGGCGTTCGCCCAGCAGTCCGGCTCTTCGCTGGTGCTCGCCCCGCCGTTCGCTCCCAAGATCAGCCAGCTCGCGGTGCTTCCCTCTCGCGAAACCCCGCTGCTCATCGGTGAGGCATCCCATCAGACGATCCGCATCGCCGTGGAGCTCCCCCCGGGCGCACGGATCGACGGGTCGCTGGCGCCTCGAGAGATCACCCACGGCGAGTACCGTCTGCACGTGAGGGACGGGGTCGAGGGCGGCGTGCTCCGCATCGAGCGCGGCCTCGATCTGCCTGCTGGACGCGTGCAGCCCGACGACTACCCGGCCTTCCTCGATTTCGCTCGGCGGGCAGACGAGGCCATGAGCCGGAGCGTCAGGATCACGGTACCGTGAGTTCGAGATCGGTCGGGAACGGACGCCTTGCGCCGATACTCGGCCTCGTCGTGGCGGCGGCCGTCGGCTGCAAGGACGAAGAACACGAGCGGAAGGCGGCGAAGCGCGCGGAGTGCAACGCGTTCTCGGAGCGCGTGAACACGATGTCCGCGGATCTGAAGAAGC
Organism: uncultured Polyangiaceae bacterium; assembly: GCA_964487605.1. Taxonomy (GTDB): domain Bacteria; phylum Myxococcota_A; class Polyangia; order Polyangiales; family Polyangiaceae; genus JAJDAH01. The sequence continues at coordinate 46,321 of CAZARU010000020.1, forward strand.
TGACCGGCAAGCGCTCGGAAGACGAGCTGGACGAAGGGAAGGCGGACCCGGCCCTCGCGGGGAAGCGCCGGAGGGTGGGCGAGGTGTACGCGAAGATGGCCGAGGACGCGCGCCGGATGACGGTGTCCACCGACGCACTTCGCACGCACGTGGAGCAGTACGCCGCGCTGTGCACGGAGCTCGCGGGAACGGCAACCGCTCTGGCGGACTTCATCGAGAAGGGGGAGAGCGAAAAGGCACAGGCCGAACAGACGGAGTTCAACGCCCTCGTCCGGCGCGAGAACGACAAGATCGGCGAGATCAACGGCTACTGCGGGCGACTCTGAGCGGGGCCTGCGCTCACGGTTCGTCGACCTGGTCCCGTCCCTTCACCTCGACCTCGAAGTGGAGGAGGCGATCCCCGTCGAAGACGAAGCGGCCGACGAAGCCCCTGCGCGACAGCAGGTGCGGCAGCCAGTGCCGGTCGTCCTCCCACATTTCGTCGTAGGGGAGCGCGCCCACGTCGTGCCACATAGGAACGGCTTCCTCGGTCTCACGGGGCTCTCCCGCGAACCCTTCGGAGCGGAAGACGTGGACGTGCAGGGAGTAGCCGTCGACGAACTGGAACCACAGCTCGCCGACGTGCTCGGGCGCGATGGGCTCGATGCCGAGCTCTTCGCGTGTCTCTCGCACGGCGCACTGCTCGGGCGATTCACCGGGCTCGATGCGACCTCCCGGGCCGCTGATCTTCCCGGCTCCGAGGCCGCGCTTCTTGCGGATCAAGAGCACGCGCTCCGCGTCGATGACGAAGACCAGCGTCGCGCGGTCGAGCGGCGTCCAGTCGTCCCAGGCGACCTCGGCGGCACCGCGTCCCGCCCCGGTGGACCTGCCCCCCGTCCGGGCGCTGCTTCGCTGGGCGGCGCCGGAGTCAGTCACGGGACGGACCGCCAGCCTCGCGGCGAGGTACGACCTCCTTCAGCCACCGGCGCACGCCACCCATGTTACCCCGCAGCCAGAGGTCCCGCCGGGTCGGCAGCGGCGCCGGCTCGCGCGGTGCCACCATCCCCTTTACGCGCAGCGCGAATGACTCGTAACATCCGCCGATCGCCTCGTGCCCGATTCCACGCAGCCCACCGCAGAACAGCGGATGCCCCCCGCGGTGGTCGCCGTCGCGCTCTCCGTCCAGATGCTGGACTACACGCGCTACGCAGCGGCGGCCGCCGGCGCCAAGCGGGTGGAGACGTGCGGCGTCGACGAGGTGAGCACCACCGTGGCCAAGTGGCGACCCTTCGCGATCATCGTGGCGGCGTCGATCTACGGATTCGACCCGCGAGAGTTCGACGCCCTTGCCCGTGACGTGCGCGCCGTCGTGATCACCGTCCCGGACGAGGAGTCGGACGTCGAGGGGTTCGTCAAGTGGATGATCGCCGAGCTCGAGCAGGCCCTCGCGACGATGCGGGGCGTCCTTCGCTGAGCGAGCGCGTCAGTTGCGGATGTTGGCGAGACGATCGGTGGCCGCGCGCGTGACGCTCGTCGCCGTCTCGCGATCGATCGCCCGGAACGTGTGGTCGCTTCGTCCGAGCTCGAGCAGCGCGTAGAGCGAGGACCCGCACGCGACCGGCGCGACCAGCACGCCCGCCGCGGCCGACGTCGCGCCGAGCCGGTCGGCGGCGGCGCGGAGCGCGACGCTGCTCGAGGCCTCCCCGGAGACGACGGCGCCCTCTCCGGCGAGCGTGACGCCGGGATCTCGGCACGGCACGACGAGCCCCAGCAACGATCGCGCGCCGGGGCCTCGGGCCACGGAGGTGACGTAGCCCACGTACGGCGCCCGAACCCGATGAACCAGGCCCACGACGGCACCCGTGGCCGTCATGAGCTCGTTCAGAGCGAAGAGCAGCACCTCGCCGGGATCGGTCGCGGCCCCCATGAGGCGCTCGAGCCGTGCCACGCCGCGCGCGCGCCGCCCCACGACCTCGGCCCACGTCGCCTTGGGCAGCCGGGCACGACCGCGCACCGCCTCGCGGCGACTCAGCGCCGACACCTCGCGGATCTGGGAGAGCGCCCGCCACCTCGACCAGCCCGAGCCACGGACGAGGCAGGTGTCGGGGATCCGCTCGTGGCTCACCCCGCGCAGGAGCTGGTTGGTGCTCACGGGGCCGACGACGACGTCGCCGTTGGTCACGAACCAGAGGGGCGGGGGCTTCGAGGGGGAGCGTGGGGCCGTGGCGAGCTGCATGGGGTCACCTCATCGGCGCACGACGCGCCGGGGTGAAATTGTCCCGTGGCCGCTCGCACACGGCCAAGTACCCGTCCAGCGCGTCAGCGCTTCTTGCCGCCCTTGGCCTTGGCCTTCGGGGCCGCCTTCTGGGGCTTGGCCTTCGCCTTGGCCTTCTTCGGCGCCGCCTTCGCCTTGCCAGCCTTCTTCGCCGGCTTCTTCGCCTTCGCCGGCTTCTTCGCCTTCGCCGGCTTCTTCGCCGCCGCAGAGCTGTCGTTCGGAGCCGCCGTGCGCCCCGCCTGCCAGAGACCAACCTGGTTCCCGGCCGGATCGGCGAAGCTCGCGATGTAGCCCATCCCGCCCGGCAGCTCCATCTTCGGCATCGCGGGCTGACCGCCGCCTGCCGTGACCTTCGCGATCGCTTTGTCGATGCTCGCGACGGTCAAGTAGAAGGGCGCGCCCTTGTCTTCGCCCTGCTGCGCGGTGATGCCACCGGGGATGCCATCGTCCTCCTTGCCCACGAACGCCATGCCATCCGGGCCAGGAGTGGTCTTCCAGCCGAACGCCTTCTTGTAGAAGGCCGTCAATCCAGCGACGTCCTTCCCCGAAATCGAGAACCAGCCGACTGCGTTACCCATGTGGTCTCCTTCCCGTGAGGGACGCGCGTCTTACCACGGTGCACGCCCCACTCTCAACGGTCGATCGCGCTCGTCAACCCTTCGCCGACCTCACTCCCACGTCGCGCGCGCTGGTGGCGTCGCTCACGACCGCACGGGCTGCTTGCCATCGACGAGGATGTCGAAGAACCGGAACACCTGGGCCACGACGTGATCGAGCTGCCACGTCCCGGAGTCGATGGGCTCCCCGGGGCGCCGCGGGACGGGCGTCAAGGCGGTGGGATCCGGGTGGCAGTAGGCGGCCCGCTCGGAGCTCTGGAGCAGATGGAGCACGCCCTCCGAGAACCCCGACCCCGCATAGGCGATGGCGGACGGCAGCCGCATGGAGGCCAGATCCTGCAGGGCGTAGGGGATCTTCTCGTCCGCGGTGCCGCTGCTGTCCTGGTACTTGCACTCGACCACCATCGCCTCCGCCCCTCCCGGGCTGACGACCAGGAGGTCCACCCGGCGCTGCTTGCCGATGATCGACGTACCGACCGAGATCTCCTCGAAAACCTGCAGGCCCCGCGGGCCATAGGCGCTCACGAGGTAGCGAGCGACGAGCTTCCGATACTCATTTCCGGTCACGGGTCGCGGGGAGCATACCCGGATCTCGAAGCGACGCGCCGGGGCGTCGCAGGGACTCGTAGAGGCTCTGGCGCTGCCGAAGGCCGGCCTCCTCGAGGCGGCGCGACGCGATCAGGACGGCCTCCTCGCACACGTCCGTGCCCATGAACGAGCGGCCGAGGCGAGCCGCAGCGACGCCCACCGAGCCGGACCCCACGAACGGATCGATGACCAGGGCACCCGGGTCCGAGCTCTGAGCGACGAGCACCTCGGAGATCTCCGCGGGCTTCTCCGTGGGGTAGCCGCGGGCGATCCGTGGGTGCTCGAGGATGTCGGGCAGCGACCAGTCGGCCAGGCGTCGCTTGCCCTTCTCGAAGAAGAGGACGAACTCGTACCGCGACCGGTAGTGGTAGCCCATGCCGATGCGCTTCTTGTCCCAGACCAGGGGCTTCCAGAACCTGAAGCCGGCGGCCTCGGCGGCGGGCTTCGCGACGAACATCGTCTCCTGATCACAGAACAGGTAGAAGTGGCGGTCCTTGCGGAGCACGCGCCAGAGCTCTGCGAAGAGCTCGGGGAAACGAGCGTTGGGGAAGATCTGGAACCAGTCGTTGCTGGACGCCTTGCTGTGCTTGAGCCGCGTCGTCGTGCCGACGGCGCGGTGCTTTTCCAGCGACTCGTAGGGCGGGTCGGTGATCACGAGGTCCACGGACGCGTCCGCGAGAGTCCGCAGCCAGCAGACGGCGTCTGCGCCGAAGAGGGCGAACCCGGGTGCCGGGGCCATCACGGTCCGATGATGCGCCAAGCCGGGGAGCACGAGGGGCTCGCCGACGTCGAGGTCGATCATCATCGTCCGCACGCTAGCACTGTGCGCCCGTCCAGGCGCGAGCGGCGCGACGGCGCTGCTGACAAGGGCTGTCAGGAGGCGCTGCGGAGAGGACGCTACTTCTTCCTGTCGACTTCCGCGAGGCGCGCCTCGATGCGCTTCTTCACCTCGGCGTACTGATCCACGAGCGTGGCCCACTCGTCGGCGCGCTTCTTCCGATCGACGGGCGTCGCCGGGAACGTCTTGGTCTGGGGGTTCTGCTGGGAATGCTGCTCGTACTTGGACCAGCTGTCCTTGGCGTCGTCGAGAGACCGCTGCCGCTCGCGAAGATCGGCCAGGACGAAGAGCGCCTTGGCCTTCAGGTCGCGATCGTCTCCCACGAAGCGCAGCGCGGCGACCCACGACGCCTCGGCCTCCTTCATGTCGCCCTTCGCCAGGTGAGCTTCGCCCTTGCGGTAGTGGCCGAGGGCGTTCTGAGGCTCGGCCTTCAGCGCCTCCTGGTACGCGGCGATCGCGCCGTCGAAGTCGCGCGCGACGTAGGCGTTGTCGCCGCTCTTCACGTGCTCCCAGAACGGGCTGATCCCCTTGACCCCCGCGGGGTCCTTCCGTGTCTCCTTGTTCTGGGCGACGACGATGGGAGCAGCGAGCACCAGGACGGCCAGCGTGGCGTGGGCGATCAGACGGCGCGACATGATTCCTTTCCGGCGCGCCCGTCGGGCGGGTGCGACGCGGAACGCGAGGCTAGCACGGCGCGTCGCCGCGGCCCCCGCGACTCGGGATTTCGTGTACGATTCCGAAGCCATGGCCTCCGGGGAGCGGGTGACCACGTACCCCTGGTACGCACTCGAGCACCTGGGGAGCCAGGTGCTCGGGGCGCGGGCGCGCGCGCGTCGGCGCGCCGTCGCGGGCTGGGATCCGGAGCCGTCGTCGCGTCGCCTGAGCGAGCTGGCGAGCGCAGAGGTGCGCGTGAAGCTCGTCGAGACTCGCGCCGGTGGCGCCCCGCGTAGCCTCGGCGCCGACGTCGCGCTCGTGCTCCGGCGACCCGCCGTGTTCGTCACGCTCAGCGTGGAGCCCGCGGGTGCGGCGGACCTGCTCGCGCGCGTCCTGGCTCGCCCCGTTTCCATGGGGGATCCCACCCAGCAGCTCGACGCGTCGCTGACCGGCGCCCTCGCGGCGATCGCCGTCGAGGTGGCCAGGACCGGATCCGATGCCGCTCTCGCCAGGCTCCGGAGCACGGAGGATGACGCCGGCGCCCTCGGCGAGTCGGTCACGGTCGACGCCACCCTCATCGTCGCCAACCGGAGCTACGACGCCACGGCGTGGGTCGGCTTCGTCGAAGCGCCCTGCAGCGAGGGCGACGCCGGCGTGGACCTGTCGCGCCTCGGTGACCAGTCGCTCGCGCTCGAGGTCGTGGCAGGCCTCGCGATGGTCGATCGGGCGGAGTGGGAAGCGCTGAGACCGGGAGACGCCATCTGCCTCGCCGAGGGCTGGTTCGTCGGAGCGGACGTCACGGGTCGCGTGGCGCTCGCGGCGCGTGACTCCGAGCGCGGCATCGAGGGCGAGGTGGCCCCCGATGGAAGAATCATGCTACGGGGCCATCCGGTGGCTCTGACGCCGGACAGCGCGGAAGGCGATCCCTCGATCGCCGAAGCCGTCCTCGACGCGCCGGTGGTCGTTCGCGTGGAGTTGGCCAGCGTGAGCCTGTCGGCTCGCGAGTGGGCAACGCTCGGCCCGGGTGACGTGGTGCGCACCGACCGGCGAATCGGTGACCCTGCGGTCCTGCGCGTAGCCGGCCGCGAGGTCGCGCAGGGGGAGCTCGTGAACGTGGAGGGGGAGCTCGCGGTACGGATACGACGCCTGGTGCGGGACACGGGCGGGGGTGCATGAGGGTCGCGGTCGGTCTGGCGCTCGGACTCGCGCTCTCCACGCTCTGCGCCTGTGATCGCAGGCCCGAAGCGGGCGGCGCGCCGGCCGGTTCCGCGAGCGGCGTGCCTGCCTCGGGGAGCGGCGCGCCCGCGACCAGCGCGTCCGCGGACCTCCCCGCCGCCCCGGCGAAGCCCTGGTTCGAGGGCTCCTGGTCCGGAACGTTCGAAGCACGACAGTACACCATCGAGATGGAATCGAAGATCGGGGGAGTGCGCGAGTGGCGCGACGACGACGGCAAGGCGGCCACCGGCGACGGCACGCTGGCGCTCGAGGTGGACGCCAGCGGCGTGAGCACGGGCAACGGTAAGGGCCCCCTGGGCGAGCTCACTGCGAGCGGAGTGATCGAGGACGACACGCTGCGGCTCGAGCTTCGGACGGCCGGCCCCGCCGATCCGGCGTCCGCGTTCCACGGTTTCGTCGTCGCCGAGCGAACGAAGGGCGCCGAGGAGCTTCGGGGCCTGCTCCAGGCATCGAGCGGCGACAGCTACGTGGTGCGTGACGCGCCCGTCGTGCTGACCAAGGGCCCGCCGAAGGCGTCACCCTGAAGTCGCCCGGCGACGCCGATCAGCGCAAGGAGGGTTCCTAGCGCGAGGCATGCGACCGACCACTCCGACCAGTGGGGCTGGGCGTGGGAAGCGGCCGCCGCCATCGCGAGCGACGCCGCGAACGCGGTGTGCAGCGCCGTGGCGTGGGGGAATCGAAGGCCGAGGGCGCGGCGCAGCTCGACCACCTGTAGCGCCCCCAGCACGACGGCGCCGGCGAGCGTCGCGGCTGCGACGCCAGAGGGCCCGAGGGGCGCCAGGAGCCAGGCGGTCGCCGTCGTCACGACGGCGGCGGCGGTTGCGTTCCAGAGGGCGAGGTCGACCCTGCCGGCGGCCGCGAGCGTGTTTCCGGCGAGCCCGGACGCGCACCCCACGTACGCGGAGGCCAGGAGGACGAAGATCCACGCACCGCCCCCCCCATACGAAGGATCGAAGAGCGAGAGGATCGGACGGCGGAGGACGAGCACGACGAGCACGGCGATGGCGGCGGTGAAGGTCGTGAGCCGAGCGGCGCGCCGCAGCAGCACCGCGAGATCCTCCATCCGCGCGCCCGCGAGGTGCCGTACCGCGAGTGGCGTGTAGGCCGAGCTCCAGATCAGACGAGCCTGGGCCAGCGCCGCCGCCACGTGAGAGGCGGTGCCGTAGAGCGCCACGGTGGGCGCGGAGGCTCCCGCAGCCGCCAGCGCGAGGACGTCCACCTTGCCCGTCAGCTGGGTCAAAGTCTGCTGCGCCGCCTGGCGGAGCGCGTGGCGCGCCATCGCTGGATCCGGACGCGTGCACGCCGCGCGCATCAGGTCTGCGAGTCGATGATGCCGTGCGAGGAGCACGACCGAGACCGCCGCGCCGGCGACGCGAGAGGCCGCGAAGGCCGCGGCGAGCGCGACGAGTCCTCGCCCGGAAGCCACCGCCGCGAAGCCGAGCAGGAGCGCCGGCTGAAGGAATCCGAGCACGACGACCTCGTCGCCCATTCGCAGACGCACGCGCGCGGCGACGACGGCGACCTGGGAGAACGCCGCGAAGGGAAGCGACACCGCGATCCAGCGCAGGGCGTCCGGGAGATCGGGCGAAGAGGCCAGGAGAACGTTCGAGGCGGGGCGGGCGAAGCACGAGAGCATGAGGCCGGCGAGCGCCGCGCACCCGACGGCTCCAGCGATGCCGTGCGAGACGGCTCGCTTCAGGCGACGCGCCGACTCGGCGTCGATCCGGGACCGCTCCACTTCGCGACTCGCGAAGAGGAGCATCGCGTCGGACCAGCCGGCGTGGGTGAGGGTGAGCGCGAGCGCCGCGACGGACGACGCCACCAGGTAGGCGCCCACCACCGCAGGGCCGAACCACCACGTGATGGCAACGAGCAACACGGGACCCGCGACCCGCGCTACGACACCGAGGGCCGTGACGGCCGCGGAGCGAACGAGCAGGGTGGCTTCCGTGCGTTCGGCGCTCATGCGGTGGCGCTCCGTATCCGGAGCACCCGCTCGTAGACCTGGAGCGTGCGCCGCGCCGTGCGATCCCAGGTGAAGCGGCCCACCGCGTCCATGGCCCTGGCGCCCATCCGCTGCGCCAGATCCTCGTCGAGGGCGCGTATCATGAGCCGCGCGAGCGAGGCCGAATCGGCCGCATCGAACCGAAGCGCCCCTTCGCCGGCGAGGGACGCGACCGGCTCGACGGCGGGGACGGCGACCGCCGCGCCCGCGGCCATCGCTTCGAGGGGCGGAAAGCCGAACCCTTCGACGTTGGAGGCGAACACGAACAGCCGTGAGCTGGCGATGAGGCGCGTCCTGCCGCGATCGTCCAGGCGGCCGAACCGCGCGATGCGCTGCCCCGCCGAGCTCGCCGCCAGTCTGCGTTCGAACGATGCGGTGTCGCCGAACAGCACGAGCCAGGCGTCGCTCCGCTCGCGAGCGACGTCTTCGAAGGCGCGCACGATCGTTTCGGTCCCCTTGTATCGCTTGGGGCTCGCGAGGGCGCAGAAGTACGGCGTCCCCCGGCGGAGCGCACCCTGGGGTCCGCACTCTGATGCGGCGTCGAGCCCGCGCCGTCGACGGGATTCTGCGCCCACGTGGTCGAGCCCGTGCTCGATGACGTCGGGGACCCTGCGCGACAGCGCTCGCGCGGCTCGCGCGGAGGCGTCGCTCGGGCAGATCACGGCCGAGGCTCGTCGGAGCGCGTGCGGAATGGCGACGGCGCCGAACCCTCGAAGGGCGGCGGCGCGCAGGGGCGAGCGCGACGCGTCCCGCGCGGCCGTGAGCCAGATGGCATCGTGGAACGTGACGACGGTTCGCCACCGTGACAGCGCGCCGCGCGGCACGACGTGGAACAGGGCGTGAAACAGATCCGGTGTTCGCCCGAGGGCGCGCCGCACCGCGTGGTGTCCGACGACGAGATTCGCCACTCCATCGTGCTCGAGCGGGCACGGCACGGTCTCGACCCCCGAGAAGGCGAGCGCGACGCCGGGCCGCGCGAGCGCCACGAGGCGAAAGTTCGACCCGGCTCGGCCGAGAGCGGCCACGAGCCCCCGCGCGTACCGGTCGATTCCGCAGGGAACTGGACCTGCACAGCGGGCGTCGAGGACCACGGTGTGCCGCATTCGCCCGCGCCGTAGCATAGCGCGGGCGCGCCCGCGGGCGGTGCGGGCGCCTTGGAGGAGCCTCCGCGCGAGGCTTGAGCCGCTGGCTGCCGACAGGCTACCCTGGCGACGTGATCAAGACGCCCCGCTCGTACTGGTTGGCCATCACCCTCGGCGGCTCGTTCGGGGTGGCCGTGGCCTACGCGAAGGAGAGCTCGGCAATGAGCGCCTCGGTCAAGGCGCCGCCCGCCGCGCTCGTCACGAAGGCGGCGGAGTATCTGGGTCGATCGTCGAGCGACGACGCGACGTCGCAGTGTGAGCTGCTCTACGATGCCCGCGCCGAGCTCGGCGCCCGCGAGCTCGACCTCGGCATGGCCGAGGAGTGCAAGCCTTACCGGGACTTTCGGGATTTCTGGGGGCCGCACGCGGCCGTGTACGCCCTCTACGGGTCGCTGCTCGGCCTGTTCGCCGGGATGTTCGCGAACAAGAGGCTGCGCGACAGCGCCAAGTACGCTTACTGGACGGACTGAACCGCGTGCCGTCACCGGCCGCGGTCCCACGCGGCGAACGCGGCGGCACCGGCCAGGGCGAGCGCAGCGGCCAGAGCGTACATGGTCGAGTGGCCGTGCTGGCGCAGCACGAAGCCGAACGCGGGCCCGCCGATGAGCATGCCCACGTCGAACATGGCGGTGAAGGTCGAGAGCGCCGAGCCCCGGTCGGCCTCGGGCGCCCGCGTGACGACCATGCCGGCGATGATCGGAAAGGTGAACCCGTGCCCGAGACCCGCCAGGATACCGGCGGTTACGAGCTCGCCACTCGTCGTCGCTCGTGAGAGGAGCGCGATGCCGACGGCGAGCACGCCGAGCGACGGATAGAGCGCGCGCTTCGGCCCGAGCCGATCGGGGATCCAGCTGAACAGGAGACGAAGCACCGAGGCGGCCACCGCGTAGGCCGAGAGGAACAACCCCACCGAGCCCACGCCGGTCGCGATGACGAACGTCTTGATGAAGACGAACACCGTCGAGAGCACGAGCGCGAACACCGTGCCGAGGAGCCAGAGCGGCAGGAGATCGCGCTGGGTGGAGGCGCGAAAGAAGCCCTTCGCGGGCGCGGCGGACGCATTTCGAGCAGGCTCCGCCAGGGGCAACGTCCCGACGAGCGCGACGGCGGAGAGCGCCACGGTCAGCCAGAAGAGGTCGCGATAGGTCCCGACGGCGAGGACGGCGTCTCCGAGCACTCCGCCCACGGCCATCGGCAGGAGCCCGCTCACGCCGAAGATCGCGATGCCCTGGGTGCGCCGCGCCGCAGGGATGATGTCCGCGGCGTACGTGAAGAGCGACGCGAACATCATCGCCTCGGCGAGGCCGTGAAGGGCGCGCAGCAGCGTCAGACCCACGCCCAGCGACTCGATGGTGAGGTAGCCGAGGCACACGACCACGTGGAGCACGCCCGACGCCAGGATGACCACGCGGCGCCCGCGTGTGTCCATGAGCCAGCCGACCGGAGGCCGCGCGAGGATGGCGACGAGAGCCATCACGCTGAAGAGCACGCCGATCTCGACCTCGTCCGCGCCGAGCTGCTGCAGGAACCCGGGCACGTGGACGTAGGCGTGCAGCGCGAGCGCGTACAGGAAGTGCACCAGGGAAAGCAGCAGGAAGCGGCGCGTGAGGAGCGGCGCCACGACGGACGCTTCGGGCGGCCCCGAGGGCAGCTCCGCCGGCAGCGGCGCGTGCATGACGCCGCCCGGCGCCCCGGCGGGCAGCGGGGTGCGGGAGGGAGAAGGAAGGTCGTCGGCCAAGGGCGGCGGACGTTAGCTCGGTTCGGCGGGAACGCGACCGGAGCCGGCGTGGGAGCGCCGGATCGCCCGGGGACCCGCGAGCCTCGGGGAGCGAGGCGCCACGCGACGCCGACCGATGACGGGCACGTCGAGCGTCCGGGGTAAGCTCGCTCGATGTCCGTCGCCGCGCGCCTGGTCGTCGTCCGGCAGCGCATCGCAGCGGCCGCGACGGAGGGTGGGCGCGATCCCGAAGCGGTCCGCCTCGTCGCCGTGTCCAAGACCAAGCCCCCGGAGCTCGTCCGCGAGGCCTACGAAGCCGGCCAGCGGGACTTCGGCGAGAACTACGCGCAAGAGCTCGTCGCCAAGGCCCAGGCCCTCACCGACCTGCCCGATCTGCGGTGGCACATGATCGGCCACCTGCAGCGCAACAAGGCCAAGCAGGTCGTCCGCGTCGCGCACGCCGTGCACACGGTGGACTCCGTGCGCCTCGCGGAGGAGCTCGCGCGGCGCACCGCGCCGGACACGAGGCTCCTGGTGCTCGTGGAGATCAACGTCGGCGGGGAAGCGCAGAAGGGCGGGTGCACCCCGGACGAGGCGCGCGAGGTCGTGGACGCCGTGGAGCGCCACGAGTCGCTCGCGCTGCGCGGCCTGATGACGGTGCCCCCGCACACCGAGGATCCTGCAGGGGCGCGGCCGTACTTCGACGCGCTCGCGCGCCTGCGCGACGCGCTGGGAGGACCGACGCGACTGCCCGAACTCTCCATGGGAATGACCCACGACCTCGAACACGCGATCCGCGCCGGGGCGACCATGGTGCGAGTCGGGACGGCGATTTTCGGCGAGCGCGGCTGAGGTCGCTCCCCGGGACGGCAACGCGCCCCCGGGCTACGCTTCGCCGACGGTGCCTCGCCAGACCACGCTCTCTCGTGACGAAGCGACGCTGTTCGCGGCCGCGGCGCGTCGCCGCGGCCCGGACGGAGGCGCGCCTCTGGCCGATCGCGTGCGTCCGACGAGCCTGGCGCAGATCGTGGGGCAGCGGCACCTGCTCTCCGGCGGCAAGCTGCTGGAGCGCGCGATCCTCGGCGATCGCGTGCCGTCGATGATCCTCTGGGGACCGCCGGGATCCGGCAAGACGACCCTGGCGCACGTCGTCTCCCGGGTGACGAAGTGCGAGTTCGTCCCATTCAGCGCCGTGCTCGGCGGGGTGCCAGAGCTTCGAGAGATCCTCCGCGCGGCCCGTGATCGCCGCGCGTTCGGTCATGGCGGGACCATCCTGTTCGTGGACGAGATCCATCGATTCAACAAGGCGCAGCAGGACGCCTTCTTGCCCCACGTCGAGAGCGGCACCGTCACGCTCATCGGGGCCACCACCGAGAACCCCTCCTTCGCGGTGAACGCCGCCGTGCTCTCGCGGTGCAAGGTCTTCCGCCTCGAGGCGCTGGCGGAAGAGGACGTGCTCACCCTCCTTCGGCGCGCCCTGGCAGCCCCGGACAGCGGTCTCGGCGCGGGCACCCTGCGCGCGACGGACGACGCCCTCGCCGCGATCGCCCGGGTGGCGAACGGCGATGCGCGCCGCGCCCTCGGTACGCTGGAGGCCTGCGCGGCCCTCGCGGCGGAGGGCGACGGTGAGATCACGCTCGCGCTGTTCGAACGTGCGGCGGAGGAGCGCACCCTCCTCTACGACAAGTCGGGCGACGAGCACTTCGACGTGGCGAGCGCGCTCATCAAGTCGATGCGCGGCACGGACCCGGACGCCGCCATCTACTGGCTGATGCGGATGCTCGACGCCGGAGACGATCCGCTCTTTCTCCTGCGCCGGCTCATCATCTTCGCGAGCGAGGACGTCGGGAACGCCGACCCGCGCGCGCTGCAGGTCGCCGTGGCCGCGGACGAGGCGTTTCGCCGCGTCGGCATGCCGGAGGGGGTCTACCCCATCGCCCACGCTTGCCTCTACCTGGCGAGTTGCCCCAAGTCGAACTCCGTGGGGCGCGCGTTCACTGCCGCGCGCGAGAGCATCGCCGAGCGCGGCGCACTCCCCGTGCCGAAGCACCTTCGAAACGCACCGACCGCGCTGGCGAAGCGCGAGGGGCACGGCGACGGGTACACGTACCCCCACGACTACGCCGAAGGGTTCGCCGCGGGAGCGACGTACCTGCCGGACGCGATCGCCGGCGCGAGCTTCTACGAGCCGACGGACCACGGACTCGAGCGGGCCATCGCGGAGCGACTGGCGAAGCTGCGAGCGAAGCCGAGGGCGTGACGGCCGACGACGGCGTCGAAAGGGCTCAGTCGGGGCGCTCGACCACGGCGATTTCCGGGAGATTCCGGTAGCGCTGCGCCCAGTCGAGGCCGTAGCCGACCACGAAGACGTCGTCGATCGTGAACCCGAGGTAGTCGATGGGCACGGGCTTCTTCATCCGCGCCGGCTTGTGCAAGAGGGCGCAGACCTTCACCGACTCCGGGCCTCGGGCTCGCAGCTGCTCGAGCAGGAAGGTCAGCGTGAGTCCCGTGTCCACGATGTCTTCGACGACGAGGACGTGCTCACCCTCCACCGGACGGGTGAGATCCTGGGTGATCTGGACGACGCCGCTCGTCGAGGTGCCGTCGCCGTAGCTCCGGACGCCCAGGAACTCGATCCGCAGCGGCAGATCGATCGACCGGGCCAGATCCGCCGCGAACACGAAGCTGCCCTTGAGCACGCAGAGCAGCACCAGCGACCGTCCCGCGTAGTCCGTCGCGATCTGCGCTCCGAGGTCCGCCACCCGGCGGCGCACGACGTCGGCCGAATACAGGGTGCGCAGGCGGTCGCGATCGAGCCCGGCCATTCGAGGGGGCCGAGTAGCGGCGTCGCCGCCGCCCGTCAATCGCGGGCGCATCGGAGCGCATCAGCGCGCCACCGAGAACGTCCGGACGTCGGCGCTCGCGCCGTCGGTCTGCCACGAGACCGAGCCCACGCGGTCGGTGCGGTGCGTCGTCGCGCCGATCTGGTCGAGGGCCGCCATCGCTTCCGGATGCGGATGCCCGAAGCGGTTGCGGACACCCGAGGAGACGATCGCGTCACGCGGTCGGACGGCGGCGAGGAACGGCGGCGTCGAGGAGGTGCGACTGCCATGGTGCCCCACCTTCAGGAGATCTGCGCTCAGCCGGCGTCCGTCACGAACCAGGCGCGCCTCCTGATCGCGCTCGGCGTCCCCCACGAACAGCACGGAGCGAGACCCGTACTCGATGCGCACGACGAGCGAGTTGTCGTTGGCGTGGGCGCCGCGCACGAAGTCCGGACACGGGGCGAGGACCTCGACGAGAGCGCCACCCAGCTCGCGGGGCGGGCCGCAGAGGTTTCGTGGGCGCAGGATCCGCGCGCCACGCTCCGCCGCGAGCCCGAGGAGGTGCGCATGAACCGGGCCGGCACCTTCCGCCGTACCCTGTCCGGTGTCCCAGAGCTCGCCGGCGTGGATTGCACCGACGACGGACACGAGGCCCCCGAAGTGATCGGGGTGAGGATGGGACACCACGACGGCCCGCAGGGCGGCGCGGCGGCGGGCCCGAAGCACCGGCAGGATCACGCGCTCCCCGGGATCGAGCGTCGACCCCACGAAGCCACCGCCGTCGATGAGAACGAGCGAGCCGTCGGGCAGATCGACGAGCGCGGCGTCCCCCTGCTCGACATCGAGCGCCGTCACACGCAGCGTCGCGCGGACGGTTCCGGCGTTCGCCGCGGCTCGCTCCACGGCGGCGAGCCCGAAGACGCCGACCACGACCGCAGCCGCCACGACGCTCCGAGGCGCGCGCGCGCGCACGCGGAGCGCGGCGACGCTCGCCGCAGCTCCCACGAGCATTCCGTAGTGCCACGCCGTCGGGGGCGGCAAGGTGAGCCGAAGGATCTCCACCGACGCGCTCACCCGCGCGACCGCGCGCACGAAGAGCAACGCGCCGGAGCCCACCAGGGCGACACCGCGCTCGAGCAGCGGCGCGGGCTCGAGCAGGGTGTGGACCAGACACAGAGGCAGGGCCACCATCTCGCCCACCGGCGCAGCGATGACGTTCGCGACCACGCCGACGAGGCCGAGATCCGGGGCGAGCATCGCCAGGAGCGGCGCGCACGGGATCATGGACGCGACGGTGGCCGCCACGCTGCCGCCGACCCAGCGCAGCGGTAGGGACGGTGCCCGCCCGGCGAGCTGGGCCAGGGGGCGACCGATGGTCAGAAGACCGCTCGTCGCGGCTGCGGACAGCAGGAAGGAGACGTCGTAGGCGGCTAGGGGGTCGAGCGCGAGCCCGGTGAGCACCGAGAGGCCGAGGACCCTGGCGCCGCGCGGGCGGCGGCCGAGAGCGATGGCGGCGTAGGCCGCCGCGAGCATCCACGCGGCCCGCCACGCCGATCCGCTTCCGCCGGCGAAGTCCGCGTAGAGCAGCGCGAGGACCGCACCGAATGCGCTCGAGAGACGGCGAACGTCGAAGCTGGCCGCCAGGCGCTCGACACGCACGAGCAGCGCTCCGACAAGTGACACGATCGACGCGACCGCGAACACGAGGTGCGTGCCGCTGACGGCCAGCAGGTGCGCCAGCCCGCTCCTGCGGAACGCCTCGTCGTCCTCCGGGTCCAGGTCGTTCTCGCCGAGCACCAGGGCGCGACCGAGGGGCGCGGCCTCGTCCGAGAAGGTCGCGTCGATCCGTCGGCGCGCGTGGGCACGCGCGCGGTCCATCCAGGCCCCGGGCCCGTTCCCGCGCTCGACGCGTGACGCGGCGAGAACGCCGCCGCTCAGCACGGTGCCGTGCCGCGCCGTCCGTGGCGTGGGATCGGGCAGGTCGGCGTTGCGAAAGAGGCGCACCGGGCCGAGCTTCGCAATCACCTCGAGCGTGTCGCCACGGACGACGTCCGGCGGACCGCCGTGAAGGCGAACCACGAAGGGCCCGCGCATGCGCCGCCCCTCGCAGTCGGCCTCGGCGACGACCGCCGTGAACGACAGCGCGCCGTGCGCGAGCGCCGGCGAGGACTCGACGCGGGCACGGGCGACGCAGACCGCGGGAGGCCCGAGGGCGTCCCGCGCGGCGACGCGGGCCGCGTCGTACGCCGCCGTGGCCTCTCGGGCGCGGACCGCCGTCAGTCCGAACGCGAGAAGCGCGACGACGAGCGCCGCGCGCGAGGCCCAGCCCACCAGGGCGAAGGCGACCCACAGCGCGCAAGCGACGGCAGCCGCCGGCGCGGTCGTTGCCGCGCTTCCGGCGAGCGCGCCGCCGGACACGACGAGCAGGGCGTCGAGACGCATCGCCCCCCGGCACCATGCACGAACCTCACCAGGCGCATCCCCCCGCGCACACGGCTCGCGCGGGCGGCCCGCGCTTCACGGCACCGAGCGCCCACACGTGACCGGCCGGCCACGGGCGCCCGCTCGGCCTCATCCGAGCGAGGACGCGAGTCAGCCGCAGGCGCCGGCTTCGACGCAGGTCGCCTCGTCGCCGACCTCGCACATGCACGCGTCGCAGGCACTCTCGCAAGCGGAGCAATCGCCGTCCTTGCACTTGCCCGGCGGATCCGGGTTCGGGGTAGGCGACTGGTCCGCACACTCTGTGAAGTCGATGGCGACGTCGATGCACTCGTACAGGGCTCCGCTGCCCTGGCCGTTGCCCGGCTCCTCACCGCTCTGACCCGACCGCGGCTCGTACTCTTCCTCGGGCGGTGGCTCCTCCTCGCCCAGGATGTCCTCGCACTTGAGCTGACCGGTCGCCGCGGCACACTCGAGCAGAGCGAACAGTTCGCTCTCGCACTTCTCGATCAGGGCGACGTCGGGCGCGGAGAGGCACGCCGCGGCGCAGGCTCCTATGCTGTAGCCACAGAGCGACGCGACCTTGGCGCAGAGCCGCTCACAGGGGCTGCCGCCGGCCTGAGGATCTCCGGGCGGCGCGCTCTGCCCACCGGAGGGCGGGTTGCCCTGGGACCCGCCCGGCGGCACGTCCTGCTGCGCCGTCGGTGGCACGCTCTGATCGAGCGGCGCTCCCGAGGAGGTCGCGCGGGACCCCTCGGTGGCGCAGCCTGCGAAGCCGACGAGAAGTACCAGGAGCCCTGCCCCCGCAAAGCGACGAGTGTTCATGACAGCCCTCCGGAAGCCGACGACCATTGTGACCGATTTCGCGACGGCGCGCCCGCCCCGACGGCGGACACGCGCCTGAACGCCGGCTCAGAAGTAGTAGAGCGCAGCAACGCTGTTGGTGAAAATGCCCCAGGGGTTGGAGCCGACCGTCGTGCCGATGCGAGTGTCGCTGTGCTCGAAGGACGTCTCGGGCGACGACTTGAGGGTGCCCTTCGACTTGTCCATGTCGAAGCGAAGGCCGATGCTGCCCTGCAGCGCGAGCTCGGGGATCCCGATGAACCCGAAGTGGATCTCGGCGCCCGCCCGGGCGCCCACGTCCAGGTGGAAGCCCGTCAGCTCGAGGTCCGGCGGCGCCGCGCCGCCCGGGGGGGCGACCCCTTTCACGGTGGAGCTCGCGAAGCCCACGTTCAGCTCCGGGACGACCTGGAAGCTGAAGTGCTTGGCCGACGCCAGGCTCAGCGGGACGCCGCCGTGGATGATGAAGGCGGTCACGCCGGCCTTGTCGGTCTCGACGCTCTGGCCGCCGGCCTCGGCGGTCGTCGCGCCACCGGTGATGGCGAGGCCGAGCCCAGCATCGATGCCGAGCATGTCGTCGAGCCAGTACCGAATGCCCACGACCGGCGCGCCGACCTGCGAACCGGGAGGAAGCCCGTTGCCCTCCGTCAGCGTGCGCCCACCGGCCTGGTCCGTCGCGATGACCATGCTTCGCCGGCCGAGGAACCCGACGCCGAGGCGCCCGATCATCTGGGCGTGGTCCGAGTCGCCCGGTGCGGCGGCCGCCTGCTGCGGCAGCTTCATTCCGCCTTCATCGTCGTCCTGGGCGAGCGCCGCCGTGCTGAACGCCATCGTCGTTGCGACGGTCGCTACCGTCAGCGCTGTCTGCACAAGATGTCGAGCCATTGAAGAGTCCTCCTTGGGCCGCAGTCCGCGAGCCGCCGGCCCGCTTCGAAATCGCCACGTTCAGACGGTGCCGTTTCCCGCAGCGTCGTCATCCTTGCAAGCCTCGGGACGCGCGGCCAAGAGAAAGCGTGACGCATCGCATTAGCCGGCCGGCCGGTGGGGCCGGGTAGAGTACGGTCCGGTGAGCGCCGCCAGTTCACGACGAGCCTTCGTTCTCGGGACCCTTGCCCTGGCCGCCGGGTGCCGGAGCACGAGGCGCCAGCCGGCCGATGGCGCCCCCGCGCGCCGGGTGATCTCGCTCTCGGCCAGCACCACGGAGGCGCTCTTCGCGGTGGGCGCCGGCGCCGAGGTGGTGGGCCGCTCGCGCTTCTGCGACTACCCGCCCGAAGCGCTCGCGGTGCCCTCCGTGGGAGGCTTCGTCGATCCGAGCTTCGAGGCCGTGCTGGGGCTCGCGCCGGACCTGGTGACCGGCGTTCAGGGACCGGGCGGTCGCGCGCTGGTCGATCAGGTCGCGTCGCGCGGAATCGCGACTTATTTCCCACCCACGACGACCCTTGCCGAGATCGACGCGATGATCGCCGGACTCGCGGAGCGTGTTGGGCGCGCGGAGCGAGGACGCGCGGTCGTCGATTCGTCCCGCCGGCACCGGGAGGCCCTGGCGCGGGCGCTGGTGGGCGTCGCGCGACCGCGCGTCCTCGTCGTGTTCGGGCTTCGCCCGGTCCACGTCGCGGGGCCCGACAGCTTCAACGACGAGATGCTGCGGGCGGCGGGCGGGGTGAACGCGGTCGTTCGAGGGCCGCGCTATCCGCAGCTGACCATCGAGACCGTGCTCGCCCTCGATCCGGACGTCGTGCTCGACACGACCATGGCCACGGAAGGTTCTCCTTCGGTGAGGGCGGCGGAGCTCCCGGGCTGGAAGGAGCTGCGGGCGGTCAAGGAGGGGCGCGTCGTGCGGGTGACGGCCAACGAGGTGCTGCGACCGGGGCCACGAGTCGCGCACGGCATCGCCATCCTCGCCCGGGCGCTCCATCCGGCGGTCGCGCTCCCGGACGAGGCGGGGTCGCCGTGAGCCGCCGGCGACGCGCGGACGTTCTGCTCGTCGAGCGGGGCCTCGCCTCGTCGCGCGCGCGCGCTCAGGCGCTGCTGCTCGCCGGACGCGTGTACTCGGGCGAACGGCGCGTCGAGAAGGCCGGAGCCCCGCTGGCGCCGGACGCGGAGCTGCAGGTTCGTGAAGCCCTCACGTACGTCTCGCGAGGTGGCGTGAAGCTCGCGGGAGCACTCGACGCGTTCAGCCTGGATGTCCGAGGGCTCGTGTGCCTCGACATCGGCGCCTCCACGGGTGGGTTCACGGACTGTCTGCTGCAGCGTGGGGCGCGGCGCGTTCACGCGGTGGACGTGGGCCACGGCCAGCTCCACCCGAAGCTGCGCGGCGATGCCCGGGTGGTCGTGATGGAGAAGACCAACGCGCGACACCTCACCGCCGACGCATTCTCGGATCCCATCGACCTCGTCGTCGTGGATGCCTCCTTCATCGGCATCGGCAAGCTCGCGCCCGTCGTCGCGATGCTGCTCCCCACCGGACGGCAACTCCTCTGCCTGGTGAAGCCGCAGTTCGAAGCGGGGCGCGAGGCCGCGCGCAAGGCGAGAGGAGTGCTGCGGGACGAGGGCGAGCGCAGCAAGGCCATCGACGCGGCCCTGGCGGACCTCGTGGCGAGCGGGTTCACGGTCCTGCATCGCGCCGACTCGGTGCTGGCGGGCCCGAAGGGCAACGTGGAGCACTTCGTGCTCGCCGAGCGAGCGTGACCGTCAGCGCTCGCGCGCCACGGCGAAGTCGAGCGACGAGACGCCCTCGATGTCCACCGTGACGCGATCGCCGTCGGACAGGGGCCCGACGCCGTGCGGTGTCCCGGTGGCGATGACGTCGCCCGGCTCGAGGGTCATGGCGCCGGAGATGTAGGCTACGAGTGCGGCCACGTCGAAGACCATGTCGCGAGTGGGACCGTCCTGCCTGACGTCGCCGTTCACCGTGACGCGAATGCGAAGCTCCGACGGATCGACGCCGCGGACCAGCACCGGTCCGAACGGGCAGAAACCGTCGAACCCCTTCGCGCGCGCCCACTGGCCGTCCTTCTTCTGAAGGTCCCGAGCGGTGACGTCGCACAGCGTGCCGTAGCCGAACACGTACTCGAGGGCGCGGTCGGCGGGGATGCGACGGCCCCGCCGTCCGATGACGACCGCGAGCTCTCCCTCGTAGTCTACCCGCTCGCTCTCCGGTGGCAGGAGCACCGTGGCGCCCGTCGGCACCAGGCTCGACGACGGCTTGAAGAAGAGCAGCGGTTCCTTGGGCAGCTCGTTATCCAGCTCCTCGGCGTGCAGGCGATAGTTCCTTCCGACGCCGACGATCTTGGACGGCGCGACCGGGCACATCGTGAGGGCGCCCACGTGCTCGAGCCGCTCGCCGGTAGCGACGCCACCGGCCCAGGGTGACCCGTCGAGGACCTCCGCACCCTCGCCGTCCAGCCGTACGAAACCACGATGGACCCTCGCAAACCTCTCCACCTTCATGTCGGCGCTCCTTCTCCCAGGCCGTTCACCAGCATGCGCTCGAGCGTAGGTTCGGAGACGACGCGCGCGCCGTGCTTCTTCGCAGCGTCGAGCTTCGACTTTCCCACCTTCTCGCCGGTCACGAGGAACGTGGTGTCCTTCTTGACGCTGTCGTGCACCACGCCCCCCGCGGCGCGAATGGCGGCCTGAACGTCCTCGCGACGTCGCGAGAGCACGCCGGTGACGCAGAACGACGCACCGGTGAGCGGGCCCTCGTTCGCCACGGCCGCCCTCGGCTGGGCGCGCGAGACGCCGATCTCGGCGAGCCGCTCGAGCTGACGGCGGCGCTGCTCGTCGAAGAGGAACGCAACGAAGCTGTCCACCATCTTCGGACCGAAGCCATCGATGTCTCCGACCAGGCGCCGCGCGTCGTCCGCCGACCAGGCGAGCATGGCCGGCAGCGACTCGGCGACCCTCGCGAGCTGCTTCGCGGCCACGGCGCCCACGAGGTCGATGCCGAGACCCGTGAGCAGGCGGTCGAGCGTCCTCTCCTTCGACGCCGCGATGGCGCTCACCACGTTCTGGGCGCTCTTCTTGCCCATCCTGTCGAGGGAGGCGAGGGTGTCCGCGTCCAGGGAGTAGAGATCGGCGACGTCGCGGACGAGACCCCGTTCGACGAGCTGATCGATGAGGGATGGACCGAGATGATCCACGTCCATGGCGAAACGGCGCGCGTAGTGGTGGAGCGCCTCGCGAACCTTGGCCGGACAGGCCACGTTGGGACAGCGCAGCGCGACTTCGCCCTCGTTCTTCTCCACCGCCGTGCCGCACGCGGGGCAGGCGCGCGGCATCGAGAACGCCCGCTCACCGCCCGTCCGCTTCGAGCGGTCCACGTCGACGACCTGCGGGATGATCTCCCCGGCCTTCTCGATACCGACCCAGTCCCCGACGCGCACGTCGAGCCGCGCGATGTTGTCCTCGTTGTGCAGCGACGCCCTCGAGACGGTCGTGCCCGCGAGCTGCACGGGCTCGACGTTGGCGACCGGGGTGAGCGCGCCGGTCCTTCCGACCTGCACGTCGATGCGCAGCAGCCGCGTGTAGGCTCGCTCGGCGCCGAACTTGAACGCGATGGCCCACCGCGGAAACTTGGCCGTGCTGCCGAGGACGTCTTGCTGGCGAAAGTCGTCCACCTTGACGACGGCGCCGTCCACCTCGAACGGATAGTCGCCACGTGCCTTCTCGATGTCGCGAAGCGCTCCGAATACCTCCTCCAGGCTCTCGCACACCCGCTCTCGACGGTGCGTCGGCAAGCCCAGGGAAGCGAGCTTCGCCAGCGACGCGGCGTGCCCGGACCCGAGCGACGGGCCTTCCACGGCCTGGTACACGATGGCGCGAAGCCTGCGCCGGGACACCTCGCGCGAATCCAGCATCCGCAGGCTACCCGCGGCGGCGTTTCGAGGATTGGCGAAGGGTGCTTCACCCTCGTCCTCGCGCTCCGCGTTGATGGCGGCGAGGTCGCGCCGGTAGATCACGACCTCTCCGCGCAGCGTGAGCGCCGAAGGCCACGCGATGTGGAGGGGCAGGGATCGAATGGTCCGCAGGTTCTCGAGGATGTCTTCCCCGTGCAGTCCATCACCGCGCGTGGAGCCACCTGCGAGCTTGCCGTCCCGGTAGAGGATCTCGACGCTGCCGCCGTCCAGCTTCGGCTCCACGCAGTAGCGCACCACGGCCTGGGCCGGGAGCCCCTCGCGAACTCGCCGGTCGAAGTCCCGCAGGTCGTCCTCGTCGTAGGTGTTGTCGAGCGACATCATGGGTGCGACGTGCTCCACCGTCTTCGCCGTGGACCGCGGCGCGTCACCCACGCGCTGCGTCGGGGACTCGGGCGTCGCGAGGGCGGGATCGGCCTGCTCGAGCTCGACGAGTTCGCGGTAGAGCGCGTCGTACTCGCGGTCGCCGATCAGCGGATCGTCGAGCACGTAGTACCGGTAGTCGTGCGCCCGGATCTCCCGGAGGAGTTCGGTGTGCCGCAGACGCCGCGCGGTCCTGCTCACCGCCGCACCTCGCCCGCCGACGCCCGCCGCTCGAGCCGCGCGGAGACCACCGAAACGACGCGCGCGACCACGGCGGCGGAGAATACACCTACCGGGTCTGGCGCGCGGGTCGTACCGGTTCTAACGTCCGACGCTCGATGCCGGGCGACGAAGCGGTGAAGGAGCCGGTGAGCGGCGCGCACACTTCCGTCGCGGTCGGACCGCCCGGAGAGCCGCGCTCCCACGGGGGCGTTCTCTGGCGCCTCGGCGGCGTGGCACGCACCATGCGGCCACACCAGTGGGTCAAGAACGTCTTCGTACTCGCGCCCGTCCTCTTCGCGAAGGAGATGTTCGACGCGCTCCTGCTCTACCGCGCAGCAGGCGCCTTCGGCGTGTTCTGCCTCCTCGCCGGCGCCGTGTACACGATGAACGACATCGTCGATCGCGAGGCCGACGCAATCCATCCGGTGAAGCGCCACCGTCCCATCGCGTCGGGGCGAGTGTCCCTCCCCACCGCCAAGGCGCTGGTCGTCGTGCTCGTCGTGCTCGCCGTCGCGCTCGCGACCCTGGGCCCACCCTGGTTCCTGATCGTCGCGCTGTCGTACTTCGTGCTGAACCTCGCGTACTCGTTCAAGCTGAAGAACGTCGCCTACGTCGACGTCGCGATGATCGCCGCGGGGTTCGTCCTGCGGGTCGAGGGGGGCGGCTTCGCCACCCACATCACCGTCTCGCGCTACCTGGTGGCCTGCACGGCGCTCCTGGCGCTCTTCCTGGGTTTCGGCAAGCGCCGCCACGAGATCGCGGCAGCGGCAGCGAACGCGCGCAAGCAGCGGGCGGCGCTGGCGGCCTACAGCGAGCGTGGCCTCGACGTGGCCCTGGCGCTCACGGGCGCCCTCACGCTGGGCATCTACCTGGCCTACACCATGGACGCGCACACACGGGCGTTCTTCCGATCGGATTGGCTCTGGCCGAGCACTGCGCTCGTGGCTGCCGCGATGTTCCGGTTCCTCGTCCTCGTGCGCTCGCGACCCAGGGCCGAAAGCCCGACGCAGGAGATGCTCAAGGACGGACCCTTCGTGGGCATCGTGCTCCTGTGGGGATTTCTCGCGCTCTGGATCGTCTACAACCTCCGTCCGGGCGGATGACACGCTCCGCGACGCCTTCGCAGGACGCTCCGCTGCCCCCTCCGAGCGGGCCCTGGGAGGACCTGGCGCTGACGCTCCCGGTGTTCGTCGGCTACCACCTCGGCGTCGTGTTCCTGGACGTACGAAACGCCGCGGACGTCGTCACGCGGGAGCTCGTCGCGCTGGCCGATCACAACCTGCTCGCCTACGGCGGCCTCACCCTCGGCATCGGCGCGGCCTACGCCGGCACGCTGCTCGCCCTCGGGCGCGGCAAATCGCTCTCGAAGCAGAAGTTCTTCGTGGTCCTCGTCGAGAGCGTCGCCTACGCCGTCGCCATGAAGCTGGTGGCGAGCTACGTCGTCGGCAGCGTCTTTTTGGCCAAGGGAGTGGACTCCCGGTTCGCCGGGCTCGTTCTCTCGCTCGGCGCGGGGTTCTACGAGGAGATCGCCTTCCGCGTGCTGCTCTACGGCCTCGGCGCGCGGGTGCTCGTGACCCTCTTCCCCACCTTCGCCCCGATGCAGCCCGTGATGATCAAGGTGGCCTGGGCGGTCGTGGCCGCCGCCGTCTTCAGCGGATGGCACTACGTCGGCGCGCTCGGGGATCCCTTCGACGCGCGCTCGTTCACGTTCCGCCTGGTGTGCGGCCTGGTGTTCACCGTGATCTACGTCTTTCGCGGATTCGCGCCCGCCGTGTGGACGCACGCGGTTTACGACATCTGGGTGCTGGCGCTGCGCTGAAGCCCGTCAGCTCCGCGCGCCGTCCCGCACGGCTGCGGTGAGATCCTTGCCGTAGACGTGGTCGCCCACGGCGCGCATCCACGCGAGGTCCTCCTCGGACATGGGACCGGAGTCCAGGACGGCGAGCGCCTGTCGCATGTGCTCGGCGTCGTCGGGGCCCGAGAGCGCGACGTCGACGAGGGGGTGAGACAGCGCGAAGCGGTAGCAGTCCGTCCCCGTGGGCGTGCGGACTCCGGGGGGCATTCGCCGCGGATCGCAGAGGTGCCCCCAGCGCGTGTTCGTGAACGAGACGATCCCCGGCCGCTGGTTCCGGGGGACGGCCGCCACGCGCGGCGCGACCTCGCGCTCGAACCCCCTGTGACAGGCGTTGTACCGGACGTGCCACGCGGAGTACTGCGGATGCTCGTCGTGGAGCTCGGCAAAGACGGCGCGTCGGTGGCTCGAGACGGCGACGTGGCGCACGCGACCCTTCGCCTGGAGGTCGAGCGCGGCGTCCACCAGTCGCCTGGGCGGCGGCGTGTTGAACCACCCCAGCAGGAGCACGTCCGCGTAGTCCGTCCGCACGCTCGAGAGCGCGCTCTCGAGCGATCGCTTCATGAGCCAGCCCAGGCGGGAGTAGCTCTGGATGACGAGGACCAGCTGCTCTCGGTGTCGCGGCGCGAGCTCGCGCAGCGCCGTTCCCATCTCCTTGCGGCGGAGCGATCCCCAGTAGAAGTAGTTCACACCCCGGTCGAACGCTTCACGATAGCTCGCCGAGGGCGCGCCGAACGAGGCGCCGAGCCCGAGGCGCGACACGGACAGACCCGTCTTGCCCAGCTCGACACGCTCCGCGAACGTGGACATTGCAGGTCGAGTCTAGGACGGCGAAGCTCAGTTTCGAAGTGGTGCCCGAGGAAGAGAGCGCGGGGCGGTTCGCGAGAGGCGCGGCGTTCGGCCTGGGACTGGTCGCGATCGGCGCGGCCGTCTCGGGCGTCGTCTGGGCAGCCCGCGGGGAGCGTGGCGAGCCGGCCCGCTGCCCCCCCGGGCTCGAGGTCCGCGGCCCGCGATGCTGCGGGGTGGGTCAGCGGCTCGAGGGCAGTCGCTGTCGGGGCACGCCATCGTCCTGCGCGGCTTCCATGGTGCGCGAGCGGGACGGCTGCGTGGTCACGTCGCGGCGCGTCCGGATCGCGGGCGGAGACCAGCGTGGCGGAGCGTCGGACTGGGCGGCCACGGGGGGACCGGACGAGCGCCGCGCCGTCCTGGCGTCGTTCGACGTCGATTCCGTGGAGGTGACGGTGGCGCGGTGGCGCCGGTGCGTGAGCCAGGGTGCGTGCCCGCCGCTCGACGCGCCCGACGACGCCGAGCCCGGTCAGCCCGTCCGCGGGATCGCGCCGACGGTCGCCGAGCGGCTCTGCCAACACGACGGGGGCCGCCTCCCAACCAGCAGCGAGTGGACCCACGTCGCCGCCGGAAGCTCCGCGAGGCGCTTTCCTTGGGGTGATACGGGCCTGGTGTGCCGTCGTGCGGCGTTCGGACTCGAACGTGGCCCGTGCGGCACCGGCGCGCGCGGACCCGATCTCGCCGGCGCGCGACCCGACGGCGCGACGCCCGACGGCGTCATGGATCTCTCGGGAAGCGTCGCCGAATGGACGCGCGAGACCAGCGGGCGATGGGTGGCTCGCGGAGGCTCGTACCTGTCGGCGAGCGCGACGGACCTGAAGGTCCAGTCGGTGGCGTCGGCGGCACCGGACGCGCGTCATGTCGGCTTTCGCTGCGTGTATCCCGAGGGAAGCTGAGCCGGTACGATGGCGCACGAATGAGCACCGCGGCCGTCCTCTGCATCGGAACCGAGCTGGTGCGGGGCGAGATCGTCAACACCAACGCAGCGTGGCTCTGCGAGCAGCTGACGGATCTGGGGCTTCAGGTGGTCGCCGTCGAGGTCGTCGCGGACGATCGCGACGCCATCCGGGAGTCGCTCCGCCGGCTGTCGGTGCACGCGGCCCTCGTGTGCACCGGTGGCCTGGGGCCCACCACGGACGACATCACGACCGAATGCGTCGCCGCCGAGCTCGGCGTGCCCCTCGAACGCGACGCGGACTCCCTCGACGCCATCCGCCGCCGGATGGAACGCTTCGGCCGGAGCATGGCCGCCTCGAACGCCAAGCAGGCAGACTTCCCGTCGGGCGCGACGATCTTGCCCAACCCGAACGGAACGGCCCCCGGGTTCACCGTGGCCCTCGGCGTCGCGGTCGCCGCGTTCCTTCCCGGAGTGCCTCGCGAGATGAAGCCGATGTTCGAGCTCTCCGTGCGACCGTCGCTCGGCCCGCTGGTGACGGATGGCGCCCGCCAGGTCCGCCTGGTGACGTTCGGCGCGACGGAGTCCGCGGTGAACGACCTCCTCGCGGGTGTCGAGGCGAAGCACGGCGTGACGATCGGGTACCGCGCCCATTTTCCGGAAATCGAGGTGAAGGTGGCGGCACGCGACGGGAGCGCCGAAGCGGCGAACGAGCGCGTGCGCCTCGCCGTGGAGGAGGTGCGCGCCAGGCTCGGGGACGTCGTCCACGACGACGACGGTGCCTCGCTTCCCGAGGTCGTGGCGCGCCTGGCACGAGCCACGCGGAGGACGCTGGCGGTGGCCGAGTCGTGCACGGGCGGGCTCTGCGCCCACCTCTTGACGCGAGGGCCCGGGGCGAGCGAGTTCTTCGTGGGTGGGGTCGTGGCCTACTCGAACACCGTGAAGGTGGCAGCGCTCGGCGTGAGCGATGTGACGCTCGTCGAGCACGGAGCCGTGAGCGAGCCCGTCGCGAGAGCCATGGCCGAGGGCGTGCGCGAGCGGCTGGGTGCCGACCTCGGTCTCTCGTTCACCGGCGTCGCCGGACCCGGCGGCGGCACGGCGGAGAAGCCGGTGGGTCGCGTCCACATCGCCGCCGCGACGGCCCGACACACGGAGCATCGTGAGCTGACCTACCCGGGTTCGCGAGACCAGGTGCAGCGGCTCTCGGTGTTCGCCGGGCTCTCGATGGCACGCCGTCTGCTCGCGTCGCGGGACGGATGGGGCGCGTCGTGAGCGACACCGTGCGGGCCTTCGTGGCGCTTCCCGTCGGGGACGACGTGGTGCCGGCGCTCACCGGGGTGCAGGACTCGATGCGACGTCGTGCCGAGAAGTATGGGCTCGCCCTGCGCTGGACGCGCCCGGAGCAGTTCCACGTGACCGTGAAGTTCCTCGGAGACGTCGAGACCAAGCGCCTCGCCGAGGTCACCGAGGTCATCAAGTGGCACGCGAGCCGAACCTTGCCGCTGAACACGCGAACGACCGGTCTCATCGCCTTCGGTGGCCCTCGACGCGCCGGAGCGATCGTCGTCGCCCTCGACGACGAGCACGGCGCGATCGTCGACTTCGCGACGCGCCTGGAGGAGGACGTCGTTCCCCTGGGCATCGAGCGCGAGAAGCGACTGTTCCGAGCCCACATCACGCTCGCCCGGGTGAAGGAGCGCGGGAACGTCGCGGCGGTCCTCGACGCCTCACCGCTCGACCCCATGCGGCTCTCCCTCGACGAGGTTCGACTCTACGAGTCGCGACTCGGTCCGAGCGGCGGAACGTACGGCGTCCTGGCCCGTTCGCCGCTGGGTCGAACCTGAGCGCCGCCGACCCGACGCGCGCGGCGGCTGGTGTAGAGTGGTCTCATGCGCCTCGCGTCCGCAGCCGTGCTCAGCGTGGCGGTGGCCTGCGGCGGCGAGGACGTCCCCGGGGCGCGAGGCGCCGGCGGATCGTCGGGCTCCGTCGCCGATGCGGCGGTGGCCGACGCGCCTCCTTCGAAGGAGCTGGGGGGTGACGCGTGCTCCAACCGGATCGACGACGACGGCGACGGCCTCGTCGACTGCGACGACCCGGACTGCACCGGCCTGCTCTGGTGCGCCGAGGTCACGGGGACGGCGTGCAGCGACGGCGAAGACAACGACGACGACGGAGCCATAGACTGCGACGATACCGACTGCGCGGGACTCGCGAGCTGCGTGCCCGTCGGAGAGGTGACGGCAGCAGCGTGCAGCAACGGCAACGACGACGACGGCGATGGCGACCAGGACTGCGACGACGAGGACTGCAGGGGCTTCGTCTTCTGCGCGCCGGGCGCCGTGGACACCGAGCTCGACGCCGACCGCTGCAGCGACGGCGTCGACAACGACCTGGACGGCGCGACCGACTGTGCCGACACGGGATGCGGTGGGTTCACGTTCTGCCGCGAGGACGGCCCCGACGCGTGCGTCGACGGCGCCGACAACGACGGCGACGGACTCGCGGACTGCGACGATCCGACGTGTCACGTCGCGCTTCCGCCCGGAGCCTGCAGGCCGGCGCGGCTCGTCTTCGTGGGCGACCCGGAGACGGACGGCGCGACGAGGCTCTACGCGGCGAACCTGGACGGTTCGGGGCGACGCGACATCTCGGGCGCGCTGGCCAGCGGTTCCGTCGGCGTCTGGCAGCTGTCCCCCGACGGTGCCCACGCGGCGTTCGCGGCGAGCATCGCGTCGTCGCGACTCGACCTCTGGGTGTCACCGCTCGGCGCCGACGCGCCGCCGCGCCGCGTCTCCGGCAACGTGACAGCGGGCCTCGGAGTGAACGGCGTCGCGTGGGCGGACGCGACGCGCCTCGTCTACCGCTCCGACGACGCCGTGCCCTTCCTCTTCAAGATTCACGCGACCACGCTGGCGGGGGGGCCCCCCTTCGACATCACCGGCCCGTTCGCAGGGGGAGGGTCGGCGCGTGATCTCGGTGCGCTGTCACCGGACGGATCGAGGCTGGCCTTCCGCGCGGACCCCGTCGTGGACGGACGGATCGAGCTGTGGGTCGGGAGCACGCACGCGGCGTCGCCCCCCGCGCTCGTCTCGGGCGCCATGCTCGCCGAAGGTGACGCACGCCCGACCCAGGTCTTCTCGCCCGACGGCACCAAGGTGGCCTTTCGCGCGGACCTGGTGACCGACGAGGCCATCGAGCTCTGGGTCACGGACGCCGCCGGTGCGGCGCCGCCGGTGAACGTGAGCGGCACCATCCCGCCGGCGAGCCTGGTCGCCGACGTCCTGTGGAGCCCGAAGAGCGACCGCCTGGCATTCAGGGCGGACAAGGACGTCCCAGGGGTGCAGGAGCTGTACGTCGCCGACCCTGCCGGCGCGACGCCCGCGCGAAAGGTCTCCGGGCCGCTCGTCGCCGGCGGCGCCGTGAGCGCGATGGCCTTCACCCCTCCCGGCACGCGGGTCGTGTTCCGGGCCGACAAGGACACCGACGGGACGCAGGAACTCTTCATCGCCAACGCCGACGGGAGCGGTGGCATCGCGAAGCTCTCCGGCGCCCTGGTGCCCGGCGGCACGGTCGGCGCCGGCTTCCTGCTCTCGCGCGACGGGCTGTGGGTGTTCTTCGTGGCGGACGCGGAGGTGGACGGTCGGTTCGATCTCTACCGCGTGGAGATCGCGACCCTGACGAGAGAGCGGCTCGTGACTCCCGCGGTCCCCGGCGGCGCCGTCGAGTCAATCGTCGGCTTCTCACCCGACGCCACCAAGCTCGCCGTTCTCGGTGATCTGGACGTGCTCGACCGGCGCGAGCTCTACGTCCTCGATCCCGACGGCAGCGGACGGGTGGCTGCGAGTGGCGCGCTCGTCGCAGGCGGCAACGTGAACGCCGCCGCCTGGACGCCCAGCCTCCCCGTCCGCACCTACCTCCCGGACGGCGCGCCGTGCGCCGAAGGGGCGAGCTGTCGCAGCCTCGTGTGCACGTCGGGCCGCTGCGAGTGACCTCGCGCACCCCGTCCCCTCCGCGAGGCTTCCCTCGCGGTTGCCTCGCGCCTTCGTCGACTTAGCTTGGCCCGGCTCCACGAAACCCGAGGGAAACCCGACCCGTGCAGATGGAACGCCTCACCACCAAGAGCCAGGAAGCCGTCCGTGCCGCGCTCGCTTCGGCCGTCCGGCGCGGCAACCCGGAGATGGTCCCCGAGCATCTCCTGGTGGCGCTCCTGGAGCAGGCCGACGGCGTGACAGGCCCTCTGGTGGAGCGTGCCGGCGCGAACGCCGAGAAGCTGCGGGACGACCTGAACCGACGCCTCGACGCGCTGCCCAAGGTCAGCGGCGGTGAAGAGCCCCGGTTCGGCCGGAGACTGCTCCCCCTCTTCACCAAAGCCGAAGACGAAGCGAAGTCGCTGAAGGACGACTACGTCTCCGTGGAGCATTACGTCCTGGCGGCCGCCAAGCACGACGCGGACGCGCAGGCGATCTTCCAGAAGCACGGCCTCAGCTATGACGCCCTTCTCGCCGCGCTCGCGCAGATCCGTGGCAGCCAGCGCGTCACGGACCAGGATCCCGAGGGCAAGTTTCAGGCCCTCGAGAAGTACACGCGTGACCTCACGGCCCTCGCGCGCCGGGGCAAGATCGACCCCGTCATCGGCCGCGACGAGGAGATTCGACGGGTCCTGCAGGTGCTCAGCCGCCGGACGAAGAACAACCCGGTCCTCATCGGCGAGCCCGGCGTCGGCAAGACCGCCATCGCCGAAGGAATCGCCCAGCGCATCGCCGCAGGCGACGTCCCGGAGTCCCTGAAGCAGAAGCGGCTGGTCGCCCTCGACCTCGCGAGCATGGTG
>CAZARU010000021.1:0-76462 GCA_964487605.1 uncultured Polyangiaceae bacterium
GCGAGTGCCGTGGCCAGCACGAGCCCCCCCGACCCGAGGAGCGCCGCCGCTCGGTGGCGGTGCCCGTCGCGCTCCACGTCCGCTCGCGTCACCGACACCGCACGCTCCTCGTGAATCGACCCACTGCTCAGGGTGACGGGTGAAGCGGTCGTGGGTCAAGCCGTCGGAAAGGGACATCGGTGTTCGGCGACCCACGACGGGCGTAGACTCGACGTTGACGGCGCGCTCCGCGCACAGCGCCGCCGAGGTCTGTCTCGTGACCCTGTCCTTCGAGCCCATCGGCGTCGCCCGCACGCCCTACGTCGAGAAGGCGGAGGCGCCGCGCCAGCCCGGGCTCGAACACGGCGTGCACGGCACCATCGAGCTGGAGCCGAACCGCGGACTGGAGCACGCGCTGGACGACCTGGCGAGTTGGAAGCACGTCTGGCTGCTCTCCTACTTTCACCAGGCGGAGGGATGGCGGCCAAAGGTCCTGCCACCGCGGAGCCCCCGGAAGCGCCGAGGGGTCCTCGCGACGCGATCTCCCCACCGTCCCAACCCCATCGGCTTGAGCGTCGTGAGGCTCCTATCGGTGGAGCGCCTGACGCTCCACGTCGTGGGGATCGATCTTCTGGACGGAACGCCGATCCTCGACGTGAAGCCTTACGTCGCCTACGCGGACGCGATCCCCGACGACGACAGCGGCTGGGTGAGCCGCCCGGAAGATCCGGGTCGGGAATGGAGCGTCGGCTACACGGACCGCGCCGCCGAGCAGATCGCGTGGCTGGCCGAGCGGGGAGTCCACCTCGAGGAGCGCATCACGGCGGTGCTGCGCATGGGCCCGCATCCCCATGCCTACCGGCGGATCAAGCCCACCGACGCCGGCTATCGACTCGCAGTGCGCGAGTGGCGCGCTCGCTTCCGGCAGGTGGGCGACCGCGCGCTGGTCGTGGACGCGATAGAAACGGGCTACCGATCACGGGAAATCCTCCGCGACGACGGCGGCGACGCCCTGGACGTCCATCGCGCGTTCCTGAGGCAGTTCGGGGCCATCGTGTGAGGCAGGCCCCGTCCCTCCCGACGTGTCGAGGGGTCCTGGCCGGAGCCTTCTTCGGGCTCACGTACGCGACGCCGGCCCGCGCGGAGCCGGGAGGCGTGGTCTCGGCCGGGTACGTGCACTCGTGGGTGTCCGGCCGCTCGCCCGCGGCGGGCAACGGTCTGGAACTCACGTACCTGTACTACCCGAGCGGCGAGGCGGACATCGTGCCGTGGGCCGTCGGCGGATTCAGCCAGGTGATGAGCTACGACGGGACACTGCGCCTGGCCGTCGGTCCGCAGGTCACCTACCGGCGCCTGCTCGGCTTCGAAGCGGGCTACGCGTTTCGCGACGCGGACCGGACTCACGAGGGCACGCACGGGCTCCATCTCGCGACGTTCGCGACGATCGGCCTCGTGTCGTTCGCCCTGCGCATCGGGCCCGCCTTCGGAGGTGAGCGCGGCCACGGGTACGAGGTCGCCCCGACCCTCGGCATCAAGTTCCCCATCCCGGTCCACGGCGAATACCCGAACCTCCTGCCCGTCCGCGCTCCGAGCATGACGTTCGGACATCGAGGGCGACCCTTGCGCGACGGGCACGAAGTGCTGCTGCCCGCCGTGCACCTCGCGGACGACTCGCCCAGGTCTGGGCGGTCGTGGAGCACGGCGCTTCGCCACGAAGTGCTCGCGCTCGGCCGGCGCGCGCGATCCGCCCTCGCCGAGCGGTGGATGGCCGACGCGCGCTCGGAGCACGCGTCCGTGGCGGCGTTCGAGCGCCTCGCCCACGAGCTGCGAGAGCTGGGCGCGCCGCACTCCCTGGTCCGGGCCGCCGAGCGCGCCGCAACCGACGAGCGGCGACACGCGGACCTGTGCACGACGCTCGCGTCGCTCTACGCGGGCCGCCGGATCGTGCTCTGGACCGACGCGGCACCCGCGCCGCGGCGCGCATCGCTGGAGGTCGTCGCGCGCGAGGCGCTCCTCGACGGCTGGGTCGGGGAGGGCGTGGCGGCGCGCGTGGCCCGGCACGCGGCGGAGCGCGCGCATCCGGGCCTGCGCCGGGCGCTGGGCTCGATAGGCCGCGACGAAGCGCGCCACGCGGCGCTCGGGCGGCGCATCTTCGAGTGGAGCGCCGGCCATCGCGGCCTGCGCCTCCACGAAACCGCGCGGGAGCTGCTGGCCGCACCCCGCCACGTGACACCACCGCCGCGGATCCCAAGGGGGATCCCCGCGCGGGTCTTCGAGCGTCACGGGCAGGTCGGCGCGAAGACCGAGCGCCGGGCCCTCGCGCGCACCCTCGTCGAGGTGCGGGTCGAGGCCTTCCAATCGCGCTTCCGTGGGCGCGCGGCCCTTTGCTAAACTCGGCGTCGTGCGGAGGAGGGCAGGTGGGGTCGTGGCAGTCGCCGGCGTCGGTGCTCGGATGAGCACCGCGCGATTCCTCGTGACCGCGGCCGTCGCGTGCTGGTCGAGCGCGTGCGGCGGCGACGAGGACGCGAGCGGGACCGGCGGCGCCGCCGGAAGCAGCGGCAGCTCCGCAGGCAGCGCGGGAACGGGCGCCGGAACCGGCGGGGCGGCAGGCGGCGGCGGTGCGGCGGGCAGCGAGGACTCGGGAACCGACGCGCCACCCGGACCGCTCGGCCCCGAGGCGTACGATTGTCGCGCGGCCTCTGTTCCCGATCGCCGCAGCACCGTCCCGCTCGGCTGCACGACGGATCGCACCTGCAAGGAGCGCATGGTCAGCGCGCACCGCGGTGCAGGCGCCCCGGGCGTGCTCGCCCCGGAGAACACGCTCTCCGCGCTGCGCGCCGCCATCGCCGTCGGCGCCGACTACACCGAGACCGACGCCCAGCCGACGAGCGACGACATCGTCGTCCTCGTCCACGACGACACCGTCGATCGCACGACGGACGGCTCGGGACGGGTCGCCGACATGACGCTCGCCGAGGTGCAGGCGCTCGGCATCACGGCCACGACCTACGACGGAGACTTCGCGTGCGAGCGTGTCCCGACCCTGGTGGAGTGGCTCGATGTCGCCAAGGGTCGCATCACGACCATCATCGACACGAGCAAGACGCCCCGGCGCGATCTCATCGTGGCCGCCGTCCGCGAGGCGGACGCCTTCGCGAACGTCATCTTCGACCACGGCGACGTCACCGTCCTCGACGAGGTCCTCGCCCTCGAGCCCACCGCGCAGATCCTGGTCCGCGCGACCAGTCAGGCGGAGCTCGACCAGAAGCTCGCGCACTTCTCCACTCACCCGCCCGTCTACGTACACATCGGGGACGCCTCGCCTTCGACGATGGTTCCGCTAGTCGAGGCCGCGGGCCAGAGAGTGTTCGCGCTGGGTTTCGGACGCGACCTCGTCGCCGGTATCGCAGGCGACGTCACGGGGTACGCCGAATCGTACGACGCGGGGATCACCATCCTTCAGTCGAACCGGCCCGAACTCGCCGCGAAGTTCCTCGGGCGCTAACCCTCGCCGCCCTCAGCGGTCGCCCGGTCGATGCGGTAGTGCAGCCGCAGCACGGGAAGCCCCAGAAATCGGATGGAATGATCGCAGCGCAGGACGCCATGCTCGTCCACGTAGAGACGGAAGTGCTCCTCGAGCGAACGGACGTACCACACGCGGAGCCGCTCAACGTCGACGCGCTGCACGCGGTAGAAGCCGACGTCTCCGAAGCCGCTTCCCGCGGACGACAGCTCGAAGACGCCGTCGGCGCCGGTGCGCGGCGCGAGCATCACGGTCGCGTTCCCGCCGGGCATCGGGAACACGACCTTGACGACGCGACCTTCGCGCCGTGGCACGTGCCCGGTCATGTAGAAGCCGGTGTAGATCACCCGGCCACTCTCGACGAGGCGACGGTACCAGCCGGTGTATCGGGTCTCGCCTCCCGCGTCGCGAAGCAGCACGATCTCGCTGTCCATGCCCTTCGCCGACTCGAGGACGCGTAGCGGGAAGTTGAGCTGATTGACCTTGCGACTGATGGTGGTGACCAGTAGCCAGAGCCCGACGCTCCCCGGGAACGAGGTCTCGGCCCACACGTCCATCCGGTAGCCAGCGGTGTTCTCGTAGAACTCCCGAACCGCCGGCGGAAGGCGCCCCAGGTCGAGCTCCGCCGACGCGAGCTCGTCGAAGCGAGGGATGAGCCCGCCCTCGCGCGCGCGCCGCACGAGCGTCAGGCCCTCCTTGCGCGCGAGCTCCTCGTAGGGAGCATCGCCGATGACCTCGCCCCCCGTCGGGCCACTCAGCCAGGGGACGTCGCTCTCGCGAACGACGCTGCCGAAGACTCGGATGAGGAAGTAGATGAACGCGGCGCCGGCCGCGGCAACGAACGATCGGAACGCGCCGAGTGGCTCGTCACGGGGCGGCATTGCCGTCCAGAGGCGCGCTGGCAGCCGCGCGGTCATCTGGCCGGCCGAGGTTCACGAGGAACGCGAAGGCGCCGCCGGTGGCGAACATGATGAGGCTGTAGATCGCAGGCGAGATCGACATCTCGGCGTTGTCGAGCAGCGTGCTCGTGACGAAGAGCGCCGTGGTCCCGTTCTGGATGCCGACCTCGATGCCGATGGCGATGGACTGAGCCGCACCGAGCCGACCCGCCTTGCTCACCCCGTAGCCGACCGCCATCGCCGTCGCGTTCAGGAGCAGCGCCGCGAGACCCACCTGGGCGAACCACGCCGGGAGGTTGGCCCACTCCTTGCGCACGAGCGATGCGATGATCGCGAAGAGCGCGACGGTGGAGAGCACCTTCACCGCACGCTCGCTTCGAGCCGCGAAGGCAGGGCGACGCGCGTTGACGAGCATGCCGATCGCGACCGGGACGATCGTGATGGCCACCAGGACGACGACCGTCTGCCCGATGGGCAGCTCGATCGCCGCGGTGGACCCCATGAGGCGGCTCATCGCCAGGTTGGTCAGCAGCGGAATGGTCAAGGGCGTCACCAGGCTGACGACCGCCGTGAGCGTCACCGACAGGGCGAGGTCACCGCGCGCGAGGAAGGTGAACATGTTCGACGTCGTCCCGCCGGGACAGAAGGCGAGAACGAGCAAGCCGACCGCGAGCGCCGGCGTGAGGCTCACGACGCTGAGCACTCCGAGCCCGACGAGCGGGAGGAGGACCATCTGGCACCCGATGCCGATGAGCAGCGCCTTCGGAAACTTCGCCACGCGGGCGAAGTCCGCGGGGCGCAGCGACAGGCCCATGCCGAGCATGACGACGAAGAGCGCGATCGGGAGAACGACCTGGGTGACGACGCTGCCCTGCACGACCGCCTTCTAGCATGCTCGAGCGCGTTCGATGCGCGCCAGGTTGCACGCCCCGCCCTCAGCGTGTAACCCACGCGCGCCCCGATGCTCGAAGCCGCCGATCTCTCCAAGCACTACGGCAACGTCGTCGCGCTGCGCGGCCTGGACCTGCGGGTGGAGCCCGGCGAAATCTACTGCCTGCTCGGGGCGAACGGTGCCGGCAAGACGACGACGATTCAGCTCTTCCTCGGCTTCGTGGAGCCGACCTCCGGCCGGGCGCTCATCGACGGCAAGGACGTCAGGGACCACCCCGTCGAGACCAAGCGCGCCATCGCGTACATCCCGGAGAACGTGATGCTGTACCCGAACCTGACGGGCCTGGAGAACCTGGAGTACTTCGCCACGCTCGCGGGGCGGGGCGACCTCGAACCGTCGGACCTGGCTCGGCTCCTCGAGCGGGCCGGCCTCTCGAAGGAAGCTCACGAGCGCAGGGTCGGCACGTTCTCGAAGGGGATGCGCCAGAAGGTCGGCATCGCCCTCGCCATGGCGAAGAACGCCCGCGCGCTCCTGCTCGACGAGCCGACGAGCGGCCTCGATCCGAAGGCTTCGAACGAGTTCTCGGCGCTCCTCGAGCAGGTCCGGGCCGATGGCGTCGCGGTGCTCATGGCGACCCACGACATCTTCCGCTCGAAGGAGGTCGGCGATCGGGTCGGCATCATGAAGCATGGCGAGCTGGTGGCCACGCACGCGACGAAGGACCTGAGCCACGCCGACCTGGAGCGCGTGTACCTCGAGCACATGCATGAATGAGCCGGGCTCGAACGTCGCCGCGACGAGGCTCCGGCTCGTCCTCGTCGTCGTGCGCAAGGAAATCCGGGAGGTCCTGCGTGACGGGCGGTTCTGGGTGTCCGGCGCGATCGTCCTCGGGCTGCTCGCCTTGGCGCTGGCGTTCGGCGTGAGGCAGGCCGAAGCGACGCACTCGGAGCGCACGGCCGCGCAGCAGACCGCGGACGCGCACTTCCTGGACCAGGAGGAGAAGAACCCTCACGCGGCTGCCCACTACGGCTCGTTCGTGTTCAAGCCGGGGGGCGCTCTGCCGTTCGTCGATCCCGGCGTGGAGCCGTTCGTCGGCGTCTCGCTGAAGCTCGAGGCACATCGCCGCAACGCCTTCGACGGCGCTCGCGCGCAGGACTCCGCCGGCCTGGCGCGCTTCGGGCGCTTCAGCGTCGCGACCGTGCTGCAGCTCCTGGTGCCGCTCCTCGTCGTCGGGATGGGCTTCGCGGCCTGGTCCGCCGAGCGCGAGCGGGGGACGCTGCGCCTCGTCGCCGCGTCCGGCGTCGCGCCGGTCCGGCTCCTGGCCGGCAAGGCGCTCGGCCTCACCACCGCGCTGGGCGCCCTCATGTTGCCCGCGGCGCTCCTCGGCGCGGTGATCGTCGCCGGTGCCGGCGACGGCGCCGGCGCGGTGCCCGTCGAGCGTGCCCTCGCGCTCGCGGTCGCCTACGGCGCCTACTTCGTCGTCTTTCTCGCGGTCACGCTCGGCGCCTCGGCGAGGGCAGCCTCCACCCGCGCGTCCCTCGTGACGTTGCTGGGGCTCTGGATCGCCTGGGCTCTCGTCATCCCGCGGGTCGCGGCAGACGCCGTCGCGTTGCTCGTCCCGACCCCGACGCCGACCGCCTTCGCAGAGCGCGTGAAGAAGAGCCTCGCCGACGGCCTCCCCAACGGGCCGCCCCGCGAGGAGCGCGTGAACGCCATCACGGAAGAGCTGATGGAGCGGAGCGGCTACAAGGGCGCCGAGACCCTCATGTCGGAGTCTCTGCTCGGCGGCATCGAGCTCGAGGCGGAGGCACGGTTCGAGAACGAGGTCCTCGACCACCACTTCGACGACCTCGAGCGCGTCGTGGAGCGGCAGGACAAGGCGACGCAGTGGGCGGCGATCGTGTCGCCACCGGCGGCCATTCGCTCCCTGTCCATGGCATTCGCCGGGACGGACCACGCGCACCACCGGCACTTCGCCCACGCGGCCGAGGGGCATCGTCGCGCGCTGGTGGACGCGCTGAACGAAGAGCTCGGCACGCGGGGCGGCGCCGACGTCTGGAGCTACGTGGCGGGGCGCGAGACGTGGGAACGCATGCCGAAGTTCCAGTATCGACGGCCCAGCGCCGCGTGGGTCCTCGAGCGGCAGGCCGTGAGCGCCGCGCTTCTGGGCGGCTGGGTCGTCGTCAGCGTCGCCTTCGCCTTCGCCGCGGCGCGACGCGTCCGGGTGGTGTGAGCGATGTTCTCCACGGTCGTACGCGTCGAGTGGTCGAGCGCCCTGCGCGAGCGGAGCCGGTGGATGGTGCTCGGCATCTTCACGGCGCTGGTCGCCTACGCGGCCATCGGTGGGCGCCAGGCGGTGCGCGCGGAGCGCCAGGCCATCGAGGCCGCCGCGCGCCACGAGACCGAAGCGCGCGAGCGCCTGCGGGCGGAGGTCGACGCGATTCATCGCGGCGCGCCGGCCCGCGCGGCTGCCGACCCCCGAAGCCCGCTCCAGGTGGGCCGTGATCTCCTTCCACGCGTCGCCGCGCTCGACCCAGCCCCCCTCGCCGGCATCGCCGTGGGGCAGCGCGACGTGCTCCCGCAGATCTACCAGGTGACGACGCGCGCCCTGCTCGCCGAGGCCGGGCAGGCCGACGCCGCCAACCCGACCCGGAGGGCGTCGGGCCCCTTCGACCTCGCCTTCGTCCTGGTCTTCCTGCTCCCCCTGGTCGTGCTGGCTGCCAGCTACGACGTCCTCTCGAGCGAAAGGGAGGGAGGCACGCTCGCGCTCGTTCTGTCGCAGCCGGTGTCACTGACGACTTTCGTGATGGGCAAGGTCGCCCAGCGCGCGATGTTCCTCGTCGCAGGAACGTGCATGCTCACCGTCGCAGGCACCGTCGCCGCCGGAGCGCGCCTCTCGGAGGCCGGTGGTCCGGCGGGGCTCGCGATGCTCCTCGGACTGCAGAGCGGGTACGTGCTGTTCTGGCTCGCCTGCGCCGTGGCGGTGAACGCCTGGGGCCGCTCCTCCGCCGCCAACGCCCTGTCCCTCGTCGCGGTGTGGCTCGCGTTCACGGTGGTGGTACCCGGCCTCGCCGCCGTCACCACGGACGCGCTGCACCCGACACCGTCACGCGCGGAGCTGGTCAACCTGACCCGGAGCGCGGCGCGCGAGGCGGGAGCCAGGTTGAGCGCGCTCGAGGGCAATCACGGGCTCGCGCCGGCGGCCGTGGACAAGCGCGCCATCGAGGCTCAGGAGGAGATCGAGCGCCGCGTGGAGCCGGTGGCTCGCCGCTTCGACGAGCAGCTCGGCCGTCAACAGTCGCTGGTCGACTCGCTACGGTTCGTCTCGCCGGCGCTGCTGCTGCACGAGGGCCTCACCGACGTCGCGGGGAGCGGCGTCCGACGCCATCAGCAGTTCTCCCGGAACGTGGCTCGATTTCAGCGCGAGCTCAGGGCGTTTTTCTTCTCCCGGACCGAGGCGGACGCACGCCTCAGCGTCCGCGACTACGAGACGATGCCCAGGTTCACCCACGAAGATCCGCCGCTCGGCGAGGCAGTGTCGCGCGTGCTCGTGAGCCTCACGGCCCTCGGCGGGATGTGCGCGCTCTTGATCGCCGTCGCCGTCGTGGGCCTGCGAAGGAACTTCAGTCGCGGATTTCGATGAGCTCCACGTCGAACACGAGCATCCCCGCGGGCTTTCCGGGCTGGCCCTTGTAGGCGAGGTGCTCCGGGATCCACATGCGCCGCTCCTCGCCCACGACCATGAGCTGGAGGCCCTCCTGCCAGCCC
Source organism: uncultured Polyangiaceae bacterium (assembly GCA_964487605.1). Classification (GTDB taxonomy): domain Bacteria; phylum Myxococcota_A; class Polyangia; order Polyangiales; family Polyangiaceae; genus JAJDAH01. The sequence goes on from CAZARU010000021.1 coordinate 9,062, forward strand.
GCAATGACCCCGTTCAGCGGAAACTGCGCGGGCTGTCCGCGCGCGATCGAGCTGTCGAACGCCTTGCCATCGGTCGTCCAGCCCGTGTAGTGCACGCTCACGACGCTCGCGGGGCCGGGCTTCTTCGCACCCGTGCCCGCCTTGAGGACGCGCGACATGAGCCCCGAGGCCGTCCGCTGGGCGTTCGCCGGGGTCGCGGCCACGTCCGGTGGCGCCGGCGGCGCAGCCTTCGGGACCGTACCGCCCACGATCTTCGTCGCGCCCATCTGCTGCATCACCTGGGAGTACGACGCGACGCGCCCGTCCTGGTGATGGCAGTGATTGCGGTGGCACTTCACCCACCCGGCGGGTGGGTTGTCCGGATCGAACACGACCTCCTTCGCCACCGTGGGCGCGGCCGGGGGCGCTGCCTTCTGCCGCGAGCGAGCGGAGGGTTCGGACTCCGGGGACGCGCAGCCGAAGGCCAGGACGGCGAAGGAGAGCGAGGCCACGGGGACGGCGAAGGGAGGCATGGGGCCCATCTTGGTATGAGGCCGCCCGAGCGCCAAGTCTCGGTCGCATGGGCGGCGCCGAGCCCCGAGCGTGCCGAGCGCCCTCGCGCGATCTAACCTTCGAGCCATGTTGCACGACGCCCTGGTTCGCGCGTTCCGCCTCGGCCCCATCGTCCTGCTCACGCTCGCGCCGGGGGCCTGGGCCTGCAGCTCTTCCGGGACGACACCGTTCGGCGCCGACGCCGGCGCCGACGCGAACACCAGCGGCGACGGCACCGCACCGGACATGGGTGGGAACGAGTCGGGCGCGGATCCGACGGGGTGCGCTCGCGCGGGTGGGCAATGTGGTTGCGCCGGAGGCTGCGGACCCGGTTTTCGACTCGCGCCCTCTCCACTTTCCGGCCAGTGCCCGCAGCCTTGCGCGGAGTGTGGCGCCTGCTCGCAGGAGTGCTGCCTTCCCGACGCGCTCGCCGACGCAGGTGCAGAAGCGGGGTGCAGCGGATCCTTCAACTGCCTGTGCGGCGAGCCCGTCTGCGTCGCCGGAACCTGGGAATGCCAGGGGAGCTGCTGAACGCCGTCGTTCGTGCGAATCCGTGCGCGGAGCGCGCGGTCCCGGCTGGACCCGGCACGCCTCGCGCGTCAAAGTGCGTTAGCCTCGATTCCCCGATGCGTGTTCCGTCGAAGCGTCCCGGCCCCGTCGTCACTCGGCGAGGCGCCCTCGAGCTCCTCGCCGTCGCGGGCGCCACGGTTTCCACCGGCTGCTCGCGCAACGAGTCCCGGGCGCTGCCGGAGCCGCCGGCCCCGACCACCGCCGACCCCGTGCTCGGTCTGACCCGACTCACGATGCCCTGGCAAACGAGGGACCCCTTCCTCTTCTGCGTTCATCACGACGACCGCTATCCGGCGGCGAACGAGAAGATGGGGCCCGCGGCGTCACTCGAAGGGCGCGAAATGGGTCAGGACTTCGCGGGAAAGGACGGGTGGCGCATGTACCACGGCCGCAGCGTCCCGGGCTTTCCGCGCCACCCCCACCGCGGCTTCGAGACGGTCACGGTGGTTCGCCGCGGACTGCTCGACCACGCGGACTCGATGGGAGCGGGCGCCCGCTACGGCGGTGGAGACGTGCAGTGGCTCACCGCGGGCAGCGGCATCCAGCACGCGGAGATGTTCCCGCTGCTGGAGCGCGCGAGCCCGAACCCGGTGGAGCTCTTCCAGATTTGGCTGAACCTGCCTGCCGCCAGCAAGATGGTGAAACCGCACTTCGCCATGTTCTGGCGCGACGCAATCCCGGCGCGCATCACGCACGACGCGGCCGGGCGCCCCACGACCGTGACGACCGTGGCGGGCGCGTACGGCCCGGCGGCGCTCCCGGCCCCGCCACCGGACTCGTGGGCCTCGCGCCCCGAGAGCGACCTGGCGATCTGGACCATCAAGATGGCGCCCGAGGCCGAATGGACGCTGCCCCCGGCGAACGCGGGCACGAACCGGACACTGTATTTCTTCGCGGGCTCGCGCCTCCGGATCGGTGGGCGCGGCATCCCCGCGGCTCACCAGGTGGACCTTGCGCCGGACGTCGCGGTGACGCTCGCCAACGGCCCTCACGAGTCCGAGCTGCTGCTCCTGCAGGGCCGCGCCATCGGCGAGCCCATCGCCAGGCGCGGGCCATTCGTGATGAACACCGAAGCGGAGATTCGCCAGGCGTTCGAGGACTTCCGCCAGACGGGCTTCGGCGCATGGCCGTGGGACGCCGACGATCCGGTTCACGGCCGCGACCCCGCGAGGTTCGCGCGGCACGCCGACGGGCGCGTCGAGCGAGCCGGTTGACCGCGCCCGGCTTCAGCCTCTTCGCGCCGCGAAGCTCGTCTCGTCGGTGACGACCACGTCACACGCGACGTCGTGGTCCGCCGCCGGCACCTCGGCGAGCAGCTCGAAGGCGTACGCGACGACGAGGCTCGTGGCCGGAGGTGCGAACCGGCGGAGCACGGCGTCGTAGAACCCGGCGCCCCAGCCTAGCCGATGTCCGGTCTCGCTGACGGCGAGGGCCGGGACGACGATGGCATCGAGCTCGCCAGGCACAGCCTCGTGGGCACCCTCGGCGGGCTCGAAGAACACCCGTCCCCGCGCCGCGAGCTCCGCGTCGTCGGTCACCTCGCGGAAGCCTAGGGCGCCGCCCATGAACGGATAGAACGTGCGCTTGCCGCGGGCGCGCAGCCGCACGCCGGTCTGCCGCAGGTCCAGCTCGCCGCGGTCGAGCATGGGCCAGAAGAGCGCCACGGTGCCCGCTCGCTCCACCCACGGCGAGGCCTCCAGCCGCTCCGCCAGCGCACGACCGCGCGCCGCGCGCGCCGACGCCGGCAGCGCGGCGCGGAGGCTCCTCGCGCGCTTCCGGAGCTGTGCCTTGGCGCGGTGACGGAGCAGGGCCACCGCCTCGGGGTCGAGGTCGTCCACCGTCTGCGTGGTGTACCACGCGCCGCCGACGCCTCCGCCGCTCCCTTGGGCGCCACGACGCGCCCCTGCTACGCTCGATCGCCATGAAGCAGCTTTGTTCGGCGGCAATGGGGACGCTCCTGGCGCTCGGTACCTCTACGGCCCTCGGGCAGTGGGCGCAGCCGAACCAGGGGGCCGGATCCGAGGGGATGACGGCGGGCGGGCTGGCGCCGCCCCCAGGAGGGACGTCGCAGGCGCCGGCCGCACCGCCTCCGACACAGACGGAGGCTCAGCTCGAGGAGGCGGATCGCGAAGATTCGGGGCGAGGGCTCGAGTTCGTGTGGCTCAACGGCGAGGTCGGCATGACTCACCTCGGCCTGCAGACGTTCAAGGCGAACAATCTGGTCGACGCCGGCACCGTCAAGACCACGCAGACGGGGCCCGTCTACGGCGGCGGCCTCGGCCTGCGGCTGGTGTTCATCACCCTCGGCGCGCGCTTCCGCCTGGCCGATCTGCCCGATTACCACCTCTGGACGCTCAACGGAGAACTCGGCATCCGCATCCCGCTCGGCGACATCGAGCCCTACTTCACGCTCGGCGGCGGCTATGCGTCGATGGGCTCCTTCAGCAAGGAGAACATCGGCAGCGGGCTCAACAGCGCGGATGTGAAGATCACGGGCTACGACATCCGCGGCGGGATCGGCATCGACTGGTACGTCACTCCGGTGTTCAGCCTCGGGGCGAATCTGACCGGTGAGCTGATGGGCCTCACACGACCCGGAGTGGACCCGCGCAAGGTCCAGGGCACCGCCTCCGGTTCCACGGGCTCCGGCAGCGCACAGGGCGCCGCCAAGTTCGCGGCCGACGCAGACGGCTCCAGCGTGGGCTCCGCCACGACCATCACGGGCGTCGTGGGGTTGCACTTCTAAGACGATGCCGTCGGCGCCATGAGGGTCCTCTTCGGCGCGCTGACGGCGCTGGTGCCCGTCGGCATCGTCGCGGTGCTGCTCGTACGTCTGTCGCGGACCATCCACCTTCCGTGGAGAGACGTGGCCTTCGTGGGCGGCGCAGGCGTCGCGCTCGGCGCGGGCGCGATGTGGGCCCAGCACTTCGGCTTCGCGCTCACCGGGCTGGGGCAAGACGTGGCCACGGTGGGCATGGCGAGCGCGCTGCTCGCCACGTTCCTGTTCGCCGCGCCGCTCGAGGAGGGCCTGAAGCTCGTGCCGGTCTGGCCGCTCTACACCGGGGGCCGCCTGGACAGTCGACGCCTCGGGGTGACCTTCGCCGCCACGTCGGCGGCCGGATTCGCCGCCGTGGAATCGTTCTGGGTGGTGTGGTCGTCCGAACCCGCAGCGCTCGCGTGGCTGCGAGCGCTACTCCTGGCTCCGGCGCACCTGTTCTTCGCGGGGGCCTGGGGCTACGCCCTCGGCAGCAGGGGCCGGAGCAAGTGGTTCCCCGTGGCGTGGATCCTCGCGACGCTCGCGCACGGGCTGTACGACCACGTCGTGGTCGGTCGCGGACCGGCGTTCCTGGTCGGCGCGTTCCCGCTCCTCGGCGCCATGGCTCTGCTCGGCTACGTCGCGCTTCGCGATCTGGCCCCCGTGTCCGGAAGCACGTCGCGCCGTGCGTTCAGCATTCTGCCGGAGCCTCCCTCGCTGCGCGCGATGCAGCGCGCCCTCCGCAAGACCGAGCGGCCGCTCATGGTCCGCTGGATCGTGGTCGGCGCGTTCGTGACGCTGGGGGTCATCCTCGTGTCGCTGGCGCTGGCCGTGTACGCGGGGCATCGCCTCGGCATCGACTTCGCTCTGGTCAACGAGGAAGACGTCCGGTCGAGCGGCCCCCTCGTGCTCATGGGCGCTGCGGCCCTGCTCGCCTTTCCCATCGCCGGCTTCCTGGTCGCGCGGGCGAGCGCCGCCCACTCGGTGCTCGAGCCCGCGCTCGGAGCGTCGATCACCATCGCGCTGCTCACGGTGCTCCTCTCCATGACGTCGCCCGTCGCGCTCGTGTTCGCCCTGGCGATGGCACCCGTGGCCTTCGGCCTGGCGTGCGGGGGGGCGTGGTTCGGCATGGACCGCTGACGCGTCGCACCGTGAACCGGGCGCGCGCCCCGTTCGACGCCCGCGCGTCGCCGGTTGACATCCCCGACGGCTCCGTCACGATCGCCACCACCGTGAAGTCCACCTTGCTCCGCCTCACCCCGCTCCTCGGCGCCGCCATCCTCGGGGCCTCGGCATGCTCGGCCTCCAGCGGCGGCAGCGGATCGGCCGGCGGAGCCGGGGGTGGCGCCGCGAGCGGCGGCGCGGGCGCCGTCGGGGGCGCTTCGGCCTCGGGCGGCACGTTCTCGTTCGGTGGGACGCAGGGCAGCGGCGCGACGGGCGGCGTGCCGGAGGGCGGAGAGTGCGCCGCCATCGGGCAGCAGGCGGAGAACGGCTTCGCGCCCATCGACATCATCTTCGCGATCGACAACTCCGGGAGCATGACCTTCGAGGCCACGGAGGTTCAGAACAACATGAACGCGTTCGCGACGGCGATCCTGAACCAGGGCATCGACGTTCACGTCGCGATCATCAGCGAGGACGGTCCGCCGGGCTTCTTTCCACCTTCGAACGGCGTGTGCATTCCGCCGCCACTCGGCAGTGGTGGCCCCTGCACCATGGGCGGAGAGTCCGACCCTCCGCGCTACCTGCGCGTCCCCGAGCAGGTGAGCAGCTCCGACGCGCTGCAGAAGCTCCTGGATCTGTATCCGCGCTACAAGCCTGCGCTCCGCCAGAAGTCGCTGAAGTACTTCGCCGTGGTCACCGACGACAACTCGTTCATGGACGCATTCACGTTCATCCAGAGCGTCGGTGCCCTGGACCCGGGGTGGTTCGACTCCTGGAAGTTCTTCGGCGTGTTCTGCGATGGCTCGCCCTGCGCCACCTTCCCGGATCCCTGCGCGCAGATGGGCTCCGTCTACGCCGATCTCGTTTCGCAGACCGGGGGCACGCAGGGGAGCCTGTGCCAGGGACAGTCGAACTTCTCGGGCGTGTTCTCCGCGCTCGCCCAGACCATCGTCACTCAGACGGAGCTGGCCTGCGAGTGGGAGATCCCCACCCCACCCGCCGGCCAGGTGTTCGACGCTGGCCAGGTCAACGTGCGCTTCACACCGGGAGCCGGGACACCGCGCGACATCTACAAGGTGGCGAGCGCGGCAGAGTGCGGCGCCGAAGGCGGCTGGTACTACGACGACCCGCTGAACCCGACCAAGGTCCAGGTTTGCGCCGTGAACTGCGACCAGATGAAGTTCGACGACATGGGGACCGTCGAGGTGCTCTTCGGCTGCGCGACGATCAACGTCCCGAAGTGAGCCCGCCCTCGGCCGGTACCGGTAACCGGCTGGCACAACCCTGACAGACGGAGCACACCCGTCGCTCGAAGTCGCCGAAATCACCGACGGCGTACCGACGGCACGGTTCCTGCTGTGACGCCGGCATGCGCTCTGCTGTGGCACAGTCGATCGCCGCTCTGCTCCTGGCCTCGGGGCCGGCAGCGGCGCAAACGTCGGCGTCATTTCCCGATCTCAAGGAGCACGGCCATACGCGCGCCCACGCGACGGCGCCGGTACCCGCCTCCGAGACACCGCCCCACGGGTCACACACCGCGGATCGACGCGTCGCGCAGCACGACGTCCCGGTTTCCAGCTGGTCGTCTTGGCACGCGTCCTCGTGGCACGCGTCACCGTCGCTGGCGCACCCTCCGCGGCTCGCGCTCGGGCCGCCGGTCACGGCGCCGTGGACGGGCGCTGCTCCTTCGCAACTCGGCTCCGCCGCCGGAGCCTCGCCGACCGCCGAGCGACAGCCAGCGTCCGGGGGCACGACGCTCGCGGTCGGTGGTTTGCTCTTCGCCATCCCCTACGCCGCCGGTCTCGGCATCGCGGCGTCCGAAGGCTTCGCGAACGCGAGCGGATGGCTGGCCGCACCGGTTCTGGGTCCCTGGCTGGCGCTCACCGGGAGAAAGGACCCGTGCAAGGGTCTGGACGCCAGGCGGGACGGCATCGACCAGGACATCGGGCGCTGCGTGGCGGAGCCGATGGTCCGCGGCCTCCTGGTGCTCGACGGCGTGCTGCAGGCGACGGGCGCCGTGATGCTCGTCATCGGCTCCTCGAAGGAAGACGGCGCGAAGCGAAAGGACGTCGCCGTCGCCGCGGGTCGCGTCGGAACTGGGTACGGCGTCGGGGCCCTCGGGAGCTTCTGAGGCGGATTTTCCGCGGTCCTCTTGACGCCGGCAACGGCCTGCGACGAAACAGGGTCGTGGTCGAGCTGCTCCACATTCCGTATTCGCCCTGGTCCGAGAAGGCGCGGTGGGCCCTCGACCACCACCGCATCGAGTACCGCACCACCGCGTACGTGCCGATGGTCAGCGAGCCCCTCGTGAAGCTCCGGCTGCGCTCCGCTGGCCGCGTCACGGCACCGCTCCTGTTCGCAGAGGGGGTCGTCCTGCGCGACTCCTTCGCGATAGCGCGGTGGGCCGACGCGCGAGGCTCGGGCACGAGGCTCTTCCGGGACGACGACGACCAGGCGATTGCATCCTGGAACGAGCGCAGTGAGCGCCTGACGGCGGCGGGGCGCGGCCTGGTCACGGGCAGAGTTCTCGCGAGCGACGAGGCGCTGCTCGAATCGGCTCCCGCACCGCTGCGCACCCTGGGCTCCGTCGCCGTCGCGTCCGCACGCATGGGCGCCCGCTTCCTGGTGCGAAAGTACGCTCTCGACGCGCAGTCGGACGGGGAACGGCGGGACGCCATCCGCGCCGAAGCCGGAGCGCTGCGCGAGAGCCTCGGCGGCAAGGCGGACTACGTGCTCGGGACGTTCAGCTACGCGGACGTCGCGATGGCGTCGGCGCTCCAGATGATCCTGCCCGTGGCCGATCACTACCTCCGCCTCGGCCCCGCCACGCGGGAAGCCTGGACCGATTCCGTCCTGTCGCGTGAGTTCGGAGACTTGCTGGAGTGGCGTGACCGGATCTACGAAGAGCACCGCTGACGCCCGAGCGCGGCCCCGGACGTCTCGAGAAGCGGTGAGCGTGGTGAAGACCGTCGCCATCGTCCCAGCTTTCGACGCGGCGCTCACGATCGGCCCGGTGGTGACGCAGCTGGTCGCGATCTGGCCGGGCGGCGCGGGCGATGTGGTCGTCGTGGACGACGGTTCCCGCGACGCCACCGCGGCGGTCGCCCGGGAGGCCGGCGCGAACGTGGTGAGCCACCGCGAGAATCGTGGCAAGGGCGCGGCGCTGCGAACCGGCCTCGAATGGGCGCGGGCGCGCGGCGCGACGACCGCGGTCTCCCTGGACGCGGACGGACAGCATCCGCCGGGGGAGGCCGTGACACTCGCGACCGATCCCGCACCGCGCGGCGCGCTCGTCCTGGGCGTGCGTGATCTCGCTGGCGCGGGCGCCGCCCGCGCCAATCGCTTCGGGAATGCCGTCAGCGACTTCTTCCTCTCGACGTTCGCGCGGCGCCGCTTCGGGGACACCCAGTGCGGACTCCGGCGCTACCCGGTGGACGCCACCCTCGCGCTCGGCGCGCGCGATCCGGGCTACGCTTTCGAGGCGGAGATGGTCCTGCGCGCGGCCCGTGCGGGCTGGCCCATCGTGGAGGTCCCGGTGTCCGTCGTGTACCCGCCGGCTTCCTCGCGGACGAGCCATTTCCACGTCGTGAGGGATCCGGCGCGGATCGTCCGGAGGGTGGTCGCGACCACCCTGGAGCGGAGTCCGAGCAGGTGAGGCGACGCGCGCGCGCGGTCGCGGCGACGCTCGCAGGCACCGTCACGCTCGTGGTCGCCGCCCACCTCGTCGTTCGCGTCGCCTCGCGGCTCGACCCGCCGGCCCTGGGTCCGCCCCCCGCCCTCGACGTCGTGGAGGACGGCGGGGGCGAGACGCGAACGCTCGGGCGCTCCTCGGTCACGCGCGGCGCCATCCTGGAGGTGAGCCTCGCGGGCACCGCGGAGGAGATCGGCCACGCCCACGGCCGGCTGCTTCGCCCGGAGATGGTCGAGACCGAGCGCGTCGTGTGGGACCTGTTCCGGACCCACGTGCCGAACGCACTCTTTCGCGTCGCGCTCACCGACCTCGCCCTGCTGCGCTACCGGTCCCTCGACACGGGCATGGACCCTGCGCGCCTGATGGAGATCGCCGCACAGGCGCGGGCGTTCTCACCCGACGTGTTCGCGAACGAGCTACCGACGTACCAGAGGTTCGTCTACCTCACCGCGCTCTACGACATCGCCCTGTCCTTCGAGACCTCCCCGCTGATCGGCTGCACGAGCTTCTTCTTCGCGGGGGAGGCGGCGGGCGGGGACGTGATCCTGTCTCGCGCATTCGACTTCGAGGCGCACGACGTGTTCGACGAGAAGAAGGCCGTATTCCTGGTCGAGGAGACGGGCATGATCCCCTTCGCGTCCGTCGCGTGGCCAGGGCTCGTCGGAGTGGTGAGCGGCATGAACGTGGAAGGCGTCGCCGCCGTCGTCCACGGGGCACGGGCGGGAGAGCCGGAGTCGAGGGGCGAGCCGGTCGTCCACGCGCTTCGGCGAGTCCTGTCCCGAGCGCGAAGCGCAGACGAAGGCGTGCGCCTGCTGTCCGAGAGTCGTCCCATGGTGAGTCACGTGGTGATCGTCGCGGACGCGAGTGGCGCGGCGTACTCGGTCGAGCGAGTGCCGGGGCATCCCGCCCATCCGCGCAGGCTCGGGACGCGCGCCGCCGTGACCAATCACCTCGAAGGGCCCCATGCCTCGGATCCGAAGAACGAGCGGGTGCGTCGGACGACGTCCACGCTGGCGCGCCGCCGGCGTGCCGACGAGCTCCTCGCCGAGCAGAAGGGGCGCATGGACGCTGCCGCCGCGGTGGCGCTCCTGCGTGACCGCAGGGGCGCCCAGGGCGCCGCGCTCCCGCTCGGCAGTCGCGACGCCATCGACGCGCTCATCGCGACACACGGGGTGGTCATGAGCCTGCGGGAGCGGATCCTGTGGGTGAGCGAGGCCCCTCACCTGCTCGGGCGTTTCGTCCCGTTCGACCTGCAGGTCGCGTTTCGAGGCAGCACGGCACGTCCGCCCCCGCCGATACCGGCCGATCCCCTCGCCGCGACCGACTGGCGAAGCCAGCGCGGAGACGCACGAAGCACGAGGTAGCTCGCCATCCCCTTGCGGCGGGGGGGCCACGGCGCGGGGTCCGCGGGGCGCTCAAGATCCGCCGGCCCGCGCCGTTCTCGAGGTATCGCCGTGTCGCAACCGAGCGCCCGTGGTGCCGTCCAGCCGCTCTTCAGCGCGCCGCCGTTCGCCACTCGCTCTGGCTTCGGGAGCACGGGGTCCCGGGTGGGGCTCGTCCTCTCCGGTGGCGGGGTGCGTGGGGCGTACGAGGCCGGCGTCGTGCGGGCCATCGTCCAGGCGCTCGGCCTCGACCGCACCGATCCGGCGCCGTTCGGGATCTTCGCAGGGAGCTCCGTGGGCGCCATCAACGCTGCGTTTCTCGCGTCCCATGCCGACCGCGGCGACCTGTGCGTACGCGAGCTCGAGTCGATCTATCGCGGCCTCGATCTCCGAGAGCACCTGCGCGTCAACTGGGAGGGGCTGGCGTTCGGTGACCGAGCGCCGTCGGGAGGAGCTTCGATTCTCGATCCGCGACCGCTCGAGGCCCTGGTGAGGACGTCGGTGCGGTGGACCGCTCTGCACGATCTCGTCGCGCGTGGCAACGTGCGCGCGCTCGTGGTCGCGGCGCTGGATCTCGCGGAGGGCCGCACGACGGTGTTCTCGGAGGCAGCACCCTCGATCAACTTCAGGTTCGGGCGGGACTCGCGACGCAGCGTCGTGCTCGGCCCCATCACGGCCGACCACGTTCTGGCGTCGGCAGCCATCCCGCTCGTGTTCCCCGCGCGTCGCGTCGGCGACCGCTACTACTCTGACGGGGGGATCCAGTTCAACACGCCGCTCTCGCCGGCCATCCGCGCGGGCGCCACGAAGCTGGTCGTGATCTCGGTCGGTCGATCACGAACGGCCCGACCGACGTTCGACCGCGCGCCGGGGCTCGGCGCCGTCGTGAGCCGACTCGTCGGCGCACTCCTGGTCGATCCGATCCAGTACGAACTCGGCGTGCTGTCGCGGCTCAACCGCCTCCTCGACGTCATGGACATGAACGTCGACGCGAACACGCTGATGCGAATCCAGCAGACGCTGATCGAGACGCGCGGCGCGCCCTACCGCCCCGTCGACCTGCTCGAATTTCGCCCTTCGGCTGACCTGAACGCGATGGCCCATCGTCACGTGAGAAGGCTCCTGGGCTCGCGCCACGCCTCGGTCCTGGCGCGGCGCATCCTCGCCATCCTCGACTCGCCGGCCAGGGCGCCGTCCGACTGGCCGACGTACCTCCTGTTCGACGGTACCTTCGCGGGGGAGCTCGCCGAGCTGGGCTACGCGGACGGCCTCGCGAGGGAAAGCGACGTTCTGCGCTTCTTCGGCGAGGGAGCGCGACCGGATGTGAACGCCGCGACGGGCTGACCTGCGCGCGCGCCCTCCGTCGGCTCCGCCCTTCAGCCCCGCCAGCGCGTCACGCGGGCCAGCGGGGCGTCGTCGCCGAGCTCCGCACACAGCTCCTTGAGCGCGCGCTCGTCCGCGCCTCGCCACTCGAGATCTTCCAGCGTTTCGCGCAGCGGCACGTCCGTGCGCAACGTGGCCAGGCGCCTGTAGAGCAACGCCTCCTCTCGACCTTCGCGGAGCGTGTCCGCCAGCCGTGTGGCGCCCCGTACCTTCACCTCCCAGCGCGACACGTCGTCCGGGATGGCGTCGAGGTGGCGCCACCGCGCCAGCACCGCCGCGGCCGACCTCGCTCCCCAGCCGCGCAGTCCGGGGATTCCGTCGGCGGTGTCGCCGACGAGCGCGAGGTAATCGGGTATCGAGGCGGGAGGCACCCCGAACTTCAAAACCACTCCCTCCTCGTCGAGTCGACGCCTTCGGATCACGTCGAAGCACGTGACGCGATCGCCACGAACACACTGCGCGAAGTCCTTGTCCGGTGAGCACAGGACCACCTCTTCGACGCGCGAATCGCTCCCGAAGCGTTCGGCACCGGTGGCCATCGCGTCGTCCGCCTCGAACTCGACCATGGGCCACACGACGAACCCGAGCGCCTCCGCCGCACGCTCCGCCAGTGGAAACTGCGCGAAAAGAGCGGGCTCGATGCCCTCGCCGGTCTTGTAACCGTCGAACAGCTCGTTGCGAAACGACTCGATGACCCGGTCGAAGGCGACGGCGACGTGGGTGGCCTCGAAGTCCCGGAGCTCGACGAGCAGCGACCCGAGCAACGCGCGCGTGGCGCCGACCTCGGACCCGGCGGGACTCTGGGCGCTGGGGCCGCCGTAGAAAGCACGGAAGAGCTCGAACGTTCCGTCGATGAGATGAACCCGCATGGAGGCAGGAGAGTAGCCGACCCGGTGCCTCGCCGAACCCGGGCGCAGCGCGCACCGATTGGGGACCTTCTACGTCACCGAGGGTTGCGGTCGCGGCGTGACGGCCCTACCAGCCATCGTCCGTCCCCGCGGCGGGGAGAGACCATGCCGAGTTCGATCGCACGTTCGCTTCGCGGGCTCCGCCAGGAGCGCTTCACCCTCGACGTCCACTGGACTCCGTCCGTCGGAACACTCGCCGAGGACGTGCGGTCCGGGCTCTCGACGACGCCGAAGACGCTACCCCCCAAGTACTTCTACGACGAGCGCGGATCGGATCTCTTCGACCGGATCTGCGATACGGACGAGTACTACCCGACCCGGACCGAGCACGCACTCCTCGAGCGCGTGGCCGATTTCATCGTTCGCGTCGCACGTCCCACCGACCTCGTCGAACTCGGAAGCGGTGCCGCACGGAAGACCCGAAGCCTCCTCGACGCGATCGAGCGCGCAGGTCTGCGCTCCCGCTACGTCCCCTTCGACGTCAGCGAGTCGATGCTGTCCGTCACCGCGCGGGCGCTCCTCGAAGAATACCCCTGGCTCGAAATTCACGGCATCGTCGGGGACTACGACGCGCACATGGGCGCGCTGCCTCCCGGTGCTCGAAGGCTCATCCTCTTCCTCGGCAGCACGATTGGGAACTTCGACGAGCACCTATCCGTCGAGTTCCTCGCGCGCATCGCGCGCCGCATGGGCCCGGACGACCATCTCCTGCTCGGCACCGATCTGGTCAAGGATCAGGGCGTGCTCGATGCCGCCTACAACGACCGGCAGGGACTCACCGCGGAGTTCAACAAGAACGTCCTTCGCGTCGTCAATCGCGAGCTCGGCGGTTGCTTCGACCCCGAGGCGTTCGAGCACCGCGCGTTCTTCGATCCTGGCACCCAGCGCGTCGAGATGCACCTCGTGTCGAAGCAGGCCCAGACGGTCCGCATCGGTGACCTGGACCTGGACGTGACCTTCGAGGCCGGGGAGAGCGTGATGACCGAGATCAGCCGGAAGTTCACGAAGGCGAGCACGATCGCGATGCTGGAACGCGCCGGCTTGCGGATGACCCACTGGTACACGGCGCGCGACGACTGGTTCGGCCTTTCCCTGGCGCGGCGCGGGCCCCCGTCGGCAGGGTGACGGCAGCCGAGGGGTTTGGGGCATAATCACGCGCCGATGCCCGTCAACGCACTGGTACGGGGGTGGGATCGAGTGCTCCATGCCGGCGCGCGCCTCGCGTACCTCGGGCCGGGTGCGGACCCGGACAGCTACGGAGTCGATCTCGTTCACGACGTCCCCTACCGCCCGACGGGAAGCCGCGCTCACCTGCTCGATGTGTATCGGCCGCGCTCGCTCACGCCGCGCGCGACCGTTCTGTACGTCCACGGCGGCGGCTGGGCGGTACTCTCCAAGGACACCCACCGGGTCATGGCGCTCGCCTTCGCGTCGCGCGGCTACCTGGTGTTCAACATCAACTACCGGCTCGGTCCCAAGCACCGTTACCCCGATCCGCTGGAGGACGCGGCGGCAGCGCTCGAATGGGCTTCGGACCACGCCGCGGAGTACGGCGGCGACCCGTCGCGGCTCGCGGTGGCGGGCGAGTCGGCAGGAGCGAACCTGGTCACCGCGCTGGCCTACATCGCGACTCACCCGAGACCCGAAGCCTTCGCCAGACGTGTGTACGACCGCAACGTCCCACTCAAGGCGTGCCTCCCCATCTACGGCCTGCTCGACATGCACGAGCTGGAGCGCTTCGATCACCCCCGGCTTTCGCGTGTCCTCAAGATGGGGATTCACCGCGCCGCGGCGGCTTACGTCGGCCGACCCGTGAGGAAGCGTGCCGCGGCGTCGCCGCTCGCCAGCCCGCTGCGCCTGCTGGCAGAGTCACCCCCGCCCGAAGCGCGCCAGCTCCCGCCGTTCTTCGCCGCCGTCGGGACCAAGGACCCCCTCTATCCGGACTCCAAGCGTCTGCAGCGCGTGCTCGAAGCACGAAACGTCACCTGCGAGCTGTCGATCCATCCCGGCGAAATCCACGGCTTCAATGCGATGGTCTGGCGACGCGAGGCCCGCGCCAAGTGGCGGGCGCTCTTTCGCTTTCTCGAGCAGCACCTCTGACCATGGCCGAGCTGGCCGGCATCGAACGACTGGTTTCGGAGGTGATCGGCCGGGTAGGAGGCGAGGCGTGCCTGGCGCGGTCGGAGGCACTCGGCACCGTAGAGCGCATGGCGGCCTGGCTGCGCCTGGTGCAGGAGTGGAACGCGAAGCTCGACCTCACGGCGGCGAGAGACGTGCGCCAGCTCGTGGAGCTGTTCGTCGCCGACGCGACGATCTTGTCGGCTCGCGCGGAGCGAGATCCCGAGGCGACGCTGGTGGACGTCGGGACGGGCGCGGGCGCTCCAGGTCTGGCCCTGGCGCTGATGGGGACGGCGCGCGTCACGCTCGTCGAACCGAAGGCGAAGCGAGTCGCTTTCCTGCGGACGGTCGTCGGGACCCTGGACGCCGACGTCCGCATCGAGTCGTGCCGCGCCTCCGCGCTCGCCGACGGGTCGTTCGACACCGCGACGTCACGCGCCACGTTCGGCCCCGAGGAGTGGCTGCGAGAGGGATCGCGCCTGGCCAGGTCCGCCGTCTGGGTCCTGCTCGCCCGCGAGCATCCGCCCTCGCTCCCGGCATGGGAGGTCACCGACGACGTACGCTACGTGCTCCCGTTCTCCGGCCACGAGCGGCGCGCCGTGGCGTACCGCCCGATTCGCGCCGGCGGCGCTGCCGAAGATTGACGGCCGTGGACGGCGCAGCGCAAGATTCGCCTCCCATGGTCGGCGGCCACTCGATCGAGCGCGTCCCGACCACGCCGTCGCGAGTGTCCGACCGGACGTTCTCCATGCGCTGGGCGCTGATCGTCGCGGCCCTCGCGAGCGTGTTCGTCATTCTCGTCCCGGCCGAGGCCCGCGCCTACCCGTTCATGATCCGCCACGGGTACGGCGCCTGCCGCAACTGCCACACCGATCCTTCCGGCGGTGAGACGCTCAACGCCTTCGGCCGGCTGCAGGGTGACCAGCTGCTGATGATGCGCTGGGGCTCGGACAGGGCCCCGGGGACGTCCCGCGGGTTCCTGTGGGGGGCGGTGGATCCGTCGTCGCAGCTCGACGTGGGGGGAAGCATTCGGACCATGACCATCGCTCAACCGAGCGAGTCGGACGTCCGGAGCTTCCCGATGCAGGCGGACGTGTACGGCCACCTCCGCCTGGGCAAGGTGCGCTTCGGGGGCAGCGTGGGCGCGGGACGAACCCGCCCCGGATCACCCCACACACAGGCTGCGCAGGTCACGACGAACACGGACGGCGCCAACCTCATCTCGCGAAGCCACTGGGTCGGATACGAGATCGACCCGGAGATCCTCGTCCGCGCGGGACGAATCAACCTGCCCTTCGGCGTGCGAATGCCGGAGCACGTGATGTGGGTCCGCGACCAGACGCACACCGACCGCGAGTCCGACCAGAGCCACGGCGTGGCCGTCAGCTACTCGGGCGCAAAGCTCCGAGGCGAAGTCATGGCGATCGCGGGCAACTATCAGCTCGGTCCCGACGACTTCCGGGATCGCGGATACGCAGGCTTCGCCGAGTACTTCCTGGACACGAAGCTGGCGGTGGGCGTGACGAGCTTGTTGACGATCGCCCAGGCAGATCGCTTCACCTTGCGCGAGGAGCCCGTCACTCGACAGGCCCATGGGCTCACCGGCCGCTGGTCACCGGCGAAGCCCCTGGTGCTGCTCCTCGAGGCCGACGTGCTGCTCGTGACCGATCGGGAGCTCGGCTACGTCGGAATGCTCCAGGCCGATTTCGAGGTCGTGCAGGGACTGCACCTGCTGGGTACCGGAGAGCTCCTCGACGTGGGCGCCGATGGCCGCGTGCTTCGCGGACGCACGGCCACGACGTCACCCGGCGTCGGTGAACCGAAGCTCGGTGGGTGGCTCGGCGTCAACTGGTTCTTCCTGCCCCACCTCGACCTCCGCGTGGACGCGCTGATGCGGCAGCAAGATCCCCTCACCCTCCTGGCTCAGATCCATGCGTATCTCTAGTCTCGCGGCGCTGACGGCTGGCCTGGCGACGCTCGCGGTCGCGACGAGCACCGTGGCGTCGCCAGAGTTTCCGGCGAAGCTGCAGGAAGAGCTGGACATGGAGTGCGCTCCGGTCTGCACGCTCTGCCATCAGGACATGAGCGGAGGCCTGGGCACGCTGAACGACGGGTTCGGAGACGTCATCAGCCGGGCTGGCTTGTTCGCGAAGGACACCTCGAGCGTTGCGCCCGCGCTGAAGGTCCTCGAGGATCCCACCACGGCGGATCCGCCCTTCACGGCCGTCCAGTGTCCACCCGACGGAACGTCACCGTGCGACACCGATGAGGACGGCGTCCCGGACGTCACGGAGCTCCGCGAAGGGACGAACCCGAACCAGAAGGGCGGCGAGCTCTGCCTCGTCAAGTACGGCTGCGGCGCGCGCGTCGAGCCCAGGGGCCCCGCCCGGCCCGATGGCGCGGCAAGCTTGCTCGCCGCGCTCACGATGATGGCGCTCTGGGTGCGCGCGCGGCGCAACCGCTGAAGCGACCCTCGCTTCCGCGCAGCGGTGCCGCCCCAGATGCTCAGTCGGTGGACGCGTCGTCGCCGCCGGAACCGGCGGCACTCCCGCCGCTCATTCCACCGGCATTCGACGTCATCGAGTCGTCGCTCGCGTCCTTGCCGCCCATGCCGCCCGGTGTTCCGGCGCTGCCACCCATGCCGGCAGTGCCGCCGGAACCGGCGGTTCCCCCCGTCGGCGCACCCGCGGAGCCCGCCGACCCCGCGCTGCCCGCCGACCCCGCGCTGCCCGCAGAGCCGCCACTCGACGCTGCGTCGTCGGTGGCTTCGGGGATCTTCGCCCGATCCACGTCGGTGATGAGGGTGCAGTTCGCCACCGGCACGGCCAGGGCGAAGAGCGAAACGGCAAGCAAGCGACGCGCGGACATTTCGACGGGTTCCTGAGGGCGGACGAATCATCCCCGCCCCGGGAGGCGATCGCAAGGTTACGGCGACCCGCCGATGCGTTCGATCACCGCTCCCGCCGGAGGGCGCCTGCCCCCACCCCTCGATTTCGCAGAAGATTCCACGGATTTACGAGAGCGACCGCAAACGCGCAGGGCGCGCACCCGGCGACCGAGCCTAAGGTCCATGGGTGCCGGCCCTTCCCGCTAGCCCAAGCCGCTCACGCGCGCGTCGCCGTGCGCTGGCGCTCGCCGCCGTGCTCGTGGCCGCGCCCGGCTGCGGCTCGAAGACCGGACTCCCCCTCCCCGTGCTGGAGAGCAGCGGGCTCGACGACCAGGCGCCCTCGCAAGACGCCGGAGACGAGGAGCCCACGCGCCCCGAACGGCCGCCGCGGCCCAGGGCCGAGAAGATCGATCTGCTCTTCATGATCGACAACTCCGGATCGATGGGTGACAAGCAGGCGATCCTGTCGCGCGCCATCCCGGACGTGGTCGCGCGACTGTCGAACCCGCTCTGCGTGGGGATCGACGGAACACCGCTGACCACACAGCCGCTGCGCGGCCAGCGGTGCCCGGAGGGTTCCTTTCGCGAGTTCGACTCCGTCCAGGACATGCACATCGGCGTGATCTCGTCGAGCCTGGGTGGACACGGCAACCCGAACGGCTGTGGGTTCGGGTTCATGGGACGCGCGAACGACAAGGGCCACCTGCTCGACCGCGGGGCGCCGGGACAGACGTACGAGGATCTCGGCTTCGTCGCGTGGGATCCCGCAGGGACCAAAGAGCCACCAGGCGAGGACAATCCGGACACGCTGCGCCTGCGCATGCGGAAGCTCGTGGAGGGCGTGGGTGAAAGCGGCTGTGGCATCGAAGCGTCGCTCGAAGCCTGGTACCGATTCCTGATCGACCCCACGCCTCACGACACGCTGCCCCTGGAACCTTGTCCCGACGGACCGGGGGATTGCGCTACACCCCGGGGGATCGACGACGTCGTCCTTCGGCAGAGGGCAGACTTTCTCCGGCCGGATTCACTGCTGGCGATCGTGATGCTCACCGACGAGAACGACTGCTCGATCGTCGATGGGGGCCGGAGCTGGAAGGTGCTCGATCAGGGAGGGATGCCGCGCGCCACCGCGGTGTGTGCGACCGATCCGTACGACCCCTGCTGTCAGTCGTGTGGAGATCCGCGGGTGTCTCCGGCGTGCCCGGAGCCGGCGCTCGACCCGGAGTGCGCGCGAGGCCCGTACACCCCGGAGGACGACTCGTTCCTGCTGCGCTGCTTCGACCAGAAGCGCCGCTTCGGAAAAGACTTCCGGTACCCCGTGGAACGGTACATCGCCGCGTTGACCGAGGAGTCCGTCGTGGACCGCGACGGCCAGCGTGTGCCGAATCCGCTCTTCGCACCGGACGAGCGCGGGCTCCGCCGCGACCCGAGCCTCGTGTACCTGGCCGGCATCACCGGGGTGCCGTGGCAAGACGTCGCGCGCGACCCGAGCCCGGACGCGCCGCTCGTCTACAAGGCGGCGAAGGAGATGCACGCGGACGGGACCTGGGATCTCATCGTCGGAGATCCGGATCGCGGCATTCTGCCCCTCGATCCGCTGATGATCGAGTCGATCTCCGAGCGCGAGGGCGTGCACCCGCCGACGGGGTTCGCTCTCGCTCCGTCCTCGTCCCTCGACGCGCGCGCCAATCCCATCAACGGTCACGAGATGTCCCTCGGCACCGCAGGCTTCGACCTGCAGTACGCGTGCGTGTTCGACCTGGAAGTGCCGCGTTCTTGCGCTGGCGCCTTCCAGTTCTGCGATTGTGATCCTCAGTTCGCTCAGGGTCAGAACAAGCCCATCTGCCAGGACGAGACGGGCAGCTACGGATCCACCCAGTACCGCGCAAAGGCGTACCCGGGCCTCCGGCAGCTGCAGGTGCTCCGCGGTATCGGAGACAACGCGATCGTCGCCTCCATCTGCGCTCGCAACGTCGGAACGGTGACCGCGGAGGACTTCGGCTACCGACCCGCGCTTCGCGCGTTGCTCGACCGCCTGGGTGAAGGGCTACTCTGAGGCCTTCCCGCGAAGTGCATCGCGAATTTCACCGAGCAGCCGCTCGGTAGGCGTGGGCTCGGGCGTTGCCGGAGGTGGTGCAGGCTCCTGACGCCGCAGGCGGTTCACCGCTCGGATGGCGAGGAAGATCGCGAACGCGACGATGAGGAAGTCGAACGCAGCCTGCAGGAACTTCCCGTAGGCGATCACCACGCCGGGCGTGTCTCCCGTCGCTTCCTTGAGCACGATCTGAAGGTGCACGAAGCCGGCTCCGCCCATCAGGAGCCCGAGCGGCGGTGTGACGACGTCCGCGACGAACGACGTGACGATTCTCCCGAACGCCGCCCCGATGATCACCCCCACCGCCATGTCCACCACGTTGCCCTTGACGGCGAACTCCTTGAACTCACTGACCACGCTCATCACGCCACCTCCGAGTGTCCGCGCACGAAGCTGGCCCTCGATACCATGGTGCGCGCACAGGGCACGAGGACCCGGGCGAGGCCCTGGCGCGTCGGGGTTCGGCGCGCTCGGAGCGCCTCGCGCGCGGCCGAGCAGCTAAGTGGGCCGGCGCACCCGCAGCGTGTAGATCGAACGTCGTGGCGCCCGCCGACGACCTCCTGGAGCGCGTCGTGGCCGTGGCAACCCGCGTGGCGGGCGGAACGGCTCCTCTTCGGCCCGAGACGATGCCGGGAGGCGCTTCGACACGACGGTTCTTCCGAGTGGGACTCGGGAACGGTGAACGCGCCGTGGCCATGTACTTCCCCGACGCTGCACGGTCCGACGAGATCGACAAGGCCGCCGGCGGGTCCCGCCGGTGGCCATTCCTCGAGGTCCGAGACCTCCTCGCCAATCGCGGCGTCGCCGTACCACGCGTCCTCGGCGCGTCGCAGGAGGACGGCGTCCTCCTGGTCGAGGACCTGGGAGACGACACCTTGGCGCGGTACCTCGAGGGCCATCCGCACGCCCGGGAGAGCCTCTATCGCACCGCCGTCCGCGACCTCGCCGCGGCCCAGAGGGGGCTCGCCTCCTTGCCCTCCGATTCGATCGTCGCCTGCCGTGCGTTCGACGAGGACCTGCTCAGGTGGGAGCTCGACCACTTCCGCGAGTGGGCGCTGGAGGCTCGCGGCATCGTCCTCTCGGCCGAAGACCGTCGGACGTTCGACCGCGCGGCGGACCACCTGGCCACGACCATCGCCCGGTGGCCACGCGGGTTCGTCCATCGCGACTACCAGAGTCGCAACCTGATGGTGCAGGAGACCGGGGCCGAGCCGCGGCTCGTATGGATCGACTTCCAGGACGCCTTGATGGGGCCACGGGTCTACGACCTCGTGGCGCTCCTGAACGACAGCTATCAGGCGTTCACGCGCGAGTTCGTCGAGGCGCGGCTCGGAGAGTACGCCGCGCACGTCGACCTGGGGCCGGGCGGCGTCCGCGACGTGATTCGGGAGTTCGACGTCGTGACGGTGCAGCGCAAGCTGAAGGACGCGGGGCGCTTCGTGTTCATCGACCGCGAGAAGGGGAACCCCGATTTCCTGCAGTTCGTCGAGCCGACCATCGAGAAGGCGCGCGCGTCGCTCGCGCGTCTGGCGGACGACGAGATGCTGCGGGAGCTCGACGCCCTGCTTCGCCGCATCCTGTGACGCGCGGTCGCAGAAGCGTCAGCGTTCGACGGGGAGGCGCGCATCGGTCCACGCCAGCATGCCGCGCGTGAGGTTCTTCACGCGAGAGAACCCGGCCCGCTGGAGGATGACGGCGGCGGTCGCGCTCCTCGCGCCGGCGCGACAGACGACGACCAGGTTGCGATCGACGTAGCCGGCGAGCTTCGGCAAGCGGCGCTCCAGGGCGTCCATCGGCACGAGCAAGGACCCGGCAATGTGCCCCAGCTCGCCGACGAACTCTTCCGGCTCGCGGACGTCGAGGACGAGCGGCGGCTCCGATCCGCGCAGCGCCGCCGCGAGATCCCTGGCAGTCAGCTCCGGGACCTTTCCCGCGTCGAGCACGGACGGAAAGCGAACCTCCGCGGACTCGAAGCCGCTCTGGTTCACCTGAAGCGCCTCCTGGATCTTGTCGGGGAACGGAAGGCCCAGGCTGCCCATGAGGTCGATGTATTCGCTCCGCGATTTCCCCGCGAAGCGCGGGTTTGCGGCCTTCTCCTCGCCCACGGTCGAGGAGTGGGCGCCTCGATAATCGTGGGCCGGCCACACCACGGTGTCGGCAGGCATCGAGAAGAGGCGTCCCGTCACGGCATCGTACTGCGCGCCGGCATCACCCCCCGGAAAATCCGTCCGCCCCGAACCGCCGATGAGCAGCGTGTCCCCCGTGAAGACGACGCCACCGACGGCGTAGCAGACCGAGTCCGGTGTGTGTCCCGGCGTGTGCAGCACTTCGACGCCCGCGTCGCCGAGCTCCAGGGTGACTCCTTCCTGAACGTGCAGGTCGACGAGCGGGCTCGGACTTGCGTCGTGCATGACCACAGGCGCACCCAGTGCGTCCTTCAGCTCGCGGTTCAGCATCAGGTGGTCTGCGTGCATGTGCGTCTCGAGCACGTAAGCGAGCCGGAGCCCCCGCTCGTCGAGCGTGCGGCGGTAGGAAGCGACGCGCTCGCGCACGGGATCGACGAGGGCCGCCTCCCTGCCCGAAACGACGAGGTACGTCTTGCAGTTGGCGGCGTTCAGCTCGAGGACTTCCAAGGGCACGTTCAGGTGATAGGGCGGCGGCGCAGCGCCGGCAATCGCCCGGGGAAGGCCGCCGCGAGGTCGCCGAGCGCGACCCACTCGTCCTTCCATTCGCCGTCGAAGAAGGTGAGCCAGGCGGGAGGCGGCGGCCCCACGCGACGGAAGGCGCCCCGGAGCGGCTCGACCGCCGCCTCCGCGTCGGAGAGCGCGAGGTGGAGGTACGAATGGCGGATACCGAGACCGTTGCCCACGACGCCGCCGACCCCGGCACGGCGCAGCATCGCGCCGATCTCCGCCTCGAGCGCGTCCCGTCTCGCCAGCACCTCGCCGGGAGACGCTCCGGACTCGGCAACCACCACCGCGCAGAACCGCTCCCCGTAACGCGAGAAGCGCTCGGAAGCGAAGGGCGCCTCCTCGAGGTGACACTTCAGCATCTCGGGAAGAACCGTGGACGCGAGCACCAGATCGTCGCACGCACCCCCGCCCGCTTCGGCCGGGTCGAGCTCGAACAGAACCCAGTCGTTCACCGGCTCGGCCGCATGCCAGGGAGCCTCGGGCAGCCCCTCCTTGATCGCTGCAATGGCCCGCTCCACCAGCGGAGCCAGCTCCGAGAGGGGATGCGTCTCGACGCGGGAATGGGAGTCGTGGACCCGCAGCAGGCCCGCACCACGCGGCTCGGACGCGACGCCCACCTCGCCGATCCAGTCGTCGAAGACGCGTTGACCGAGCAAGAGCTCGGTCGCGAGGTTCGCGACGTCCAGTGCCGCTTCGTCCTGGTGACTCGTACAGTCGTGCGTGTGGACGACGACGTCGAGCAAGTGACCGCGCTGCACGCCGACGCGAACACGCGCGCCCTGCAGGCGAGCTCCGAGCTCGCGCTCGAGAACCTCGGTGACCTCCGGGAGCGATCGCGGGGGCGGGGTCGTCACCACCGTCCATCCCGCGGGTGCCATGGCCGCGACCTCCTCGGCGAGCGGTCGGAGGGAGGGGCGGCCCGTCCGCAGCGTGACCGAGCGGCCCCGCACGCGAACCTCGAGCTCCTCGTCGAGCGCCGCGGCCAGCGCCTCGACGACCGGCCCCTCCGCTCCCTCGCCGAGGAGCCGCCAGAGGGACTGGGCCGCGGTCAGGAATCGGGCACGATCATCGGATTCGGCGCCCCCGGAGAAGCGCAGGAACTTGTGGCGCACGGGTCCTATCTCCGCGAGTGCGCGGCGCCGTCAGCCCGTACAGTCCACGACTTCCTGGCACGTGGGCTTGCGAGCACACTCCACCTTGTGCTTCGACGGAGCGCGGTTGCACTTGATTCCGAGGTCGTCAGGAGTCGAGTGATCCAGCTTGCGCTTGCACACGTGAATTCGCGCGCACAGTCCCGTCACGTCGTCTCGCTTCGGCAGCTTCTCCTTGATGGGCATGACCTGCGTGAGCTGAACGAGCGTCTCGCCGACTCCCTTGACGCCCGGCGTGTTCGCGCCGCAGAACGGCGACGGCTTGGCCCCGTACACCTCGTGCTTGTACATGGCGGCGACGCGGTTGCAGGTTCCGCCGTCGATGCAGTAGGCGACCAGCGCGCGATTGTCGCCGTTGCCGTGGTGGTGCTGGAGAATCTTCACGTCTCCCGGCTTGGCCGGGTTGTCGTCGATGAGCGGAAACTGCTGATTGGCCAGGAACGCCTGGGTCGCCCAGGTCCACTCCTTGCCGGACTCCCACTTGTCGACGACGGCGCTCGTCACCACGCCGAGCACGACGGAGGCGGCCGAGCAATTGTCGGGAATCTTCTGAATGCCGTCCATCGGGTAGTCCGTACCCCCCGCGGCCTTCGCCGGAGCCTCGGCCGGTTCTGCTGCAGCCCCAGGCTCCGCGGCTGCAGCAGGCTCGCCGGCGGGCGCGGCTGCCGGTTCTGCGGCGGCCTTCTGCACGCAGACCTCGCTCACGCACGTGAATCCGTTCTTGCAGTCGCCATCCGTGGCGCACTTCTCTGCGCCGCCCTTGCAGGCAAGCAGCGCTCCCAGGACCATGACTCCGGTGGCCAGTGTCTGCACGGTGCTTCGAGCCATTGGCTGCCCCTTTCTCACCGGCTTCGATACGAGCCGGAAGAGCGAGAGCGTCGCACGAGACCTCGGCACGGTTCAACGGGTATCGCGACGCGGCACCGACGGTCGCGAGACGCCCTCGCGCGGAATTTCCCTCAGCACTGCGAAGGATCGACGCACATGCCCGTGCGGGGCGTCGCCGCGCCCATCCCGATGGCGCACCACTCGGGGAACGAGTCCGGCAGACCGGTCTCGTGGTAGGGCGAATCGCCGGGCGACAGCCAGAACGGGTGGGCGAAGACGAAGTCCCAGAACGGCGCGAACGCACTCTGACCGGGCGCAGGCGTGACGGGGGGCTGCGCGTGACCGCAGTTGTGGAGGCACTCCACCAGGAAGTGGCCGCCCTGCGTCATGTCCTGCTTCAGCGTCGCGGACTGGGACTCGAAGTTGAGCAGGTTGAAGCAGTTGTCCGTCGGCCCGCCGGTGAGCACCAGCCCGGGCATCTTGTGCGCAGGATTCGCGAAGGGCTTGATGATCCCTCCCGTGCCCCCGGAGAGGGACACGAAGGACGCGAGGTAGTCCCCGCGCAGTCCCGCGAGCTGTCCGGTGAAGAGCGCGCCGGCGCTGACGCCGGCGCTCGAAACGCAGTCGCGATCGACCGTGTACTGCTCCGCAGCGCACGCGAGCAGATCGTCGAAGAACGTCAGCTCCTGGTTCACGCGATCGTCACTCTGGGTCACGTCGAAGGGCCACTTGACGTCGAGAGAGGCCATCCCGAACACGCCCGCCCCGATGGACTCCGGAATGATCGCGAGGAAGCGCTGGTCGTTCGTGGCCTTCGCCAGCTCGCCGCGATCGACGAAGTCCTGAGCGTCACCGCCCATCCAGTGCCAGAAGAAGATCACGGGAAGGACCTCGTCGGCCCCGATGTCGTCCGGGGCTTCGAACAGGAACTCTCGCGGAGTACCCGCGCTGGTGATCGCGTTTCGTCCTTCGACGAACGACGGACACGGACCGCCGCTGGGTGCCTTGAGGGGCGCGGGTGTGGGCGCACCTGCCGGGCGTTCCGAGCCGCAACCCGTCGCGGGCTCGTTGGCCGAGCCGCCCGAACCACTCGCCCCGGCCGCGCCGCCGCTCCCGTCCGAGTCATCGTCACCCCCAGAGGAGTCGCTGCCGCAGCCCCCCGCGAAGAGCAGCACACCAGCGAGCCCTACGATCGAAACGGCGTTGCGCATGCGGGCAGTGTACCGAACGACGCGCTCACGAACCAGCACCGCGGTCCGACCGAGGCCACCTGAGCCGTTCGGCAGTGTGCTTCCGTGCCACGCCGACCGCGGGCACAATCCCCGTCGTGCGGGAGAGAACGCCTTCGACCGCTGCGCCCGCGGGGCAACCGTCCTTGCCCCCACCGCGCCCGACATCGCGGTCGCTGCCGGCGTTCGAGACGACGTTCGTCGGCCGCGTGGGGGAACTCGAGCGGCTCGGGGCTCTCACGGCCGCCGGCCACATCGTCTCCGTGGTGGGACCAGGGGGCATCGGCAAGACACGGCTCGTCGTCGAGATGGCGTCACGAGGCGGGCACGACACGGTGTTCGTGGACGCGAGCGAGACGCGGTCGGTCGAAGCGCTCTGCGCCGCGACGGCCGCCGCCCTGGACGCCCGACTGACCGGCGCGAAGGACGAAGATCTCCTCGGAAGCGTCGCGCGCCTGCTGCGGGGCCGACGTCCGGACCTCCTGATCCTCGACAACGTCGAGCAGGTCATCGGCCCGGCCGCGGTCGCGCTCGATCGCTGGCTGCAGGCCGCGCCCGAAGTCGCGTTCGTCGCCACGAGTCGGGAGCCCGTGGGACTCCCGCAGGAGGTCGTACTTCGTCCCGACCCCTTGGGCCTCGACGCTCGCGGCCTTGAGATCGGCGGCTCCGACGGCGCGCAGCTCTTCGTGGACCGCGCCGTCGAGGCACGCCCGCGGTTGCGTCGCGAGACGCTCGAGCCGATGCTCGTGGACCGCATCGTGGCGCGCCTGGAGGGCCTTCCCCTGGCCATCGAACTCGCCGCGGCGCGGCTGCGAGCCTGCGAGCTGCCCGAGCTCGTCGAGGCGCTCGAGCGCACCTTCGCGGTGCTCACGGACCGAACGGGCGACCGCCCGGCGCGCCATTCGACCGTGCACGCCCTGGTGGAGAGTTCGTGGGAGCTGCTCGATCCGAACGAACGCACGGTCCTCGCGCAGCTCGGGGCGTTTCACGGCGGCTTCGACATGGCCGCGGCACGGGCCGTCACCGTGCCTCCGGCGGGTGCTTCGGAGGCGTGGCTGGAAGACGCCGTCGACTCGCTCTGCGCTCGCTCGCTCCTTCGCGCGGAAGCCGGGGACGGCGTTACGCGCTATCGCTCGACGGAAATCGTGAGCGAGCACGCGCGAGCCAAGCTGCGCGCCGGGGACGGCGATGCGGTCCGCGCTCGACACGCGGCGCACTACGCGAGCGTACTCTCCGACGCGGCACGAGCGTCCGCGGGGAGGCGAGGCGCGGAGGGGCTCGCAACGCTGCGGCGCGAGAGGGACAACGCCCTCGCCGCGCACGCGTGGTGCCGCGGACGACCCCCGGACGACAACGACGCCGCTCGGTGGGCGCTGGAAATCGCCCTGGCCATGGAGCCATGGCACTCGCGACGGGGCCCGGTGACGCTCCGCCGGACCCTGCTCGGAGGGGCCCTCGAAGACGACCGCATCTCGCGCGTGCCCCGGGAGCTGGTGGCAGAGGCTCGCATCGCCCACGGCGCAGTCCTCCTCGAGCTCGGGGACGGCGCGGGATCGGTGCGTGAGCGAAGCGCGGCAGCGCGCCTGGCGCGAGACCTGGGGGACTTGGCGCTCGAGGGCCACGCCGTCGCGGCGCTGGCGCGCACCGCGCTCCACACTGGCCGGCTCGACGAGGCCATCGAGCGACTCGAGGTCGCGATGACGCTCCTTGGCGACGCAGGCGACGAGCGCTCGGCCGCCGCGGCGCGATCTCACCTCGCCAACGCGCTCACGCTGCGCGGCGACCTGGAGGGCGCACGCTCGGCGTACCATGCCGCCATCGCCGTGCTCGACACCGAGCACGACGAGCGCGAGCGTGCGCTCGCAGTCGGCAACCTGGCGAGCCTAGAGCACGAGCTCGGTGAGCTGGACGTGGCCCGCGAGCGCTGCATGGAGGCGGTTCGACTCCACCGAGACCTCGAGGATCGGCATCACGAGGGTTGTTACCTGACCAACCTCGGAACCATGGAGCTCGAGCGCGGGGACATCGGACGCGCACGTCGCCGTCTGACCGAGGCCGGGTCGCTACTCCGAGCGACCGGCAACCGTCGATGGGAGGGGATTGCGGCCGGATCCGTCGCGCTCTGCAGCGAGGCCGAGGGCGACTCCGCGGGCGCGCTCCTCGGACTTCGAGAGGCGCTCGCCGTGCACCGCGAGGTGGGCAACGTCTATCACGAGGGTCTGACACTCTGCTGGATCGGTCGCGTGCTCGCCGACGGAGGCGATACCCACGCCGCGCGTCGCAGCGTCGACGCCGGCCGGGAGAAGCTCGAAGCCGTCGGTGAGCTCGTTCTGATCGACGTCGCTGCCGCCTGCGCCGCGCACGTGGACGTGGCGGCGGGCAATCTGAGCGGAGCGCGCTCGGCGCAGAAGGCTCTGGCCCGCCGGGGTACGAGCCGGCGCTCGAGCGAAGTGCGCATGGCGCGGGCTCGCCTGGACGCGCTCCTGGGTGACCCCGAGCTGTCGAGCGCGGCGAGCCAGACGTCGCTGGAGGTGGCGGCGGACGCGCGCTGGTTCGGCCTCCCGGGAGAGCGCGTGGACCTCTCCACGCGGCGGGCGCTGCGCCTGGTACTCGCCGCCCTGGTGGAACGACACGAGGACGAACCCGGGACCGCGCTGGGCGTCGCCTCCCTGCTCGAAGCGGGGTGGCCCGGAGAGAAGATGGGGCACGAGGCCGGCGTCGCGCGCGTGTACACGGCAGTCGCTTCGTTACGCAGGATGGGCCTCCGTGACGTGCTGGTGCGGAGGGATGACGGCTACCTGGTCGACCCGCAGGTTCGAATCCTTCGCAAGCCGTGAGTACGCCTCAGGCGTCGATCGGCAGTTCCTTCAGCGTGGTGACGGCCCAGATGAGCAGCCGATCGGCGTCGTCCTTGAACCGCGTTTCCGCGAGAATGATGCTGCCCCGCCGGTTCTTGATCTCGCACTCGAGGAAGAAGCGCGGCCCTTCCACGGGCTCGAAGTAGTCCAGCCGCATGTTGACCGTGACGAGCCAGCCGCGCGGTGCGTCGAGGGGCTCCCCGGCGCTGACCGTGCGCAGCGACACCAGATCGACGTAGGTCGGCGCGAAGCCACCGAAGAGCTGCCCACGATAGTTCTTCGCCGCGTCGATGAGGTGAACGTCGAGCCTGAAATACCCCGGCCGCTCGTCCAGAATGGTCCACTCGTGCGCCTGCAGAAAGTCACCGATGGGGTGCCCCGGCCCCATGATCCTCCCGGGAGGCGGGTCGCGCCATATGGTGCGGTTGTAGGGACGGGGCATTCCGGAGCGGAGGGTGCCCGGTCGCGACGCCGCCGTCCACCCCGCGTGAACGCCGCTCCACGACGCGTGAACGCTCGACCGTGCGGCGCTTGCCACAGTGCATTCGCTGGCGGCGACGCGCGCCGCGACACCCGGGCACCGGTGGGCGCCCGCCATTCACCTCCCACCAGGCGAGCCACGGCATGCGCGTTGCACCACGGCGAGCGTGAGTCGAAGCGCCTGGGTCCTCGTTGCATCCCTCCTCGCCGCGTGCGGGCCATCCCTGATGACGGTCCGCTATCGAGTCCCACTCCTCGACAACCCCGCGGGGGAGGAGGCCGCCAGGCGGTGCGCTCGCCGCTGCGAAGTGACGAACGACGCCGACGCCGACGCGCTGGCACGATGCGTGGGCGGGTGCCCCGGCACGCAGATCGCGGAGAACCGAGCGTGCGACGGCTCGGCGGCGAACCGCCCTCCCTACGCGCTCTGCTACGAGCGAGAGGAACCGAGAGAGCGAACGACGCACTCGCGAGAGCCGTCGGGCGGCGGCGACGTGCTCCTCGCGATTCTCGGAGGGCTGCTCGACGTCGCCGCGGCGGCCGCCACCCACGACCACGACGACGCCGACGAACCGACGAGCAGCTTCGAACCGACGGACCCGGAGCCAGAGCCACGGGCGGAACCGCAGGAGCGCGACCGCCCCGGTCGAAAGGCCGCCGACCCAGAGCCGCGCCGGGAGCGCACCGCTGCGGACCCGAAGCGCCGTTGAGTCGCACCGACGCGAGCATGGCGGGTCGCTCAGGGGGTTTGCGCGTGGCCGACCCTGTCCTAGCTTTCACCGATGATTCGAGTCCGAAACGTCGATCACATCGGCATCCGCGTGGCGAACCGCGCGCGCTCGGAGGCCTTCTACGCGCACCTCGGCTTCGCCTTCGTGTTCATCGGCGGGACCGAGCCCGTCGTCGTTCTCTCGAACGGTGACGGCGTCGAGATCAACCTCATCGTCAACGCGGTGGCGCACAGCGCGCCGAACGTACTGATGGACGTGGCGGAGAAGCACGCCGGCTACACTCACGTCGCGCTCGGCGTGGACTCCATGGAGGAGACCGTGGCGGAGCTCGGGCGCCTGGGCATCGCCATCACGGACGGACCCGTGAAGCTCGGCGACCGCCGGTCGCTGTTCGTGCGCGATCCCGATCGAAACGTCATCGAGCTGCGCGAGCGGGGTTCCGTTCGGCCCGCGACGCCCCCCGCGACGTGAGACCGTCGACGCGAACCAACCCTTCCCGGGTTCGCCCAGCGCGTCAGGGCTCGAGCGTCGACGTACCGTCGGTCGCGGCGTCGACGTCCGCGCGCGTGAACGGCATCTTCACGTAGTCGCCTTCCACGTAGGCGTCCTTCATGTTCGCGAAGTGCTTGCTCGCCTTGTCGGCGACGTTTCCGTACGGCTGGTGATACCAGAGCTCCGGCCGCCCGCCGTCGTCGAACCGCGCGACCATGCGGTGGATGCTGCCCCAGTTGGAGACGAACTTGTCGGCGACCTTCCCGGCGTTTCGGAAGTTGCTCTGAGAGACGTTCACGGTGGCCTCTCCGCCACGGGTGGGCACTTGCTCGAGCGCGACGCCCATGCCGTAGCCGTCGTTGAAATCGGACACCTTCATGTCCGACCAGGTGTACGCCGTGGCGGCAACCGACCCGAACTTCGTCGTGAGCCAGGCCGCCGTGTCCTTCAGGCCACGCAGCAGGTGCCAGTCCGCGGAGCCGGTCTCCGTCGCCATGCCGGGCTTCTGCATCACCGGAGTGGCATCCGGGTATTCCCCGCGGAGCGCCAGCGTCGCCACCTTGATCATGTAGAACGGCGCGACCTTGAAGATGCGATCGAGCACGAGCCCCGTGATGTCGTCCTCGATGAGGTTGACGACCGTGAGGTGGGCGAACACGTGGAACGCCAGGGCGCCGGCGGACTCGCGCTCCATCTTGCGATCCCAGCTCGTGATGACGTCGTGAAGCGTCTGCAGGTCCGGGTCACCGGCAAACTCGGCGAGGTCCGGATCCGTCCCGATCTTCGCGAATGCGGCCTCCAGCAGCGGAATCAGGTCGTCGGCATCTCCCGCGTGGACGTCCTGCTGCAGCGCCTGCATCTGACCGAGGGTGATCGAACCTGCCGCCGTCAGGCGGACGAGCTCGTCCTCGATGCGCCCGGCGCGCCAGCCCGGGACGAAGAACGCCCCGTAGTAGAAGGGATCGTTGCTTGGATCGCCGTCCTCGGTGAATCCGAACGGATCGTTGTTCGCCGTGGCGAGCCATCCACGCGTCCCGCCACGACTGTGCGGCAGCTGGTCGGGCGTCAGCGAGCCCGCGGGCCAGAACACGTCGGGATCGTTGCCGTCCATGATGGCCCACGGCTCCCGACCCGCGACGATCGCGTTGCGCGCTGGCACCTCGAGGCCCACGCGAAGCGTGATCCCGTTCGCGTCTGCGGCGACCGGACTGTACGACATCTCCGGGACGCGGAGCATGCCGTCGTCGAACTCGTCGAGGTTCTGGGCGCGATTGAGCTCGAGAAACCACCGCGAGGTCCGACCGCGGAAGCCCGTGTAGAGGATGAGCGCCTCGCGTCCAGGTCCCGCGATGGGGATGGGGACCCCCGCGAACGCGGGCGGGAAGATCACGCCGTACCCCGGGACCTCCTGGATGGTGACGGTCTTCTCCATTCCGTCGCGAACGAGGATGGTCTCCTCGCGCTCGACGAGATCGACCATCTGCCCTCCGATGTTCGCCTTTCCGTCGACGATCTCCACGCCCACGAGGTCCATCACGTCTCCGAACGTGGACGTGGGCGACCACGCGATCTTGTCGTTGATCCCCCCGAGGATCCCGGGCGCGCTGACGAACGCGAACCCCGCCGTGTCGAACGTACCCCCCTTGTCCTTGCTGTTGAGGTGCACCGCGTAGGTGAAGCCCGACTGATTGAAGCCGAGGTGCGGGTCACCGGCGAGCAACGGCTTGCCGTTGTCGGTGTGGCGTCCGTCCACGACCCAGTTGTTGCTGCCCTGAATCGACCAGTTTGCGAGACCGCGAAACCAGTCGTGTGAACCGAGCAGCTCCGGCGGGATCTCCCGGGTCATGCCGCCCCACGGTGCGTCCGGACCGGGGCCGCTCCGGCGAAGCGCGCTCGTGGCTCCGGGCGCCCCGGCAGGGCGATCCTCCGGCGGCACGCCGTACGCCCGACGCGCCGGCTTGAAGAGCTGGATGTGGTCGAGGGGGCTCGTCGGGAACGTCTCGACGATGGTGACCAGGATCTTGTAGAGGAGCGTCTGGTCCTGGACGAGGTGGCCGAGCCACATGATCGCCCACGGATCCACCTCGGTCCAGGGCTCGGGTAGCCAGTCGTGCTCGGCGAACCCGAACGGCCTGGGCACCGTGCCCTCGACGACCTCGCGGATCCTGCGGTTGATTCCGGCGCGCCAGGCCTCGACGAGCGCCACGCGATCGGCGTCGGTCTGCTTCATCACCTTCAGATCCTCTGCGCCCCAGTGCGGGATGTTGAACATGCGCACGAGCTGATCGTCCTCGAGGACCGTGGTGCCGATGGTGCCCGGATAGAGGCCGCCGAGCACTTCAGCCCGACGCCCCTGGGTCGTGAGTCGAAACATGTCGAGCTGCCACAGCCGATCGACGGCGAGCTGATACCCGTAGGCGTAGAAGAGATCGGCATCGTTCTCTGCGTAGATGTGCGGGACGCCGTTCGTGTCGCGAAGGATCTCGACCGACGCCGTCAGGGTGTACCCGGGGTCACCGGCCGATCCGCCTGCACCGGAGGCGCCGGCGCTCCCCGCCATCCCTGCCGCGCCGGCGCTGCCGGACGTCCCCCCGCTCCCTCCCGAACCACCCTTGGGATCGTCGTCGCCACCGCACCCGGTCACCGCGAGGCCGAGCGCGACGAGCACGGCCGTGCTCCGGAGCGCGGGCAGCCCGCGAGAGGCGACGGAAGCTTCGGAGCGGAGACGTTCGTTCATGCGCCCGATGGTGACCGAGCCACCGGGCCGCCACAACGAGAAACCTGCACCGCTGCATGTACATTGTCGTCCCACCGTAAAATCGGCAAGGAGCGTGGGGTTTCGGCCCGCCCAGCGCACCGGTCCGGGGCGCGCCCGGGGGGACGTCCGGGCGGTCCGGGCCACTCGACCCCCGCCGGCGGCTCGACGACGCTCCGGACGATGACCAGCGCGCATCCGCTCCGTGGCGTCTTCCCCGTGGTGCCCACGCCGTTCGACGACGGGGGCGACCTGGACCCCGGGAGTCTCGAGGCGGTCGTCGATCGTCTGATCGGGGCGGGCATCGAGTCGCTGCTCCTGCTCGGGACGGGCGGCGAGGTGGGGTTCTTGACCCGCGAGGAGCGGTCGTCGGTCGTGCGCACGGCGGCAAAGCGCAGCGACGGCAGGGCGCTGATCGCGGCGGGCATCGTCACGTTCGGTACGCGGCGCGCCGTCGAGGAGGCACGCCGGCTGACGGGAGAAGGCGCGAGCGCGCTCCTCGTGGCTCTGCCTCAGTACTTTCGTACTCCGCTCTCGTCGGTCGTACGCCACTACGCAGCGATCTGCGACGCCGTCAGCGTCCCGGTGCTGTACTACCACTACCCGCTCGTCTTCGGGCTTCGCCTCGGACCGAAGGCGATGGCGTCGCTCTTCGAGAGGGTGCCTCTCGCCGGGACCAAGGAGAGTGGTCTGTCGACGCCGGAGCTCGCGGCCCGCGTGAAGCACACCCAGCGCCCGATCTCGGTCTTCACCGGACAGAGCTTCAACCTGGTCGATGCGATGGCGGCAGGTGGCGCGGGATGCATCTGCCCCGTACCCGTGCTGGCTCCGCGCAGGGTCCTGAACATCGTTCGCGCGTGCGAGGCTGCCGACACGACTCGAGCGCGCGAACTCTCCCGCGAGGTCTGGGACCTGCTGCCGATCATCTCGGGCGCCAAGCTCCCGAGACGCGTGGCGCAGGCTGGCCTCGGCGTGGCGCTCCGAACCGGTGTGCGCGTGCCCCAGAATCCGGCGGCGGCCCACGCCGGCGTGAAGGCCGCCCTCGCCGCGCTGGGCGTGATCCGCAGCGCGCGTACCCGCGAACCGCAACCCCCGCTCTCGGGCGAGCAGGTCGGCGTAATCGCCGACCTCGCGCGACGGATCGTCGAGAAGGACGAAGAGTGACCTCGAGCGACACCGCGCCGGCCGGGGTCGCCCCATGGCAGAATTCGTGGGATACCTGTCATTGCTGCCGCACGCGGTTTCCTCCACTCTCCCGTCGTGCGCAGGGCATCGAGCAAGCTGATCGTCGTCGCGGGGTTCGCCGGACTGCAGCCTCTCGATGCCGTCGGGCCCCTCGAGGTGTTCGCGACCGCGGGTCGCCTCGCGGTGTCCCACCGCGGTGGGGCGGCGCCCTACCGACTGCGACTCCTCGGCGCGAAGCGCGGTCCGCTTCCCACGGCATCGGGCTACGCGCTTCACGCTTCGTCGAGCTGGCGCAGCGAGCGAGGGCCCCTCGACACACTCATCCTCCCCGGCGGTGCAGGAGTTCACGAGGCGCTCCGTGACGAGGCCTACATCGCGTGGATCCGCCGCACGGCGAGGCACGCGCGTCGCGTGGCCGCCGTGTGCACGGGGGCGTTCCTGCTCGCAGAGGCCGGGTTGCTCGCCGACAAGCGCGCGACGACGCACTGGGCGAGCTGCGAGCGGCTGGCACAGGCGTACCCGCGAGTGCGCGTGGAGCGCGATCCCATCTTCGTGTCCGATGGGCGCATCCACACGTCCGCCGGGGTGACCGCCGGCATCGATCTGAGCCTGGCGCTCGTGGAGGCGGATCTCGGCCACGAGATCGCCCTCGAGACGGCGCGGTGGCTCGTCGTCTTCCTCAAGCGACCCGGGGGCCAGGCGCAGTTCAGCGCCCTGCTGTCCGCACAGACCGACGAGACCGACGCGCTCGAGCGGGTTCGCACGCACATCGCCGAGAACCCCTCCGGGCCACTCGACGTTCCCGCGCTGGCGCGCCACGCCGCGATGAGCCCACGAAACTTCGCACGCCGCTTCGTGCGCGCCGTCGGCGAAACACCGGCCCGCTACGTCGAGCGCGTGCGGGTCGAGACCGCGCGAAGACGCCTCGAGTCCACGGACTGGGGCCTGGAGGAGATCGCACTCCGCTCGGGTTTCGGCACGACCGAGACCATGCGCCGCGCGTTCTTCAGGGCCCTCGGCGTGGCGCCCTCTGCCTACCGCTCGCGCTTCGCGAGCTGACGATCCGACGAGGTGATGTTCGTGTCCAGAATCGGTGTGCTCGTTTTCGACGGGATGGAGGAGCTGGACGTGGCCGGACCGTGGGAGGTGCTCGCCCTCGCGGCGCGCCTCGATGCTTCGGCTGCGGGCGTGGTGTCGATTGCCCACGAGGCGCGCACCGTGCGCGCGTTCCACGGCCTGTCCGTCGTGCCGGACCACGACTTCGCCAGCGCCCCCGACCTCGACGTCCTCGTCGTGCCGGGTGGCCTCGGGACCCGTCCCCTCATGCAGCATGGCGACACGCTGAACTGGATCAGCCGCGCCGCGCGAGACGCACGGTGGGTCGTGAGCGTGTGCACCGGGGCCCTCGTACTGGCGAGCGCGGGCCTGCTGGACGGCAAGCGAGCCACGACGCACTGGGCGGCACTGGACGAACTCCGGCGCTTCCCGGCCGTCACGGTCGTGGACGACGCGCGATGGGTCCGCGATGGGGCCGTCGTCACGTCGGCCGGCGTGTCGGCAGGGATCGACATGGCGCTATGGCTCGTGGGTGAAACCCGGGGCGCCGAGGCGGCACGCCAGGTCACCAGGCTCATGCAGTACGAGCCCGAGCCCCCGTACCCGTCCACGTGAGGCCCCAGCGCGGCGACGAGCGCGCCAGGACCGGTCCGAACGGGCGCCGCTCACGCCGGACTATCGACGTACTCCTGCAGCAGCTTCTCGAGGGACGCATAGCGCTGCTTCACTTCGTTCGCGATGAACCGCTCGATGATCCCGCCGACGCCGAACACCGACACACTGACCTCGCCATCGAACTGAACGCGAACCGAGTCGTCGGTCAGGATGTAACGAACGTCTCCGCCCACCTTCACCTTGTCCGTCGCCTCCGTCTCGATGTCGAGGCGAGCGGTTCGAGTCTTCGGGTCGTAGACGGTGATCTCGTGGTAGACGATCTCGCTGTCGCCGACGAGCTTCCGAACCGGCCCGGGGAGGTTCACGTCGGGAACGACGCGGAGGCGCCGTTTCTCTTGCCCGCTGGGCAGCGTCTCGAACGAGACGATCGTCCGGTCGCGAACGCGCGTCTCGGCGCGGACGTAGTCGTTGAACTCCTGCGAGTTGTAGACGCTCCGCCACCGATCGAAGGACACCCTGCGCGTCAGCATGTCGATGGAGAACTTCACGGCACGGACGATACGGGAGGCCGCACCGGTGGGGAAGATCAACCGGCGGGCGGCACGAACAATGTCTCCACGACGACGGGCACGACCCCGGCGCGGCGCATCCCGAGGAGGTCCGCGGCCGCCCCGGAGACGTCGATGATTCGTTTCGCGTCACCGAACGGTCCCCGGTCGATCACCCGCACGAAGACGTCTCGACCGTCCGGACGGACGACGCGGACGACCGCCCCGAACGGAAGGGTTCGGTGGGCGGCGACGAACGCACGCGGATCGTAGGGTTCGCCGCTCGCCGTGGGGCGCCCGGCGAGCCCATCGGAGTAGTACGTCGCCAGGCCACGGTCCGTACGGAGCGGGGCACGTCCCTGATGGGCCCGCCGCAGGGCCTCGTCCGCGGGGTCCGTCCCGCCTTCGGCCGTCGAGGGGACCGTCGCGTCGAACGAAGGCGAGGCTGGGGAACGCGCCCCGGTCGTGATCGCGTCCGAACCATGCGCTTCGGGCTCCAGCGAGCGCCCCTGGCGGCGCGCGGAAGCGCCGGAGTCGCGGTCGGGCGCGAAGGCAGGCGGCGCTCGCGCATCGTGGTCTCGCGCGCACGCGAACGGAACCGACGCGATGGCACCGACCACGGCGAGCGCAGTCGCCCGAACGAAGGCTCGGCGCGCTGCAAGCGTCATCGTGATGCCGCTCCCGCCGCTGATCGGCGAGCTGTGGCGAGCGCCGCCGCGAACGTGGGATAACGCACCGGATGGCACGCCGCGGACCGCGGAAGAAGCACGCCGCGCCGCGCGAGGGGGCGCGCTCGATGGCCGGAAACGACGCCGTGCGCGCGGCCGCCGATACGAGCCACGCGCCGCAGCGCCGCGCGCTGCTCGACGCGGCCAGGAAGCTGCTCGACGACGAGGGCCGGCGCGCCGTGACCGTGAGGCGACTGGCCTCCGCCGTCGGAACCAGCACCATGGCGGTCTACACCGCCTTCGGGAGCAAGGAGGCGCTGCTCGAACAGCTCGACGCCGAGGGTTTCGAGTGGATAGGACGCGCCCTGGAGGAGGTCGAGCCGCATCCCGACCCGCTCACGCGGCTCGCGCGACTCCTGGTTGCCTACCGTGAAGCCGCGCTGACCCGCCCCGCCTGGTACTCGCTCGCGGTCGCCGGTGATGGCGGCCCCTCGGAAGGCAGCACGGCGTCCGTGGTCCGTTCGTCGCGAGCGCGACGAGTGCTCGCCACCTGCGTGAGAGCGTGCGTGGAGTCCGGGAGACTGCCCACGCACGACGTCGACCGCGCCACGGACGCCGTCCTCGCGACGGTCCATGGGCACGTGAGCCTGGAGCTCGCAGGGTACTTCGACGCGCAGGGGCCGGCGGAGGAGCAGTTCGTCGAGACGCTCCGCATCGTGGTCGACGGGCTCACGGCGCGTTGAGCAGCGCCGACCACGACGACACGTCAACGAGGCCAGCCTGCCCAGATCCCCCACGCCATCTGACCCAGCCACAGCGGATGAAGCGCGAGAATTCCTCTCCCCCATTTCGCGCCTCGACCTCCGACGATCACGACCACGTACATCACCGCGTAGACACCGACGGCAGCGAACGTCACCTCGCGCTGCGCCTGCAGGTCCCACCTCGTCGCGGCCA
Source organism: uncultured Polyangiaceae bacterium (assembly GCA_964487605.1). Classification (GTDB taxonomy): domain Bacteria; phylum Myxococcota_A; class Polyangia; order Polyangiales; family Polyangiaceae; genus JAJDAH01. Next base: position 46,792 of record CAZARU010000021.1, read on the forward strand.
CCATGACGAGGCCCAGGAAGCCATTCGTCGACGCGGCCCACCAGAGCCACATGCGACCCCAAGCCCCGTGCTCGTAGGGCACCGCCGAAATCTCGGTCGCCTTGCCGAGCATGAACCTGGCGATCCGCTCGGAGTGCATCGCCGCGAGCACGAGCGCCCCCAGCACGTTGTAGAGACCGATCCAGTAGAGAAAGCTCTTCACCGGGCACCTTCGGTCGAGAGGCTATCCCATCGATTCGGGTGAAGTAACGCGCGCGCGAAGCGCGCGACCCGGCCGCACGCACGCGCCACCGCGGTGCTCGAATGGGGTACCCTCGAACCGTGGCCAATCCCCTCGTCTCCGATCGCAACGTGGAGTTCGTCCTGTACGAGGTTCACCGAGCCGACTCGCTCTGCGCCCTGCCGTTCTTCGCCGACCACTCGCGCGAGACGTTCGACCTCTTCATCGGCTCGGCGCGAAAGCTCGCCCGGGAGGTTCTCTACCCGACGTACCGCCCCATGGACCAGTCGCCGCCGGTCCTCTCGGACGGGGCGCTGAGGCTCCACCCGCTCATGCACGAGGTCCTGCCGCGAATGGTCGCCCTCGGCGGCCTGGCGGCCACGCGCCCTTCGGAGGTCGGAGGGCAGCAGCTCCCCCTCACGGTGGGCGCAATGGCCAGCATCTACCTGATGGCCGCGAACCTCTCGGCGTACGGGCTCCTGATGCTGACGGCGGGGGCGGCACGACTCATCGAGAGCTTCGGTAGCGACGAGCTGAAGGCGCTGTTCATGCCGCGCATGTACGCGGGCGAATGGCTCGGAACCATGGCGCTGACCGAACCGCAAGCCGGCAGCAGCCTGAGCGACGTGAAGACCCTCGCGTCCCCCACGGGGCAGGGTCACTACCTGCTCCGCGGGTCGAAGGTGTTCATCTCCGGTGGCGATCAGGACGTGACGGAGAACATCGTGCACCTGACCCTCGCCCGCATCGAGGGTGCGCCGCCGGGGATCAAGGGCGTGAGCCTCTTCGCCGTGCCCAAGAAGCGACCGGAGGGCCGCACACTCGTGGACAACGACTGCAGCACGGCGGGCGCCTTCCACAAGATGGGCTGGCGCGGAATCCCCAGCATCGCGCTCAACTTCGGGGAGCAGGGCGACTGTCGGGGCTGGCTCGTCGGAGAGCCCCACCGCGGCATCCGGTACATGTTCCAGATGATGAACGAGGCGCGAGTGATGATCGGCCTGCACGGCGTCGCGACCGCCTCGGTCGCGTACCACGAGGCGCTGGAATACGCGCTCGGCCGACCCCAGGGCCGACCGCTCACGGCGAAGGACCCGGCCGAGCCGCAGGTGCCCATCGTGGAGCACGCGGACGTGCGTCGCATGCTGCTGCGGCAGAAGGCCATCGTGGAGGGCGGCCTTTCGCTGCTGGTCGCCACCGCGCGGTTCTACGACCTGTCGGAGCACGCCGAGACGGAAGCGGAGAGAAGGCGCGCGTGGCTCCTGCTCGAGCTCCTGACGCCCATCGCCAAGACGTTCCCCGCAGAGAAGGGGTTCGAGGCCAACGCGCTCGCGGTGCAGGTACTCGGGGGCTACGGCTACACGAGCGAGTACCTGCCGGAGGCGTGGCTCCGCGATCAGAAGCTCAACACGATTCACGAAGGCACGACCGGCATCCAGAGCCTGGATCTGCTCGGTCGCAAGGTCGTCCAGGAGGGCGGCCAGGCCATGCTGGCCCTCCGCGACGAGATCACGGACACGCTCGACCGAGCGCGCGCCGCGGGCGTCCCCGACGAGTGGTGCAGTCGCCTGGATGGAGCGGTGGCCGCCCTCGGCGCCGTCACGATGCACCTGGCGGAACTCGGCGGACGCGGGGAAATCGACGCGATGCTCCTGCACAGCGCGGACTTCCTCGACCTGCTGTCGACCATCGTCGTGGGCTGGCAGTGGCTCGCCCAGGCCGGAGCGGCGAAGGTGGGCCTCGCGCGCCCCGACGTGACGGACGCCGATCGCCGTTTCTACGAGGGCAAGCTCCGCGCCGCGCAATACTTCGTGTCCACCGAGGTCGCGCGCGTCGGATACCTCGCCGCCTTGTGCCGGAGCGGAGAGGACAGCTATGCGCGTGTGCGACCCGACGAGCTGTGACGCGACGCTCGGCCCTCGTGGATGTCCCGGCCTCAGTCCTGCTCGAAGCTCGACACGTCCCCGGCGCCCACCCGCACGACGACCGGTACGTCTCCGGTCAGATCGACCACCGACGTCGGCTCCAGGCCGCCTGGTCCGCCATCCAGGACGAGAGACACGCCCTTGAACGCGAGGTCGATCTCGCGCGGATCGGGGTTCGGCTCCTCGCCGTGAGGCGCCGCGGTCGTCGAGATGATCGGCCGGCCGAGCTCCCGCGCGATGGCGAGGGGCACTTCGTGGGCGGGGACGCGAATTCCCACGGTCTTTCGCGGCATCTGGACGATCTTGGGGACCTCGCGCGTCGCGTCCAGGACGAAGACGTACGCTCCGGGGGTGAGGCGCCGCAGGATCCGGTACTGCGCGTCGTGGACCACGGCGTAGCGCGACACATCGGCCAGGTCGGGGCAGATGAACGCCAGGTGCTGCGTCCGGCTCATTCCCTTGACCTGGTAGAGCCGATCGATGGCCCGCTTGTTGAAGAGGTCGCAGCCGAGCCCGTAGACCGTGTCGGTCGGATAGGCGATCACCTCCCCTGCCTCCAGGGCGTCGACGGCGCGCCGGATCTTCCGGGGCTCCGGGTGCTCGGGGTTGATCTCGAGCTGCATGGGCGGCGCGACTTACTACGCGCGGCGTCCCGGGGCCAGCACGGCGCCTCGCGGCGCGACGGGGACGCGCGTCAACAGTTCGGGCAGACGCACTCCACGAACCCGTCGGTCGCGCTGCCGCAGAAGCCGACGGTGCAGAGCTTGCCGGCGCAGGCGCACGAGAGCGCCTGGTCCCCGCACGGGTTCGTCACGCACGACGGACCGGGGCCGAAACCCCCGGGAACGACGCAGACCTCGGAGACGCCGCAGGGCTGCGCACCCGGTTCGAATCCGCAGGGGCGCTTCGAGCTGCACGGTTCGCTCTCGACGTTCCAGGCCCCGTCACAGGTCGCCACCACCCGCTCGCCCCCAGGGCAGCGGTCGTAGACGCATCGGTCGCCGCTCACGTCGAAGCACGGATCGCACGGGGCGCCGTCCACCGGCGTCGCATCGGGACAGGTGGGCGCGATGCATCCCGGACAGGCCGCGGCGAGCCACACTCCACCCTCGCACCGGTAGCTGCACGGACAGCAGCCAGCCTCGGTACACGTCGCGCCCTCGGTCGTGCACTTGCCGCCCGAGACGCACCCGTTCGCTCCGCCGGCACCGCTGGCACCACCCGATGCGGATCCGCCCGCGCCGGTACCGGCGCTTCCGCCGAAGGCGGACGTACCGGCCGACCCCGCGGTTCCGCCCATCGAACCGCCCGCTCCGGAAGCACTCGTTCCGCCGGTGCCACCGACTCCCGCATCCGTGGAGCCGCCACCCGACTCGGAGTTGCCGCCGCAAGCCGCGAGGGCGACGGCGACCGCGAGAGCGAACCCGAAGGCCGCGACGGAGCCGGGCCGCGTGGTTCCGAGCGTTCTTCGATGATACGAGGAGCCGAGGTAGGTCATTGGCGGATCGTAGCGCACCCGGATGGAGCCGTCGCACGCGGATCTTCGCGCTCGTGGTCGCGACGGGAGCGAGCGTCGCCGGCGCCGTGGCGCTCTGGCCCTCCAGCCGTCCACAGGCCGGATACCCCTTCGCGCGCCGCATGGCGGGGACCCTCGCGAGCCCGCTCTGGAAGATGGATCCTCGCTCCCTGGATCGGCTGATGCAGGACGACGCGTCCCGACTCGAACGCGCGATCGCCCGGCTGGACCGCGCCCTGAGCGACGCCGAAGCGCAGGCGAGCGTCCTCAGCGCGGAGAAGGTCGACGACCTGTCGGCGCAGGACCGCGAGATGATTCGAACGCTGTGGTGGTCGGCATTCGAACCCCTGGTGGCGATCGACGACATCAAGGAGCGCTACGAGCACTGGTACGGAATCGACTACGTGAAGCATCCCGACCTTCACGCGTCGGCCTACACGCTCACCTTCTCCGGCCTGTGCGCCCAGGTTCGCGCGGGGCACCGGCTGGTCGAGCTCGTGGCCGACAGGAAGCTCGCTCAGAAGCTGTTCGACGAGGCCATGCCCGAACTCGGGCTGCCACGGGGCACCTTCAGCGCGCTGCGCGACCGCTTCGCGCGAAGCCGGGACTACGCGGCCATTCCCGTGGGCGCCGAGTGGTACGACCGGTGGATCGCCAGCCACCTTCCCGACGGATCCCGGCCCAAGCTGCTCGTCGACGCCGTGCGTGGGCCTGCGCTCGGCACCGTCCGTCTCGGCACCGTCCCCGAGTCCCTCGAGAACAAGGAGGAGATCGTCAGGGGCTGGGCGTTCAGGCGGTGGTTCCCGGTCCAGAAGGGTGCGGCGACGTGGTTCGGGGACACCCGCGTCGCGCCGCAAGAGCGCCGACTCGTCTCCGACGCGCAGGTGGAGGAGCTGGGGCGTCACCTCCGCCCGGGCGACATCCTGCTGGAGCGCCGCAACTGGTACCTCTCGAACATCGGGCTGCCCGGTTTCTGGCCGCATGCCGCGCTGTACGTGGGTACGCAGGACGAAGTCAGGAAGACCTTCGACGGCGACGAGGGCGTTCGCGCCAAGTTCGGGTCGTTCAGCGAGCACCTGGCCAGGTCGCGCCCCGCCGCCTGGCACGCTCTGGGGCAGCGGGACGCCGAAGGCCACCCCAACGTCGTGGTGGAGGCGGTGAGCGAGGGCGTCACGGCCACGAGCCTCCAGCACTCTTGCGGCGCGGACTACGTCGCGGCGCTCCGACCCAAGCTCGACACGCTGACGCTCGCGCACGCGGTCGATCGTGCGCTGTCGTACTTCGGTCGGCCCTACGACTTCGACTTCGACTTCGCGACGGACGACGAGGTGGTGTGCAGCGAACTGGTGGTGAAGGCGTTCGAATCGGGGGACGGCGGGACGCCGAAGCTCGCGGTTCCTTTCGTGACCGTCGCCGGGCGGCGCGCCGTCCCGCCGACGGAGATCGTGCGACTCTTCGCCGCCGAAATGGGCAAGCCCGAAGCGCAGCTCGAGTTCGTGTACTTCCTGGACGGTCGGGAGAAGTCGAAGGACGCCGTCGTGGCGGACGCCCAGGCGCTCATCGCGAGCGCGTCGCGACCGAAGTGGGACGTGGCGCAGCCGTAGACGGCGCCACGGTCACCTCGCGATGGCGACGTACGTGGGGCCCTCCGCCGCCAGCCAGGGTATCGCCCGCGCGGTCGACTGGTCGAGGTCGATCACCAGGAGCCGATTGTCGCCCGCGACGCCGGAGAGGCCACGCGTTCCGTCGGGTCCGACGGCGAATCCGAGGATGAAGCCGCGAACGGGCGCGGCGAGCTCCACGGTCTTCGCGGGTGTGGTCGCGAAGTCGAGGCTGAGGAGCTTCTGAGAGGCGAACTGCGTGATGGACAGCACGACCTTCTTCGTGCCCGGAATCGCCGTCGCGCCGTAGGGCACGCCGCCGGTGGGCTCGCTCTGCTCGACGAGCACCGGAGTCGCCGGATCCGAAACGTCGAGCACCGTGTAGTTCGGCTGGTTCAACGAGTTGGCGACCACGAGCAGCGACGTGCCCTCGACGAACGCCACGCCCGAAGGATCCCCGGACACGGCCACGGGCACGGAGAGCGAACCCGCCGGATCGGCCGTCCGAAACACCCGCACCGTACCGTCGCTCGCCGCGTTGACGGCGCCCAGCTCGCCGGAGGCGTCGAGGGCGATCTGCTCGGGGCCACCCCCGACGACCACGCGGTCGCGCACGGCTCGGGAAGCGACGTCCACGATCGCGACGTGGTCGCTCCCGAAGCACGCGACGTAGGCGGTGGCGCCGTCGGGCGACACGGCGATTCCCATGGGCTTGGGGCCGACGTCCAGCTCGGTGACGGAGCGAGAGTCGAGATCGACGAACAGGAACGTTCCCGCCTCGCTCGGCACGCCGTCTATCCCGGCGAGCCCGCCCACGACACCGTCGAAGAACCCGGGGGAGACGGAGACGAGCGCGGTCTCGCCATCCGGAGTGAGCTCCGTCTCGAGGGGGCCGGGCGAGTACGCCGAAAGATCGATGGTGTCGAGCAGCGCTTCGTCGCGGGTCTGCGCCCCGTTCACCAGCGCGTCGTAGTCCATCACGCTCAGTGATCTGGCGAGGAAGTCGGCGGTCACCGCGATGCGGCCGTGACCGCCCTCGGCACCTGCCGAGCCGCCGTCGTCCGAGCCGCCGTCGTTCGAGACGCCGTCGTTCGATGTGCCGCCAGCCCCCTCTTCGGAGCACGCCACGAGCCAGCTCCCCAGGGACGCGACGGCGAGGACTGACGCCTTCATGCGGCGATCCTACCGCGAAGGGGCACCCCCGAGCTCGATCATCCGCGCGGTCCGTGCCTCCAGGCGGACGTGGAGCACCCCGCTCGCCACGTCGATTCGGGCTCCGTGGAGGGCGTCCGCCGCGCGGGTGGCGCCAACGGCGGGCACCGTGCACTCGAGGGCCATTCGCGTCGGGTTCATCACGAACACGACGGCCGGGCGGCCCTCGGCATCGACGTGGAGCGCGGCGTGGGCCTCGGGCACGCTGGGTCGAAACGTCGGCAGCGCGAGGGCGTCGATGGCGCGCGCGACCACGGATTGCACCTCATGGGCCGACAGCACGGGGGGAACGCCTGCGCGGGGCGACGGCGGGGGCTCGTCGAGCGGATCGAGATCCTCGGACCACGCGGGGCTTCCAGGCCCGAAGCTCACGGGAACCTCGGGGGAGCGCCGGACGGCGCGGAGCACGTGGCGGTCGGCGACCGCTCCGGAAGCCACGACGACCCACCGAGCGACCCGGAGCGAATGCTCGACGAGATCGCCCTGTACCTCCGCGTAGGCGACGCCCCGTTCGTCGAGCGCGGCCTCGAGCGCGCGCACGAGCTGGTGGGTCTCGCGCGCCACGCTCGCCGCGAAGCCTTCATCGAAGCTGCCGACGTCGGGACCCACACCGGCAAGGCGCAGCGCCGCGGCGCTCAACGGGCCGAAGGCGTGGGACACGCGCTCGAGGTGCCGCACGACTCGCGGCACCACGACGTGTACCGGCGTCTCGCGCACGAGGGTCGGGAAGGCCGTGCGCTGGACCGCGCCGGCAAGGCGCTCCCAGAACTCCGCCGAGGGACGCCTCCGCCCACGCCGGTCGAGAGGCGCGCCGATCCAGCGGTCGCGATCGACGGCCATGTAGGCGTTGAATCCGCGCAAGCCGTAGGCGAGCGCCGTGAGCGCGGCGAAGGCGTTGTCGGCGTCGTCCAGTGGCGGCAGGAACGGCACGCAGCCCGCCCCCAGCTCGCACGAGAAGGCAGGGACACCCGCCGCTCGACATCGCTCGGCGACGGCGGAGACCCGCCGCGCAATCTCCCCCCGCTGGGATGGCGAAGCGACGTGATAGCAGTCGATGCCGACGACATCGACGGTCGCGGCCACTCGTGCCGGATCGAGCGGCGTCGCCGACTCGGCCGGGGGGAGGTTGTGGACGAAGGGGACCGTGGAGAAGCCGCTCACCCGGAGCGCCTCGGCGAAGCGTCGGAGCGAGTCGGCGACGAGCACGTCTTGAGACAGGGCCCAGTCGAGGTGCGGCCGGAGCAGGTCGCGGCGATCGTCGTCGCGGCGCACGGGCGGTCGAATGGTGTCGAGCGAGGCCGTGGGAGCGCGGTGCGCCGCTCGCAGGCGATCGTCGGTCCGGTACCGAGAGCGGAGGAACGCGCGGTGATGTTCGACGGCGTCGGGGTGATGATCCTGGTCGTAGACACCATCGCGGAAGTAGAGCGCGGCTTCGTTGTCCACCTGGACGAGAACGATGGGGCCATTCGGCCAGCACGACGGACCGAGGACGCGCCCGACGGCGCCATACCACTCGGACACGGCAGCGAAGAACGCCTCGCTCGCGTGACTGGGGACGGGAAACGCGAGGGGCGGCGCGGGCAGCACGACGCGCCGGCCGGACGGCGAGCGCGCCTGGCACGCGTCGTCCCAGAGGACACGCTCCGGAATGCCGAATCCCGTGAGCTCCGCGTTCACGTGGGGACCGGGGCGCACGATGGCGTGGAGACCGACCTCCTGGGCGAGCGCGAGGAACCGGACGACGTCGAGCCCGGGCTTGCCGTCGGTGAGATCGAACTCGCCCGGAGCGACCTCGTGCACGCTCCACGGAACGTAGGTATCCACCAGGACCAACCCGAGGTCCCGGACGCCCTCGAGGGCGCTCCGCCAGTGGCGCGGGTCGAGGCGCCAGTAGTGAACGGCCCCCGCCAGGAGCGGGAGCTCGCGCTCGCCCAGGACGAGACCCGCCCGCGTCAAGCGTACGCGCGGCGCTCCGCTCTGCGATTCGACGGTACCGGACGTCACGGGACGCTCAGGCGTGGCGCGCGAGCCAGTGGACGACCTGGGACTCGAGCCCGAGCGGGGCATTCACGCCGAGATCGGCGTCCCGTGGAAACCCCACGTGACCCCCGCGCGGGAGCCACCTGACGGTGACCAGGTCCGACACTCGCGCGAGGGGGCCTCGCAGGGTGTCGGCAGGCACCATCGGGTCGTTCTCGGCAGCGACGACCAGCGCCGGCAAGCCCACGCTAGCGAGGCGCGGAGCGACGCTCACGCGCTCGTAGTAGTCGGTGGCCCCGTCGAAACCCCACCGTGGGGCGACGATGCGATCGTCCCATTCGCGGATGGAATCGATGCCACGCGCGACGTCGACGGGCACCGCGACGTTCGACCCGGCCGCGACGCCCTCGTACATCTCGAGCAGCCCGCGCAACACGTGCCACCTGTACGCGCTCCAGATGGGCCGATCGAACGCCAGGGCGCTGCGATCGAGGTCTACGGGGGCGCACACGGTCGCGATGGCGGCAACGCGCCGCGGAAGTCCCTCGGTGGCGGCGCGGAGCACGACGTGACCGCCGAGCGAGTACCCCAGCACGAGCAACGTCGCGTAGTCGGCGAGCGCGGGGCTCTGGAGCACCGCACGAAGATCGGACGTGAGGCCTGCGTGATAGAAATCCGTGCCCCGCCGATCCGCCCCCCGCAGGTTCACGCGGAGTACGCTGAGTCCAGCGTCGATCGCGGCGCGGGCGGCGCGCCGCATGTACACGCTCTCCGCGCGGCCACCGAGCCCGTGGACGACGACCACGGCTGCCCGCGCGTCGTCGTGTTCGCTGAGGCGGCCGGTGAGCGTGACGAGCCCCGTGAAATCGTCCTGCACGTCCACCGAGAAATCCGTGAACGGCGGCTCTTCACCGGAGCGGAGCCTTCCGCCGACGTGGGGGCCGAGCGTCCAGAGATGACCGGAGACCCTCTCGACCAGCACGTCAGGGACCCGCACCGGCGAGCGTGAACACCGAGCGCGCCTCGGCGGTCAGCCCCATGCGCTGCTGTGCGGGTCCGTCGGGCTGCCCCGCGGGCTTCAGACCGATGCCGATGGTGTCGGTGATCTCCGCGCTGGACGGGAACGGCTTCGGCCCGATCTTCAGCGTGGCCTCGGACTGCACGGCGAACTCGACGATCTCGAGCGTCTGCCCGGGCGCCAGACCAGCGAGGTCGATGCGGCGACCGACGGAGTAACGCTTGGTGCTGACGGTCATCGTCAGGGTGTCGCCCTCGACCGCCGTCACCTTGCAGAGCCGATAGGCCACCACGTCCGCGCCGCTGTGTTTCTCGCGGCTCGTCACCATCCAGTACGCTCCGCTCCCGACCGGTTCGGCAGGCGCGGCCACCGCCAGCGTCCCGACGGCCTCGACGGCCGATCGAACGGCCTGATCGAGGCCCGGATCGGCGCCCTTGGCGAGCTCGTACGCGAGGCCCGTCGCTCCGCCCGCCGCGTTGACGGACCAGCTGACCTTCGTGCCGGCGAGCTTCTTGACGGCCCGGGCAATCTCGTCGGGGATGGCACCGGGCTGGGTCGGCGCGAGGCTGGCCGCGACCACCTTCGCGGTGACGAGAACCGGCGCGGGCGCCTCGGCGGAGGCCTCCTTCGGCTTCGCCGATTCGAGCGCGAGCGCGAAGTCCACGGTGGGCAGCGCAGACCTGGGTCCGGTCCGCAGCGACAGCCTGAGGACGCCCTTGGCCTTCGAGCCCGGCGGCGGCTGAGCGACGATCGTCAACTTCGGATCGGTGCCGGTGCTGCCCACCTTCAGGGTCGGGAGGGAGCCCACGGCGGCTTCACGATCCGCCCGGGCAGCCGCGAGAACGCCGTCCGAGGGCGGACCGTCACCCTCCTCGTCCGAGGGCGCCGCCGACGCGACCGGGAGCACCTTCTTGAGGTTGGGATCGATGGCGATCTCGTCGGCGCGCGCGGCGTCCGTCTTCTCGGCCTTCGCCGGAGCCTTCTCTTTCTCGCAACCCGCGGCCAGCGGGAGCGCCACGAGAAGGGGAAGGAAGGTGGTCGCGGGGCGCCGGAGCGCGGTCCAGAGGTCCGCGGCGGCACGAGTGAGCGAGGCGGGCTGCGCCATGGGATGCGTGATCTATTGCCGGGGCGCAACCGCGGCAAGGGCCCCTGCGGGCGAGCGGAAGGCGCCCGTTCGAGCCGAAATTGCTGGCCGCGCGCGCAGCGTCGCTCGACGCGCCCCGCGTGAGGTAGGCTCGGGGGCCTCATGGCACTCGAACCGATCAATCTCGGTGACGTCGAGCGCGGCACGCTCAGGAGCGCCGTCCTGGCCGTCATCAGAAGTCACGCGGACGCCAAGCAGAGCGCGCTGCCCAGCACCAGCGCGCTCGAGCAAGGGGCGCGCGCCACGGTGAACGACGCGGATACGCCCACGGACGCCTCGCGCCGGTTCCAGGCGATTCTGGAGATCGCCTACCTCGTGGCGTCGGCGGACGGCTTCGCGGCCGAGGAAGGCGAGGCGCTCGCCGACCTCCTCAATCAGGTGACGGGCGGCGCCATCGAGCTGGACGCTTTGAAGCTGCACTTCGCCGACCTCGAGGACGGTTGCGCGATGCTGGGCCGGCGCGAGCGTCTTCGCCGCACGGCTGCGGAGTTCGGTGAGACGCTGGACCGTTCTCAGACCATGGCGTTCGCCGCGCTCGTCGCGAGCGCCGACGGTGTCCTGGCCGACCCCGAGCTCGACGCGCTGAAGACGCTGGGGGAGGATCTCGGACTCGATGCCGCCGCGGTGGAAGCGGCCGTCGGCACGGTGGTCTCCCAGCTGCGCGAGCAGCTCGCCGCGGAGGCGAAGTCGTGAGCTACATCAACCACCTGGCCAAGGAGATCAACTGCAAGATCGTCTATTACGGTCCGGGGCTCTGCGGAAAGACGACGAATCTCCAGTACATCTTCGAGAAGACCAATCCGCAGGCGAAGGGAAAGATGATCTCCCTGGCGACGGAGACCGAGCGGACGCTCTTCTTCGACTTCCTCCCCATCGACCTCGGGTCGGTCAAGGGGTTCAAGCTACGGTTCCACCTCTACACGGTGCCCGGCCAGGTCTTCTACGACGCGAGCCGCAAGCTCATCCTCCGGGGCGCGGACGGCGTGATCTTCGTCGCGGACTCCCAGGGGGAGCGCCTGGAAGCGAACCAGGAGAGCCTGGACAACCTCCGGGGAAACCTCACCGAGCACAACCTGGACCTCGATACGGTGCCGTACGTCATCCAGTACAACAAGGCCGACCTGCCCAACGCGATGAGCGCCGAGGAGCTCAGCGCGCTGCTGAACCCGCGGAAGGTGCCGGAGTTTGCCGCGAGCGCGCGGACGGGCACCAACGTGTTCGAGACGCTGAAGGCCCTGGCCAAGCAGGTCATGGGCAAGATGGCCCAGCGCTGAGTCAGTCTTCGTCGGGCGCGCCGCCAGTGCGCGCAACGTCGTCGGTCTTGATCTTGCTCGCGTCCAGTCCGCGAGCACGCTTCGTCATGGTCGCCAGGAGTTCGTCGAAGCCTGGGAGCTGCCCCTTGATGAAGCGCAGCGGGTTGATGCGCGCCACGACGAACGTCTTGAGGTAGGGACTCGTCAGCCCCGCCTCCTTGAGGCGGCCCACGGCCTCGGTGACGGCGTCGTCGAGCGCGAGCACCAGGCTCGCGCGGCGCTCCCGCTCGATGGCCGCCGTGGGCAAGCGCGCGTCGATGAAGGCGTCCACCTTGCGCAGGGCCGAGTTGTACGCGCCACCGGAGAGCCGTGGACGCTTCTCGTAGGCGAAGCCCAGCGTGACGAGCTGGGGTTCCTCGAACTCGAGCTGGTACTCGATCTCCTTCTGGTCGGAGAAACCGGCCAGGTCTCGGTACATGCGAACGACCTCGAGCGCGCGTTCGCGAAGGTTGTGCGCCTTCTCGATGTTCAGCGCGAGGATCTGGTAGGCGACCTCTCGCTCGGGAACCAGCAGGCCGATCACGGCATTCGCGCCGAGCTCCCTGAGCACCGTCAGGCGGTGGTTTCCGTTGGGCGTCTGGTAGGTGTCCCCGACGCGAACCACGATGAGGGGATCGAGGAAGCGTCGTGTCTTGTCCATGGCGACCGTGAGCTTGCGAACGTGGGCGTCCGACACGTCGCGCTGAAAGGGCGTGGGCCCCACCTTCTCGATGGGCAGCGCCACGAGCAACAGGACGTGTCCGCCGAGGGGCTCGCGGTAGTGAGCCAGCACCGCGCCGCCGTCCGACCGAACGGCGTCGGCGAGCCCGGCGAGATCGCCCTCGAGCGCCTCGACCGGCACGTCCGTTGCGCGGAGCCCCGTGGGCTCGATCTTCACTCCCCTGCGGCGCTTCGTTCCTGGCTTCTTGGGGCTCTTCGCGGTCTTCTTCTTGGCTGCCACGGTCGCGTTCCTGGCACGGCTCACCTGCGGCGTCGACGCACCCGGACGAGCGCGAGGGCCGCGAGCGCCGCCAGCCCCGCAGCCGTCGTGTCGCGACCGGTCGCTGCGCACGCGCACCCCGACTCGGTCGCGGGCCGCGCGCTGCCCCGCGAGGGCGTGGAGGATCCGCCGGCGCCCGAGGCGCCGCCGCCCGTTCCACCGGCACCAGAAGCGCCCGTCCCGCCGATGCCCAGGCCGCCGTCGAGGAACACTCCAGCGTCGGGCGCGCAGAGCTCCGGCTTCACCGCGCACTCCTCGAGGCAGCTGCCGTCCTTGCACTCCAGGCCAGGGACGCACGTGATGACGTCGCACCCGGGCACGCAGGCGCCACCGGCGCAGACCTGGCCCGCGCCACACCCGGCGCCGCAGCCGTCGGATACACAGAGCCCGCCGCTGCATATCTGCCCGGCGCCGCAGCAGACGTTGGTACAGGAGATCTCGACGCACGTTCCGTCCTGGCAGGCAAAGCCCGGATCGCAGATCAGCGTGTCGCAGGGGTTCTTGACGCAGAGACCTTGAACGCAGACCCCGGTCTCGCCGGGCGGGCACGCAACCCCGAACTCGCCACTCGTCTCGCACTTCGGGAGACAGCCACCGCTCGCACCGCAACCGGTGCCGTCGGGGCAGTTGCACCCGAGCGTCAGAGCGAGATCGACGCGCGCGACCTCGGTCATCGCCTGGCCGAGCGCCACTGAGGCCGGCTGGGTCTGCGTCTGGTACCCGCCGGCGTCCGCCGCGATCGTGTACGCGCCGTCGGCGAGGCCCGCAAAGAAGTAGAACCCGAGCGGACCGGTGAGGAACGTGTCGGTGAGGCCCGCCCCCGTGAGCGTGACCGTGGCTTCGAACTTGGGATCGCCGCTCGCGGCGTCCGTGACGCGTCCCCACACGATGCTCTTCGGGGCGAGAGGAACCTGGGTTCCCTGGTGCTCCACCCACACGTCGCGAACGTACCGCTGGACCGCCGCCTGGTCCTCGTGGATGAGCACGATCTGGTTGATGCCCGGTCGCAAGAGGGCGTTCGGCGAGCCCATGTTCGCGATGTCGATGCGCCGTGCGGGATCACCCAGGTTCTGGTATCCGAGGATCGTCATGCTCGCCATGGCCTGGACGCCATCGTCCACCGCGCCGACGTGGATCTGGTACTGGTCGCAGAACTTCTCCTTGGGCACGTAGAGCAGGGCGAGCGCCCATCCGAAGTACGCCTGCGTCCACTGGCTGAGGTCGCTCGACTCGTCACGGGTGAAGGTGGGTTGCAACGTGACGTTGCCCGACTGCGCCAGGATGTAGCTGACCAGGTTGTCCCACGCCTGCGCCGTGGGAAGCACCGCGGGGTTCTCCTGCAGGCCGAAGCCCCCAGACGGCTCGTAGTAGTACGTGTCCGGATCGCCGAACGACGTCACCGGGTGCGCCGCTCCCACGGTGGGCACCTTCGTGTAGTCGAAGTACGACCACCACCCGATGAGCACGGGATCGGTGGGCTGGGCGAGGGCCGGGGTCGCTACCAACGTCGCGACGGCGACGAGCGAAGCGAAGAGCCGCGTCCGAGGCATGCGCCGAGACTAGTCCACTCCGGAGGCCGAGCCCAGGGCGCGCGGTGGCGACCCGCGAGTTCAGTCCGCACCCGCGGGAGGCCCTCGCAGCCGGCGCAGGCGTCGGTAGAGCGTCTTGCGATCGACGCGGAGGATTTTCGCCGCCTGCTGCTTATTTCCACCGACCGCGGCGAGCACGGCGAGCACGTGCTCGCTCTCGACGACGTGAAGCGGCAACAGCCGTGGCTCGGCGCTGGCGGCTCGGAGCGGCGGGCGACGCGCACGACGAAGGGCCTGCAGGGCGTCGGGCAGGGACACCGGAAGCGTCAGGAAGTCGGCCACTCCGGCGCGCAGCGCGCGTAGCAGGGCGTTCACCGAAGGACGCGCGCTCGCGGCGACGAGGGCGGGCGCCGACGGGAGCCCGCGAATGGCCTCGAGCTCCCGGAAGCCCGCATCGTCCGCCGAATCGTCGACCTGCACGATCGCGAGATCCACTTCCGGGGCACGCTCCGGCATGAACGCCTCCCTCGAGACGCGGTGTCCGAGGCGCGCTAGCCCCGACGCGAGCTCGGACAATGCTGGATGGTTCCCGCGTACGACGATGCGTCGCGCGCTATCGGAGTCGTTCGTCACGCTGCACGCCGGCCTCGCTCCCTCGCCTCGGGAATCCTCCACACGGACATGGCCGAACACTTGCCGGTCGCTCCCGTCGACGTCAACGAGCCCCGGGGCGAAACGCCACGGGGACGGCGGCTCGCTGCGCGGGCGACCTTCAGGGCTTGAGCGCCGCCGGGTCCGCCTCTTCCGCGAACCACACGCACGCGTGACTGTCGACGATCCCCGCGCCCATGGACCGGAACTTTCGTTGGCGCCACTGGCCGCGGTTGAGGATCACGTCGTGGTGCGGTGGGCTGCTCTTCCAGAGGTCTAGCGCTCGACTCGCATCGAGCGGCAGTCCCGTGGTCACGCCGGGTTGGCCGATCGAGATCTCGTAACCGGTCACGTCGAGCCCCGCGATCTCCTGGGGCTTCTTCCACATGCACGCCGACTGCGCGTGGTCCGCGGTGTAGCAACAGGGAGTCCATGAACCCCTGTCGCTCCAGCTGTGCCCGTTGCACTGCGGCGGCATGGGGTTGGTGGGGAGATCACGGGCATGGGTCTCGGCCACCAGGGTGAGCGACGGCGAGATCGGCAGCTTGGGAAGTCCGTTCTCGGCGCGGTGACGGTTGATCGCGTCGGCGAGGTCGCGGGCACGCGGAGAGATGGTCGGCGCGCCGGTGCCTGGTGGAGGCTCGGGCGAAGGCGGCACCTGGCTCGACGCCGGAGCCGCGCCGGGCGCCGAGGGCATCGCCCAGGGAAACCAGGATGAAGGGATCGAAGTGGGCATGGGGAATGGGGAGGGCGGGGGCGTCGGCGCCGCTTCGCCCTTGCCACCGGGCGGGCTCGGCGACTGCGGGCCCGTGCCGAGCACCTGCCCGAGCCAGCCCGCCCAGGCGCGCACGGGATCCACGGACGGCGCAGGCGGCGGCGCGGGTGCGGGCGGCACCGCCGCGGTCGGAGCAGGAGGAGGCGGCGCGTACTGCGGCGCGTACTGCGGAGGTGGCGGCTGCGCGTGCCGGGGTCCGTCGGACGAGCGCTCGCAGGACAGGGCGGAAGGGACCGCTAGGAGGACCAGGAGGTGAGGGACACGTGCCATGGGGCGGAGCTTACACCCAGCCGTCGGCTCCCGACGCTCACCGAGCGTCCGACGGACGAACGCCCGAACGGACGACGCGGGATCAGGGGGTCTCGACGAACGTATCCCCGGCGCAGGCCATGAAGAGCGTGGCGCCGCTCTCCGCGCGCCCTTCACCGACGAACCGCAGCTTCCTGTCGCACTTGCCGGCCAGCGCACGCTGGGCGGTCTCCTCGGCAGTGCCCGCTCTCGAGGTGACTCCGGGATCGACGTAGCACCAGCCGTCGATCCCGGGCCCGGGGGTCGGCTCCGCGCGACACGCCGCCTGGGCGGCAGGGTCGAGTACGCCGCCGACGCCGGTCCCTGCTGGCGTGATCTCGCAAGCGCAGAACTCCGTGCAGGAGCGCCCCGTATCGCCCCCGCAGCGCTCGTTCTTCACGAGGCGGCGCGCCACCACGGGCGCGACCTGGTCGCTCACTGGACGGCGCGCGACGCCGGTGCAGGTGCAGGCTTCCCCGGGTTCGAGCACTCGCGCCTCGACGATGGCGCACGGAACGTCACCGTCGGCCGCGACGTCGAGCGGACGCGGAAGGCATCGGTCGAGCAGCGCGTCGCGGAGTCTGTCGGCCACGGCGCGCATCGCGGGCCGATACCCGTAGTCGTCGGCATCGCGATCGTGAACGTTGCGCGCACAGATCGACGCCACGATGGCCTGGTCGCCCACCCCACGCAGCACCTCGAGATGACGAGTGCCGGGGTACGCCTTGGCGAAGTGCTGGACCGATCCGTAGGCCCCCGTGGCAGGGTCCTGACACAACGGCTTGCGTTCGTCCGCGACCCTCTGTGCGCCTCCGCTGCAGTCGCAGCTCGCCGACGTCGCGGCACAGTCGTAGGGCCTCTCGACGGGGAAGATGCACGCGTACTGCAGGTCGTCGCCCCGAGCCACGTTCCACTCGTGGCCGTTCGCGACGCCCGTGACCGGCGAGGGAGCCGTGGACGGCTGCAACGCCCCACCCGCCGGAGAAGCCCCCGACCGCTCGGGCACCGACTCGATCATCAGCGGATCGGACGGAGGCGCGCCCGTGCGGGAATTCCCGAGAACCACGCTCCACTGGCCGCGTTCCTCGAGCTCGGCCGCGGTGAGGTACACGAGATCGCGGTCGGTGGTCGCCTCGGGCTTCGCGAGATCCTGCCAGGGCACGCCGACGATGCCCGCGAGAAACACGAGCCCAAAGCTCGGATCGCGCGCCCGGGAGAACATCGGGTTCGGGACGAGCGTTCCGTCCCGCCGCGGCACCATCGAACTGGTCAGCCCGCGCACGTAGCGATCGGTCGCGTGGAGGAAGTCGATGCCGAAGCGCCGCTTCTGCTCGAAGCACCGGAGGTTCAGCGGGTCCTCGCTCGGAACGAGGGGCCCCTTGGAGCACTCCGCATCGACGGCGTCGGCGGCGCAGCCGTTCGGCACGGGCAGCCCGCACGGACGGCAGCACGGATCGCTCGGGCCGCTGGAGCAGGCTGCGCTCGCGCGAGGCAGCGCGATGCCGCGGCTCTGGGTGGTGACCCACCCCTGGCCTCCATCCGCGACGGAGCAGTCGTTCTCGTCCGACAGCATCACGATGGCCACGAGCGAGTCGGGCCGGAGGAAGGCCGCGCGCTGAGCCAGGATCTCCTCGTCGATTCCCTCCGCGAAGGCACACGCGCTCTGGGTGTCATTCGGTCCACACGGCCCCCGGACGATGCGAGCAGGCGGCTCGGGATCGACGAGGAACCGATACCAGCTCTCGAGCGTCGCCTCGAAGCCGCAGCCCTCCTGCCCGGCGCCCGTCACGAGGCTCCGGAACGAGTCCGTCAGGGAGTCCACCGTGCCACCCGTGCCAGGAGCCCACTCGAGGAACGGGAGCCCGCCGGGCGTCGAAGACTGCGTCCCGTCCCCCTGGCGCGTGACGAGGTGCGCGCGATCGTCCATCGTCGAGTGGAACGCTGGACCCGCCGGTGTGCACACGTCACCGCCCTGACCGCCGAGGCTCGACGTGATGACACCGACGTGCAGGTCGCGCACCGGTGGAAACTCGCGCTGCCCGACCGGACAAGGGGCGTCGTGACCGGAAACCCGGTGGACCTCCGTCACGCGCCCGGTCGCGTCGAGCACCATGCAGGGCGGATTGACGAGCCGCTCGAGCAGGTCGGGGACCGCGCTCCCGAGGATCTGCTGCTTGTCGGCCATCGACGCGGAGTTGTCCACCACGAAGAGCAAGTCGATCTTCTCCACGGAGCGCTGCACCAGGTCGTCGACGAACACGTTGCTGGTCGCCGGAGACAGGGGCGAGACGGGTCGGTCCAGGCAACCGGTCAGGGGGATCGGAGTCACGAGGAGAGCGAACGCTGTTCGCCCGGCGAGTCGTCGCATGGTGCCACCCGTTCGGGTCGCCGCCCTGCGCGCCCCGAGCGCGCAGCGGGTCGAGCCCTTGCTTCGTGAGTCGCCCGAAGCACGCGGGTCGAGCGGTCGCGCCGGTCCGGATCAGAACTCCAGCTTGCCCGATCTCACCAGGAGCACGCCCCCGAGGGACACCAGCACGGTCGCCTGGGAGAGCTCGAAGGCCTGTGTCCCGCCGAGCGATGGGTCGCGGGAGCGCAGCAGCGCGTCCACGCCGAACCAGAAAGCGGTCGCGTGGGTGTTCACCGCCGCGCGTACCCCGGGCATCAGGATCGCGCTGGTTGGACCGCCGCGACTCGTGCGATCGCTCGAGAATACCCATTCCGCTCCACCCAGGAGCGCCGCACCGAACCAGTGCTTCGGCACGTACGGCGCACCCCAGGCGATCCCACCGGAGAGCGTGATGACCTGGATGCTCGTGTCCGCGAGGGCGAAGCGCGCCCCTTCGTTGAGCGCGACGACGAAGGAGCTCCTGCCGAGCCCGACACCGACGTCGAAGTGCGGGCCCACGAGGGCGGTGTCCTCTGGAGACGGCTCGAGCACGAACCGCAGACCGACACCGCCGATCTCCTCTTCGATCTCGCGCACCGCGAGTCGCGGCTTCGCGAAGTCGGGCGGTGTCTCCGCGCGCGAGGGCCGCGGATCGGGCTTTGGCTCCGTGCGCCGCCCTTCGCGCGCGCGGGTCTCGATCGCCTCGAGCGCGCCCTCGACGAGTCCGGAGCTCTCGTCGATGGTTCGTCGCTCGAGGGGCGGACCATCCCAGATGAGCGCCGCCGCCGCGTCGTCGCATCCGACGACGACCGCTCGCGGTGGCGGCGGCAGCGCGCGAAGGGCGAGCTTCGCGCGAGCCACGAGCTCCATCGCATCGTCGGCGGAGATCCGCGGACACCATATCTCCACCGTCTGCGCGCCCACGACCGACGGCGCGAGGAAGGCGCCCCACAGCGCTGCCAGAGCACGAACCCGCACCACGGACCGGGAGCGTCGCAGGTCGAGCGGGCCGCGGCGAGGGTCCACGGGGCTGCGACGCGGTTTTTCGCCATGTGCCGCGACCCGGCTGCTCGGAACGACCTCGACCGGCGACCAACGGGAAGTCCAGGTAAGATCCGAGGTCCCGTGAAGCGCTCTCCCCTGCCCCGCGACGCCGTTCCCACCCATGGGGCGGAACGGAGCGCAGAGCGCGGGGGACTGCGCATCGTCCGCGGCGGAGCCGGCGGCGACGATCCGCAGGCGCAGCTCCTTCCGCTCCTGTACCGACAGATGCGAGCGCTGGTGGGACGCCGAGCGGACCTGGACGACCTGGTGCAGATGGCCGCGGAGCGCGCGCTCCGAAGCCTGCCGACCTTCGACGGCCGCTCGGCGCTCTCCACGTGGACGTACTCCATCGCCTACCACACGCTGCTCGACCACGAGCGCTGGTACCGGCGCTGGGCGCGGCGCTTCGCGCTGACCGAGACCGAGCGGGTGGCGCACGTCCCGACGATGGCTCGGAGTGCCGACGCCCTGTACGACGACGCGACCCGCGCAGCACGATTGCGCACGGCGCTCGACCGCCTACCGCCCGAGAAGCGCACCGTCATCGTGCTGTGTGATCTGGAGGAACGGAGCGTGCGCGAGATCGCGGACATCGTCGGCGCCAACGAACTGACCGTGCGGTCGCGCCTGCGAGACGGTCGCAAGAAGCTCGCAGCACTGCTCTCGGCGGATCCTTCTTTTCAGCTCGACGAGGGACGGCCGTGAGGGACGCTGCCGAATCGCCGCTCGGACTGCCGGACGACGAACGGCGCCGCCTCGTGCGGCAGGCCTGGCGCGCGGACGCTCCGACGGACGGCGAGATCGCGGCCGGCGTTCGCCGCATCGCGGCGCGCGGAGGAACGCGCCGGCGAAGCCGCCCGCGGATGATCGTGCTCGCCGCGGCGTCCCTCGTGCTCCTGGCAGCGCTCGCGTACGCCGCTGGCGCGCGACGCGCAGCCTCGGAGCTGCCGCACGGCGAGCGAACCGACGTCGCGGGGACGGCGCCACGCGTCGCGGAGGGGGTGACCGATACGGAGCGCGGCCGCACGCCGCATCCGACACGCGACGACGCCGAACCTCGAGGCCCCTCGTCGCCCGATCACCCACGCGCCGAGGCCGGCAGCGCGCCGGCCGCAGGCGGCACGCGAAGCGCCGAGCGCGTGCGCGCACCCGCGGTGCGGTGGCCCACCGCGCCCCCGGCGTCCTCGAATCGAGCCGTGCTCGACCAGGCCGGTCGAGAGCGTGCGGCGTGGGGCGAGGTCGCGAGTGCGCTGGAAGCGGAAGACGGCGAGGCCGCTCGACGCGCCCTTCTCCGCCTCGACCAGGAGGGAAGCCCTGATACGCGGGCGAAGGCACGCCTCGGCCTCGCCCATCTCGCGCTGTCGCGCGGTGACCGGCCTCGCGCGCAGGCGCTGGCCGACGAGGTCGCGGCCATGCCGGGTGTGTCCGACGCGCTGACCGCGCGCGCCAGGCACCTGTCAGGGCGCGCCAGGGAGTGACGGCCGCGAGCCGAAGAGGAGCGGTTCGACCGTGCGCGTACCCAGAGGCATCAAGGCTGGACTGCGTCGCTGGGGCCTTCGTGGCCCACTTCGCCCCCTCGCGCAGTGGTCGTTCGAGACGTCCACCGCTTTCGAGCTCGCGGTGGAGCGCGCGCTCGACCGTCGCTTCGTACCGCCGGTGCTCCACGGCGGTTCCCGCGGATCCCTGCGCGAGCGCATCACCGTCCTGATCAAGACCTTCGAGCGACCTCACGTCCTTCGGCGGATGGTCTCGAGCGTTCGCCGCTCCTACCCCGACGTGCCGATCCTGGTGGTGGACGACAGCCGCACGCCGTCGAGGCTGGAGGGGGTGAGCACGATCGAGATGGCCTACGACAGCGGAGTTTCTGCTGGACGCAACGCCGGCCTGGCGAGGGTGGGGACCCCCTACGTGCTCGTGGCGGACGACGACTTCATCTTCCACCGCCACACGGATCTTGCTCGCGTGCTCGAGACCATGGACGCGCACCCGGTGATCGACGTCGTGGGCGGGGACGTCGTGGATCTGCCGTTCTACGAGCCCTTCGACGTCGCGCGCGCCGCGATCTTCCCGACCGAGGCGCCGGGCGCCTTCCCCGACGGACACGAGATCGGAGGCCTTCCGGTGGTGGACAAGGTTCCCAACTTCTTCGTGGCGCGCACTCCACGCCTCCGCCTCGTACCCTGGGACCCCCTCCTGAAGAAGGTCGAGCACGCAGACTTCTTCACGCGAGCCCGGGGTGTCCTCGTGACGGTCTTCGACGTGCGCTTTCGGTGTCTTCACGGAAGGACACCCTTCGATGCCGCGTATCATCGTCATCGTGACGACGTCGTCGCCGAGCAGCGCCTGCTGGACGAGCGCTACGGACGGCGTCGACGCGCACCCGCGTGAGCAGCACCGACTCGTTCTCCCCTGCACGTGGCGCGTGCAGGCCGGTTCATGCGGACAGAAGGACCGCGGTGAGCGTGGCGAGCGCACCGAGCCCGAGGCCGAGGCGCTTCAGATCTCGCGTGGTGGGGGCGAGCCACAGCATCGCGACGGCGAAACCTGCAGCACCGAGCGCGGCCAGGGCGGCTCGCTGCTCCCCGGCCGCACCGAGGAAGGAGGCTCCCGCCGCGGCGACGACGATGGCTGCCAACCCGGCGGAGCGTTGCGCGCGCTCGTCGCGCCGCGATCTGGCGAGGACGCTGCGCACCACCAGGGAACCCGAGAGAAGCACCGCGAGCCACGCCACCGTCGCGAGGACCACGGTCGCGGGGGGCTCACCCGCGACCAGGCCGACCGGAGCTCCTGCGGCCGCGAGCATCGCCGTCGATGCGAGCTGCCAGCGGCCGTTTCGACGGATTCGCCGACCGAGCGCGCCGCCGATCACGGCGGCCACGACCAGCACGAGGAGTGCCGTGGTCCACGCCGCGGGGAGCGACGCGTTGCGGGCGACCGCGGCCGAGAGCACGGCGCCGAGCATGACCCAGAAGCCATGCTCGCGCGGTAGCCCGATGCGACTCATGGAGAGTCCGCGCGGATCTCGGCGCGGCGCGGCTCGTAGGCACACGAAGGGTCGCTCGCGAGCATTCGACCGCTCGTGGCGTGAGCTCTTGCGCGCGAGCCCCCACAAGCGCTCCGGTACTCGCACTCGCCGCACTTTCCGGTGAGCGACTCCACGTCCCGGAGCGCGCGGAAGGTCGGGTGGTACCTGTAGACGTCGATCGGGTCGTGCGTCCGGACATTGCCGCAGGGTAGTGGAAGGAACCCGCTCGGGTAGATCTCTCCCACGTGAGACACGAAGAGCAACCCTTTCCCGTCGTTGAGGCGCGGCGCGGTCCGTGGTGGCTCACGCTGCTGCTTCCGCCCCTGCTCGGCCCTCTGCGCCAGGACACGCCGGTACTGAGGTGCTGCCGTCGTCTTGACCCGAAACGGCGCCGTCTCGGCGATGTCCGCGAGCTCGACCAGGGCGCGCTCGGTGTCCTCGGCGGTCTCCGGGAACGTCACCGTCGCTCGACCCACCGGCACGACGAAGAACACGCTCCACATGACCGCACCAGTCGCACGGACCACCTCGGCGACGTCTCTCAAGTGGGGACGGGTGCCAGGGTGGACGGTCGTGTTCACCTGCGTCTCGAGCCCCACCGCCGCTGCGCCGCGCAGAATGCGCAGCGCGTGCTCGAAGCTGCCGGGCTGTCTGCGGAACGCGTCGTGCGTCTCGGCCACGTGTCCGTCGAGGCTGATGGCGACGCGCACCGCACCGGCGGCCCTCACGCTCGCCAGCACGCCGTCCGTGACCAGCGGCGTCGGCGACAGCGTGACGGCGACGCGCAGGCCCCGCTGGACGGCATGTCGAATCTGGTCGTCGAGATCCGCGCGCTTGGCCGGATCGCCTCCGGTGAGGATCAGCAGCGGCACGCGGGCGGCGGCCAGCTGGTCCGACAGCCGGAACCCTTCTTCCCGCGTGAGCTCGCCGGCGTCCCGCCACGGCACGGCGACCGCACGGCAGTGAGCGCAGGCGAGATCGCAGGCACGCGTCATCTCCCAGAACACGAGGCTGGGCTTTTCGTCGAGGCGCATGCTCCGTCTCGCCTTCCCGTGGGAGCAAGTCTCGTGCCCGGCGGCACCGTCGTGTCACCGAGGGCGCTCGGTCGCCGCGGCGCGTTCGGCCCATCGACTGCGCGAAAGCACCCGCGCCGGGGCGCGCCGCCTCCTGGGCGCGAGCGCCGTCCGCACGCCACGGTTTCGCGGCGGCCGCTTCCGCGCGCAAAGCCTGCAGGCGGTCAGGCAGTCACGCCCAGTTCACTGCCCAGTCCTTCGACGAGCCGCGCGTCGGCGAGAGCAACGGCGACGACCCTTCGCGCCGATCGTCTAGCCGGGCTCCTTCTCCACGAGGGTCACGAGGTCCGATGCGTCCGGGTCAGCCGGGGGAGCGGACGTGCGCGGTGGCGCGGCGGCTCGTGCGAGGCGCTCGCAGCGGGCGATGAGGACCGGATTCTCCGTGGGCAAGAAGGCCTCGTTCATCGCCTGCGCGTGCCGCTCGTATGCCGCCTGGCGGCCGGCGGCGAGCTCGTAGAGCGCGAGCGCCTCGTGGAGCGCACCGGTCACGACGGGGCTCTGTATCTCGACGGACTCCTCGAGCAGCGCTTCGAGGATCTCGCGGGCTCCGCCGGTTGCACCGCGACGAGCTTCTGCGGCAGCGAGCGCGACGGCGCAGCTCACGCGGTCGCGCGTCTCGCCGAGAGCCATGCCCTCCTTCGCGACACGCAGGGCGCCGTCCACGTCACCCAGCGCCACCAGAGTCTTCGCCAAGGCCGAGAGACACCATGGCTTCATCAGCGCGTGCTCCGGCATGAGTTCGAGCGCCCTGGTCAAGCTCGCGCGAGCCAGCTCGTATTCCCCGCGCAGGCGGTGATACTCCCCCTTGGAGATTTCGACGTGCTGTCGAAAGTTCGGCCGGTCGAGGGCGACCGGGTCGAGCGCCGCGATGGACCGCTTCAGGCCCAGCAGGTCCTCCGTGAAGGCGTAGGGGTTGCATGCCGACGAGTGGAACGTGCTCTCGAGCTGCCACGAGGCACCCAGACGAATGAACTCGATCTCCGCTTGCGCCCAGGTGGCCCGCGAGAGGCGCTCCTCGCCCCGCCAGATGTGGTGAAGCGCGCGCAACTGCAAGGCGCCCAGGTGCCAGATTCTCGTGCCCAAGGCCTCGAGCCGAGCGATCTCGTCCAGCGCGCGAGGTGATCCCGAACGGACGTACGTCATCGCGAGCTGGAAGCGCGTGCCACCCTCGAGCGTCTTTCTCTCGCCGTCGGAGAGTACGGTGTCCGTGGCCAAATCCGCCAGCACGCCGACCGCCAGTTCGCGGACCTTCGCGAGCTCGCCCCGATTGTACCGATACAGCGTCTCGACGAATCGCGGCGCCGTGCGCGTGTCCACGCGGTAGATGACGGACATGGGCTCGAGCGCTGGCACGAGCTTCCGCAACTCCTCCTGGTCGAAGGAGAACGCGGCGAGCCCGGCGGAGTACACGACCGCACGCGCGTACATGCGGATGGCGTCGATCACCCAGGGGCCGCGTCGTGACGGCCTCGTGAACGCGTGTCGGACCACGACGATGGCGAGCCCGATTGCGAGGGCGACATGGCGGCCCAGGAAGCGCCCCAGGTGGCCGACCAGCACGTAGCCGGAGTAGTGGCCGAGCGTTCGCAGCGCGAGGTCCCGGTGTCGTACGGCCGTGGCGCGATCGCCGTAGAAGCCCGCGGCCAGGAGCATGAACCGCAGCTCCGCCAGCACACGAGGTGAACCGCCCTCGGCTTCGTACACCTCGAGGGCCGCTTCCAGCGGCTCGATGGCGTCCTCGAAGGACGTGGCGTCGAACAGGCGTCGTCCCGCACGGTCCAAGAGGTCCGCTGCGCGTCGACGCTGACCACCGCGAAGGAGGTGCCAACCGATCGGGCCTTCCGTGTCGGGCGTGACGCCAGCGGTGAGCGAGAGCAGCTCACCGACGCCACGCTCGAGTTCTGCGCGGCGCGGTCGCGGCATGGACGCCAGGAGTGTCTCTCTCACGCTCCGCTGGCGAAAGCGGTAGTCCTCGCCGGCAACCTCGCAGAGATCCTCTTGCACGAGCTCGGCCAGCGCGCCGAGAACGTCATCCACGCCGGCGAGCCGCGCGAGGTCCGCGCACCGAGCGACGCTCATGGACCCGCCGTGTACGACCATCGCCGACCCGAGGTCGCGCGCGGCGGCCGTGAGCGCACCCCAGCGCCGTCGGGTCGCGCCAGCCTGGTCCGTCTCGACGGGAAGGTCGCTCGGGTCGTCCGGCACGACCCACATCCCGTCGGCGAAGCGGACGAGCCCGCGGTCCACCAGCGAACGCGCGAGCTCCGTGCACTCGTGAACGTTGCCGCCGGTGGCGTCGTGCATCCAGTTCGCCAGGCGAACGAGGTTCCAGCCCTCCCCGAACATCTCTCGGACGAGCTGCTCCACGTCTGCCGCACCGAGGAGGCGCGCCCTGAGGCGGAGCGATTCCTCCCGGAGCTTCGCAACGGCCCCCGCTGCACGAATGGGTTCGCCCGAGCGTAGCGCCGTCACGAGCAGAAGCGACGCGCCGTGGGACTCGTGGGCGAGCGCCGCCAGGGCCGCGGCCGAGCCACCGTCCGCCGCGTGCACGTCGTCGACCAGCAGGCAGAGCGGACGGCGGCGCGCGGCCGCCAGGACCCAGCTCGACACCGCTTCCTGAACCTGCAGCCGCTGCTCGCGAAGATCGGTTCTGAGATCCAGCTGCTCGCTGGCGGGCGCTTCGATGCCCAGGCGCTGCGCGAACTCGGGGAAGGCACGGACCAGGACCGCCATGTTCGCTCCCGCCGCGTGAAGGGCATCCTCGGGTGCCACCTCGAGGAGGTGCCGTGCAAGCGCGCGGAAAACGCCGTACGGCCCCCCCTCGGCACTCTCGGCCGAGACGCGGAGCACGGTTGCGCCGGCGAGCTGCGCTTCGACACCTGCCTCTCGCAGCAGGCGGGACTTGCCGGTGCCCGGCCGACCGCGAACGACGATTGCGTTTCCGCGGCCGCCGACGGCACGTCGAACTCGCGCCTCGATCACGCGCATCTCGCGAGCCCTGCCCACCAGGCCCGCGCTCAGCACGTAGCCACGCGCGACGTCCTTCTCGTGCGATGCGTCGAGCCCGCCGATGGCGCGGATGCGATCGCCCACCGCCACGGCACTCGCCGGCCTTCCGAGAGGCTGGATGCTGAGAAGCGACAGCACGAGGTCGTCGAGCGTCGGCGGTATTCCGCGTGTGCGCGCCGATGGCGGCGCTGGGCGGCGACGCTGCGCGAACACGAGGTCCACGACGGTCTTCGCCTCGAACGCAGGTCGTCCGGTCAAGAGAAGGTAGGCGAGACCGCCGAGGGAGAAGAGATCCGCTCGCTGGTCCACCTGGCCACCGAGGAGCAGTTCGGGTGCGACGTACGGGACCGTCCCGACGATCTCGCCCCAGGCACCGACGGTGGCCAGGACGCCGAAGTCGATGAGCTTCCCGCGACCGTCCGCCGTGTACCGGACGTTCCTCGGTGCCACGTCGCGGTGCACGAGACGCTTCGAATGGAGGAATGCGAGCGCCGACGCCACGTCCGCGACGACGCGACACGCCTCGGAAACTCCGAGCTTGCCGACGTCCCTCAGATCGCGGCCGTCGAGCAGCTCCATCGTGTAGTAGGGCCGGCCTTCGTCGAATCCGTGATCGTGAACCTCCACGATGCGCGGGTGCCTCAGCCCGGCGAGGGTGAGGAACTCGCGCCGGAACTGCAGGGCCGTCGTCGGCTGGTCGTCGCTGCAACGCTTGAGCGCGACCTGTCGATCGTCGGCGAGATCGAGGACGCGCAAGACTTCACCCATTGCCCCCTTGCCGATGCGCGCCTGCACTCGGTAACGACCGTCGATGAGTCGACCGCCGCTCGAGCCCGGCTCTTCGGGAGTGCTCTCCAGAGCGGCCGAGCCTACGAAAGAGCGCGCCCCCCCTCAAGGCGACGCGGACCCGGGGCACGCGTCGAGCGCGATCCACCCTACCGTCGTCGGGCGGGAAGGCCGCCACTCCCCGGGGCTCGACCGAACGCGATAGGCTCGCCGCCATGGAACTCTCCGGGAAGGTCGCGGTCGTCACGGGCGGAGCGAGCGGGATCGGGCGTGCGCTGTGCCGTCGGTTCGCGGCGGAGGGCGCTCGAGTGGTCGTCGCGGATCGGAACGTGGACGGTGCGCAGGCGGTCGCGAAGGAGATCGGCGGCGCCGCGATCACGACGGACGTGGCGAGGGAGGCGGACCTGCGCAGCCTGGTGAGCGCCACGCTGGAGCGCCACGGGCACATCGACCTGTTCTGCTCCAATGCGGGCGTCGACGTGGCGGGCGGTGCCGAGGTGTCCGACGAGAACTGGCGGGCAATCTTCGACGTGAACGTGATGGCGCACGTCTGGGCCGCGCGGGCCGTGTTGCCCCACATGCTCGACCGCCGCGAGGGCTACCTGCTCGCGACGGCGAGCGCCGCGGGGCTGTTGACGATGATCGGGTCGGCGCCGTACGCCGTGACCAAGCACGCGGCCGTCGCCTTCGCGGAGTGGCTCGCCATCGAGCACGGCGACGCCGGCATCAAGGTGAGCTGCCTGTGCCCTCAGGGCGTTCGCACCGGAATGCTCGGCGAGGGACGCGGCCCCGCCTTCCTGCTCGAGGGCGTGCTCGAGCCCGAGACCGTGGCCGAGTGCGTCGTCGAAGGCCTGCGCGCCGAACGCTTCCTGATCCTGCCGCACCCGGAGGTCGCCGGGTACTTTCAGCGCAAGGCGTCGGACTACGACCGGTGGATGCTCGGGATGCGGCGACTGAAGGCGAAGATCGCGGCGGGCTGACGCGCGGCAGGGCGCGTCGCGGCCGGGCCGCTCAGCTCACGGACTCGGGCCCGTGGAGTCTCACCGGCGCGCTGGCCTTGCGCAGCCGCATGTTCAGCAGCTCCACGATCAGCGAGAAGGCCATCGCCGAGTAGATGTAGCCCTTGTTCACGTGAGCGCCGGTCCCCTCGGCGGTGAGCATCACGCCGATGAGCAAGAGGAAGCTCAAGGCCAGGATCTTCATCGTGGGGTGCTTGGTGACGAACGCTCCGACGCGCCCGGCGAAGGCCAGCATGACGCCCACCGCGACGACCATGGCGATCACCATGATGACCAGATGATCGGCCATGCCGACGGCCGTGATGACCGAGTCGAGCGAGAAGACGATGTCCAGGATCGCGATCTGGACCAGCATGATCGCGACGGAGGGCGACGCCGCGGCGCCCTTCTCGTCACCGGAGGGCACCTCGAGCTTCTCGTGGATCTCGTGGGTGGCCTTCGCGATCAGGAAGAGCCCGCCGCCGAGGAGGATGAGGTCCCGACCCGACCAGCCCCTGCCGGCGAAGTCGAACAGCGACGCCGTGAGCCCCATGACCCACGAGATGGCGAACAGGAGGCCCAGGCGCGACACGAGCGCCAGCGCGATGCCGATGCGCCGGACCGGCTCCTGCTGCTTCTCGGGCAGCTTCGCGACGAGGATCGCGATGAACACGATGTTGTCGATGCCGAGGACGATCTCCATCGCCGTCAGCGTCAGGAGGCTGGCCCAGGTTTCCGGTTGCTGAAAGAGTTCCAACATGATCGACCGCTGCTCCCCGAATCTCGTCGTGTGGTTGTCGTTGGAGGTGCGAATTACCAGCGCGCCGCGGGCGAAGCGACCCGCCCGCGACGGCCGGGAGGCCCCCGCTTCACGGGTCGGCCGACGTGGACCGCGCCTCTGCCAGGGGCTCCGGCGGGTCCCCGTTCGCGGGATCGACCGCCGGGTCCCCCTCGGGGAGCGGGCGCAGCAGGGACGCCACGACCGACCCGGTGAGGACGAACGCCACGACCCCGAGAGACGCGACGATGGGCACCTTGTAGAGATCGACGATCAGCATCTTTACGCCCACGAACGAGAGCACGATCGACAGCCCGAACTTCAGGTAGTGAAACTTGTTCATGACGCCTGCGAGGGCGAAGAACAGGGCGCGCAGCCCCAGGATCGCGAAGATGTTCGACGTGTAGACGATGAACGGATC
>CAZARU010000022.1:0-76263 GCA_964487605.1 uncultured Polyangiaceae bacterium
TGCGGGAGTAACTCAGTGGTAGAGTGCCACCTTGCCAAGGTGGACGTCGAGGGTTCGAATCCCTTCTCCCGCTCCAGTGATTACGGCCGGTTGAGTCAGCCGGCCGTTCCCTCGTCGGGGGCATGCATACCACCTTGCATACCACCTCCGTCGTTGGCGGCTCCTTCCGCCGCCAGGGCGGTCGCTCTCGGTAACCCGAAGAGCGACACGACGTTGCCCAAGTGCTCCTGCATCTCCAGGTCGTTCACGGTGGAGTACCGGAGCTGCACGAGACGCGCCCGCCGCAGCTCCGCGTCGAGCATCGGTGTGCGCCGCCCGATGACCAGCGCCGCCTGAACGGGCCCGTGCTCCCTGCGATGCTGGCGAATCGCCGCGAACAGGTGCACCAGCACCTCGAAGCCAGGCGAGCCGACCTCCGCGAGGAACAGAGCGAACAGCATGTGCCACGGCGTGCGCGGAGCGGGCTTCGCTTCGCCCGCGTGGGACGTGGGCTTCGTGTCGCGTGTCCGCGGCGTGCGTTCCGCCCCGCGTACCCTGGGCGTCCCGCGCGCGCTCGGCGTTGCCTTCGGCTCGCGTCCCCTCGGCGGCATGTCACGTCACGATTCGCACGGAGGCGCAGCGGAGTCGAGTTGCGCAGCGCCCCCCACGACGCGCCTCGCGTCCGTCCCCCGAGGCCACCTTCCGCTCACGACGGTCCCCTCCGCGCGCGCGGAGCGCGCGCCGCCATGCCGCTGCGCGCCTCTGCCGCGTGCTCCCCGAGCGCGGCGCGCGCGAGCACACGCTTGGAGGGGACCGGCCGGCCGCAGGCGGCAGCGCGCTCCGCGCGCTTCCATCCCGCGCACCGGCCGCCGAGGACGGACGAGGGGAGGCATCACCACGTCTACGGCGATCGCGGCCAGACGACCACGGGCCTGCGCTACGACGACCGCCGCCGCCTGCGCAGCGTGCAGACCTACCGCGCGCCCGACTGGAGCGCGACCCCGACGACCCGCGCGCCCGGCGTGGCCGACGACCCGACGCGCCAGCTCCTGCTGCAAGACGAGGACTTCACCTACGAGCATCCGGATCAGCGAAGGCGACGTTCTGGTTCAGGGTAAAGCAACCGGAGCGCTGGCGCTGATGGCCGAACCGTGCGGGCATTCCGGCCCGGCGCCGATCGATCCGGCCCGTAAAAAAAAAGTTCGCACCTACGTCGTAGGTTGGCGCCCCCGATACGATTCGAACGTACGACCTTGGCTTTAGGAAAGCCCTGCTCTGTCCAGCTGAGCTACGGGGGCGGCGGCGCGAGACGGTGCCACGGGCGCCGCACACGCTCAAGGCTCGGAAAAAGTGGCGCGTGTTGCCGAGCGCCGCCGCGCTCGGCTTGTTTCACGTCGGTGCTGATGACAGGGTCCGCGGCCCATGCTCCGGCTCGACGGCGTCTCGAAGCGACACGGGCGGCAGATCCTGTTCCTGGACGCTTCCATGAGCGTGAACGCCGGCGAGAGGGTCGGGCTGGTCGGGCCGAACGGCGCGGGCAAGTCGACCATTTTTCGTCTCGCCGTGAAGGAAGAGGAGCCGGACGACGGCCACGTGATCCTCGACCGCGGCGTCACGATTGGCCACTTCAGCCAGGACGTGGGGGAAATGTCCGGTCGCTCGGTCGTCGAGGAGACGATGGCGGGCGCCGGCGAGGTCAGCGCCGTGAAGCGCGAGCTCGGCGAGCTGGAGCAGGCGATGGCGGATCCCGAGCGCGCTGGCGAGCTGGACGCGCTCGTGGAGCGCTTCGGCACCGTCCAGGCGCGCTTCGACGAGCTCGACGGCTACGCTCTAGAGGCCCGCGCCAGGGAGGTGCTGGCGGGGCTCGGGTTTCGCGCGGCTGTGGTGGACGACGACGTGGGGCTCCTGAGCGGTGGCTGGAAGATGCGCGTCGGGCTCGCTCGCATTCTGCTGATGCGTCCGGATCTGCTCCTGCTCGACGAGCCGACGAACCATCTCGATCTCGAGAGCATCCTGTGGCTCGAGGGTTTCCTCCACGCCTTCGAGGGAGCGCTGGTCGTCACGTCCCACGATCGCGAGCTGCTCAACCGCCTGGTCACGAAAATAGTCGAGATTGACGGGGGCGAGCTCACGACGCACTCCGGGAACTACGACTTCTACGTCGGCCAGCGGGAGCTCGCGGCGGCCCAGGCCGAGGCGCAGTACGCGCGGCAGCAGGCCATGCTGGCGAAGGAGGTCGCGTTCATCGAACGGTTCAAGGCGCGCGCGAGCCACGCCTCCCAGGTGCAGTCGCGCGTGAAGAAGCTCGAAAAGATCGACGTCATGGACCCTCCGAAGAAGCGCCGTGTGCTGGACTTCGACTTCCGGCAGCCCGACCGGTCGGGCGAGGACGTCGCGAAGCTGGAAGGGGTGCACAAGGCCTACGGCGATCTGGTCATCTACTCCGACTTCGACTTCCTCATCAGGCGCCGCGAACGATGGTGCGTCATGGGCGTGAACGGCGCGGGGAAGACCACGCTGCTCAAGCTGGTTGCCGGCGTGACCGAGCCGGACCAGGGAACGGTCACCCTGGGCGCCAGCGTGAAGCTCGGCTACTTCGCCCAGCACGCCATGGAGCTCCTCGACGAGGACGAGACCGTGGTGGGGCACTTGCAGCGGGAGTTCCCGCGGGCCACGCTCGGGACGCTGCGCACCCTGGCGGGGGCGTTCGGCTTCTCGGGCGACGAGGTCGAGAAGCGCTGCAGGGTGCTCTCCGGCGGCGAGAAGGCGCGGCTGGTGCTCGCCGCGCTCCTGTTCGATCCGCCGAACCTGCTCGTTCTCGACGAGCCGACGAATCACCTGGACATGGACACGAAGGAGATGCTCGTCCGCGCGCTGGCGGGGTACGAGGGGACCATGCTCTTCGTGTCGCACGACCGCGACTTTCTCTCGGCGCTGAGCAACCGCGTGCTCGAGCTGTCCCCGGCGGGAGCGCGCAGCTTCGGCGGCGGGTACCGCGAGTATGTGGCCCAGACCGGTCACGAGGCGCCCCTCAGACCCTGACCGCCGGGCGGTCGTTCGGCTCCCGGGCGTGATGCCACCTTGCGCTACCGGCTTCGCCTGCGCGAAGCTCCCCGCGTGAGTCACGCCCGCGATCTCGATCGATCTCGCTACGTCTCGCTGGTCACGTACCGCAAGAACGGGACGCCGGTGAGAACGCCCGTCTGGCACGCGGCCCTCGACGACGACCGCATCGGCATCTTCACGAACGGCGGTTCCCACAAGGTCAAGCGCCTGATGCTGGACTCCCGGGCGGCGCTCGCACCCTCGGACGCACGCGGGCACGTGCTGGGTGGGTGGATCGGCGGCCAGGCTCAGGTGGTGGTCGATCCGAGCCTCGACCGCACCGTCTACGAGGCCATCGGCGAGAAGTACGGGCTGGTGTGGACCGCGTACCACTTCGGCGCGAAGCTCATCGGACGCCACAAGCAGTGGAAGACCATCGTGGTGTCGCTGGAGGGGCCGGTGGAGACGCCTCGCGGCGGGTAGGGGAGGCCGCGGGCCGCTACTGCACGCTCGGGCAGAAGTGCTTGCGGTCGGCCGCGTCGGTGTTGTTGCCGTCGTTGCACTCGGCAATCGTGCCGTCCGGATCCGCGGTGCAGTGGAGGAGCACGTCCAGGTTCCTGGGGAACACGTCGATGGCCTGGGTGTGCATCACGCACGCTCCGGGGGCGATGGGGCCCGCGACGGTCTCCGTGTCGAGCGGCGCGCCACCGGACGACGGATTCCCCGCGTAGCACCGGATGACGACGTCGGCGGTCGGCAGGCTGCCGTCGTTGCAGACCTGCATGGGGACGGCAGGTGTGGGGCAGCCGCTCGGTGTCCCCACGTCGAGACGGAGATCGGGCAGCTCGTTGCCGGGGTCCACGTCGGCCTCGAGCGTGTTGTTCGACTCGATGCACTCGCGCTCTCGATCCCCGTCGTCGACGACGACGCGCACGCGGTCCGGGAGCGTCCCCGGAGCGTTGTTCGCGGCGGCGAACCGAACCGTCACCTGGACGACGTCACCGGGTTCCAGGCTCTGACCGAGCACCGCGACGAGCGGCTGCCCGGAGCCGTCGCGCAAGGCTTCGCTCAGAGGGAGGCTGGTCCACTCGCCGTGAAAGC
The DNA here is from genome assembly GCA_964487605.1 of uncultured Polyangiaceae bacterium. Lineage (GTDB taxonomy): Bacteria > Myxococcota_A > Polyangia > Polyangiales > Polyangiaceae > JAJDAH01. Next base: position 4,126 of record CAZARU010000022.1, read on the forward strand.
TCACGACCACGCCCGGACCGACCCGCAGATCCCCCACGTTCCTGATCTCCACGGTGATGTCGATCAGGTTCGAGAGCTGGCCGCACGACGCGTCGGGCGACGTGATCTGGATGGCGGTCGGCGTCAGGTCCGGGGCGACGCCCTGACTGCGCGGCTGCGAGCGGTAGGTGTTGTAGAGCCGCCCGTTCATCGGGCGCCACGACTCGGGCTCGAACGCCGGGATGCGGCCTCCTTCGGTGACGTTCGTGACGTGGTAGGCGTGCTGGTTCCAGACGCGCCGCGCGCTCACCCACAGGTCGTTCGCGTCCCCCCACACCTCGATGCCGTTGTTGAAGTCGTTTCCACCGGCGCCCGACGGGTCGTTGCAGAAGCCGCTCTCGTTGCTCGTCGCGAAGACGATCTCCGCGTTGCCGTCGTTGTCCACGTCCGCGACGATGGGGTACTCGATACGGGTCCGGCTGGGTGAGCGCTCCTTGAAGTACACCGTGCCGTCCGTGCCGTCGTACACCCGGAAGTAGCACTCGTCGTTGTAGATGACCTCGGCGGCGCCGTCGCCGTTGAAGTCGAACACGCTGGACCCCGTGACGCGGCTGGAGTCGTCCTCCGTGGTGCGACGCCAGCCGTTGTAGAGGCACACGCACTGGCCCAGCGTGACGTTGCAGCCGAACTTCGACGGGTCCCCACAATCGGAGTGCCGTGTGCAGCTCTGCGCCGGCGGAGAGCGCGGCGGGTTGCCCGCGACCGAGTCGAGCCGGCTGGCATCGGCCCCGGGGTTGGGCCAGTCGTCGCACTCGCCGCCCGTCGTGGGCGCCTGCAAGTCCATCATCACGAACGACGTGGAGAACGCGCTCGAGACCTCCGGGAAGCCGTCGCCGTCGAAGTCGTCGACGTTCGGTGGTCCGCCTCTGTCGGTCGTGTCGTAGTCACGATCGAACCGCAGCTCACCGGTCTGGCCGTCGTAGACCATCAGGCGCGTGTTCGAGACGACGATGACCTCGGCGACGCCGTCGAGAGGGTTGGTCGGACCCGGAGGCGAGAGCTGATCCGCGCCCAGGATGTCGGCGATGGCGCAGAAGCCCTCGCGCTGAGCGTTCGGGACGGCGGTCGCGCCGTTCACGGCCTGTCCATCCCACACCACGACCAGCTCGCCGTTGCAGTAGGCGGTCTCCTCGGCGTTCGACGGGGGGTTCGTGCCGCAGTCCGAGCGGCGCGTGGCGCCCGCCGGCGGGCGTGGCAGTGAGTACACCGTGCTCCCCGCGACGATCTCCTGCTTCGAGTCTCCCACCAGGTTCGCGACGCACGACACGGGGCCCTGGCCCTGCGTTCCGATGGCCTGCGTCCCTTCGAACTGATCGGCGATCTGCAGCGCGCCGCCCGCGTCCTTCGTCAGCGTGAACACGATGCGCCCGACCACGATCTCGACGAAGCCCGCGTTGTCCACGTTCGCCAGGCTCGGCCCCGGGTTCGACCCGCGAAGGTTCACCGAAGGTCCCGTCGAGATGATCGCCCCGGTGTTGTCGTAGATCCGGAGGGCCCCGTTGTTGCTGCCCGTGTTGGATCCCTCGGTGATGGCGACGATCTCCGGCACGCCGTCCCCGTCCAGGTCGCCGGCAGCCAGGCTCGCCGTGGAGTCCAGGTCCCCGTCGTTGACGCAGTCGCAGGTGGCCGGCAGCGCGTCGCCGCGGCGCCACACGTTGGTGCCGCAGGCGGCGAAGGCGTCCGCCCCCTTGTTCGGTCCCCCGCCGTGGATCGCCCGCAGCACGCCGTTCGACGACAGATCCTGGTTGCAGAACGTCGTGAAGAGGATCTCCGGAAAGTCCCGCTCGTCGATGAGGCCATCGCCGTTGTCGTCGTCGAGGTTGATGACGACCGGCGCCATCACCGCCTGCGCACTCTGCTCGAAGGGGCTACCCGTCGCGCTGGGCGTCGCGATGCCCGTTCCGCCCCACTCGATCTCGCTGGCGGGCAGCACGTTGGCGAAGGGCTCGGGGGGAAGCCGGCACGTCGGAGCTTCGCCGGTGCCGGCGCAGGTTGCCACTTCACACTCGGTGAAGCGGGGACAGTCCCAGTCGTCCTCGCACGGGCATCCCGCGACGCCGCCCCCGGCGTCGTCGCAGAGGCTCGTGAAGTAGGGGGATCCGCTCCCGCAGGAGTAGCGGCTCGTCTCGCCGCCGCCGTTCGGATCGCAGACGAGGAGGGACTGCCCGTCGCAGCGCGCGTCCGCGGCCGTGCACACGTCATCGACGCAGATGCCCCCGCCGCCGTCCACCGCCGACGTGTCGCAATACCGGGAAGGGTCGCACCCGACGTCGCTCTCGCAGGAGTTGTCCTCGCAGAGCGCGCCGCCGTCCGTGACGATGCAGAGCTGGGTCGGCGAACAGCCGAGCATTTCGCAGGTGTTCCCCACGCACGCCGCGCCGCCGTCCGCCAGCAGCTCGCAGTGCTGGTCCGCGCCGCAGGAGGCGTTGCTGCAAGCGTCCCCGCCGCCATCTCCACCCGAGCCCGCCGATCCGTCGGGCTGGATCACGATGTTCCCCGTCGCGCCGCTGCCGTCCGTGTGCGCTCCTCCGGCCCCCGCGGCACCGTCACCGAACTCGCCGCGTCCCGTCGCGATCTCCGGATCTCCGCCGCACGCGAAGACGATGGTGGCCAGCAGGGGCGCGCCGGTGAGCAAGGCCAGTTCGCGACGACGAAGCATCCGTCGAAGCTAGTACCGCGCAGCCGAGGTTCCTACCGGGTTCGGCTAGCTCGCAGCGCGCGGCGCCCCTGCCGCGTCGAGCGCGGCCTCCACGGCGCCGAAGCCGACGGGCGACAGCAGCTCCTCGGCGGGCACCTCCGGTCCGGGCACGTCCAGTCTGAGACCGGGGAGCGCGTCGTGCGCTGGCCAGCGGCCCGGGGTCCTCGTGACCGAGAGTCGCACGGCCCGGTCTTCGTCCTGTCGCAGGATCAGCGCGTCCGCGTCGCTGCGGTCGTTCTCCCGTCCGTGCGTCCAGACGTACGTCCGATCGAACGCGCGCCGCGTGTCGAGCGTCTCACCGAACGCTTCGAGCACGCCGTCCGGACGAATGCGCAGCACGGGATGCGCCGGGTGCGCCGTCGGGAGCACCAGCAGCGCGCCCCCGTGCGCCGCGGCCGCCTCGCGGATCGCGTTCCCGAGCGCGGACAGCTCCTGCGAAGCCTCGACGCGGCACGAGAGGGTCGCGCCCGACTCCCCGAGTCGCCACAGCGTGGACCACGTCGCGCCGGGCGCCAGGTCGCGCGCCACGTGGCCAAGGTGGTCGGTTCGCGCGCGGTGCCATCGGGCCCGCCAGAGCCGCGAGCCGCCCAGCGCATCGCCGATCCGGCCGTGGAGCACCAGGCGGGTCGCCGCCTGGGCGGCGATCAGCGCCACGTCGTCGCCGTTCTGGACGACGCACGCGTCGAGCGGTTCGTCGAGATCGAGGACGGGTTCGTCGTCGGCGATCACCGTGCGTCCTCTCAGGCCGAGCGTGTGGGCGGCGGACCGACCCACCGAGTAGGCGGCGAGCGCGGCAACCACGATCCCCGACAGCGCGGTCACGGCGAGCGCTCCGGGCTGGACCGCCGCTCCGCCGGCCATCTCGAGTCCCACCGCCAGGACGCCCAGCCAGGTGACCAGGACCGCCGCGCCGACGCCGAGGCTGGGGCCTCCGGCGTCGGTGTGCACCGTCACCGCCTGGCTCGCGCTTTCCGAGCGCCCCTTCCGATACACCATGGCCCGTCGAACCTAGCGGTCGTGCCGATCCGCAGCCAGCCTCGGGGCCTCCGAGTCCAGGACCATCGACAGGGCGAGGGGCCGTCGCTAGGTTCGCTCGTCCCGTGTCGTCGACCGAGCGCCCTCCGCCGTCCCGCCAGCGCACCCCCCCCGAGCCCAACCGTGGCCTCTGGCGCGGCTGGCTCATCCCAGTGCTGCTCCTCGTGGGGATCTTCGCCTGGCAATCCACGGTGGCGCGCACCGAGACGCAGCCCACGGTGACGTACTCCTCGTTCTACGGGCAGATCCAGAAGGAGAACGTCGAGTCGGTGGTGCTGCGGGGGCAGGAGGTCACGGGGCGGTTCCGTGCCGAGGCGACCATCGACGGCAAGTCGATCAAGACGTTTCGCACGATGCTCCCCGCGCAGCCCGACGACGAGCTGATGCCCGCCCTGCGGGCCAAGGGCGTCGACGTGACCGTCGAGAGCGAGGAGCAGCCGATCCTCGTCCAGCTCCTCCTGTCCGCGCTGCCGCTGTTCCTGATCATTGGGTTCATGGTGTGGATGAGCCGACGCGCGACGCGAATGTGGGGCGAAGGTGGACCCCTCTCCGGCATCATCAAGGGGCGCTCCAAGCGGTTCGACAAGGAGACCGGCATCACCGTGACGTTCGACGACGTGGCGGGGCTGAAGGCCGCCAAGTCGGATCTCATGGAGGTCGTGGACTTCCTGAAGAACCCCGAGAAGTACCAGCGGCTGGGGGGCAAGGTGCCACGCGGGCTGCTCCTGGTGGGCCCGCCGGGAACGGGAAAGACGCTCGTCGCCCGCGCCGTGGCGGGAGAGGCCGGCGTGCCGTTCTTCTCCATCAACGGATCCGAGTTCATCGAGCTCTTCGTCGGAGTCGGTGCGTCGCGGGTTCGAGAGCTCTTCGAGGAGGCGCGCAAGGTGGCACCGGCCATCGTGTTCATCGACGAGATCGACGCCGTGGGTCGCTCACGCGGCGCGGGCCTCGGCGGCGGACACGACGAGCGCGAGCAGACCCTGAACCAGCTCCTGAGCGAGATGGACGGCTTCGAGCGCAACGACCTCACCATCGTGATCGCCGCCACGAACCGTCCCGACGTCCTCGACCCCGCCTTGCTTCGGCCCGGTCGCTTCGACCGGCGCGTGACCGTCGATCGCCCCGAGCTCGCGGCGCGCGAGGCGATTTTGCGCGTGCACATGAAGAAGAAGCCGGTCTCCGACGACGTGAAGGTGGGGGAGATTGCCCGGATCACGCCCGGGTTTTCCGGCGCGGACCTGGCGAACCTGGTCAACGAGGCCGTGCTGGGCGCCACGCGGCGCGGCGCGGAAACCGTGGAGATGCAGGACTTCCGCGAGGCCTTCGACAAGATCGTCCTCGGCGACCCCCGCGAGACGAAGCTCGGCCCGAAGGAGAAGAAGCGCGTGGCGGTCCACGAAGCGGGGCACGCCGTCGTCGCGCACTTCACGCCGGGCGCCGAGCCGCTGCAGCGCATCACCATCCTGCCCCGTGGGATGGCGCTCGGCGTCACCATGCAGTCGCCCGGCGACGACAAGCATCTCATGACGCAGCCCGAGCTCGAGAGTCGACTGCGCATGCTGATGGGCGGGTACGCCGCCGAGCGGGTGGTCCTCGGCGACGTGTCCTCGGGAGCGGCGGACGACCTGAAGAAGGCGACCGAGCTGGCGCACAAGATGGTCGCGCACTTCGGCATGAGCGAGCGTGTCGGCCCCGTCTTCCACGAGCACAAGACCGATCACCCGTTTCTGGGGCAGCGGCTCGCCACGGAGAGCGGCACCAGCGACGCCACCGTCCACGCCATCGAGGAGGAGACGCGGAAGATCCTCGCGGCCGCCGTCGAGAGCGCGACGCAGGACCTGAAGCAGCACCGCGAACCCTACGATCGCCTGGTCGCGGCGCTGCTGGATCGCGAGACGGTCGAGCGGGAGGACATCGAGGAAATCCTGGGGCCGCCGCCGAGCCGGGACGATCCGGCGAGCGCCGGGACGTTCCACTGAGCGCGACGGCGGCCGCGACGAGCGCCGCCGCGGACGCTCGGGTCTTCATGCGGGCGGAGGCCTGAACGCGGCGCCGGTGGCCTCGATTCCGAGGGGGACGATTCGCCGGCGGCTTCTGCCCGGTCTTGCCTATGATGCGCCGTGCGGGTGCACACCATGGCGAGGACGGATCCCTCGATCGCGTTTCGTGCGGGCTGGACGCGGATCGTCATGGCGGTCTTCGGCATCGTGCTCATGCCGATCGTGTTCCCCGCGCTGTCGCAGCACGCGGTGGTGTTCTGGGCGTACCTCGTGCTGTCTCTCGCGATCCAGGTCGCCATCAAGAAGCAGATCGGCGGCAACGTCCGCGTGCTGCTCGGGGGAGCGATGGACCTGGCGGTGCTCACGTACTTCGTGAACCGGCTCGGGAGTGGGACCACGCCCATCGTGAGCATGTACCTGCTCATCGGCGTGATGAATGCCCTCGCGGTCGGGCTCCGCCAGGCGCAGATCATCGCCGGGCTCGGTTTCCTCGCCTACGTCGCGGTCATCCTGCTCGAGCAGCGCGGGGCCATCCCCTACGCTCCCGATCCGCCGCCGTGGGGAGCGCCCATGCCGGGCCCCGCGGGCGCGCTCTCGATCGCGATCCTCACGGGGGCGCTCATGTTCATCTCCACGTCCATCGTGGGGACGCTGGTGGAGGTGGTGAGAGGACGCGAGCGAGAGCTGACCCGCGCCAACGCGCTCCTGGAGGAGCTCAGCCAGAAGGATCCGCTCACCCAGCTCTACAATCGGCGCCATCTCGTCAGCAGAATCGAGCACGAGCTCGCCCGGGTGAAGCGCGGGCACCCGATGGCGCTGCTCATGATCGATCTGGACGGGTTCAAGCGCGTCAACGACGAGCGCGGCCATCTGCACGGCGACGAGCTGCTCGCGGTCGTGGCGACGGCCCTGCAGGGATCCACGCGCGCCACGGACGTCGCCGGTCGTTACGGCGGCGACGAGTTCATCGTGGTGCTCACCGATACGGAGGTGGAGCCCGCACGCGCCGTGTCCGACCGCCTGGTCAAGAACATCGCCGAGGCGGCGCGCCGTCAGGAAGCGGACCATCCGGTGACCGCCAGTGTCGGGCTCGCCGTCGCGCGCCACGACGACCGCGTCGCCACGATCATCCGTCGCGCGGACGCGCTGTGCTACGAGGCGAAGCAGGCCGGGGGCGACCGCGTCGAGGTGGAGGCGTAGCCTGCCGCGTCACTCGAGCAGCGACGCGCCGCTGTTCGCCTTCCGAACGAGGCGCTCCGACGGCGTGAAGCACGGCTCGCCGAGCTCGTCCTTCCACCTCACGAGCGCGTCGTGCACCGCCTTCGCGCCCAGCGTGTCGGCCCACTTCATGGGACCGCCCCGGTGACGTGGAAAGCCGTACCCGAGGATGCACGCCACATCGACGTCGCCCGGGCGCAGCGCTACACCCTCGTCGAGCGCGCGGCACGCCTCGTTGACCACGCCGAACAGGGTCATGCGCACGATGTCGTCGTTCTCGACCCGAAGGGCGGGCGGCGTGCCGGCCCGCTCGCGGGCGGTGGCGAGCAGGTCGTCGAGGTCGGCGTCCTCGAGGGCGGCTCCACCTTCGTACCGGTAGAAGCCTCGCGCGGCCTTCTCGCCGAGCCTTCCGGCTTCGACCAGCACCGCACGGACGGGCGAGCGATACGCTCGGTCGGCGTAGGCTTCGTCCAGGATCCGTCCGGCGTGGAGGCTCACGTCGAGGCCCGCCAGATCGCCCATGCGGTTGGGTCCCATCGGCATGCCGAAATCGACGAGCGCTCGGTCGATCCGGTACGGGTGAACTCCGCGATCGACGAGAAGACCGGTCACCTGGCCGTAGGGCATGAAGATGCGATTGACCAGGAAGCCGGTGCAGTTGCCCACCGTGACGGCCGTCTTCCGCATCGCCTTGACGACGGCGAGCACGTCCACGAGTGACTGCGCGCTCGTTTCCGCGGTGCGAACGACCTCCACCAGCGGCATGACGTGGGCGGGGCTGAAGAAGTGGGTTCCGACGAGGCGGTCGGCGACGCCCAGGCCCTGGCCGATGACCTCGAGATCGATGGTCGACGTATTGGTCGCGAGCAGGCAGTCCTCGCGGACGCTCTTCACCAGGCCTTCGAAGATGCCGCGCTTGAGCGCGACGTTCTCGGTCGCCGCTTCGATGACCATGCCGACCTCGTCGAAGCCCGCATCGCTGGTCTGCCCGACGAGGCGGTTGAGCACGTCGTGCGCCTCGTCCCGGGTGATGCGCGCCTTCTCGACGTCACGCTGAACCAGCGCGCGGATTCGCGCGAGCGCCTTGCCGACGGCGATGTCGTCCACTTCCCGGAGCCGGACGTCGATGCCCGCGCGGATGAGGGACGTCGCGATGCCGACGCCCATGGTGCCTCCGCCCACGACGGCGACGGGGGAGCGCGGGCGCGAGCGGAGCCCGGCGTCCGTCACCTGCGGCACCTTCGCCACCGCGCGCTCCGCGAAGAAGACGTGGATCAGCGCCGAGGTGGCCGGCATTCCCAGGAGCCGGAGGAACGCCTCCCGCTCGCGCGCCAGCCCCGCCTGCGCACCTTCCACGAGGCCCCGCGTCACGGCGTCGAGGCACTCGTCGATGGGCGTCACGTAGCGCGTCTTCCTCGCCGCATCGCGGCGCGCGGCGTCCACGGTGCGCCGGACCTCGTCGGGTGGGGGCACGCGCTCGATCAGCTCGAGGGACCGCCGCCTCTCCCTCGCCCCGCTCGCCAGCTCGCGGGCGACCTGGCGCGCCCGCGGGAGGAGCGTGTCTGCGTCGACGATCTCGTCGAGGATCCCCAGGGCCAGGGCCTCCTCGGCCTTCGCCGGTCGGCTCGTCAGCATCAGCTCGAGCGCGGCGGCGAGTCCCGCCAGGCGTGGAAGCCGCTGCGTGCCGCCCGCGCCCGGCACGAGACCGAGCGCCAGCTCCGGAAGACCCACGCGGCAGCCGGGGGTTCCGATGCGGGCGGCGGCGCCCATCGCGAGCTCCAGGCCGCCGCCCAGCGCGAAGCCGTCGATGGCGGCCACGACCGGCTTGGGCCCCCGCTCCAGGCGGTCGATGAGCGCCGACAGGCTCGGCGCGTCCGGCGCTGCCGCGCCGGCAGTTCCCTCGGCGATGGCGCGGAGTCGAACGATGTCGGCGCCGGCGACGAACGTGCGATTCGCTCCGGTCAGGACGATGGCGTCGACGTCCGCGTCTGCGTCGGCGCGGTCCAGCCGCTCGGCCAGCCCGCGAATCACGACGTCGGCCAGGGCATTCACCGGGGGATGCGCGATCGTGATCGTGGCGACCCGATCTTCCGTCACCCACGTCACCGGTTCGTCGGCGCTGCGCTCCACCATGGGGACTCTCGTAGCCCGGAATCGCCGTGCCGTTAAGCGTGGCCGCGCGAGCCGGACCTTTGCGCCGCCTGGGCTGGCACGCCACGTGTACGAAGTGGGCGCGAGCGAAGGTGCGAGGCGACCGTCACCCTTCGCAGGCCAGGAGGCGAGCCACGGCGGCCTCCAGCTCGAGGGCGAGCGGGTGGTCGCCAAGTCGCTCTCGCACCAGGCGGCTCACCGACGAGTAGTACCAGACCTGATCCGCGCGCCCCGCGTTGAAACGCGTCCAGACGGTCGTTCCCTCACGATCGTAGTCCGACACGGTGCACAGGCAGTTGTGCAGCGCGTCGGCGGCCTTCACGGCAGCGCCCGCCACGCTCATGTGGCGCAGGTGCTCGAGCTGTTCCTCCTTGCGCGTTCGCCAGGGGCGCTTCTCGTCGCTGCCGGCCTCGGTCTTCTGCTCCGTCACGTCGCCGACCAGATGGGCGATGGTTCCGCCGAACTGCGCGTCGATTTCCTCCAGCGTGACGTCCTGATCCTCCACGACGTCGTGCAGGATCCCCGCGACGACGACCTCGTCGTCGAACCCGGCGCGCGCCAGCACCATGCCGACCATCACGGGGTGGTGGATGTACGGCACCTTGCTGCCCTTGCGGAGCTGCGTCTCGTGGGCGCGCGCCGCGAGGGCGATGGCGCGGTCCAGCACCGACGAATAGGCTCCCATCCCGCGTTCATGCTACTCGGTGCGTCGAACCTTGTCACGGTGGCACGCATCGTTTCTGCTCGCGACTTCGCTCGCCGCAAGCGGTTGCCGCGAGACCCGTGAGCCCGGACGCCCCGGCACCGACGAGGCGACCGGGAGCAACGACCTGGCTCGGGCCGTGGCGCCATCGACGCAGCGCAAGGCGCGTGCAGGGCGATCCGCCGGGGAGAACGGCGGCGCGCCGCGGACCGACGCGAGCGGCGGCGGAGCTCGCAGCCCCGCCGACGTCGGTGACGGTCCGTGGGCGTCGCGGGAGGCATGCCGCGCGGCGCTGTCCCGAGGCGACCGGCTGCCGAAGCCGGACGGAACGGCGCGCATGGCGACCTGGAACGTCCGGTGGTTTCCCGACGGCGTCCCGGGGAAGCGCCCGAAGCGTCCGAAGCCGACCGATGTCCCGTGGCTGGCCTGCAGTCTCGCGTGGATGGGCGTGGACGTGGTGGCGCTCCAGGAGATCAAGGGGCACCCGGCGGCGCGCGCGAAGCTCGACGAGCTCACCCGGGAGCTGGACGCCGCGACCCGTGGCGCGTGGCGCGTCGAGCTCGACCGGTGCCCTCAGGGCCCGATCCAGCACGTCGCCCTCCTGTGGGACTCTCGGCGCGTCAGCGCAGACGGGTTCGGCGACGTCGGGTCGCTCAATCCGCACGGGGCGCCCTGCGAGAAGCTGCTTCGCCCGGGATTCGCGGGCTACTTCCGCTTCCCCGGAGGCTTCGACGCTCACGTCGTGTCCCTCCACCTCAAGAGCGGGGCTCGGCGCCGCGACCTCGATCTGCGGGCTGGCTCCTTCGCCGCGCTGGGCGGCGCGACGCGTGACCTCGTCGCGGTGAGATCCGACGCCGACGTCGTCTACGCCGGCGACTTCAATACGATGGGCTGTCGCCACTGCTCCCCGGCCCAGACCGTGGGTGACGAGCTGGTCGCCCTCGACGCCGCCCTGAAGGCCGCGAGCCTGAGACGCGTGCCGGCGTCCTCCACGTGCAGCGAGTACTTCGAGGGTCGCGGCACGCTCCTCGATCACGTCGTGGTCACGACGGCCACGCGTGAAGCCTCGAGTGCGAGCGCCGCGGTGAGCGGCTACTGCGGTGCGCTCGCCTGCGGCCCGCTGGGTTCGCACGAGCCCCCGCTGGCGTACCAGGCGCTGTCCGACCACTGCCCCGTGCTGATGGACTTCGTCGATCGAGACCTCGACTGACCCGTCGGGCCTCGCTCAGATCCGCCTGCCGCGCCCCTTCCAGTGCTCGTCGCGCAGCCGTCGCTTGAAGATCTTCCCCGACGGTTCCCTGGGCAGGGACTCCGTCAGCTCGAACGCGCGTGGCACCTTGAATCGCGCGATCCTGCCGTCCAGGAAGGCGCGCAGCTCCTCTTCCGAGGGCGCGGTGCCGTCTTCGGGTTCGACCACGGCGTGCACCGCTTCGCCCCAGTCGTCGTGCGGGACTCCGAACACCGCGCAATCGCGCACCGAGGGGTGCGACCCCAGGACCGCCTCGATCTCGGCCGGGTAGATGTTCACCCCTCCGCTGATGATCATGTCCGCGCGGCGATCGACGAGGAAGAGATGACCCTCCGCGTCGAGATAGCCCATGTCGCCGCCGGTGAAGAGCTTTCCTCGACTCGACCGCGCGCGCTTCTCGGCGTCGCCGTGATACTCGAACCGCTCGCTCGCGTCCGTGTGCACGTACACGTCCCCCACCGCGCCGGGCGGGAGCGGCGTGCCGTGTTCGTCGAGGATCTCGACCCGCACGCCCTCGATGGCGCGGCCGACGCTGCCCGGTCGCGCCAGCGCCTCGGCCGCGGTGATGTACGTCACGATCCCGGCCTCGGTGGAGCCGTAGTACTCGTCCACGATGGGCCCCCACCACTCGATGAGGGCCCGCTTTGCTTCGGGTGGACAGGGCGCTGCGGCGTGCTGCACGGCGCGCAGCGACGAGAGATCCCACCGCTGCTTCACGGCCGCCGGCAGGGCGAGCAAGCGGTGGATCATCGTCGGGACGAGGTGAACGTGAGTGACGGCGAAGCGCTCGATGGCTTCGAGGGTCCGCTCGGCGTCGAACCTCGGCAGGACGACGCAGCTGCCGCCCAGCAAGAGCGCGACGCGCGCGAACGCGTTCGGAGCGGAGTGGTACAGCGGCCCCGTGACCAGGTGCACCGGCGCCTCGCCCATCCTGCACACGTCCCGGAAGACGGCGACGTACCGAGCGGCAGCCTTGGGGGCGGCGGGTCCGCGGAGCACACCCTTCGGACGCCCCGTCGTGCCGGAGGTGTAGATCACGGCGCCTGGCGCGGGCGGCGGGGGCCGTGTCCACGGCGCCGCCGCTTCGAGCGCGCGGTCCCAGTCGTCGAGTCCCGGCTGCGCGCCACGCGCGACGTACCGAGCGGCGGCCGTCGAACTCGCGGCGCGCCCCGTGCGCTCCGCATGCGCTGCCGACGCCACGACGACCTTCGCACCACTGTCCTCGAGCACGAAGCGTATCTCGTCGACCGATGCGTGGTAGTTCACGGGCACCGGGTAAGCCCCGAGCAACTGGCACGCGCCGGCGACCTCGAAGACGACCGACGAATTGTCGAGCACGTAGGCGACACGATCACCCGAGCCCACCTCTCGCTCTCGCAGCGCCGTCGCGGCGCGTCCGGCGCGCTCGGCGAGGTCCCGGCGCGTCAGCGTGCGCTCGGGTTCTCCCAGCTCGACCACGGCGACGTCCCGGGCGGTCACGGGTCGGCTTCGCCCCGCGCGAAGCGCGCGATGTCGTCCATCAGGTCTTCGCCGCCCAGCGCGAAGACGTCGTTGTGGCCGGCCTGTGGGACGACCCGAGCGGTGGTGCGCAGCGCCGCGGCCAGCGCGCGACCCATGGCGCACGGAATGAGCGCGTCGTTCTCGCCGTGGACGACCATTGCCGGAATTCCGATCGATTCGGCCTTCGCCAGCGACTCCCACCGGTCCTTCACGATGAGCGTCGCGGGCAGGAACGGCGCGACCTTCTTCACCATGTCGGTCATGGAGGTGAAGGGGGAAACCAGCACCAGGCGCGCGCCCTGCCCGCGTCGCGCCATCTCGACGGCGACCGCCGCGCCGAGGGAGTGCCCCATCAGGACCTGCTTGCTCGGGGGAATGCCCTGGCGGATCGCGTGGTCGAGGAGCGCGAAGGCGTCGGCTCCGATGGTCTCTTCCGTCGTCGGGTACTCCGCGGCGAGGCCGTAACCCGGGTACTCCGCGGCCAGGACGCCGAGATCGCGCCGTACGAGCTCCTCGGCGAGCCATGCCGTATCCGCGAGTTCCTCACCGTTGCCGTGAAAGAAGACGACCGTGGGTGCGCCCGCGGGAGCCGGGACGTGGAAGCCCCACGCCGTTCGACCTTCCATGGAGGGCGCCTTCAGAAGGGCGCCGTTCGCCACGGTGGGCTCCGCGCCACGCTTCGGAGCCGGGTACATCAGCGCGCGCTGTGCCGCCCAGGCCGTGCCGGCGACGACGCCGTAGGCTCCGACCAGCCAGCCGATCATCTTGACGAGCGTCTCACGCTTTCGGTGCGGCACGTCGATTCTCGGCGAGGAGGCGCAAGATCTCGGCGTGTCGCGTCCGGTCGAGGCGGTACTGCCAGAGCAGCGGTACCGACGCGAACATGAAGAGCACCAGGCCCGGTCCGTAGACGACGGCCAGCGCCCGCGTGGCGGACTCGGGAACGTCCGCCACGGACGCACGGGCGGGAAACGCGATGAGGTCCAGGGCGACCCCGGCGATCAGATGCCCGAGCCCCGACGCCGACTTCCCGGCGAACGACAGGGCACCGAAGAAGATCCCCTCCTGGCGCTTTCCCGAGCCGAGCTCGTGCTCGTCGGCCACGTCCGCCATCATGGACCCGGCGGACACGAAGCCCGCGGCCCCGCCGAACGCGGCGAGGCCGGACAGGAGCATGAGCAGGCCCACGTAGCCCGGGGCGCCCTTCTCCGGCCAGAAGCCGAGCAGCGCGGCGGCGACCGGCGCGAGGTTCAGCAGGCTGAACCAGACGATGCCGATGACCAGGGTCGGCTTCTTGTCGAGGCGGCGCGACATCAGCGTCCAGAAAGGCACCCCGAGGGCGAACGAGAGGATGAGCGCGGCGAGCACCGGGGCCGGCTTCACGTCCCAGAAGTACGTCAGCATGTGGAGCAGCAGGGCCTGCTGGACGCCGCGAGAGACGAAGAAGACGACGATGCCGAGGAACAGGAACCGAAACGACCGGTTCTGCAGGGCCGCGACGACCTCGCCCTTGAGGCGCGCGGCGGAGAAAGGCTCGCGATGCTCCGGCGGGCCCGGGAGGTGCGGGATGCGCGAGTGCGTCCCGAGCCCCGAGAGGAGGATCACCACGAACATCGCCACGCCGTACGCCAGGCCGAAGGGAGGGTACGCGCTGGGGTCGAGCTGTCCGTTCGGGAACTCCTCCGTGGAGCGGAAGAACACGCGAAACGACAGGACGTACACCGACACGAAGCCGAGGACCGAGAAGATGATCCGGTAGCCGACGACGCCGGTGCGCTCCTGGTAGTCGTCCGTCAGCTCGGCTCCGAGGGCGAGGTGAGGGACGTGGTAGAGCGTCATCGCCGCACGCACGGTGACGGCGCCGCAAAGGAGCCAGGCGAACAGGCCCGCCTGCCCGAGCCCAGCCGGCGGCATGAACAGCGCCGCGAAGCTCACGCCGAGCGGCACGGCCGACGCGTACATGAACGGGTGGCGCCGACCCCAGCGGTGCTTCAGGTTGTCGGACCACGACCCGGCGAGCGGATCGGTGATCGCATCGAACACGAGCGCGACGGCGAGCGCGATTCCCGCGAGCGACGCTCCCAGCCCGAGCACCTGCGTGAAGTAGAAGAGCAGCAGGAGCTCGAAGGAGCTGTTCTTGATCCCCTCCGCGGCCTGACCGAGCCCGTAGGCCATCTTGGTCCGGGCGGCCAGCTTCACCGGCGCCGTTGCTAGCACGGATCAGCTTCGGGAAATCGCCCGCCGTTCGCGCGCCTCGGAGCGGCGTGGAAGGGGGTGCCTGGCCGTCGCCGTCAGAGTAGACTGCCGGGCGTCGTGGTCGCCCGCGCAGCAGTAGCCGCCGCCGTCGCGCAGCTGGTCGTCATGGGCCTCGGCTGCAGCGTCTACAACGAGAGCCTGCTGCTCGACGGAGCCGGCGGCGCGAGCGGCGCAGGTGGCGCGGCCCCCGTGGAGTGCGGCGGCGGGGACTGCTGGTGGTCCACGGAGCGCGCGGACTCTTGCCGCAGCGCCGGCATTCCCGGGCCGGCGTCGCGACCCGACCCCGCGGGCATCGACCCGACGGAGCTGCCCCCCATCTACCTGGGACTCGAGAAGCTGCGCCTCGGCACGACCCTGCCCGACGGCACGGCCGACGACCTCGCCTGGCAGGGCTTCGGGTTCGACCTCGACGGGCTCTGCACCAACTCCTCGACGTGCCCCGGCGCCACCGAGGTGGGGTGCACGTCGCCGTCCCCCCAGATCCCCTTCGACGGACTCAACTGCCGGGACAACACGTTCGCCCGGCTTCAGCCCATCGCCGCGATGGTCCCGCAGATTGGGCAGACGTTCGGCCTCGGCGAAGACGCGTTCAACTGCGCGATCTGGAACGGCGCTTACAACATCATCGCCAAGGTGAGCGGCTACAACGGGACGCAGAACGACGACAGCATCCGCATCGACTTCTACGCGTCCACCGGCCTCGAGAGCAGCCCGGGGTGGATGTGCCCGCTCGAGGACTTCGCG
The DNA here is from genome assembly GCA_964487605.1 of uncultured Polyangiaceae bacterium. GTDB lineage: Bacteria > Myxococcota_A > Polyangia > Polyangiales > Polyangiaceae > JAJDAH01. The sequence continues at coordinate 19,719 of CAZARU010000022.1, forward strand.
AACACGTATCCCAGGTGGCGGGTCTCGTCGCGCTGGCGCGTCGCCGACGACGACTTTGCGGCGCCCGACGACGGGTCCGGCCAGGTGCCGCCCTCGCGCTTCGCGGATCCCGCGGCGTTCGTGAAGGACGGGTACTTCGTGGCGCGCCTCCCGAACGGCGCGCCGCTGCGACTCCCCGGCGACAACTTCATCTACCCCGGCTTCAATCTGAAGCTCCAGGGCGGCATCTGGACCGGGCGGATCACCAAGGCGCAGGACGGGACGTTCCGCGTCGAGGACGGGCTGTCGGCCGGGCGCGTGACCAAGACCGACCTCATCAACGCGTTTCGCGAGATCGGGTTCTGCGAGGACCAGGGCGTGTTCTGGACCACGCTGAACGGCTACGTGAACGAGAACGCGGACGTCATGGCCGACGGGAGCATCAACCCTTCGGCCGAGTGTGACGCGATGAGCGTGGGCATCGGCTTCGTCGCCGCGGAGCTCTCTCCGGGCAGTCCCGCCACGCCCAAGCCGCCACCTGGTTGCGCCCCCATGAACTGACGCGGGCTGCGGGTTGACCTCGTCCGCCGCGGTCGTTAAGCACGCCCCATGGCGAAGGGGTACTGGCTCGTCAAGACCGAGCCCGCGACGTTTTCCTGGGCGCGGTTCCAGAAGGACCGCAGGGCCACCTGGGACGGCGTCCGAAACTACCAGGCGCGCAACGCCCTCCGGGGCATGAAAAGGGGCGATCTCGCGCTGTTCTACCACTCGGTCGAAGGCAAGGAGATCGTCGGCGTCGCGAGGGTCACGCGCACCGCCTACGCCGATCCGACGGCGCGCGAGGGCGACTGGTCTGCGGTCGATCTGGTGCCCGTCGCTCCCCTGACGGCGCCGGTGTCGCTCGCGGCACTGCGCGCGGACCCCGCGTTCGACGGCCTGTTGCTCTTGACCCGACCCCGCCTGTCCGTGATGCCGATCTCGCCCGCCCACTTCTCCAGGATCCTGAAGCTCGCGAAGACCACGCTCTGATGCCGTCGAAGAGTCGCTTCGAGCTCGCACTCGCCGCCCTCGCGCTCGTCCTGGGCTCGGTCTGCCCACGTTCCGCCCGGGCGGACGCCTCGCTGCGCGCCGCCGACGATGCCTACTCCGAGATCTGGGGTCCACCCCTCGTGGACGAGCGGCTCGTGTCGCGCCTGCCCGCGTCGCTGCGAGGCGAGGTCTTCGGAGTGGCGCTCTGGCAGTACCTGTCGGTGATCGCGCTGTTCGTCGTGGGGCTCCTGCTCCGCAAGACCATCGCCTTCCTCCTCCTGCATCGCCTGCGAGGTCTCGCGGAGAGGACCGGCAAGGTCTGGGCGACCAAGCTCGTCGATGTCTTCGCGTCCCCCGGCGCGACGCTCGTGATGGCGGGGGTCGTCTGGGTGCTGTACCCGCAGCTCGGGCTCCCCGCCCAGTTCGCCCTCGCCCTGCAGGTGGCCGTGCGCCTTCTGGTCGTGCTGTCCGTAGTGTGGGCGGCGTACCGGCTGGTGGACGTCGTCGCGGCCCGCATGGCGGACGAGGCGGAAAAGACCGAGTCGCGCCTGGACGATCAGCTCGTGCCGCTCCTTCGCCGGGCGCTGAAGGTCGCCACGGTGATCGTCGGGGCCCTCTTCGCTCTGCAGAACCTCGACGTGAACGTCACCTCCCTGCTCGCGGGCCTCGGCATCGGCGGGCTGGCCTTCGCCCTCGCGGCGAAGGACACGATCGCCAACTTCTTCGGCAGCGTGATGATCTTCGTCGACCGGCCGTTCCAGATTGGCGACTGGATAGTCGCAGCGGGGTGCGAAGGTGTCGTCGTCGAGGTCGGCTTCCGTTCGACGCGCGTCCGCACCTTCTACGACTCGATCCTCACCGTTCCCAACGCCCGCCTCATGGACGCCGTGGTGGACAACTACGGTGCGCGCCGCTACCGGCGCTGCAAGGCCACGCTGTCACTTTGCTACGACACGTCCAGCGAGCAGATGCAGGCGTTCGTCGAGGGCGTGCGCTCGATCATCCAGGCGAATCCTCACACCCGGAAGGACGCGTACGAGGTCCACATGTCGGGTTTCGGGGAGAGTGGTCTGGAGGTGCTGCTGTACTACTTCTTCGACGTGAAGACGTGGACGGAGGAGCTCCGGGAGCGGCACAACGTCTACCTCGAGACCCTCCGCCTCGCCGAGCTGCTCGGCATACGCTTCGCCTTCCCGACGCGCACGGTCCACATTGCCTCGCAAGATGCGGTGCGCCCCCAGCGACCCACGCCCGACGAGCTGACCAGGATCGTCGAGTCGTTCGGACCGGGTGGGGCCCAGGCGCGCCCTTCGGGTCCGGAGCTCACCCACGGCTTCTGGCCCACCGGCGTCACCGCGAAGGGCAGCGCGTCCGCCGACGGTTGAGCCGGTCGGTCGTCGCGGACGCCGTCAAGCGTCGGGCGCGGCCTCTTGCTCCCGCCGCTTCGCCGGTGCGCCGACCTTGTCGTCGGAGTCCTGCATGTCGACCAGCGTCGTGAGCGCTTCGACCTCGCGCTTCAGCTTGATCTCCCGCTGCCGCAGGTTCTTCAGCTCCGACTCCACGCGGCGCTGTTCCGCCTCGACGGTGCGAAGCTGCTCCTTGAGCGCGTCCCGTTCGGACTTGAGCACGGCCAGATCGATCGCCACGGCATTCCTCCGAAGCCCCGGATGGGACCGGGAACCGTGCCAGCGGTCAAGTCCCGCGTGCCGGGAGCGTCAATCGCACCCGACCACGCGATTTCGGCCGGTGCGCTTCGCGACGTACAGCCGGCGATCGGCGGCCGCGACGAGCTCCTTGCCGCTCCCACGCTCGGTACAGGAGAGGGAGGCCGTGCCCGCGCTCACGGTGACGGGGATGAGGGACGCGTCGAACACCGGCGGCGACGCGGAGACCGCGGTCCGTACACGCTCGCCCACGCGGCGTGAGCCCGGCAGGTCGATACCCCGCAGGATCACCGCGAACTCCTCGCCACCGTACCGTGCAAACACGTCCTCGGTCCTGAGCCGAGGGGTCACGGTACCGGCGACGTGGCGCAGCACCGAATCACCCGCCTGATGGCCGTACGTGTCGTTGACCCGCTTGAAGTAGTCGATGTCGAACAGCACGAGGGAAAGCTCGGTGGCATGGCGCTTCGCGAACGCCACTTCGGCCGACAGGCGCTCGTCGAAGTGGAGACGGTTGTAAGCGCCGGTGAGCGCGTCCCGAACGCTGGACTCGTACAGCTGGCGGAGCAGGCTCTCTTGCCGCACGTCGGCGACGTTGAAGCGAAAGCTGACGCGCGGACCGAAGTGGATCACGTCGCCGTCGCTCAGCGGGTGAACGCCGACACGCTTGCTCTGGACGTACGTGCCGTTGCTCGAGCCGAGGTCCTCGATGAAGAACTCGCTGCCCTCGACGAAGAGCCTCGCGTGGGAGCGCGAGATGCCGTCGTCGTCCAGACGGAGGGCCGCGTCCTTTCCGCGGCCGATGGTGACCTGATCGGCGACGCGCAAGACCTGCCCGGCGTGAGGGCCGTCCATCCGCACGAGCAGGCCTCGGTCGCGAGCAGCCAGCTCCGAGGGCGGTCCACCTATCTCGGTCATCCGGGCCACGCTCGTGATGTCCTCGGCTTCGTCGTAGTCGCTCAAGGAGACCAGAGGAGCGCGCGAGGACGGCGGCGGAAGGTCCGGGAGCGGCTCTCGCACGGCCCGCATCTCCGGACGGGTGATGGCGCTGGCGGACACTCGGGGCGGCGTGCCGGGAGCGCCCTCCCGCACCGCGGGGGACGTGACGGCAGCGGGCATCCACGCCGCGCGTGGTGTCACCACGTCACCACGGGGAACGGCTTCGCGGGCTTCGCGAAGCGATACCCCTGCAGCAGATCGCATCCCAGCTCGACGACCGCGTCTCGCTCCGCTTCCGTCTCGATGCCCTCGGCGACCACCAGCATCCCCATGTCCTTGCAGAGCTGGGTCATCGACCGCACGAGCTTCTGCTTGGTGGCGCTCGCGTGGACGTCTCGGATGAGCGTCATGTCCAGCTTGACGATCTCCGGTTCGAGGGTCGCGAAGCTCGTCAGGCCGGCGTAGCCCGCGCCCAGGTCGTCGATGGCGATGCGGTAGCCGAGCTCTCGGAGCCTGGCGACGATGCCCTTGGTGTCCTTCACCTGGTCGAGGGAGGCTCGCTCGGTGATCTCGAGGACCACGCGGCGGGCAATCTTCGTCAGCGGAGCGTCCGGCGACAGCAGCATCGGGTCCAGGAGATCGCGCGTGTGGAGGTTCACGAAGAGCACCGCGTCGCCGGGCGCGGCCGCCATGGGTTCGGTCGCGCGGTCGCGAATCGTGCGGCCCAGGACGTCGAGTCGCTCGAGCCGCTCCGCGGCGTCGAGGACGGCCCCGGGATGGGGCAGGCTGGGTTCCGCGGAGCGCAGGAGCCCCTCGTAGCCGAAGACCTCCCTGGTCCGAGCGCTCAGGATGGGCTGGTACGCCACCCAGAGGCTCTGCATCGCGCGGTCGAAGCTCGCCTCGAGGCCGGCGCGGTCCCCAGCTTGGTCCGCGTCGTTGCCGAGCAGCACTGCGGCCTTGCGCTTCATCCGAGCCATGCGGTTCAGGCACACGGCCTTGTCGACCACTTCCTCGAGGTCGTTGGTGTTCACGGGTTTCGTCAGGTAGTGGAACGCGCCGTACTCGAGCGCCTGCACGGCGGTGCTGACGGCTGGCTCGCCGGTGACCAGGATGACCGGAACGTCGAGATCGTGTTCGCGGGCTCGCTGCAAGAGCTGCATGCCGCTGATGCCGGGCATGCTGATGTCGCTGACCACCGTGTCGTAGTCGTTCTCGGCGATCAGCGCGATGGCGGCCTCGCCGCTCGGTGCGGAATCGACCACGTAGTTTCGACTCCGCAAGAGGCGGCTGAACGCGCGCAGGAGCGCCGGGTCGTCATCCACGATCAGGATGCGGCCCTTCTCCGCGCTGAGGCTGGCGGCGACCGACGTGGGCGTGTCGAATCGCACCGATGAAGGAGAGCTGAGTCGCGGCTCGCTGGCGGGGGTCAGGCTGGCGACTGGGAGAACCGCCGGGGACGCGGCGGCTTGAGCGCGGGCGGACATGCCACGGGGAACGGCACTCCCCCGGGAAACTTGAAGCGACGCGCGGCGTGCCCACGGACCGCCGCCGGTGCGGCCCCTCGTGACGAGCCAACTCCCGCGAGATCGCGACGCTTTTGCGTGCGACGCGCCGGCGTGCATCGCCCGGCCCACGACCAGCCATGGGCCCGCGATCGGAGCCAGAGGGCGCTCGTGTGCGTGCTCCGCGCACCTGGGGTCCCTCGGTACGCGCCGGAGCAACTCGTTGAGCCGTTTGCGTCGCCCGCTCACCCGCGCTCACCGCACGGCGCGGAATTCCTTGAGGTTGAGCCCGCCGGCCGAGGCGAAAACAGACGATAAACTTGTCCACAAGTATCCATAAAGACGGATCTATCAATTGATGAAATCAATCATCATACTTCATCGGTTCTCGTTCCGTCCGCCGGCGCCGGCGCAGCTCGTGCGATGACGGATCCTGCGGAATTTGCGCCCATTGCGGGGAGCGACCGAACGGCAGCGTCACCCTCGGAAGCTCTCGAGTCGCCGTTCCTGAGTACAACCTGTGGACAAGAAAGTGCTGCTTGAGCGACTTTTTCTCTTGCTTTGAAGGCGCCGTGAGGCGAGTATGGATCCGGAAGTTCGCGGCACATCTGCCAGCGGACGATTCATTCGCAGAAGTCATCGAGAGCGCTGCGGGGCGCTCGTGTTCGGCGGTGGCGCCGAACGGCCGGGAGCCCCGACCTGACCCGCGCGATCAAGCCCGTCAAGGCAGGGTCGTCGCGAGCGGGAAACGAGGCGTGGAGAGCTGCAACCGTCGCGAGAGCGGCGGGGAGGCGCTCCGACCCAGCGGGCCACTGGCACGTCGGGTTTCTCGAGATGGAAGGCACCCTGGTCTTCTGGAAGCGACGCACCTTTCGCGGGGGCGGCGTGAAAAGGGGCCTGGGCTCCGAGGGAACTCGCCGCAGCGCTTCGAGCTGCGACGCGCCGTCGGGGCGACGAGGGGTGCACAGGAAGCTCGGAGGCGGCCTCTGCCGCCGCAGTGCGGCCAAGCTGGCTCCGGGGTTTCTGGTCGGTACGGGAAGGTCTCGGCACGGGAAGGCCGCGGTGAACGCACCGCGGAGGAACGGGTCGGGGCGACCGAGGCTTCGGTTTCGGACACCGTATCGTTCGCAGCCATGACGGCGGGGCGACCCGCTCGAGCAGTCGCCGGGGCAACCCGGTGACGCGAAGTGTGAACGTCCGAGGGTGTGCCCATTGACAGCAGAGTGGCCTGAGTTGGCGAGCGGCGCCCTGGCTCCAAGAGCCTGCAACCGGCGGTCGAAAGACCGGTCCGCGGCAGGGACGGGAGCCTAGCCCTCGGCGGGAAACCGCCGGGAGCGAGAAGCGGTGTCGTGCGTCGGTTCCCGGGGGCAAACCCGTGGAAACCGGCAAAGGCTCGAGAAGAGCAGCTCGTCGACGTAGGCGTGCCGGATCATCCAGCGGCCGCGCGTGACGTTTCACGCGGCGCGCGGACGGGGTGGTCTAGGCCGCAGGGCTCGACCCGGCAAACGCGCGGATGCGCGGGCGTCGGGGAGAGTCGTGAGGCGACGGCGCGTCGAGAGGGAACGCACCCTCGAATCACCATGGAAGAGGTCGTCGGCAACCGCGCCGGCGCTTCTCGGGAAGACAACGCCCGGGTGATCATCGAAGGTGGCCGCCGAAGTGGGTCGAGTGCCGTGAAGCGCTCGATCCGCCGGGGAGAGTGACGGGCTTCGGTCCGCGCTCGAAACCGGCGACTCTGCTCCGAATGGGTACTCGTCTTTGAGAACATGGATTGCACAACGTCGGCCGAGACGCATCTCTGGCGCGGTGAGCACGGGCAACCGGGATCGCCGAGTCTAGTTCGCGGCAAGTCGATGCAACGTTGACGCGGGGCATCGATGGTGAGCAGTGAGCGAACGGGTGCGCGAAGCAGGTCATGAAACTTCGAATAGAGGTGGCGGACTTGCATCGACCCATGGGCTTTGCCCCGTGGGCTCAATGCGGCACGACGGAAGGCGCTCTGGATCGAACGCGGCGCTGCCCCTAACCGGGTGGCGCAGGCAAGGTCCTGGCTCCCGGGGTCAACCCGGTGCTCTTCCGCTTCGGCGGGGGAGTTCCGGCAGGCTGGCATGCGGACAACGTCTCGAAGACCGCAGAGCTGGTGCCTCGAAGGGCGACAAGGAGCGTCAGAGGCCGGTGTGATGGATGATCAAAGGCTCGACCAGTCGAAAGACGAGGAGGGTCCGAGGTCACGGATTCTGCGGCGCGCGGGCGCAAGCCCGAGCTTCGCGGAGTTGGACGACCCGTCATTCACCATCGTCCGAAGTCGGTTCGAGGTAGTCCCTCGACCGCCGCCGCTGGTCCGAGAGCGCGAACTCCAGGGCCAGCAAACCCTAGCGGAATCCATGTCACTGCGATGAAGTCACGGAAGTGCGCCGGCAGGCGCGCCGTGGGGTCGGAAGCGGGAGCCACTCCCCAGAGCGTTCAGTCGCTCGCGACCGACAAGTGAACCTCCCCGAAAGGCGATCTGGGCGACCGGATCGCCTTCGGTTTTTTTGTGCGCCCGAGGTCGGAGCGCTCAGAACCTGGCGACGACCCCGAGCGCGAGGACGTTGGCGGACTGGCTGATCGACCCGCCGTTGACGCCGTGGAACGACCGCTTGGGGATGTTGCCGGCGGCGTCGACGCCGCTGCCCGCAATGGCGCGCAGGCGCCCGCACCCCGTCTGGTCGTCGATGGGATCGCTCGGGCTGTCGATGCACGCCTTGCCGTTGTCGAGGCCGGCGTTCCAGATGCGCTGGTACCCGAACTCCACGTCCACCGAGTGGATGCGGAACACGAGGCCGCCGCCGAAGCCGCCGCGCAGCGCGGGAACGCCCGTCACGTTGAGGTCCTCGTCCTCGACCGCGGGTGTCTCGACCCAGGTGCCCAGGCGGACGCCCGCGAAGTTGCGCGCCACGTTGTACTGGCCTCCCAGCCTCACGCCGAAGCTGTCCTTGTAGCCCGTGGGGCGGTCCGCGTTGGCGGGAACGGTCGAGCCCGACGGCGCCCCCCGCACGGCGATGCCTTCCGGGAAGCGCACGACGAACTCGTCGGCGGCCGAGTTGTTGGCCCAGGTCAGGTTCAGCTCGATGTCGTACAGGTCGTCACGGAGCGGGTCTCGCACGGCGTACGTGTCCTGGCGCGCAGCCTGTCGTTCGATCAGCGGCAGCGGCTCCTTGTGCGGCATGTGCCACCGGATCCCGACTCTCGCTTCCATCGGGAGCGTCAGCTCGAAGCGTGCTTGATCGTTCTTGGTGAGCTCGGCGCACTCCTGGCCGTCGTTCGGTTCCGGGGTGTCGGGGTTGTCCTCGCTCGCGCCCCGGAAGGGGCAGTCGGGGTTCACGCCGTTGTTGTTCTTGTTGTAAAAAGGCGCCCGTACGACGAGGTCGCCCGACGCCTTGACCTTGTCGAACCACTTGTACCAGGCGGCGATGTCGAGGTTCTTCGATGCGGACCAGTGGGCGCCGAACACCGCGCCCGGAACGAAAAGGTCCTGAACCGACAGAACGCTCTTCGTGTCGGGTGGGGCGTCGCCCGGCGGCGTGGTGCGTGCCGTCGTCATGGAGGCCGTCTTCAGCTCCAGGATGACGAGGCCGGAGACGAAGCCGGCGCCCAGCCGGAACCCCGGGGCGATCTCGTATCCGGCCGCCAGCGTCGGGAACAGAATGGTTCCCTCCACGCCGAGCGAGAGAAACCGCTGCGGCGCCGGGACGTCGAGCTCCTGCCCAACCAGCTCGTCTCGCGTCTGCACGGTTTCGGGCCACTCGAGGCGGCCGAACGACGACGGCGGAACGACCGTGAGGCCGAGAGCGAGCTTCTCGCTGACGCGCCAGACGGCAGCCACGTTCGGGATGAACCGCGGGAAACCCGAGTTTGCGTTGCAGACTTCGTGCGGATAGCGCTGGAAGGAGTTGGCCTGATCCGGCAGCGGGCGGTCGCCGTTCTCGTCGCGCCGGCTGAAGCATATCTCCTGCATCACCAGGTTCATGCCCACGCCGAGGCCGCTCGCCTGCGTCGCGAGCGCCGCGGGGTTGAAGTAGCCGGCGATCGGATCGGTGGCGGTGGCGAGCCACGCGCCGCCGCGGGAAAACTGCGCGACTCCGTTGTCCGGGTACTCGATGGCCGTCGAGGCCACCGCGCTGGGGGCGACGGTGCTCGCCGCTGCCACCGCAAGGGCCGTCAACCCGGGGATGCCGCTCCGCCTCATCAGAATCCGACCTTTTGGCTTCCCCTCGGGGGGAAGCGGACGAGAGCAGAGCAAGGTGCGTGGACCCGGTCAACCGCCTTCGGACCGGGGCACGGAAATGGGGCCGCTTTTTCGGATCCCCCGCCCCGCGGCCCCCGCCGTGGGAGCTTCCGCACGCTCGAGCGCACCTCCCGGTCGCACGCGAAAGTACGCGCGTCGAACCCTGCGCGGCGCGCGGCGCGCCTGGCGCATCAGGTGATCGAGCGCGGACCGGCGCACGACGCGGCCCGGCGACGACTCGACCCGCATGAGCAGGGCGCCGACCTCGAGCTCGACCACGATTCGACGCTCCCAAACCGTGCCGGGCCCCGCGTCGAGCCGCTCGATCAGGGCCCCGGGCCATGAGGCTGCCGCGCACCAGGCGTCTCCCTGGCGGACGAGCCAGGTCCGGCGCGCGTGACCGTGGGGGACGACGTGCTCGGCGTCGGTCATCTCGACGGACTGGGGGCCGCCGCGGCCGCTGCGGGGCGCTGTCATGCCGTCCGACGAACTACCGTCGCTTCGGTGGCCCGACAAGGTCCCCCCTGACTTTGCCTGTCAGGTGCCGTGCGCGGGGGTCATCGGTTCGGTGCGTAGCCGGGGCGGTCGGGCGGCGGCACGATGCCGTCGTCGTCCGTGGCGGGGCCCGAGGGCTTCTCGGAAGGGGGGGGAGGCTTGGAGCCGCCGGACGGCTTGGGCCGGGGCGCCTTCTTCTTCGGAGCCTCTTCTTCGTCTGTGTCCGGGCTGCCGGCGGGTGCGGGCAGCGGACCGGCGATGAAGCGCGGCGTGCGCCCAGGGTCGCAGCCCGGGCCGAAGCCCGTCGCGTCGAACTCGGTCTGCAGGCTGGAGCTGCGCTCGGCCCCCTCTGCGTCCTTCACCACGACCTCGACCTCCAGCTGTCGGACGCCCGAGCGGGCGGGCGAGCAGTACGACAGGAGATGGTACGAGGCGTCGCGCGCCAGGAGGAGCTTCGCCATCTCCTCGAACGCGCCCGGCAGCGAGCTCGTCGCCTTGGCGCGCGTCACGCCAGCGGGACCGAAGTCCTCCAGGCGAAAGTCCGGCGGATCTTCTCCGACCCCGATGGCGAACACGGCGTGTGCGCTCGATTCGATGGCCTCGGTCGTCCGCTCCGGAAGGACGCGCCGCGCCAGGTCGGGACCGCGCGCCAGGATCACGAGCGCTCCGACGCGTACGGGCTTCTTCTCCGCCATGAGCGCCGCGCCGAGGGCGGAGAGTGCTTCCACGACCGCTCCGTTGAGGTTGCGCGACGAGTCTCGCGGCGCGAAGGCAGCCACGGCGGGGAGCGATTCGACGCTCGAGCCCTGGGTGACGTCCGCGACGCGCACGACGTCCGACCCGCCGTCGAACACGTAGACGGCCACGCCCTGCTTCGGAGCGACGGCGTTCGCCAGCTTGGCCGCGCCTTCTGCGATGGCGGTCTTCGTTGCGTCGTCCGGCGCCCCGCTCAGGTCGAGCAGGAGCACCGTTCGGTGAACGGCGACGAGGCTGCGCTCGAGGAGCGTCTGCCGTGTGACGGCGGCATCCACGAGCTGACCGTCCTCGTAGATCTTGAAGCTCGCCGCCGTCAGCTCCGGGACGGGAGTCGAGGTATCGGTCACCGACAGATACAGCGCGACGTTGCTCGGCGGCTCCACCGACGTGGCGACGGCCTCGACCTGCATGCCGCCGAGCAGGTGGCACCCGCCGAGGCAGAGGGAGACCAGAGCGACGAAGGTACGCACGGGGATCACGTAGGTGTTTGTGCCACGCCGCGACGCCCGAAGGAAGGTCGTCACTCCCACCGAGAGCCGCCGCCGCGGGCGGCCTGCATCATCTCGGTCATTCCGTGCGCCAGCGTGCTGGGCAGCGCGTCGTCCGCGAAGAGGCCGACCTCCAGGACCTCCAGGGGATTCCTCGGCGGTCGCTCGGGGGGCTCGACCACGGCGTGGACGACGACCGTCACGGCGTGAAAGCGCCTGTCGCGGTCTGGCCGTGAGTACACCCCCGCCAGGTCGCCCAGCTCCGAGACGTGGGCGCCGGCCTCCTCGGCGATCTCCCGGGTGACGGCGTCACGGAGCTGCTCGCCCCACTCGAGCGTCCCACCCGGCAGGGCCCATTCCCCGGTGTCGCCGCGGCGGACCAGGAGCCACCGACCGTCGCGAGTCCGAGCCGCCGCGACGATTCCCACGACGGGTCGCCGCAGGAGGTGGCGTGCGACCTCCTTCGCGATACCCCAAGCGGCGAGCGGGATTCTCATGCGCACCGGCGCTCCACGCGGCCGAGCATGCCCCGGGCCGGGCACCGTGTGCTAGTCCGAGGCCCCGTCATGAGGGTACTCGGGCCGCTCGCGGCGCTCTTGCTCATCGCGCCAGCCTGTCGCTCGCGCGCCGACCCGCCCGGCGCGGATCGAGCCGCGGCGGAGCAACCGGCCGAGACCGCCGTGAACTGGGGGGGAGACGGCGGACCGCGGGAAGTACCGGATGCAGCGGCTGCCGCAGCCGTCGGTTCGCCGCACGACAACCTTCCGTTCACACCTTCCGGCAAGAAGATCGCCAGCATTGCCTGGAGAACCTGGATCTACACGGATACCGGGCCGAAGCGCATGAGGTACGGATACCTGCGCGCGGGCGCCATCGTCGACGCGCGCGAGACGGGCGTCGTCGAAAACGCCGGGTGCGCCGATGGAAAGTGGTTCCGCGTCAATCCGCGAGGGTTCGTGTGCACCGGGAAGGGAGCAACCGAGGATCTCACCCACCCGGTCGTCGTTGCGTCGGCGGTCAGGCCCGTGCGTGGGCAAGGGTTGCCGTACCTCTACACGATGTCGAACGAGATCGCACCGATGCTCTACTTCCGTCTCCCGACGGAGGCGGAGATGCACACCGTGGAGGGGAAGGGGCTGAAGCAACATTTCGGCAACTGGCAGCAGCGAAGCAAGCTCGCGGGCGTGCTCGACCTCCTGGGCGAGCCGCCGAGCCCTCCCGAGTTCCTCGTGGGCACGAAGAAGCTCGAGAAACCGTACGGCGTGGAGCGAAATCTCCACTTCTCGGTTCACGCCGGACGCGCGTCGAACGACAGCGGCTTCGCGCTGACCAACGTCTTCGCGCACGAAGGGAGGTACTTCGGCCTGACGACGGAGCTCGACGTGATCGCGCTGGATCGCACCCACGTCGTACGACCGAGCGACTTCGTGGGCGTGACGTTCGACGAGAAGGACGACCTTCCCGTCGCGTTCGTCGACCTGCACTTCGTGCAGCGCTACGAGAAGAACGACCAGGGGCAGTTTCAGGCACGCGGCAGCTACCGTCGGAGGCAAGGCGTGAAGCTCACCGGGCGAACCGAAGGCGGGGCCGGCGGCTTCTGGGAGAGCACCGACGGAGGCTGGGTCGCGGCCGCCGGCGCGCGGTTCGTACACAAGCGGACCAACTGGCCGAGCTTCGCCAAGGCCCGGCGGAAGTGGATCGACATCTCGATCCAGCGGCAGACGCTGGTCGCGTACGAGGGCGACCGCCCGGTCTATGCCACCCTGGTGAGCACGGGGCGCGGGGGCATGGGTGACCCGGAGAAGGTCCTCGCGACGGTGCGTGGCACGTTCATGATCCACACCAAGCACGTGAGCTCGACGATGGACGGCGACGAAGACAGGGCCGACTCGTTCAATCTCCGCGACGTCCCCTTCGTTCAGTACTTCCACAAGGGCTACGCGCTGCACGGTACGTACTGGCACGATGACTTCGGCAAGATCAGAAGTCACGGCTGCGTCAATCTCTCACCTGCAGACGCGGCCTGGTTGTTCGAGTGGACCGATCCGCCCGTCGGGAAGGAGTGGCACGGTGCGCTCAATCTCGATCGGGGTACCGTCGTCTACATTCACGCGTGAGGCGGCTTCACCCGCCGCCCGAGGCCGGCGGGCTCCGCGAGGTTCAAGGGAGCAGATCCGCCCGATCGACGAATGCCTCGAAAGCTCGCGGTGCCGTACCCTCTGCGATCTCGAAGGAGGCGGTGACCGTGACGCCCTGGCCCGGCCCCAGCGATCCGGGAACGGCGAACGTGTGCTCCGACACGAGCTCGGGCGGAACGGACGTGGGCTCGTCACGCCTGGGGGGCGACGCCAGTCCACGAACTCGCATTCCCAGTTGGTCCCGCGCTTCGTTCGAGGCGTTGTGCACGCAGGCCGCGATCGTCCGCGCGCGGTCGGTGCCTTCCAGGCGAACGTCGCACGCTCGCGTGTCGGCGAGGGCGCGGAGCAGACGGTCCAGGTAGGGTGCCTCGTCTTCGCGGAGCGCGTCGCGTAGCTTCAGAGCGGCCTCACGAGCCCGCGCGTCGCCCAGGAATGCGAGGAGCATCGCGCCATGCAGACGAACGGGTCGATGGTTCGCGTCGAGGAGCGAGGCTACGAGGTTCTGGGGCGCCGCGCCCTCTCCGGTCGGTGACAGCGTCCCTTCCACCGGGCTCGTGAGCTTCACGTCGGTCCCGCGGGCATCGACGGTCCACTTGATGGCCTGTCCCGGCCCGAGCGGCCCCTGGAAGTACACCGCCCGATAGTCCGTGGGGTACTCCTTCTCGGACGGCGGCGGATCCCTCTCCACGAACTGCAGTCCGACATTCAGCTCCCGGAGCTCGGTGTCCCCGTTGTTGACCGCTGCCAGATCGATCTCGAGCTGTCTGCGAGTCCCTCGCTGAGAAACGCGGCGGCCGATGACCAGGAGGTCGAGCTTCGGAGGCGGTTCGGGCCAGAGGAGCGAGTCCGCGCGCGCACAGGAGCAGGGCGCTCCCGCGCGGACGGTCGGTGCCGGGTCCCGGGTGTCCGGGGTCGCGCTCACGGCGGGTTGCGCCGTCGACCCGCCCGCCTGCGGCTCTTCCACCAGCGGCCGGGGTAGCGGCGCCGGCGACTCGGCACGTGCGACGAGCGGCTCCGGTTCGTTCGCTGCGACGGTCGGGGCAGGGCGCGCTCTGTCGTCGTGACCGCCGCGCAGCACCCACTGCCCGGTGAGCACGGCGCCGAGCACCGTCGCGGTGAGCGTGATGACCACGGCCGTCGTGCTCCGTGGCAGCACCGACGCTGCCGCAGCGAGGACCGGTCGCGGCGCGCCGGCGCGAGCGGGCGATCGAGAAACGGTGCCGCGATGAAGGCCGATCTCCGCCGCGAAGGCTTCGCGTGCGGCGTCGTTCGCGCCGCTCTCCGCCACGAGCCACCGGTCGGTCACCAGGCCCACCGCGAGGAGCGCGCCGGCAGCCAGGGCCCCGAGCAGCAGCGCGAGGGCCGCTCCCGCGCGTGGCGCGATTCGCGGCACCGAAAGCACCAGGGTCACCAGCGCCGTCAGCGCGGCGCTGCCCGTGGCGAGCCGCAGGATGAGACGCCGCCGCCGGAGCTCGTTCGGGTCCACGCGACCACCGGTGGAGAACGACGCGAGGCTCATCCGGTGGTGCGGTGTCGTCGCCGGGTCGAGCGCCAGGAAGAGCTGGTCGCCCTCGATTCGCGTGTCGAGCACGGCCGGCCAAGGGACCACGATGCGCGTGCCGGTCGTGAGGGCGCCCGGGGCGTAGCCGTCCGCGAACGAACCGACGCCGAGGTAGGTGACTTCCAGCCCACCGAGCGTGCACGCCAGCTCGACTTCACCGACGGCGTTGCTCCGCTCGGTCGCGACGGCGATGGCTCGGTACCTCATGGCCGGTCGGCTCGCATCACGGCGCGCACCCTAGCGCTGCGCATGGCGGCGGGCGAGTTCGCGAGGTCGGTCTCCCGCGGGCTCAGGTGTCCGGCGCGAGCGACCGCGCGAGGAGCGCGGGACCGAGCGCCGCGGGTGGAACGAGGTCCTCGGCGACGAACCGGTGGGCGTGGAGGGCGATGGCCTCGCGCTTGGCGTCGTCGCCGGGGAACGCCGCGAGCTCCTCGAGCATCGCCACCTGCTGCAGCACCGCCGCACACTGGTCCACGAGCGCGCGGCCGAAGCGTTGATCGGTCTCGCCCGCCGCCGCGCGCTCGAACCCCCGCCCGAGCGCCGCGACGCCGCGTCGGGCCCGATCGGCGGCTTCCCGGTCGCGATCGGGTACTCGCGCGAGCGACTCCGTCAGATCCGCGATGAAGCCGCGATGGACGCCCAGCCGCTCTGCGTCACGAAGCACCTGTTGCACCAGGACGTTGTGGGCACCCTCCCAGCTCTCCAGCACCATGGCGTCCCGGTAGAGCTGCACCAGCGGGGAGAACGTCTCGATGGCGCCATTTCCCCCGAGCACCTCCATGCCCAGCCGAGCCATCTGAGTATTTCGAACGCTGGTCCAGTACTTGTTCACGTTCACGCCCAATCGAAACGACGCCAGAGTTTCCTCCGACGCCTTTCCGAGCGCGATGGCATCGGCCTGGGCTACCAGGCGGAACGTCGAAGCCGTCGCCGCCATCGTCTCCATCGACAACGTCGTCAGGGCGTCCTGGATCAGCGGGTACGTCGAGATGGCGCGCCCGAAGGCCCTGCGGTGCCTCGCGTAGGAAGCGGCTTCGCGATGGGCCGATCGGATCGACCCTGCGCAGGAGACCGCGTTGTAGATCCGCGACGTCGTGAGGACGATCTCCACGACGTTCTTGAACCCGCGCTCGAGCTCGCCGAGCGGCTCGGCCAGCGCACCCTCGAAGTCGGCTTCTGCGGACGCCATGGCGCGCGTCCCCAGCTTCTTCTTCAGTCGCCGGATCGTGAAGGCGTTCGCGGTGCCATCGACGGACCGTGGCACGACGAACAGGCCGAGGCCCCGGGTGCCTTCGGGGGCGCCTTCCGGCCGCGCCGTCATCAGGAAGAGCTGGGCGTCGATGACGGAGCAGAACCACTTCTCTCCGTGGACGCGCCACCGCCCCTCGCCGTCCTTCGTGGCGCGGACGGCGTTCTGTCCCACGTCCGAACCTCCCTGAACCTCGGTGAGGAACTGCGAAGCGTGCAGGCGGGCGTCGTAGTCGCGCTCGAGCAGTCGAGGCAGCCATCGTGCGCGCTGCTCCTCCGTGCCGAGCGCCGCTACCGTCTTGATGAGCCCCGCCGTGCACGCGAGCGGACAGTTGTGGCCGTTCTCCCCGGGCTGCGCGATGAGGTAGAACAGCGCCATCTGGACGGTCTCGTTCCCCGGTGCGGCGTAGTCGCTCATGATGCCCGTTCGCCAGATGTGACGACCCGCCTCGTGGTACGCCGGGTGAAAGACGACCTCCTCCGTCCGGACGCCCAGGCCGTCGTACCGCTCCAGGCGTGGGAGGTTCTCGTCCTGGCTCGTGATCACCTGCAGGCGTGCCAGGTCCCGTCCCACCATCAGGCCGGCGTCGCTCAGCCGTGGTCTCTCCGCTTCCAGCCGGTCGGCTCCGAGGCGCGTCGCAAGGACGCGGTGGAGGTTGGAATCGGACGAGAAGTAGTTCTCGGGTTTGCTCTCGCGCCAGGCCAGAAGATCCCGGCGGCCCAGCTCTGCGTTCGACGGCGTCGTCATGTCCCGGGAGTACACCCTCGCGGGACCGTCGGCCAGGGTGCGACGGCGAGCCGCTTCACCCTGCGTCCGGATCGAAGAGGCGCACCGCCAGCTCGACGCCGTCGGGCGTGCGAGGGCCATGCCAGGACAGCAGCTCGCCGTCGACGCAACGGATGCGGGAACGGGAGCTCACGAGCTTCGCGCGCAGCTCGCCGACGTGTTCCTGAGTGAACGGATAGGGTTCGCTCGACAGGAGCACGTGGTCCGGCGCGCGGGCGCCGAGGTCCTGAGCGGTGATCTCGGGGTATCGCGCGGGGGCATCGGCGTACACGTTCACGCCCCCGGCGGTCACGAGCAGATCGCTGATGAACGTGTCGCCGTTGACGGTCATCCAGGGGTCCTTCCAGATCAGGTACGCGAACGTCGAGCGGGGGCGGAGGGACGAGCGGGCCTTGGCCCGTTCGGCTGCCGCGAGGATCTCTTGCGCGAGACGTTCGGCGGCTCCCGAAGCATCGAGCGCCGCGCCCACGGTCCTGACGCTCTCGGCGGTCTGGGTCAGGGTGCGGGGGAATGTCGAGAGGCACCTGATGCCGGACGCCTGCAGGGCGCTGGCGTCCTCGACCCTGTTCTCTTCTTCGTTCAGGAGCACGAGGTCCGGTGAGAGTTCGCGGATCCGTCGAAGGTTCGGGTTCTTGGTGCCGCCCACCTTCGCGACGTTCCGCACGCCCTCGGCGGGCGCGGTGCAGAACTTCGTGATCCCCACCAGGCGGCTCCCGGACCCCAGGTGGAAGACCAACTCCGTGAGGCTCGGGCACAGCGACACGACGCGCACCGCCCCATGATACTCGGGGCGCGCCGACCGTGGCGCCGCCCGCGGGCCGGGGCCGTGTTACGCTCGGCCGGGATGTCGACCATCGTCGTCGAACGCGACGTGATCTGCGCGTCGCCGCCCGGAGAGCTCTGGGCCACGATCACGGACACCGAGCGCCTCAATCGCGCCATCGGGCTCGGTAAGATCGACCTGACGAAGGCCGCCGACGGAACTGCTGCGCGCTACGTGGTGAGCACCGTGTCCGGTGGCTTCCCCCTCGAGTACGAGGAACGCCCGTACGAATGGGTCGAGAACCGCCGGTTCAGCGTTCAGCGCATCGTCCGGAAAGGGCTCGCGGAGTCCATCGTGAACTCCTTCACCGTCGCGCTGGTGGAGGACGGCAGCTCCCGTCTGCGCATCCGGATCGAGATCGAGCCCAAGCTCGGCTTCCTCGCGCCGATCATGCGAGTGCAGGTGCGCCGCTTCATCGACCGGATCGCCGGGGAGTTCGAGCAGATAGACAAGGCGCTCGCCGCCGGGAAGACGGGGGCCTTCGCCTTCTCGAAGCCGCGCCTGGACTGGACGGCTTTCGAGCGAGCCGCGAGGGCGCTCGTCGAACGCGTCCCCGAGACGCAGAAGGAGCTCGTCACGCGTCTCATCGACTTCGTGTCGGCCGCGCCGGATTTCGACGTCGATCGCATCCGCCCGTTCGAGCTCGCCGACCACTGGGGTGCCGGGCGCAGGGAGATGCTCGGGTTGTGCCTCCACGCGACGGTGGCCGGGTTGCTCGAGCTGAACTGGGACATCGTGTGCCCGAGCTGCCGCACGTCGTCGGCCCGGTTGAAGTCCCTCGAGAGCGTGGGGGAGCACGGTGGGTGCCACCTCTGCGACATCACCTACGACCTCGATCTGGACTCCGCCATCGAGGCGACGTTTCGACCGGCCAAGGGCCTGCGAGACGTGGACGAGGGGCCCTACTGCATCGGCGGCCCGGCCAGGACTCCGCACGTCTACGCCCAGGTGATCCTCCCACCGCGCGGGCAGGCCACCATTCCGGCGCCCGACGTCCCGGGCCGGTACCGGCTGTTCGTTCGCGGCGGCGGCAAGACCCTCGTGGACGTCGTGGACGATGCGCCGGATGAAGTCCACGTGGTCGCGAGCGAGGAGACGACGCCGTCGTCGGTCGCGCTGAAACCTGGGGGGCGCGTCGTGGTGGAGCATCCGATGGACGTCGAGCGCCACGCGAAGCTCGAGCGGACGGCCTGGCAGACACAGGCCGCCACCGCCCACGAGCTCTCGACCTTGCCGGAGTTCCGGCGGATGTTCGCCAAGGAGATCCTGCGGCCGGGCCTCACCCTCAGCGTCGCCAAGGTCGCACTCGTCTTCACCGATCTGACCGGCTCTACGGCCATGTACTCGGAGCTGGGGGACGCCAAGGCGTTTCGCATCGTCCAGGATCACTTCGTCGTGCTCTCGGAACTCATCGAATCCCTCGGTGGCGTCGTCGTGAAGACCATCGGCGACGCCGTCATGGTCGCCTTCACGGACGACGCGCACGCCGTGCGCTGTGCCGTCGGAATGCACCGGGTGTTCAGGGTCTGGCGCGAGGGCGCGCGCGACGCGAAGGACTTGCGCCTGAAGATCGGCGTTCACGCCGGCCCGTGCTACGCCGTCACGGCGAACGGCGCCCTCGACTACTTCGGCCAGACCGTCAACGTGGCGGCTCGCCTCCAGGGGCAGGCCGACCCGGGCGAGGTCGTGATGACCGAGCAGCTCGCCCTCGACGCCACGGAGGGTGGATGGCTCGAGGGCTACGCCATCACGGCGCGAGAAGACGCGGTCCTCAAGGGCGTGGACGAGGGCTTCCGCATCGCGCGCGTCGCGTGCGACCCCGAGAGCGGACAGGCGCCGTCGGAGCGCCGCGCGAAGACGGCGTGAGGCAGGTCCCGGAGACGCTCGCGCCCCGCGAGCCGTGCCCGCGGGGCGCAGAGGTGGCGCGCGCGTCGCGCGCCGCTCTGTGAGAAGGGGTTCAGAGCTTCGCCGGCTCGAGCGCCCGGGCCGTGGCGCCGACCGGCTCCACCTCGTCGGCGTAGCCGCCGCGGGGCATCTCGTCGGGATAGGCCTGCATGCCCATTTCCGTCGCGTCGAGGCCGACCATCTCCGTCTCCTCGTCGACGCGCAGTCCGAGGGTCACCTTGATGGCGTACCAGATGGCGAGCGATGCGGTGAAGACGAACGCGCCCACGACGCCGACGCCCTTGAGCTGAGCGACGAGCTGGGTAGCGCCGCCACCGAGCAGCAGTCCCGTGGTCTCGACGCCCGCGACGGCCTTCGAGATCCCGGGGTGGGCGAAGAGCCCGAGGGCCAGTGTCCCCCACACCCCGCACACGCCGTGGACGCTGATGGCGCCGACCGGGTCGTCCACCTTCGCCTTGTCGAAGAGGATGACACCCTCGACCACCAGCACGCCGGCGATGGCGCCGATCAACAAGGCGGCGGGTCCCGTGACGAACGCGCACGGAGCGGTGACGCCCACCAGGCCGGCCAGCGCGCCGTTGCACGTCATCCCCAGGTCGGGCTTTCCAACCCGCATCCACACGTAGAACGTCGCGATCATGGCGCCCGCGGATCCGGCCAGCATGGTGGTCATGGCGACGTGGCTGATGGCGCCGGCGCCCGCCGACATGGTGGAGCCGGCGTTGAAGCCGAACCAGCCGAGCCAGAGAATGAACGTTCCGAGCGCCGCCGAGGTCATGTTGTGTCCCGGGATCGGCTTGATGCCGTTCTTCGTGTACTTGCCCCGACGCGCGCCGAGCACGAGGACGCCTGCCAGCGCGGCCCATGCGCCGATGGAGTGCACGACGGTGGAGCCGGCGAAGTCGAGGAACCCCCAGGTGCTCAGGAACCCGCCACCCCAGATCCAGTGCCCGGCTATCGGGTAGATGAGCGCGCCCATCATGATGCCGAAGACCATGAACGCGCGGTAGTGGATCCGCTCCGCCACGGCGCCCGACACGATGGTCGCGGCCGTTGCGGCGAACACCATCTGGAACATGAACTTGGCGTTGACGGGAACCTTCGACCAGGACAGTGCGGCGAAGAGCGACGCGTCGTCGGGCACCATGAAGCCCGTCGTGCCGATGAGCGCGTTTCCGTTGCCGAACATGAAGGCAAAGCCGCAGAGGTAGAAGAAGATCGACGTGATGGCCACGATCGTCATGTTCTTCGCCAGCACGTTCACGACGTTCTTCTTCCGGCAGAAGCCGCTCTCGACCAGGGCGAAGCCGGCGTGCATGAAGAAGACCAGGCACGTCGCGAAGAGCACCCAGATGGTGTCGGCGCTGACCGCAAGCTCGGAGAGCTTCTCGGCGTTGGACGCGACGGTGGGCGCGGCCTCTTCGGCCAGCGCCATGGCGGGGCTCGACGCGGCGAGCGCCCCGAGAACTGTGGCAGTCAACTTGCGAAAGTGGCTCATGACCAGGACCTCCGTTCGCGACGGTGCCAGGGCCTGTGTTTCGGGCGGATTTCGGCCACGGTTCATGTGGGCAACGGACCCACATTCTCGCGCGGTGTCGGGTCCGGGCGGGGGGCGTGCGCGCGCTATGCTCCGCGCCGTGCGGCTCACCGTGCACGATCACGATCGGTCCGTGGAGGGGATGACCTACGTCTATCCGGTCGTTTCGCGCCGGGCGAAGGGCGTGTCCGTGGGCGTGAACCTGAACCCGAACGGCGCCTGCAACTGGCGCTGCGTCTACTGCCAGGTGCCAGGGCTCGTGAAGGGCGGCGGTCCACCCATCGACCTGGCAGTCCTCGAGGTCGAGCTGCGGGCGATGCTGGGCAGGATCGTGGAAGGGACGTTTCTGGTCGATCGCGTGCCCGAAGGCATGCGCCGCCTGAGCGACGTGGCCTTCTCCGGCAACGGCGAGCCGACCACGTCTCCGCAGCTCGCGGAGGCCGTACAGGTGGTCCGCCGCGTGCTGGACTCCTACGGACTCGTCGGTTCCATCGGCGTCGTGCTCATCACCAACGGATCCCGCGTGGAAGCTCCCGAAGTCGTTGCTGCTCTCGGCCACCTCGCGGAGGTCGGGGGCGAGGTCTGGTTCAAGCTCGATTCCGCCACGCGGGACGGCCTCTGGCGCGCCAACTCCGTCAAGGTCGATCCGGAGCGGCACCTGCAGCGGCTCCGTCGGGCGGCATCCCACTGCCCGACGTGGATCCAGACGTGCATGTTCGCACTCGACGGCGCTCCGCCGAGCGAGGACGAGTGTCGAGCCTGGATCGGCGCCGTGCAAAGCGTCGCGGAGGTGATCCGCGGCGTCCACCTCTACACGATCGCGCGCGACAGCCACCAGCCGGAGGCGCCGCGGCTCGCGCCGGTCGCCCAGGCGTGGCTGCGTGCCCTGGCTTCGGAGGTGGAGCGCGCGGGCGTCCGGGTGGAGGTCGCGCCGTGAATCGGTGGCACCCGGAGCCGGTGATTCGCGACGGTTGACTCGTGCCCGCCGTGGCACTGCAATCGCACACGGATGCCCTACCGACGCGCGAGAGCCACGCTTCTCGTCGGCCTGGTGATGGCGCTCGGACTGAAGGCGCCCCTCGCGAGAGCGTCCGACCCCGTCGCGGTGCCCGTGCCTCTGCAGGTCGAGCTGCTCGTGAAGGTCGCGGCCTACGACAAGAACTTCAGCTCCCGCGCCGGGGATCGTGCCCGGATCCTCATCCTCACGAAGAAGGACGATGCCGAGTCGACGCGGGTCGGTCGCCAGGCGGAGCGCGCCGCGGAAGGCAAGACCATCGGGAGTCTCGACGTGGAGGCATCGATGCTCGAGTTCTCGGACGGAGCCGCGGTCGCCCGTGCGGTTCAGAAGCGGCGCGCGGCAATCGTCTACGCGGCGCCGGGGTTCACGAACGACGAGCTCTCCGGGATCGCTCAGGCGCTGGAGGGCATGGACGTGCTCAGCGTCGGCGCCGTCGCGAAGTTCGTCCCGCGTGGCATCGTCTTGTCGTTCGACCTGGTGAGCGGCAAGCCGAAGCTGGTCGTGCACCTCTCGCGGGCGAGAAAGCAGAACGTCGAGCTGTCATCGCGCGTGCTGAAGCTCATGAAGGTGTTCCCGTGAGGGTCGGAACGACGGCCCTCGTCGTCGGCGTGCTCGCGGTCTCGCGCCCGGCTTGGGCGGAGACGCCGTCAGATACTGCGGACCTGGAGGGATTGCTCGACACGTCGGTGGTGAGCGCGCCGTCGAAGTCGGCGGAGTCCGACCAGACGGCTCCGGCCACCTCCGTGTCCATCACCGCGGAGGATCTGAGGCGGCACGGCATTCGCACCCTCGACGAGGCGATCAACTTCCTCGCCTTCGGCATGCACACCGAGCGGGAGTTCCAGGCGGCGGAGATCGGCGCGCGAGGCGTCCTCTTGACGAGCGACTTCGGAGCCCACGTGTTGTTGATGGTCGATGGCCACGTCCTGAACGAGGCTTGGGGCGCGGCGGCGTTCTTCGATCGCGGAACCGCCGTCCCGATCGAGCTGATCGACCACATCGAGGTCGTGCTCGGACCGGGCTCGGTGCTCTACGGGTCCAACGCGATGCTGGGCATCGTGCACATCGTGACGAAGCGGGCGAAGGATTTTTCGGGCGCGCACCTCGTGGTGGACTCCGAGGTGCCGAACGTTCTACGCGGCGCGGTCGGGTACGGTCGGGCCTTCCGCCTGTTCGGATCGGACGCGGAGGTCGTCTTCGAGGCGGAGCACACCGAGCAGCGCGGTCCGACGTTCGCGTTCGGCCCGCAGGACATCGGTCCCGACTCGGTGTCCGGGGTGGCGCGCCCGTTCGACCCGAGCCCGCGCGACCGCGTCCATCCCCCCGGCGTGTGGGGCGGCCGCGGCGACGACGCGCACTCCTCGCAGACACCCGCCGCCTACCTTCGGCTCCGCGTCGGTGACGTCGAGGTGGGGGCGCGCGCCGCGCTCTTCCGCCGCACCGACCCGACCAACAGCGGCAACTTCGACGACCCCGACGGTCACGAGATGGATCGCTGGGCGCACCTGGACGTGAAGCACGGCGCATCGCTCTCGGCTGCCGTCAGGCTCTCCACGCGCGTGTACGGCGACCTCTACGACTACGTCCAGCGCTGGCCCAGCAACGGTGCCGAGGACTGCCTGGCGGGGCAGGACAGCGGCTGTCTGTGGGTTCTCGACGGCGCCGCGCAGTCGGTGGGCCTCGAACCACAGCTCACCTTCGACTGGCTCGAGGACGGCCGCGTCGTGACCCTCGTCGGCATCGACGCGAAGGTGCGACACGTGACCTCGGAGGTGAACTTCATCGACAACGTCACGGAGACGAGCCCGGGCCCCGTCGGTGCCTACGATCTCTCGGAGAAAGCAGTGGCGGCTTACGCGCAGAACACGGCGTGGATCACGCAGCGCTTCGCCCTCAACGCAGGAGTGCGACTCGACGTGGACGAGCGGTTCGGCAGTCACGCGTCGCCTCGTGCAGCGATGTCGCTGCTGCCGTGGGACGGCGGCACGTGGAAGGTGGTGTACTCCGAGGCGTTCCGCGCCCCCTCGGCGTTCGAGATCTACTACTCCGACCCCGACACCCAGGTTCCGGGTGGGGACGGCCTGGAGCCCGAGACCGTGCGCTCGGTGGAGGGGAGCATCGAACAGCGCTTCGGAACGCAGCGCGTGATGACGGGTGTGTTCCACTCGTGGTGGGACGGACTCGCGCTCGCCGAAGAGCTAACGCCCACCGAGCTGCAGGACGCCATCGCCTCCGGCGCCCTCTCGCCGAACGCGAGCTACGCGTACCAGGTTCGCAACGTGAGTCGGGTTCGGAGCTTCGGGTTCAGCGCCGTCTACGACGGCTCGCTGGCCGCCGGGCGGTTGCGCTACGGCGCCAGCCTGACCGAGGGCTTCGCGCGGCGAGAGGATCCGGGCCTGGATCCGGAGCTGCTCGCCGTGGCTCCCCGGACGACGGCGAACGCGCGAATCTCGTACGATCTCGGCTCGCCCCTGCCGACGCTGGCGCTCGCAGGTCGGTTCACGTCGCGTCGCCCCATCGAGACCTATCCGGATCGGCCAGCGGCCGACGCGTTCGTGGAGGCGCTCGCAGCGGTTTCTGGGCCCGTGCCCGGCGTCGGGGGTCTCAGCTACCGGCTCACGGGACGCTGGGCCTCGAAGGACACGAGCGCCTACGTGGTGGGCTTCGGGAACCTGTCGAACGGCCGTCGGGAACTCGCGCCGCGTCAGACCGTCGTGGGCGGGGTCGGGCTGCAGTACGACTTCGATCTGTGACCCGGGTTCTTTCCCGTCAGCGCGTCACGACGAAGTACGTCCCGGGTCCGTTGGCGCCGCCCGCCGCCGCGCCGTTCCAGCCCGGCGGAACCTCGGGGGTCGTCCAGGCGAAGAGGCGCTTTCCGTCCCGCGGAGACACGTTGACGCATCCGGCGCTCATGGGCTCGCCGAAGTTCTCGTGCCAGTAGGCGACGTGGAGCGCGAACGGCGCGTGAAAGTACTGCGTGTAGGGGACGTCCGCGATCCAGAAGCTGCGGTCCTCGCCCTTCTCGGGGCTCATGGTGGCCGCCACGTGCTTGAAGGTCACGCGATACACGCCGAGCGGCGTCGAACTCGTCTTCACCGGGTCCATGCCTCGCATGGGGACGCCGCCTGCGCCGGGTGAGATCAAGGTGGTGAACACGGGTCGCGCTCCCTCGTAGGCGACGAGCGTGCCGTTGGTGATGCTGACGACGAGGTAGCGGTCGTGCTCCCCCACGCCGAACGGTCGCGTCGTGCGCTCCGACACCACCGTGGCGTCGGCTTGGTCGACCCAGAGCGACGCGCCGTCTTCGGTGCGCTCCAGGGTTCGGAGCAACGTGCGGCCATCCCGCACGAGCGGCTCGGCCGTCGCGTCGAGACGCGCGTGGGTACGCACGTTCCACGTTCCCCGCTGCTCCAGTCGGTCGTCGCTGCCGACGATCCACCGGGCGCGCGGTCGAGCTCGAAACCACGCGATGGGTAGTTTGGTGTCGCCCTCGAGCGACACGCCTTCGAACGAGGACTCCCGGAACGGCCGAACGCGATCGGCGGGCACCACGGTACCGTCTGCGCTGAGGAGCCACGTACGGCCCTCGTGCTCGAAGGCGCGCGTGTACGCGAGCATCGATCCCAGGGGAATCGTGCGTCGGAGCACCGCCAGCGGCGTCTCGGTGCCCGCCGCACCGCCGGCGCGGAGGAAGAACGGAACCTCACCGTCGGCGACCACGCGGCGCGCCTCGGCGAGCTTCTCGTGCCCCCGATTTCCCCAGGAGAGCGGCGCGAAGGTCCCCGGCTCGCCGAGGAAGCGTTCGGTGACCTCGGTCTCCCGCTTCGTCGGCAGGCGCCGGTACATGGGCGCCCCGTTGGAGAGGGCGTAGCGATAGGGAAGGGGGCTCGTGCCGGCCTGCGCGAGCTGCATCGCGGAGAGGTACCGGTCCGTGGGGCGAAGCGTGACCGTGCGGTCGTTGCACACGAACCCCCGTGGCTCGACGGCGTAGAATCCCTCCGCGCACCCGGGCCCGGGGGCCCCCGCGTCGGACCGGAGCGCGACGGAGCTCCCCACGCGGACGTAGCCGAGCTGTCGCGAACCCTTGCGCGGCTCCTCCCAGATCCACGTGAACCATCCCTTGCTCCACGCGCGCGCGGGGGCGCGCGTGGCCTCCGCGGACGACCGGGCGGCCCCCAGGGCGGCGTCTCGCGTCACCTCGATTTCGCGCGCGGTGCGCGTCGTGGAGCGTGTCTCGGCGAGCGTCGCGGCGCCCTCGACGTGGGCCGGGAGCGGGGCGTCGGCGCGCGCGGGTGCGACACCCATCGACGCGCTCGCGGCGCAGGCGGCGACGACGGCCGGTCGAAACGTCGAAAAACGCTCCACGCCCTGACGTTTTCCGTCATCGCTGGCCCGTTCGCAAGTGCCGGCGTGACCGCGCCTGTACTACTGTCGTAAGGGCTCATGGCCGCCCGCAAGAAGAGGGATCAACCGCGTGGGGAGACGGGTGAACGCGACGGTGCGCCGCGCGATGGCGAGGAGCGCGTCGTGGGCGCGGAAAGCGCGTCGGAAGACGACCGGTTCGATCGCCTCTTTCGGCCGAAGCGCCTCTCGGAGTTCGTCGGGCAGGACAAGCACAAGGCGAACCTCGCCGTCTTCGTGGAAGCCGCTCGCAAGCGCCGCGAACCTCTCGACCACATCCTCTTGTGTGGTCCGCCCGGGCTGGGCAAGACCACCCTCGCCCACATCCTGGCGAACGAGATGGGCGTCGAACTCTTCACCACGAGTGGCCCCGCCGTGGAGCACAAGGGCGTCCTCACCGGGCTGCTGACGCGCCTGGGCAAGGACGACATCCTGTTCATCGACGAGATTCATCGCCTGAGCGCCCCCGTCGAAGAGTCCCTGTACCCGGCCATCGAGGACTTTCGCCTGGACGTCATGACGGGCGACGGGCCGTACGCGGAGAGTATCTCCGTCGATCTGAAGCCCTTCACCCTCGTGGGGGCGACGACGCGCATGGGACTCCTGACCAAGCCGCTGCACGAGCGCTTCGGTCTCACTCTGCGCCTCGACTTCTACCCTCCGAAGGACCTTCAGATCATCATCGAGCGCAGCGCGCGACTCCTCGAAATAGAGTGCGAGGCCGAAGGCGCCCGAGAACTGTCGCTCCGCGCGCGTGGCACGCCGCGCGTCGCCAATCGCCTGCTCCGACGGGTACGGGATTTCGCTCAGGTCGAAGGAACCGGGGTCGTCGACGCGGCCATCGTACGAACCACCTGCGAGCGCCTCGAAGTTGACGACGGCGGACTCGACGAGATGGACCGCCGCCTGCTCACCGTGATCATCGAGCACTACCAGGGGGGCCCCGTCGGCGTCGAGACGCTAGCTGCGGCCCTGGCGGAGCCGCGCGACACCGTCGAGGACGTCTACGAACCGTACCTGCTGCAGCAGGGCTTCATCGGTCGCACGCCTCGCGGACGCGTCGCGAACAAGAAGGCCTACGACCACCTCGGGGTGCCGTTCGGGGAGTCGCCGCGCCAGGGTAAGCTCTTCTGATACGGGACTCGGCGCCGACGCGGCCCTGGCCGCGCGAGCCGCACGTGTACGCGAGCCAGGAACGTGGCACTCTGCGACCGTGCTCCGCGGTCTTCGGGCCCTGCTGCTCGCCTCGAGCATCGCCGGTTGTGGCGCTTCGCCGGCGGTGATGGCCCGCGCGCCCGAAGCTCCCACCGGGGGCCTGGCGAAGTGTCAGGTCGCTGCCAGCCAGCAGAATCCGCTCGTCACGGAGTGGCCGGCTTCGGAGAAGGCGAACCTGGAGAGCCGGCTCGCTACCGGTGGCGTCATCGTCGCCTACAGCGGGTGCGAGATGCGGCTCCTCCCGGCGTGCCGGGTGCCGGGCCTCTACCGCTGGCAGCGCACGACCACGTCGACCGACGCGATCGAGATCCGGAGCGAGGACGACCTCTACACCAAGCTGCCCCTCGGCGCCGCGGCGCTGGAGGCCGAGCTGCGGTCCGCCGGGCGTCTCAGTGTGCGCACCACGGTGAGCGGGCAGCTCACGGTGGAGGGAATCGATCCCGATCTCGTGCCCAACACCGGACCCTGCGAGGGGGCCACGCACCTGGTCACGTCGCTCAGCATCGGCGCCTTCGAGATGCGCTCGGGCGGATCCGTGACGGCTTCGGGCGGAGCTTCGCTTCCCCTCGCCGGTGTCGGTGCCTCCACGACCAGCGAGGAGAACGTCGTACGGAGCGCCGGCGTACCCTCCACCTGCGCGGCCGCCACCGCCGAGTCGCCGCACGCGGACTGCCGCTCGCCGATCCAGATGTTCCTGACGCCGCTGCCCGTGGCGCTGCGGAACAAGCCGCCGCCCGGCAAGCTCCGCGCGACGTTCGTCAGCGACGAGCCCGAGACCGAGTGGGAAGTCCTGGCCGGCGACACGGTGCTCTGCGTCACGCCGTGCTCGGAGCTCGTACCCCGCAATCAGCGGCTTGCCTTGCGCGAGAAGGAGCCCGGGTTTCTCAAGCAAGCGCGGATGCTCGACGTCCCGGACTTGAAGGAGGTCGGCGCCGACGCCGTGACGGTTCACGGGCACGGCGCGGTGACCGGGACGCGAGTCGGGGGCATCGTGCTCTCCGCCCTCGGCGGCGTGGGGCTCATGGCGGGGTTCTTCGTGACCGTCATCGGTTGCGACGAATCCCGAGGCAGCACGGGGGCGTGCGTGACGGGTGTCACGCTCCTGCCGGTGTCGGCGGGGGCCGTCGCGACCGGCGTCGTCATGATCGTGACGGGCGGCAGTGAAGCGAACGTGGAGCCCAGCGCTGCCGTTCGACAGGTCGGCTTCGGCGGGACGTTCTAGCGCCAAGAGCGAGATCGGCCGGCTCACACCGATGAGCCGCGCCCCTGTCGCATTCGCTGCGCGAGGCGCCGCATGCGGATCGTGCGGAAGACGGCATCGACCTGGGTCCCGAGCGCCTCGATGTCTCCCTTGCGGAAGAGGACGCCGTCGAACCCCAGACGATCGTACCTCGGCGCGACCTCCGGGTCGGACGTGTAGAGGTAGAACACGCACGAGGCCACGTTCTCGGGAACGGCCTTCAGCATCTGCAGGAGTTCCTCTCCGTTCATGCCCGGCATGTGGTAGTCGATGATCGCGAGGTCGGCGTTCCGGGCCAGCTTCACGGCGACGTCCACCCCCGTGGTCGTTCGAACGTCGTACCCGCGCGCGCTCAGGCACTGGCGGATCTGCTCCAGGATGACCCAGCTGTCGTCAACGACGACGACGCGTCCGTCCTCCGCGCTCATGGCGCCGCCACCGTGCGCCCGGCGCCCTTCCTGGCGACGACGAAGCGCGCGCCGCCGCCCTCGACGCGTCGCACGCTCAGCGTGAAGCCGACCTGCTCGAGATCGTGGACCGCGGCAGAAAGTCCCATGCCTCGCCCGGAGAGCTCCCCGCCTTCCGCCGGGCGCACCCGGAACGAGCCGTCGCCGCCTCGCCGTTCGGACAACGGGAGAGTGCCGTCGGCGGCACCACGGAGCAGCTCGTTGCCTTCGATGCCGCGTCCGTCGTCGGTGACCGTGAGGGTGGGCGAGAGCTCGGCTCCGGCCGAGGCTGCGGCCGTGATGCGGATGCAGGCGAGCGGTGGCTTGCCCAGCGCCTGGCGCTCGTCCGTCGCTTCTATTCCGTGGGCGATGGCGTTGCGCACGAGGTGCGTCAGGACCCCGCCGAGCACGCGGGCGAGCCCGCCGGGCACGAGGACGTCGTTGCCGCTCACCTCGACACGGGCGCGCTTCTGCTCCGCGTCCGCCCATCGCGCCGTCTTCTCGACGAGCGGCGCCACGATGTCTCCGAAGCTGCGGGCCACCAGTCGCTCCGCGACTTGCGCGAGCTCGCCCCCCGAGGCGCGCATCAGCTCGTAGGCACGATCACGATCGGCCCGGCGCACCGTGGCTTGCTCGAGCACGGCGCGCCCGATGGGCGAGGCCTCGACGAACAGTCGTTCGGCGTCGTCCAGGGCTCGGCGGCTCGCCGCCACTTCCTCGTTCAACCCGGAGTCCGTCGGGACCGGAGCGCGCGTGGTCACCGCGCGGCCGCGCAGGTCCCCGAACCGCTCCTCCAGCGATGCCGCTCGTTCGGCGAGCGTGTCGAGGCCGAACGCTCGGGCCTCTCCGCGGAGCGTATGAACGTGGCCGAAGCACTCGACGATGGTCGAGAGGGAGACGGCGGGCTCCGCGCACGCGCGAGTCACGCTGGCGAGGCGCTCTCTGCCGCTCTCGAGGAACGCGACGAACTGTTGGGCGCCGCCAGACACGAGCCTGCGCATGGCGGCCATCTGCCTCTCGTGCCGCTCGCCCTGCTCGGCTACCTCCCGCGCGAGGAGGTGCTTCTCCGTCTCGTCGGTCGCCAGCAGCAGGATGCGATCGACACGCCCCGCCACGAGCAGCGGCCGAAACTCCAGGGAGGTGATGCGTTCGCCCCTGCTGCCGGGTAGCCGTACCCGGGGCGGCGCGAGCGCGGCGGCGTCGTTCCACTCCGCTTCGGTCACCGAGAACGCCAGGGCGCGCCACTCGTCGAAGGCGCGAAGCTCGGCGTCCCACGAGGCCGCGTCGGGGTACAGGAGTTCGCCTATCCGGCGACCCTCGAGCCGGGTGTCTCCGAAGAGCGTCGCGGACTGGCGTGACTGCGTCGCCCCGACCACGCCCTCGTGGTCGAACACGAGGATGGCCTGCCGCATGTTGTCGAACAGCTCGCGCAGGCTCTCGTGGGCCCGCCGAAGCTCTGCCTCGTGCTCGGTGACCGCAGCCTCCATCGCTTCGAAGGCGCGTGCGAGCCGCCCAATCTCGTCGTCCCGCACGATGGGCACGCGCACGCCCCGCTCGCCGCGCTGAATCCTCCTAGCGGCCCTGGCGAGGGCGTCGAGCGGACCGACCACCTGGCGGCGCACCACCACGCCGAGGACGAGCATCGTGGCCGCGGCGAGCAGGAGACAGAGCCAGAGCACCTGCCGACGGCTGGCCACGTAGGCGGCGTTCTCCGGCGCCAGGGAGAACCCGACGATCGCCATTCCCACGGGCTCCCCGCTGCCGCCGGTCACCGCGCGCGTGACCTCGATTCGGTCGGCGAAAACCTGGGTTTCGGCGGCCGCTCCCGGGCTGGTGCCCGGTACGCTGCCCGCGGACGCGAACGGCTGGGCCGCGCCGGTGGCGTGCACGACCGCGAAGCTCACATCGGGGTTTCGCCTCAAGTGGCCTATCTCGGCGTCCACCGCGTCGCGATCGCCGAAGTCCAGCGCGGCACCCAGGGACGCCGCGAAGAGGTCGCTCACCATCTCCGCAGCGGTACGCTTCGCGCGGATCATGCCCTGGTGCTCGCGCTCGCTGATCCACGCGAAGCCGACGGCCGTCGCGACGCCGACCACGGCAATGACGCCGAGCCCGAGCCGTACTCCGAGTGATACGAACGGGCGCCCCCGCTCCGGCTCTCTCGAGCTCGAGCGCGCCGTCGGTACTTCGTCTGGAGCGTCGCTCATGCTGCGAACGCGACAGTATAGTCACAAGTCCGGGGGGCTCCCCGCACCGCGGCGCCGCAGCTCCCCGCGACCCGCCTCGTCGGTCAGAGCGTGCCGCCGGGGCACGGCGGACTCAGCGCGATGTTTCCGCTGCCGGGTCCGATCCCGCAGAACGCGGGGAAGGTGGGCGGCAGTCCGCCGGCGTACGGGGACGCGCCATCGGGGAGCCAGTACGGATGCTGGAGGAAGAACTCGAACAGCGGCGAGAAACCGTCGAAGTTGTTCCCGTTCATGTCTTGCACGAGCAACGGCGGGAAGTGTCCGCATGCGTGGACGCACTCGATGACGAAATGGCCGGCGCCTGCGAGGCCGTTCACCAGGTTGATGCTGATGGTGTGGAAATTGAAGACGCCACCGAAGTTGTCCGACGGACCACCCCAGAGGACGATCACCGGCAGGCGATGCTGCGAGCCGACCCAGGGACGCACGAGCTCGCCCACTCCGCCCGAGATCACGATGGCCGACGACAGGTAGTGTCCTCGCGCTTGCAGGAGCTGGGAGTTGAAGAGCCCACCGGCGCTGACGCCGATGCTTCCCACGCAGTCGTTGTTGACGTTGAACTGCTGCCCCACGCACGAGAGCATGTCGTCGAAGAACTGATACTCTTCCTGCATCCGGGGCTCGGCCTGCGTCACGTCGAAGGGCCACTGGGTATCCAGGCTGAACACCATCGCGCCCTTCGCGTCCGGCGCGACGAAGATGACCCGGAACTGGTCGGCCAGGAGCTGCAGGCTCCCGCCGCCCATCCAGTCCTTCGCTTCGCCGCTGATCCAGTGCCACATGAAGATGACGGGGAATCTCTCGCCGGGACACTGATTTTGCGGGACCACGGTGATGAACCGGCGGCCGTTCGGCAGCGTCGTGTAGGGCTTGTTCACGTCGTCCCACGGGGCGACGGCGGGGCACGCGCCCATCGAGTAGCCCGGGAGCGGCGGCGCCCCCGGTCCTCCCGGGTTGCCCATGGCGCACGCCGACCAGGTGTCAGGGGGGCCGCAAGTGGGCCCGGTTCCGCCGGCGCCACCGGTTGCTCCGCCCGCGCCCGCGGCGCCCGACCCTCCGACGCCGACCGCGCCGCTTCCGCCCACACCGACCGCGCCGCTTCCGCCCACACCGACGCCGGCCGCACCGGCCGTTCCGCCGTTGCCGGTCCCTCCGGTCCCGGAGTCGCCTCCGCCCCCGTCGCTTCCGCAACCCACGAGGAAACCTGCGCACACGGCCAAGACGAGAAACCTGAGGAGGACGGTCATACCCACACACCCTGCAAGTGAGCTGCGGGGTGCGTCGTGCAACCGTTCATCGGCGGCTCGTCTTCGCACCCTGGACCAAGTACAGCAGCCGAGCCGGTCGAACGGAAGGACCTCGACACCATCTGGTGCGCCGTTGTGCCACGAGACGAAAGTTCGACCCGGATCGCACCGCCAGACCCGTGTGCCAGCATGAGTCACCCGAGCCGAAGCCGCCGACCCCCTCGACGGTCGTGGCCCGGCGCCGGCACGCGTTCTCATCGACATTCTTCGATGGGCGCGGGGATCGCGGCGCGTGGGGCTCCGTGGCACGCGACTTGCGAACGTGGCTCCCATGCACCCCTCACGGAATCGCACCTGGCTCACCGCTTCGTCCACGGCCGGCGTCCTGCTCTGCGCCGGCGCACTCGTCGCGTGCTCCGGCGCTGACGATTCGTCTTCCAGGGAGGCCGCGCCGACCTCGGGCGGATCCGGCGGCTCGAGTACGGGCGGAAGCGGCGGCTTCCTCTCCGGTGACGCGGCGGCCGGGAGCAGCGGGTCGGGGGTAGGGGGCACTGCCGGCGCCGGCGGAACCGGGGGCACCGGTGTCGGCGGCGGGTTCGGATCCGCCGGGGCGGCGGGCGGTGGAGGAACGGGCGGCGGCAACACCAACGTCAGCCTCGGCGGGTCGCAAGACTTCGGCTACTTCCGGAAGCTCCTGGCGGACGGCAGGGTCCCGCGTCCGGGTGATTTCGACGCGGCGGGGTTCTTCGCCGAGCATCACACGCCGCTCCCTCCGCCGGCTTGCGGCGAGCGCATTTGCCTTCAACCCATGCTCGGCGTGATGGGCAACCTGATGACGGGCGTGAACTGCACCATGCTGCAGATCGGCCTGAACTCGCCCATCGTCGCCGATCCGACGAACCGCCCGCCGCTGTCGCTGACCGTCGTCGTGGACGTCTCGGGCTCGATGAACCAAGGCGGAAAGATCGACTTCGTACGCTCGGGGCTCGAGCACATGATCGACGGGCTCCGGGACGAGGACCGATTCGCCCTCGTGACCTACGACGACTCCGTCGAGATCCCGTTCGCGATGAACGACGTTCGTCTCAATCGAACGGCGATCAAGAACATCGTCCGCGGGCTGGCTGCCGGCGGCGGAACGAATCTCCACGGTGGCCTCGAGCGCGGCTACGAGGAGAGCCTGAACGACTACGACAGTGGGCGCCAGAACCGCGTCATCATGCTCTCCGACGGGCAGCCGACGTCGGGCGTCACGAGCGAGAGCGCGATCCTCGACATGAGCAAGGGCTACAACTCCGACGGCATCGGCTTGACGACGATCGGGCTGGGCACCGGATTCAACGTGAACCTCATGCGCAACCTGGCGCTTCAGGCGGACGGCAACTTCTACTTCCTGGAGAACTCCACGGCGGTGGAGGAGGTGTTCACGGAGGAGCTGAACTACTTCACGGTTCCGGTCGCCTTCGATCTCAGCGTCGATGTCCGCTCCGGATCGCTGTACGATTTCGGTCGAGCCTATGGCACGCCGTTCTGGACCGATACGTCGGAGGGCGGTCGCCTGGAGGTGCCGAGCGTGTTCCTCGCGCACCGTGAGTCTTCCGACGACGTGTTCGGCGGTGAGGGACGTCGCGGTGGCGGGTCCGCGTTGCTCATCGAGCTCATGCCGGGTGCCGACGACGGCAGCAGCATCACGTCGGCGGACGTCGCGGTGATCGACGTCCAGTTCCGCGAGCCGGGCACGAACCGGATCGTCACCGACAGCGTGACGGTGATGTACCCGTTCGCGCCCTGGGTCACGCCGCTGACCGGCCATTTCGATGCCCCCGATCCCGAGATCGTCCAGAAGAGCTTCGTCATGCTGAACATGTACGTCGGCATCGAGGAGGCGTGCGCCGAGTTCCACGCGGCCGCGCCGAACTCCCAGCGCATGACCGACGCCATCGAGGCGCTCGGCAACCTGATCCTGGCCGTCGAGGACTACAACGAAGAGGTCGCCGACAAGGACATCGAGCTCGACCTCGACATGCTGCGCCAGCTGCGCGACGTGATGATCCAGAACGGCGTCGTGCCGCCGGTGAATCCGGCGCCCCCCACCGACCCGTGGCCGGCCGACTGAGGCACGGGATCAGAGCGCGCAGAAGTCGAGGAACCCGGCCGGCAGGCCCTCCGCCCAAGGTGACGGCGCCGCGCCGTAGGGGTGCGCGAAGAAGAAGTCGACGATGGCGGGCCCCGTGCCCTCGGGCGGTGACCGATCGGGTCCGGTGAGGGCTCCGGGTGGATGTCCCTTGCCGTGGTCGCACAGGAACGCGAAGTGGCCGGCGTCCCTGAGCGCCGTCTCGAACGCGCGGCTCGCGTCGGCAAACTTCAGTCCGAAGGCGGCGTCCACTTCGCCGCCGAAGATCACCATCCCGGCGAAGGCGTTTTCCGCGTCCTGGATCACGGGCGCGCCGTTCAGTCCGCCGGAAATCGGGGCGACGCTCGCGAGATATCCCGACCGCCGCCACGCCATCTGGGCGGAATGGAGCGCGCCGGCGCTGATCCCGGTCGTGTGAACCCTGCGCGTATCGATCCCGATCTTCTCGATCGAACAGGCCAGGATCTGATCGGCGAGATCCAGATCGTCCAGGTTGGGGTTCGTTCCGGGCAGGGTGAGGTACCACGGGAAGACCCCACCCGCTCCCATCCCGGGACCGCGCGACGGCGATGCGACGATGCCCCCCGCCGCCTTGATGCGGTCGATGGCGGACTGCTCGAGGCCGAAGATCGCCTCGCCCGGGAAGCTACCGGTGCCGTGCCAGTAGTACACGAGAGGTCCGTCGAGCGTCTTGGCTTCGTCTCCGACCCAGATCTGCACGTCGCGCGTCTTCCCGTCGCCGAACTCGAACGAGACCGTTCCCTCGACGAACTCGGGGCACGTCCCCGTCACCACGGGAAGGAACTCGGGCTTCGGCCGCGGTGGGCCCGCATCCACCGTGGCGTCCGTGGCGCCCGCATCGTCACGCTCCCCGTCGGCCTTCGCCTCGGAGTCGCTGCCGCACGCGGCGAGCAGGGGGAGCGTCAGCAGCATGCAGAGTGCGCGCAGGACCATGCCCGAGCATACCCCCGAACCCGAGCCGGCGGGGCCCCGGACCGGCCCCCTACTTCCGCTCGAACGTGCCGGCGTCCGGGTTCTTGATGACCCCCGGGAAGCTCAGGACCTGGTTGTGCATCGCGACGTAGACGCCGGGCACGAGCAACTGGACGGCCAGGAGCGCTTCCGTGAGGTTCTGCAAGGCGTCGGTGTGGCGGAGTTCGTAGGGGCGCATCGCGCCGGTCAGCACGACCGGTGCCCGCGGGGCGCCCAGGGCGAGCACGTGCTCGCCGGTCACCGCCAGGCGATCGGTGCCGTGGACGATGATCACGCCGTCACAGGTCGCCGCGCGCTCGTGCGCCGTTCGGGCGATCAGCGCGTGATCTTCCGGAGTCATCTCCAGACTGTCCTTGTTCATCAGCGCGACACGCGCAATCGTCACCCCGCGCAGCTGCAGGCTGGCGAGCATGTGGTCGAGCACGCTCACGCGGTTCGCGAGAACGCCGGACGGCGAATCGTAGGTCTTCTCGATGGTGCCGCCCGTCGAGACGAGCGTGATGCGGCGCGTGGTTGGCACGATCGACCGAGGCGCGGTTCAAGCACGCGATCGACGAATCGTCAATCGTCGCCTGGGCTCGGTATCGTGCCGGGCCAGCTCCTCCAGCAGATGGCGGAGCAGCACGCGGTCGAGCATGGCGTTCGCGGCGTGCGCGCCTCAGCTCGACTTCGGCGCGCCCTGTGACGCCTGCCAGATCACCGCGTCGATTCCGTGGCGGTACGCCGAACTCTGCTCGTAACGCCTGGCCGCGCCCGGATCCCGAGCGAAGAAGGCGGCGAGGTCCGCCTCCGACGCGAGACCGGCGGACCGGGCTGCCGTCGCGCCCGCACGTGCGTCCGTCACGGCGGCCTTTCGATGCGCGCCCCAGGTCTCGTCGCTGCGCATCATGTCG
Source organism: uncultured Polyangiaceae bacterium (assembly GCA_964487605.1). Classification (GTDB taxonomy): domain Bacteria; phylum Myxococcota_A; class Polyangia; order Polyangiales; family Polyangiaceae; genus JAJDAH01. The sequence continues at coordinate 56,670 of CAZARU010000022.1, forward strand.
GTGACGACCTTGGTCGCGGACCCGCGGATCGCCGCACGGCTGGTCTCGACGTGGCTCACGTAGCCCGGCGGAAGTGCCTCGGCCGACGCGTAGGCCGAAACGAGCACGAGGATGTCCCGCTGGTACGCGGTCTTGAGCTGCTCGCCCTCGTCCTTCGCCCGCAGGATCGCGGAGCCGAGATCCTTCGCGAGCAGCAGCGGGCCCACGGCCGCCGCCAGCCCTGCCCCGATCCCGTACGCACGCCCCGCCAGCCTCTCGGCCACCGCGTGGGACGCCTCGTGCTCGGCCAGCTTCGCCCCGACGTACCCCGCTCCGCTGGCGACGCCCACCCGCTGGCGTTCCTTGGTCTCCCTGGCGCTGGCACCCGCAGGCGTGACGTCCTTGGTGACGACTCCCAGCTTGCGAGCGATGGCCTCGGCCTGCTGGTCGTTCGCGCTGCACGCGCTGATCGACTCCCTGCAGCTTCCAACTGGTCCCGGCATCGGCGGTCTCCTCTCTCGTGGGACGCCTCGTCCCGCGTCGCTCGGTGCTTCGAGCAAGGTGGGCGACGTTCGGACCCCGGCTCCCCGCGGTTGTCGGAAAAATGCTCGCGCAACCGCGAGGCGCCCACGCCCGACACACGACGTGGCGCGAATTGGCGCCGAAAGGACGCGCATGAGCACCGTAGAAGCCACCTCCCCGAACGACGTCCCCGGCGTCTCCTCCTGGCGGCACTTCCCCGACCGCCCCGATCTCCTCGCGCGCATCGAGTGCCGCGGTGTGATCATGCACTCGCCGCGGTGGCACCGCTCGGCTCGGCGCGCTCGCGAGAGTCTCGGCTGGGCGGCCCTCGGCGCGTACTTCATGCGCGGCCTGCTGCAGCACGAGCCGTCCGAGGCGAGGGTCTTCGAACTCGTGCTCGCCGCGATCCTCGTCGCGCTCGGTGTCCTCTACGTCGTCGGGCGCGTTCACCCAGCCACGGTCGAGATCACCGCGACCGACCTCACCCTCGACTGGCGCTTCCGCAAGGTGCGCGTTCCGAGGTGCGAGGTGGCGAGCGCCGCCGCCGTCGAGCAGTGGGACGGTTCGCACCTGGCCATCGTGGAAACCACCGGCGGACGCCGCATCGTGGCCTACTTCGACGAGAGTGAGCCGGCGGTCCGGCTGGCGAGGGCGCTCACCGCGTGAAGGGTCCGCTCAGAGCGAGTGCACGTAGCCGAGCGTCGGGGCTGCCGTCGTCAGCGCCTGGGGCAGGTGCTGGCGCACGCTGAGATCGAGCAAGAGCGCCGCAGAGCGCGAGAAGGCGATCTCGATGCCGACGCCCAGCCCCACGAACAGCGGGCCGCCCTTCTGCCAGACGTCGAGCCCGTCCTCGCCACTCGGGCGCACCTGGACGCCGCCGACGCGTCCGGCGGAGTTGGCCAGCCCGAGGAGCGCCTGTCCGAACACCCGCGTGCGCGCCTCGGCGAACGGATCCTTGCCCAGGTAGTAGGCCGCGCGCCCTTCCAGGTGGAACGGGAGGACTGCCTTGCCGTCGTTGCGGGAAGGGTGGCCGAGCAGCGTCGCGCCCGCGCGGCCTCCGAGGGTGATCCGTTCGCCGACGACGCGGTCGTACGTCAGCGCGATGCGGAGGGTCCCGGGGGCGAAGGTGTTGAAGGAACCCGCCGACGCCGCCGAGGGCGACTCCTCGTACTCCACTCCGTTCGGAAGGAAGCACGAGTACGTGCCGTCCTCGCGGCCGCTCTCGGAGCAAGCCTCCGTTGACGACACGATCGAGAAGTCCGGCGAGATCACGAGGCCGAACCGATTCGCGACGCGCTCGGGCTTCACGTCCGCGGGCTTGCCCCGGCGACAGCGCCCCACGTCGCAGAACTTTCCGGCCGGGCACTCGGAGTCCGCGACGCAGACCAGGTCGTCGGTCGGCATGGCGTCGCATCCTTCGGGAGGGAGCTCGCCCGGCAGGTGAGGCTGCTTGTGGTCGAGCGCCTTCTTCACGAACACGAGGCGCGGCTCGTTGGCGTCGCCGGCCGTCGCGAGGGGGTGACCGAACTGCTGATACGCCGTCACCCAGTACGACAGCTCGCCCTCTTCGGTCGTCGCAGCGCACGGGATGTAGCCCGCCCAGCCCGTTTCGTGCTCCTTGAGCACCAGGGTGCCGCGCCGTCCGCCGGGGGCCACCCACTCGAGTTCGACCTTCTTCACCTCCTGGCCTTCCGGAACGGTCTCGAGCTCGACGAACACGGGGATCGGCGTCTCGAGGGATTGCTCCACCCAGGGCTCGTCGAGGAGCTGACCGACGGGAGGCGGTTCGCGCTTCTTGCGCTCCTCCTCTTCTACGCGCTCGGCCTCCAGGCGCGCCTCCTCGTCCAGGCGTGCGCGTTCCTCTTCGCTCGCGCGACGCGCGGCCTCGGCGCGCTGCTCGTCTTCCGCGCGCTTCTTCGCGTCGAGCTCCTCCTGCTTCTTGCGGGCGGCGGCCTCGCGTTCCTTGCGCTCGGCACCCTTCTGCTCCTCTTCGGCGCGCTCCGAGAGGTAAGCCTTGAGCGCGGCCTTGAAGGCGGCGTTCACCTCGGGCGCCTCGAAGTTCTTGTCCGGGCGCAGCTTCGGTCCGAGCTTCAGCATGTCGATGAACGCGAACGTCGCGGCGTCCTGATCCTTCAGCCCGAGGGCGTAGACGACGGCCAGGTAGCGATAGATCCGTGCGTGGAGGCCCTGCGAGCAGCCTTCCTCGCGGCAAATGGTCAGGGCCGCCTTCATCTTCTCTTCGGCCTCGCGAAACTCGAGCCCGAGGTAATGCTGCTCCATCGCGGCCTTGACGAGCGTCTTCGCGCGCTCGTTCGTGTCGCTCTCGGCACGAACTGACGCGGGGAGGCCCACCAGCATCGCGACGAACGCCAAGGCGGCAGCACGAGCGGAACGTCGCATGCGCAGCATCGTAGCGGCGCCCGCCCGCCGAGCGCCAGCCCGCGCGTGTCCCTAGCGCCCGGTGCCGTGTGGCCCCGGTGGAATCGATCCCGAGAGCCGGCCGGCGCGGGTGAGGGTCACGCGGAACGCGGCGCGGGCAGGCCCGTGGTCGACGATGTCCACCCGGCCGCCGTTGAGCTCGATCACCGACCGCGCGAGGCTGAGACCGAGCGCGAGGCCACGATTCTCGCTGGCCCCGGGCTGGCCCGCGCCGCTCGGATCGAGCATGGCCCCGAGCTGTTCGGCGGAGAAGCGGGTGCTCGGAACCTCGACCTCGATGACGACCGAGTCACGCTGGGGCGTAACGGTGACGCGCACCGGCGCTCGTTCGGCGGTGCGCACGGAGTGCCCGATGAACATCGCGACGGCTCGTCCTACGCGCACGCGATCGACCTGCAGGGGTGGCAATCCTTCCGGTACGTCCACCGCGACCTCCAGCGCGCGCTCGCCGCCCAGGTCGCGGCCCTTGTCGACGGCGTTCCAGACCAGATCCGCGACGTCCACGTCCTCCGTCACGAGCGAGAGCTGCCCTGCCTCCACCCGCGCCGCGTCCAGAATGGCCTCGATCAGCGCGAGCAGCTCCCGGCCGCGCTTCTGGATGAGGTCGAGGCTCTCGAGCTGTTCGGCGGTGAGCGGCTCCTGCCGCACCAGCTCCGTGAACCCCAGGATGGCGTTCAGCGGGCTCTTGAGGTCGTGGCTCACGCTCGCGAAGAAGAGGCCCCTCATCCGGGTCGCGGCTTCCCGGGCATCGATGGCGCGCTCCTGAGCCTGCGCGAAGACGTGGAACCGTTCCGCGAGCTTCTCCACGGCGCTCCCCAGCTCGGCGACGATCCGGAAGCGAGCGGGCTGCACCAGGCGCGTACCTCCACCGATGACGGCGTCCGTCCCCAGGAGCCGCACTCCACGGGTGGCGTTGACCAGGTCGCGGTTGAGCGCTCGCCCGAGGGACGCGCCGAGGAGCGCTGCAGCCGCCATCGCCAGGAGCATGACGATCAAGGAGGCGAGCGACAGGACCTGGACGGTGGAACCAGCGAAGCGGACGATTGCCAGGTTCGAGTCGAGGGGCGTGGTGAGCGTGACGATTCCGTCGTCCGATCGCGTCACGCCGTAGCTCCCGCGCTCGTCGCGAACCTTCGCGTAGAAGCCCAGCGACCGGGCTGCCACCGTCGCCTCCCTGATGCCAGCACGCTCGATGACCCCCGGTCCCAGCTCGAGGGCGGCGCGCGCGAGAGCACGCGCAGAGTCCTCGCGATGTCGCTCGTCGGCGCGCCGGGAGTGGGCATTGGTCACCGACGCCGCGCCGATGGCGACCAGCGCCACGGGCGTCGCCACCGCGATGACCAGGCGACGCGTCAGCCGCCGCTTGGGTGCGCCGGTCCGTGCGGCACTCTCGAGCACGTCGCGCATGACGTCCGGGGGTGCCAGCTCGAGCGCGGCCAGGACCGCCGCACGCACGACGACGTGCAGAGGAAGCGCGACGGCGCAGACCACGACCAGCCCCAGGAGCGCGACGCTCGCCCCCGTGGAGAGGTCGAGGAGCGCGGGTCGCAGGGGTGTGGCGAAGACGGCGCACGCGATGCCGAGCGGGAAGACCCAACCGGTCGTCAGGCGCGCAGGGGCTCGCGTCAGCTCGAGCATGTCGATGGGCTCCACGGACCGCGAGCCGAGGGCGAGGGAGCGCAGCACGTAGCGCTGCCGCCGGAGGATCCACCACGACCTGGCGAGCGTCAGCACCGTGGCTGCGGCGAGCACGACGAGGAGTGCCTCCGATACCACGGGCCCCACGGTCGGGTTGAGCAGGAGCAGCCTGGGCACCCCGAGAGCGACCCCGCCCGTGCTTCCTGCGGAGAACGCGAGCTGCCACACGAGCACGCGCGCGGGGAGTCTGGCTGCCGCTGGATTCACGACACGGGCCTCAGCGCCGCGATGGCGCCCGATCGATCGGCGTCGGTGCGGGGTCGGTCGGGCGGATCGCGGGGGAGCACGACCGTGAAGCGCGCCCCCCGACCGACCTCGCTCTCCAGCTCGACGTAGCCGCCGTGCATCTGGACCAGCCGGCGAGTGATGGCGAGGCCGAGGCCCGTGCCTGCGCGCCGGGACGAGGCATCCCCCGCCTGACGGTACTCGTCGAAGATCGCCGCCTGTTCCTCGGGCGCGATGCCCGGACCGGTGTCCTCCACGAGGATGGCGACGAAGCGCGGCCGTCCTTCGATGGTCACTCCCACGCGCCCTTCGGCGGTGAACTTCACCGCGTTGCCCACCAGGTTGCCGATGATCTGGCGCACGCGCAGCGGATCGACCCAGGCCTGCTCGGCGTCGCCGTGCAGGTCGAGGTCGAGCGGACGGCCCTGGGCGGACGCCTCCGCCTCTCGCACGACCTCCGCGGCGATGGCGCGCACGTCGGTGAGCCCTCGGTTGAGGCGAAGCTCACCCGACTCGAGCGCGGAGAGGTCGAGGATGTCGCCGATCAGGTGCTTGAGGTGATCGCCGCTCCTTCGGACGACCTCCAGGTTCTCCCGGGCTTCGCTCGTGAGGGGGCCGTCCACTTCGCTCAAGAGGACGTCCGTGAAGCCGAGGATGGCGTTGAGCGGCGTGCGCAGCTCGTGGCTCAGGGCGGCCAGAAATGCGCTGCGGTCCCGGTCGTAAGCGAGCGCTCCCGCGAGGTCCTGGCGGTAGGCGCCCTCCGCGGCCGTGAAGCGATCGACCAGCACGTTGAACGCACTCGTGAGCAGGCCCACTTGGTCGAGGGAGCGGGCCACGATGGGTTTTCCGGCCGGACTCGAGTCCTCGCGGGCCATCTCCGCGATTCGCGCTCGGACGTACACCACGTCGGACCGCACGTCCTTCGCCAGGGCGAAGGCGAACAGGGCGGCGATGACGAGCAGCACCGCCGCGAGGGCGGCAACGGACGTCACCAGGGGTCCCGTCGCTGCCGGTGTCTCCGGCGCCCGGGAGAGGACGACGAGGGAAAGATGCTCGAGCGGTGGTCCCAGTGGCTCGACGAAGAACCGCGACCGTCCGAGGCCAGTCCAGGTGGTCCCGCTCCCGGCCACCAGGTAGCTCAGGACCGCGTCGGGTGCCGGACGCTGCACGCTGCCGTCGATCTCGACGTGTCCGTCCTGGCGAACGAGGAGCAACTCGACGCCACCGCGAGACGTGGCGCGCTCGACGAGCGCGGCGCGGTCCTCACTCGCCGTGCTGCGCAGCCGCTGGGCTACGGCCTTCGCCAGGAGCTCTGCCTTGCCGTGGGCGTGGGCGTCACTCTGGACCAGCAGGTCCCGCACGCCGAGCAGAACGACGATGAGGGCTGCCGCGACACCCAGGACGAGGACGATGGCCGGGGCGACGGGCAGGAAGGGGAGCCTGGAGCGACCGCGCGCCACCTCAGTCCGTCGCGAGGCGCGCGAAGACCGCGTGGTCGACCCAGCGCGCGCCCACGTACTCCGCCTGTCGTGCGACGCCCTCGAACCGGAAACCCAGCCGGGAAATGACACGCAGGCTGGGGTAGTTCTCCGTTGCTGCCGCGCAACGCACGCGGTGTGCGCCCATGCGGTCGAATGCGAACCTGACGCACGCGAGCGCCGCTTCGCTCATGAGGCCGCGGCCGGTGTGCTCACGCCGCAGCCAGTACCCGAGCTCGCACGAGCGGTGCAGGTGCACGCACGCGTCCAGGCCCACCACTCCCAGCAACCGTCGCGACTCGCCGTCCCGGATCCCGAAGCGCACCGCGCGTCCTGCGTCCCAGTCTGCCGCGCTCGCTTCGGCGTAACGCTGACTCGCGTCGGGGCTGTTGTTGAACGGAACCCAGGGGAGCCACCGCTCGAGGTGCCACCGTGACGCGTCCACCGCCTCCCAGAGCTCGGGTCCGTCTATCGGGTCCACCGGGGTCAGAAGGAGACGCTCGGTCTGAAGGGGATGCGCCCGCGCCGTCGCGCGTGTCGGGATGGCCAGGACGCCGGCGTGGCGTTGGTGTGGGGACGATCGCTCTGCGCTCATTGGCACTGGGCTCGCGCGACGAACGCTTCGAGGCGTCCTGACTCGTAGTCGCGCCAGGCAACGTACCACTGGCCCGGCGCCGGGGCCGCGACGATCTCGGGGTACGGCTGGTAACCGCTCACCCGCGCGAGCACCGACGGCGCCTCGAGGCCGTCCCGCGTGAGTCGCCCGATGCGAAGCCGCGATGCGTCGAAGAACGCCACCGCGACCTCCCCCGCGGGGGAGACGGCGACTGCCGGCCGCGAGCCCCGCTTGGCGATCTCGCGGTGCCAGATGGCCTCCCCGGTCTTGCCGTCCAGAAAGGCGGCGAAGGCGCCGCCGGTCTCGTCGTCCCAGGTGACGAAACAACCGTCTGCGGTGCACGCGAGCCTGGGCTGTGCCCCCTTGCCGGTGGTCGGCCCGATGCGCTGCACCTTGCCGACGAAGGCGTCCACCTTGGCGGCCGTCGCGCCCGGCGCGGCCAGCCCCGTGGCGAGCGCCGCGTCGTCGAGCGCGACGCGGAGCACCGTGATCTGATAGTCCCGCAGCCGCTCGAAGCCGTAGGTGACGTACAGCTTTCCGTGGGCCACCGCGGCGTGGGGTCGACCGGCTTCGGTGGCGGCGCCGGGTACCGGCGCGTAGCCGGTGAGGCGGACCGGCTCGCCCATCGGCGCGAAGTCCGCGTCCACCCTGCGGGCGACGACGTCCTCGACGCCGGGAACGATCTCTTCCTGCCACACGACCCAGTGGGTCCCGTCGGGGAGGGGGGCCGCCGAGGCGAAGAACTGCCCCCGCTTGCCCGCCGACACCTGGCGCCCGGGCCCCGCGATGCGAGCCTCCGCGCCGAGCCGCCGCAGGAAGACGCCCGGCGCATCCCCCGACTGCCCGTAGAGCAGCGCGAGGCTGTCCTTCGTCGCCGAAAGCTGGGGGTGTCGCACGGCGTCTGCCTCCGGCGTGACGTTTCGGACCGGCGTCACTCGCCGCAGCGAGCCGTCGAGGAGCACCGCGAACGCGATGCGCTTCTGCGCGTCCTCGTGCGTGTCGACCCAGGAGACGGCGAGCCCGCGCGGCGTCAGCGCGATGCTCGGCCGCGACCCGATGGGGACCTTCACCTCGAACGGGCGCGGGTGACCGATGCCGGTGAGCGTGCACTTCCCTCCGCCGGAGACGCCGACGGCGACGTGGGAGAGCAGCGACCGCGCGACCCGGTGTCCGCCGTTGTTGAAAGCGTCCTTGAATGCGTTCAGCGCTTCGTCCGCCTTGCCGGTGGCGAGCTTCACCTGCGCTGCGTCGAGCTGGATCGCGACCGGATCCTTCTCGATGGGCTCCAGGGTCTCGGCCGCTCCGGCCTCGTCCGACGGCAGCTCGATCCGTACGGTCGCGAGTCGCGGGACGCTGGGTGGGTGCACGACGTAGAGCCAGACGGCGTAGCCCACGATGGCGGCGGCGGTGATCGTGAGCAGGACCACGATCGCCGTGCCCGCTCTGCTCTTGACGCGCGGGGGCGGCATCGAAGTGATGGGCTTCGGCGAGGAGGCGACGGCCGACTCCTCGTCGGCGGGTGAGCTGGTCGCCGGTGGCGTCGGCGTTCGTTCGGGCTGCCGCGCACCCGCGTCGCCGGAGTCGAACACCAGCTCGTCGACGATCTCCGCTTCCTCCGTGCTGTGCAGCGGGACCTGCTTCTCGGTACCCGCAGGGGGCTTCAGGGCGCGTTCCAGAGAGGCGATCCACTCCTCGCAGGTCTGGAAGCGCCGGTTCGGGTCGCGATCCAGCGCGCGCTGGAACCAGTCGTCGAACGTTCGCGGCAGGTCCGGCCTCAGGCGCGACGGTCGCGGGACCGGCGCTCCCGCAATCTGCGCCAGGATCATTGCGACGCCCTGATCTGCGTTCCAGACGGTCTTCCCCGTGAGGCACTCGTACACGATGCAGCCGAGCGCCCACAGATCCGTGCGGTGGTCCACCTGGTCGACGCCCTTCGCCTGCTCCGGGCTCATGTACGCGGGAGTCCCGAACAGCGCGCCTTCGCGCGTGAGGCGGACGTTCTCGACGTCGCCGGTGGAGTCGTAGAACTTCGCCAGGCCGAAATCGAGGAGCTTGGCGACGATCCCGCCTTCGCCCTTCGTGATGAAGATGTTCTCCGGCTTCAAGTCGCGGTGGATCACGCTCTTGCCGTGGGCTGCCGACAGCCCTTGCGCGCACTGAGCGGCGATCTTCAGCGTGAGATCGGTGTCGAGGCGCCGGACGCGCGTCAGGAGATCGTAGAGGCTCTCTCCCTCGAGCAGCTCCAGGATCATGAAGGGGCGGTCGTCGAACTCGCCCGAGTCGAACACCTCGCAGATGTACGGGCTGCGAATCGCTGCCATGGCGCGCGCCTCTCGGAGGAAGCGCCCCGTCACGACCTTCGACTTCACCAGTTCCGCGGCCAGGATCTTCACCGCCACGCGCTTGCCGATGTCCTGGTTCGTCGCCTCGTAGACGGCCGCCATGCCGCCGCGCCCGATCTCCCGGGTGATCTTGAACTTGCCCCCGACGATCGTGCCCGGGTCGACCTTGCTCCTGTTGTTCGGCGTCATGCGGTGATCGGGCGGTCGAAGGCGGTGCTCAACGATGACCCAGCAGGCGTCTCACCGGCGCCGGGAGCTCGTCGGGGGCCGGCGCTCCCTCGAGCAGGGGCCCCAGCGGGGCGCGCGAGAGAGTATGCCAGTAGAGCAGGCGGCTGGGCCGAATCCGCGCCGAGAGAGCCCGCGATTTCGAGGTTTTGGGGACGCGGGGAAGCGCGGCGTCCGCGCCGGCCAGGGCGAGGATCAGCGCGAACGCCTTCGCCGTGTAGGTGGCGTCCAGGTCGAGGTCGTGCCGCGCCGCGAGGGCGGCGGCCGCTGCGGCTCGTTCGGTGGGTTCGCCGTAGCCCGCGCCGAGCTCGCTGTCGTCCACGACGACCCGCCGGACGAGATCCCTCCACGAGGCGGCGGATCCGGAACGCCTTGCGGTGGCCATCGCGAGGGACGCGATGAGCGGTGCTCCCGAGAGAACGGAATCCACGACTTTCGCGGCGACGACGCGCGTGGCCAGCGACGTGGTCACGAGGCCTGCCACGAGCCCCGCCGCGGTTCCGCCCGACCCGAAGGGGACGACGATCAGGTCGGGCTCCGGGAAGAGACCTGCGCGCACCTGCCCCTCGAGCTCGCGTGCGGCGGTGACGTACCCCATGCAGCCAGCCGGGCTCGAGCCGCCCGGCGCCACCACGAAGTCTCCGGCCCGCACCGTCGCGAGCGCCAGGAGCGCCGCGCCTGCCCGCGACGCCGCAGGAAGCGGCCTGAGTCCGAGCCCCATGGCGGCGCGGATCGTCTGCTCGACGTGCCGGTCGGCGCGCTGGGGAAAGAGCCCTGCGGTCGTGCGGATCCCGAGCCGCGCAGCGAAGAGCGTCGTGGCGAGCACGTGATGGCTGCCGACCGCGCCCACTGTGACGACCCGCCGCGCGCCTCGCGCCGCCGCTTCCGCGAGCAGGCCGTCGAGCTTGCGCACCTTGTTCCCGCCGTACTCGGGGTGCGTCAGGCCGTCGTCCTTCACCCAGATCTCCGCCTCGCCTTCCACGGGGAGGCGGTAGACCGGCGTCGGGAGTCGAGGCCCGGTGTTTACGTCCATCCACCGCGACGTTACTCCTCGGCGGTGAGCCGGCGCATCGCGATCAACACGGGCGGTGGCGACGCCCCGGGCCTCAACGCGGTGATTCGCTCGGTCGTGCTGGCGGCGCGGTGGCGTGGCTGGGAGGTGTTCGGCATCCGGCGCGGGTACCAGGGCCTCCTCGACGGTTCGGCCGACGGCGTCGTCGCGCTGGATCGCGACGCAGTTCGCGGCATCACCCACGTCGGCGGCAGCATCCTCGGCTCGAGCAGCCGCGGCGACCCGTTTCGATACCCGGTCGAGAAGGACGGCGCAGTGGTCCCGAGCGACGAGTCCAGCCGGCTCGTCGAGCGGTTCGTCGAACTCGGCTTCGATGCGCTCGTCGCGGTGGGCGGTGACGGGTCACTGGCCATCGCCGCGCGACTGCTCGCGCGTGGGCTGCCACGCGTCATCGCGGTCCCCAAGACCATCGACAACGATCTTGCGGGTACCGACGTCACCTTTGGCTTTCACACCGCCGTCGCGACCGCGTGCGACGCCCTCGATCGCGTTCACACCACCGCGCAAGCGCACGATCGCGTCATGGTGGTGGAGGTGATGGGCCGGTACACCGGCTGGATCGCGCTCTACGCCGGACTCGCCGGAAGCGCGGACGTCATTCTCATCCCGGAGGTTCCCTACGATCTCGACGTGGTCTGCGAGAAGGTGCGGCGTCGCGATGCGCTCGGGCGCGGGTTCTCCATCGTCGTCGTGGCGGAGGGAGCGGCGCCCCGCGGCGGCGACATGACCGTCAGAGCGCCGGGCGACGAGTTTCGAGACCATGCGGTCCTCGGCGGAGTCGGCGAGCGCGTGGCGCGCGAGATCGCGGAGCGCACCGGAAAGGAAGCGCGCACCGTCGTCCTCGGCCACCTGCAGCGGGGAGGGAGCCCGATCACGTACGACCGCGTGCTCGGCCTGCGGCTGGGCAGCGCCGCCGTCCACTACCTGGCGGAGTCCCGGGAGAGCGGCATGGTCGCCGTGCGGGGCAACCACATCGCCCTCGTCCGGCTCGACGAGGTCGCCGGTCGCGTACGCCGCGTCCCGGCCGACTCGGAGGTGCTCCGCACCGCGCGCGACCAGGGGGTGTGCTTCGGGGACGAGCCTCCCGGGGCGTTCTTCCCGCTGTCGCCCGGCCTCCGCGAGCCCTGAGTTCGGGGGCCTTCGGCCTGTGGAGAACCTGGGGTTCGGCGCGGCTGCTCGAAAAGCTCGGCCGACGCTGGAGCGAAACCGTGCGGAAACACGCGCCCCGTTACCCCTCGTGCACCGGTCGCCGCGTCTGTGGACAACCCGTGCACGGCGCAGGGCTCTCGGGGCTTGAAGCCGCGGGAAAAACGATCGAATCGAACCTGCCAGAAACTGCGGAGACATCGCCATGAAGAAGATCGAAGCGATCATCAAGCCCTTCAAGCTCGACGAGGTGAAGGACGCGCTTTCGGAGGTGGGAATTCAGGGCATGACCGTGACCGAGGTGAAGGGCTTCGGGCGCACGGGCGGGAAGAAAGAGGTCTACCGGGGGTCCGCGTACGTCGTCGATTTCGTGCCGAAGGTGAAGGTGGAGATCGTCGTCCCGGACGGCTTGACGCAGCAGGTCGTTGACGCGATTGAGAAGTCCGCAAAGACCGGGCGCATCGGCGACGGAAAGATCTTCGTGTCACCGATCGAACAAGCAGTTCGCATCCGCACTGGCGAGACCGGCGAAGAGGCGATCTAGATCGATCCGACTGTCGCGAAGCACCACATGAAGGAGCAGAGAGAATGAAGCCCAAGGACGTAATCGAACTCGGCAAGAAGCACGGCGCGGTCATGATGGATTTTCGGTTCATCGACTACCCGGGCAAGTGGCAGCACACGAGCTTCCCGTTTCACCGGCTGAGCGAGGACGTGTTCGAAGAGGGCTTCGGGTTCGACGGATCTTCGATCCGTGGCTTCCAGCCCATCAACCAGAGCGACATGCTCCTGATCCCGGACCCCATCAGCGCCCGGATGGATCCGTTCACCAAGCACCCCACGCTCGTGCTGCTCTGCAACATCGTCGATCCCATCACCAAGCAGCCGTATTCGCGCGATCCGCGCCACGTGGCCCGCAAGGCGGAGGCCTACCTGAAGCAGACCGGCATCGCGGACACCGCGTACATCGGTCCCGAGGCGGAGTTCTTCATCTTCGACGACGTTCGGTTCGAGGAGGGGCCCGGTGGGTCGTTCTACTCGGTGGACTCGGTGGAAGCGGCGTGGAACACCGGTCGCGACGAGAAGCCCAACCTGGGCAACAAGGTCCGGCACAAGGAGGGCTACTTCCCCACGCCGCCCATGGACACGCAGCAGGATCTCCGCACCGAGATCTGCCTGATCATGGATCAGCTCGGTCTCGAGGTGGAGGTGAGCCACCACGAGGTCGCGACGGCCGGCCAGGGCGAGATCGACATGCGCTTCGACAGCCTGACGTTGATGGCGGACAAGCTCATGTGGTTCAAGCACATCGTCCGCAACGTCGCGTACCGGCACAACAAGACCGCGACGTTCATGCCGAAGCCGATCCTCGGCGACAACGGCAACGGCATGCACGTGCACCAGAGCCTCTGGAAGGACGAGAAGCCGTTGTTCGCCGGTGATGGGTACGCGGGTCTCTCGGACCTCGCGCTCCACTACATCGGCGGTGTCCTCAAGCACGCTCGCGCGCTCGCCGCTCTGACCAACCCCACGACGAACAGCTACAAGCGCCTCGTCCCAGGCTACGAAGCTCCCGTCAATCTCGCGTACTCGAGCCGAAACCGGTCGGCGGCTTGCCGCATCTCCACCTACTCGAACTCGCCGAAGTCCAAGCGAACCGAGATGCGCTTCCCCGATCCGAGCTGCAACCCGTACCTCGCGTTCTCGGCGATGCTCATGGCCGGCCTGGACGGCGTTCAGAACAAGATCGACCCCGGCGAGCCGCTGGACAAGGACATCTACTCGCTGTCGCCGGAGGAGCTGAAGGACGTTCCGACGATGCCGGGTTCCCTAGAGGACGCACTCAACGAGCTGGAGAAGGATCACGCGTTCCTGCTCAAGGGCGACGTGTTCACGAAGGACGCGCTGCAGATGTGGATCGACTACAAGCGGGAGGCCGAGGTCCAGCAGCAGAGGCTCCGCCCCACGCCCTTCGAGTTCAAGCTGTACTACGACATTTAGCGCGTTCCCCGCGGGCGCCGGCGGGGGGCCGGCGTCACGCGTGTCGTCGGCGCCGGGCGAGAGCCGTCCGGCACCGTCGGGCCGCGAGCGTCGCCCAGCTCAGCGATAGGCCTTCAGGCAGAGTTCGACGAGGGTGTTCGTGGCTTCGGGCGCGGCGGCCTCGTTCCCCGTCTTCAGGTAGCTCAGCCCGACGCCCTCGATGGCGTACACGGTGGCCTGGATGGTGACGTCGCTCGGCATCGTGGAAGGCATGCCCGCGGCGACGGCCTGTTCCAGGCCGGTCCGGATCAGATCGACGAAGCGATCGATGACCAGCCGATGCAGCTCCTCGCGCCGCTCGCCGCTCGATCTCGGCTCGCTGATGAACGCCCGTGCGAGATCGCCATGTTCGCGCAGGAGCTCCAGAAACGCTCCGATGCCGGCGCGCAGGCGCTCGGTGGGGTCGGAGAGAGGGGCGATGCTGTCGTCGATCGCCTTGAACAGCAGCAGCGCTGCTTCGCGCCGGACGGCGTGGAACGCATCCTCCAGGTCGGTGAAGTGGCGGTAGAACGTGCCACGGCTCAGGCCGGAGATTTCGAGTACGTTGGCCACGGAAGCGTTCGCAGCGCCCTCGCGTGACAGGACGTTGGCCGCCCCGAGCAAGAGCCGCCTCCGCTGTTCCTTCCACCGCTCCTCGGCCGACTTCGATCGATCGTAGGTTCCGGGGCCACGTCGCTCCGACGCGGCAGGGTCGTCGCTCAACTCGACGCCTGAAACCCTGTCACCAGCCAGCATGAGCTCGTCCGCGTCGTCTGCAGAAGATCCATCGACCGCCACCGCACCACTCCTTGGCTGTTCGGCGCTCCTCGGGTCCCCATGGCATCGACTCGAAGCAACACCGCAAAGGTTCGCATGACGCTAGGTTCCGGCGTCCGGCGTGTCAACGTCGGGACACCGACGATCGGGCGGACACCCGTGTCCTTCGCCCGTCGTCACCCCGCAGCGGTGACAGACGTGGCGGGGGCGTGCCATGCGAGCAGGCGCGGATTCACTTCGGAACGGGGATCGTCTCGGGAACGCCGCCCGCGGTGATGTCCCACCGGAAGTTGTCGATGAGGACCGTCGAGTCCAGGATGTCGTCGCCGGCGTCCCAGATCGCGAAGCGCACGCGAATGGTCGAGCCCGGCGGCACCGGAGCGGTGGTGACGAGCCACCCCGTCGCGGCGTGCGGCTCGGGAAAGCCGAGGAGGTTGACGTCGAACCCGGTGCCGGCGAGCGCGCCGGGTCCCTGCGGGCAGGGGAAGTTCTTCCCGCCGGCGTTCTGCGCCTGGCAAACCTCCAGGAAGCCGTTGTTCACGCTGACGGGGTTGCCCTGGCTGTCGAAGCTGACGTTCCCCTCCTGGGCTCCGGGCGGCGCGGGATCCACGAGGGTGACGTAGAAATCGTTGAACTGGCTGCAGATGTACTCTGGAAATTCGTACGTGTAGAAGGTGAAGTCGAAGCGGAACGCGTTCGCGTTCGACGGCACCTTGAGCTGAAGCTCGAGGGCCGCAGAGTCGTTGGCGATCGGCGTCGTCGCCGGCATGGCGGTGCAGGCGGGTGCGGCGACGGGGAAGCCGGCCGGCGTCGGTCCGGTGGTGCCCATCCTCGCGGCGGCGGGCGTGAAGTAGCCGGGGTCGCCGGGCGCGCGGGCGGTTCCGCTCGACAGGGCCAGCATGTTCACGCCCTCCCGCGGCAGCACGTTCGGCCCGAAGCGCTGCATGAGCCCGTGGGACACGGGATTCATCCCCGGGGCCCCGTTCGCGAGCGTGTAGGCCGCGTTCACGACGCCCCAGCTCGCCCCCTGCTGGGTCCGACACAGGCCGATGACGCGGGCCGCCTCGTTCGGGTCCGCGTAGCCGATGTCGAACGGGTTGGAGTCGCAGTTGGCCGGCTCGTCGTCGGGCGTGCCGTTGCAGTCCTCGTCCACTCCGTTCCCCGGGAAGTCGACGGCGCCCGGGTTCATCTGCGGCGTGCAGTCATTGCAGTCACCCGAGGACTGCGAGAACCCGTCGCCGTCGGTATCGGCGGCCGGATCCGCCACGTCGCAGGGAGGCGGTGACATCAGCTTCCCCCCGATCCCGGCGCTGCCCGGACCTCCGTCGGTCGAGATGAGACTCCCGCCGGCACCGCCGAAGCCGGACCCTCCCGCGCCGGAGCCACCGCTCCCGCCGGCGGAACTCGACAGGCCACTCGAGTCTCCCGTACCGCTGCACGCGAGCGACCCGAGGGACGCCAGGGTCCAGCTTGCCCAGACCATCGTGCCGCGCATCGTCGCTCGTGCTCCTTCCGCGAACCGCGACCGCCTCGTTCGGTGAGCGGCCGACGCTCGCGCAGCGTAGCGGGCGATCCGCCCCCTGTCACGCGCGCCCGGCACCGTTCAGCGATCCGCGGAGCGCGTCTTGCCCTTCTTTCCCTTCGGCCGGAGCTTGGCCGCCGGCGCTCCGTTCGCAGCGGGCTTCGCCTTGGCCGCCGGCGCTCCGTTCGCCTTGCCGGCGCTCTTTCGAAGCAGATCGCTCGCCATGCGCGCCGCGCGGTCCGTCTTCTCCCACGTGAACTCTTCGCGGCCGAAGTGCCCGTAAGCAGCGGTTGCCCGGTACCGCGGCGTGAGCAGATCGAGCTGCTCGATGATCGCCTTGGGTCGCATGTCGAAGTTCTTCTCGATGTACGTCGAGAGCTTCTCGTCGTCGACGGCGCCCGTCCCGAACGTGTTCACGTGTACACCGACTGGCTTGGCCACGCCGATGGCGTAGGCGACCTGGACTTCCGCGCGCCGGGCCAAGCCCGACGCCACGACGTTCTTCGCCACGTACCGCGCGTAGTAGCAGGCGGAGCGGTCCACCTTCGAGGGGTCCTTGCCGCTGAACGCGCCCCCTCCGTGCCGGCCCGCACCGCCGTACGTGTCGACGATGATCTTGCGCCCCGTGAGCCCGGCGTCGCCGAACGGCCCGCCGATGACGAACCGGCCCGTGGGATTGATGAAGTACTTGGTTCCCTGGAGGAGCCGCTTGGGCAGCGACTTCGCGACCACGAGCTCCATGACCGCGTCCTTGATCTCCTTGTGCTTCACGTCGGGAGAGTGCTGCGTGGAGACGACGACCGTCTCGATTCGGACGGGCTTCTCGCCGTCGTACTCCACCGTGACCTGGCTCTTGCCGTCCGGCCGCAGGAAGCCGACCTTCTTGGATTTGCGCACCGCGGTGAGCTGGCGGCACAGCGCGTGCGCGAACATGATGGGCGCCGGCATGAGCTCGGGCGTCTCGTCCGTGGCGTACCCGAACATCAGCCCTTGGTCGCCCGCGCCCTGCTCCTTGAAGAGGCCCGCGCCCTCGGTCACCCCCTGCGAGATGTCCGGCGACTGCGGCTCTATCGCGGACAGCACGCCGCAGGTCTCGTAGTCGAAGCCCATGGCCGAGTCGGTGTAGCCAATGTCCTTCACCACGCCGCGGACGATCGACGGAAAGTCCACGTACGCGCGAGTCGTGATCTCGCCCGCGACGACGACGAACCCCGTCTTGCAGAGCGTCTCGCAGGCCACGCGGCTGTGCTTGTCTTGCCGAAGCGCCTCGTCCAGGATGCCGTCGGAGATCTGGTCGCAGATCTTGTCGGGATGGCCCTCGGTGACGGACTCTGACGTGAAGAGGTAGCGGCTCATGGGTTCTCCTGACTGCGTTCGGCTCTCGTACCGGGATGCGCCGCCGTGGGCGGTCGCGGGAGCCACCTTCCGGACTTGAACCGGAGACCTACGGTTTACGAAACCGTTGCTCTACCAGCTGAGCTAAGGTGGCGGACTGCGTGAAATGAGGCGGGAAGCTGCCGCTTTTCGGCGACGTGGTCAAGGTGGTTTGCTGCGGGGGCGCAGCACGGTTCGCAGCAAGAGCGACGGTCTGCGCCTCGGGGGCGGCTCCGCCGTTCGTGTTCTCGGCGGTGGGAGGACCGCCGGAGGCGGCTCGACGCATCGGGATCACCTTACCCATACCGAGGTTCAGTTGGATCGTCCTGATCGCCCCCTGCATCACTTCCTTCTCGGCTGACGTGTAGTGGCGGGAACGGACGCTCCGGCCGGCGTGGCCCATCATGCGGTCGATTAACTCGCTTTTGACCCCGTTCTCATCAAGCCACGTCGCGAAGCTCCTCCGGATCGCATGGAAGTCGATCGGGTGGACGCCCCCGTAGGTAGTGGGGCAGCCCGCGGCCGCGAGGTCACGCCGGAGAAGCGCGGCACTCCGAGGCCTCCGATGTCGTCCGTCGGCGTCGGGAAACACCGGGTCGTTGGGCCGCGCATGGCGCCCGACGAGCAAGACCCAGCCCCCTGTTTTCCAGCGACGCAGGCCGGCAACAGCCAAGGGGTGGAGAGGGAGTTCACGTAGAGAATGCCTGGTTTTCAGCCGGGGGTCTTGCCCCTTCTTGGACTTCTGCTTGCTGACGGAAACGAACGGTATCGAGCCGGCGAGTTCCAGGTCTGACCAGAGCAAGCCGGAGAGTTCCCCGTCGCGGAGTCCCGACGTGAAGTCGAGAACGTATCGGACGTGCCGCTCCTCGGGAACGTGCTGACAAGTGAGTAGACGCTCGGCGGTCGCGGTAGACAAGTGGATGATCACGTTCTCCCCGGCACGTGTCTCGGCCGGCGGCAACTCGTCAGACACGATCCGAGCACGGGCAGGGTTGCTTGCTATCAGGCCCTCCTCGACCGCGTCGTCGAGGGCCTCTCGGAGCGTTGAGTGGATGTTTCGGATCGTATATCCGGCTAACGTGGCGCGCGCCGCTTGGTCTCGACGTGCTCTTGGCCCACGCGCAGCAACTTGCTTCCTCCGGATGGCGACGACGAAGTCGCGCACCCTCGGGGGGCGGACGTCACGAAGCTGCATGTCGCCGAGTGCGGGGAGGATGTGGTTGTTGATGTGTCCACTGTTGTTCGCCATCGTCGAGGCCCGAATCTTCGGGTTCTCCTGCCGGCGTTTCGCCCAGTTCACCAGGTAGGCACGCAAGGTCAGCGTCTCGGGTGCTTGGGACTGTTCCCGAGTACGCTGCGTGAGCCATTCGTGCGCCCACGCCTCCGCCTGACGCTTCGTCGTCACGCGCGCGTCGGCGGGGATGCGCCGGTCACGCCACTTGCCAGTGCGAAGATCCTTGAATCGGACGAGCCACCTTGGGCTGTCCGCTCGCTGATAAACGCTCCAATCGGGAAGCGCGTCCATGCTACTGCTCGTCATGTCGATACCTCCTGGTTAGGTGTCGGCCGGGCCCGGGCGATTCCAGTCGCGCCGGGCCGCTTCATGTGAAGCGTACCCGAGCTGACCGTGTATGGAAAGGCGTCACCTGGTAGAGCCCACGACCGCGCGTTGAATCCTGTCGAGTTCGCGAGCTGCGACTCGGAGGGACCCTCCCGGAGTCCTAGTAGCCTGGATGCGGCCGTCCTTGATCCATCGCCGTACCGTGCGCTCAGCTACACCGAGGCGGCGGGCGAGTTGCTTCGTGGAGAGATACTCCGCGTCGATGCCACGAAGCGTGTTGCGCTCGTGTTCGATGTCCCTTCGTAACTCCCGCAGCCACTCCTCAGTCTGTGCGCGATGCTCTCGAAGAAGTCCATCGACGTCTTGTGCGAGTTCGCTGACCAATTTCTCGACGAGTGACCTGACCGCACCATCGATCGAAAGAACGCCCGCTGGCGGTGGGCTCGTTAGGGCGGCAGGCTGCTTGGCGGAAGAGGCGGTCCCACGCGAGACGGCGAACGTCTCCCGCGACAGTTCGTGGACGGGGGCATTGCCGGTGACCCGGACAACGGCGTCGCGCTGTTCCAGCGCCTTCTTCATTGGTCGCAGCCTCCCCCCCT
>CAZARU010000023.1:0-74733 GCA_964487605.1 uncultured Polyangiaceae bacterium
GCCGGACCGCGGCCTCCGGGTGCGCAGCCGATACCCGTGGCCGCCTCGGCGGGCGCGGGTCCGGCGCGCCCAGCGGGCGGCCAGCTCTCGGACGAGCGCGTGCGCGAGATCTACTCGCGGCTCATCGACGCGAAGAGGGCGGCGAACGAGAGCACGCGGGGCGTCACCCTGGACGGACTGGCCAAGAGCCTGCGCGCGACGCTACCGAAGCTCCAGGCAAAGCACGCGGGCAAGGCGATCGACTTCGATGTGGTGGTGCGCGACGGAAAGACCGTGGTCAAGCCCACGCTGAAGTGAACGCCGCGTGACGCGGCGAGTCGCAGCGCGACCCCCCGAGAGGCCGCCCCGCGCGAAACCCCCTGAAATCAGCGGGAAGCGCGGCGCTCGGACGGGTAGCTGCTGGGGCGCTTCGACTCGACCAGCACGTCGTCATCGCAGAACAGAATGGTGCACGAGGAGCGCCCCGTTTCGCGCATCCGAGCGCACAGGTTGGAGAGATCCCCGTCCGTGTCGACGACGTCCCCTTCGATGGGCTGTCGCGTCATCTTGTCGTAGCGGCAGTTGTCGAGCGCCACCCAGAGTCCTCGAAACTGCGCCGACCGGAGGATCTCCGGCCACGTCATCCTGCTGCTCATGCGGTTGTCCTCGGAGGGTCGAACTCAGAATCTATAGGCTTGGTCCCCCGAAGCCCAAAAACCCGGCCAGCAAGCAGGCGGAACTCTAGAACCAGCCCGAACGGGTCGTCAAGCCCGCAGTGTGGCAAAAAAGTCACACCGCGCCGCGCTCGGAGTGCGCGGCCGCGACGGGTGGCCTGGGGCCGCGATCAGCGGCACTTGCCGAGGTTGACGCGCGAGCCTGCGCCCATGGCGCTCGCCGCCGCAGCTATGGACTTGGCCTGCGCGCAGTTGCCGTTGAGCACGGCCGTCTGAACGGCACCCGGCGCCATCGTCCCGGCGAACCGCTGGCACTGGCTCTTCTTCGCGGCGTCCGAGCACCGCCCGAAGTTGGCGGCGGCGCCCTGGATGTTTCCGCCGCGCGCTGCGGCGATGCAGGCGTCGCAGGCGGCGGCGCCCGACGGGCCGCTGGACGTCGCGGTGGACGTCGGACGGGTCGGCGTCGCGGTGGAAGCGGTCCCGGTAGCCGTCGTGCCCGTACTCGCGCTCGGCGTCTTGGTCGCCGTGGACGCGGGCGAGCCGGACCCCGCCGTGGCCGACGCGCCGGCGCTACCCGACGGCGGATCGGCCGACGCGACGGGATCTTCCAAGGTCGGACCCACGACGGTCGTCCCGCTGGATGCAGCGCTCGAGAAGGGGTTCGTCAGCGTCTCCTCCTCGGCGGGCTTCATCGACCGAGCGGCAACGACGATGATCCCGACGAGGAGCACGGCGCCCACCGCCCCGAGCCCGACGATCAGGCCCTTTCCGCCGCCACCCGAGTCGCGGGCCGGTGGCGGCGGGACGTGCGCGGCCTGTGCGGCGTGCGCCATCGGCATCGCGGGCGCCGGCACGGGTTGCATCTGCGCCATCGGCGGCGGTGCGCCTCCGTGGCCGAAGTCCGGCACGGCTGCCATCGCCGCGGTGCTCTCGGAGCCGCCGCCCGCGGCCGCCGGAGGTGCCTCCACCGTGAGCCCACCGCCGCCGGAGAGGTCCGCGTAGAACGCCTTCGCGGTCTCGTGCCGCGCCTCGCGTTCCTTGGAAAGCGCCCTCAAGATCGCCTTGCGCATCTCGGGCGGAACGCTCGTGCTGCTGGGCGAAGCCTCGAACGGCAGCGGCTGTGCGGTCATGTGCTGAGTGGCCCACTGCCACGGCGTATCGGCGTCGAACGGCAGCCGCCCGGTCAGCATCTCGTAGGACATCACGCCGAGCGAGTAGATGTCGCTGCGAGCGTCGAGCGCCTTGCCGGTGAACTGCTCGGGACTCATGTACGGCGGCGTTCCGAGGACCATCCCCTGCTGGGTGAGCTTCTGCTCCTTCTGTGCGTCCGCCGACTCGCTCCGGGCCGCGATGCCGAAGTCGAGCACCTTGACGAAGTCCTGCTCGCCCGCACGGACGGTGAGGATCACGTTCTCCGGCTTCAGGTCCCGGTGGACGATCCCGAGATTGTGGGCCTCGTCCAGGGCGCCGCAGATCTGCTTCATGACCTTCACGACGCGCTCGGGCGCGACGGCGCCGCCTTGCTCGATGACCTCGTTCAGCGGGCTCCCCTTCACGAACTCCATGGCGATGTACAGCGTGCCGTCCGCCGTCGACCCGAAGTCGTAGAACTTGATCGTGTTGGGGTGCTCGAGCTGCGCGACGGTGCCGCACTCGCGATGAAAGCGCGCGAGGACCGAAGGATCCTTGGAGAGGTGGGCGTGCAGAGTCTTGACGGCGACCTTGCGGACGGTCGAGCCCATCTGCTGCTCGCCCTCGTACACGATGCCCATGCCCCCCTCCCCGAGGACCCGCGTGATGCGATAGCGGCCCCCGATGATCTGGCCGATCAGCGGATCGGCGGCGTCCTGCGGGGCAGGCAAGAGGGCACCGCAGCCCGCGCAGAACCGCGCGTGCTCCTCGTTCGCGTGTCCGCAGGCTTCGCAGTTCATCGCCGGCCTAGGGTTGCACAGGGCGCCCCCTCCTCGCCACTTCCAAGGCGGGGTGTGGTCAAGTCGAATCGGGCGCGGAATCTGCGACATTCGTCGCCCCGCTCGCGCCCGCGTCCACGGGACGCGCCTCGATGGGTTCGTCCGGCGGCCAAGGGAGAACCTGCACCGACCCCGTCGCTCGGTCCACCAACTCGAGGCGCGTCGCGCGGGGACTCGCCGGGACGCGCACGATGATCGTCGCGTCGAGGCCGGGCGCGAACGTCGCCGGCTCGTGGAGCGGCCTGCGTTTTCCTTCGCGCGGCGCTTCGGCGCCGAGCAGCGGGAAGTCGAACCTGACGCGCTCGACGAGTTCCCGGCCGATCCAGAGCTCGAGCGCCCAGCGTCCGGTTCGCCGTTCGGTGACGATGGGGCCGGGAAAGCGTCTGGCCCGTGCCGTCGCGACTCGGACGCGACCCTCGTCGTGGCGGACCTCGTACTCCCACTGATCGGCGAGCCGCAGGGGCTCCGGGTCCGGCGCGTGGGTCGTCCGTTTCTGGCCGGGCGCGGGCGCGCCGGCATCCGCGCGTGGCTCAGGAGACGCGGCGTCTTCATCCTGATCGCCCTCGGCGAATCTCGCGGGGAACACGAGGGCCGGATTCTGGGCTTCAGGGCCACCGGTGCGCGGATCGCACGCGGTGGGGAACAGCGCCGAGACGACTCCACCCATCGCGAGCCAGGTTCGCACGGCGCCGCAGCATACGGACGACGAGCGACGTACGCGAATCGTCACGTCAGGACGGCGAGATCCAGGGCGGCGGGCTCGCCGCCCAGCTCGGCCCACAGTCGGGCGAAGTCCCGGGGCACGGGGGCCTCTACCCGCTCGAACGACGCGTCGCCCTCGAGCTCGACCCAGGCGGCGTGGAGCGCGAGCCGCGATGCCTCGAGAACTCCTCCGGTGCGGGCGGTCCAGCGCGTGGGACCGCCATGACGCCGATCACCGAACACGGGCACCCCGGCAGCGCTCGCGTGCCGCCGGATCTGGTGGCGGCGCCCCGTTCCGAGATCGACCGCCACGAGCGTCGGCTGCGCGTCGCGCTCCGACCGCCCCGAACCGACGGGGACGCTCGCCAGAGACGCCATGACTCGATACGAAGTCTCCGCCCGCCGCCCGTCGAGCGGCCCGGTCCACGAGCCCTCCATCCGCGACGGTTGCGCCGACAGTACGGCGAGGTAGCGCCGGCGCACGGCTCCGCGACGCCGGGCGCGCGCGAACATCCGGCGCGCACGCGGCGAGACGGCGAGCAGGACGACGCCGCTCGTGCCGACGTCGAGACGACCGAGCGCGTGCAGCACCGACGCAGGGCGACCGACCAGCCGCGCCGTCGCGTCGAGCAGCGACCCGCTCCGACCGGTGCGGTCCGGCTCGGTGCTCATCCACGCCGGTTTCTGCACTGCGACGATGTCGCCGCGCCAGCCGAGAACGACGGGGAGGTCCGTCCCCTCCCTGCCGGAGCCGACCGTGACGACGGCGCCCTGGAGCACGGTCTGGGTGAGCGTGACGGCGCGCACGCCGTCCACGAACACGCGCCCTTCGTCGAGCGCCGCGGGACCCGCACCCAGCTCGTCCAGCGCGCGTCCCAGCGTCGTGGACCGCGAGCACACCCACCGGCTCGTCCTCATGAGTCCAGCAGTTCGACGGTCCCTCTCGAGCCGTCGAGGACGACGCGCGTCCCATCACGCAGCGCCGAGATGCCCTCCACGCCGACGACGGCCGGCACGCCCAGCTCGCGCGCGAGGATGGCCGCGTGCGAGAGCGGGGTGCCCACCTCGGTCGCGACGCCCGACGCCACGAAGAAGAGCGGTGCCAGGGCGACGTCGGTGGTGGCGGAAACCATCACGTCCCCCGGCGACACTCGCGCGGCCGAACCGGGCTCCCAGGAGACGCGCCGGACCGTCCCGGTCACGATGCCCGCGCTGGCCGGCAGCCCGCGCAGGACCTTGCCCCCTGCCGGCATCGCCTTCGAGGAAGGCGCGCCCGCGAAAGTGACGGGGGGATCCGGTCGAGCGAGGTCCCGCGCGCGCTCCGCGATACGGAGCCGAACCAGCGGGGCCAGGTCGGCACGGCTGCGCGCTACCGCGGTCTCGAGCTCGTCGATCGTACAGAAGAATGCCGCTCCTTCCGGCAGCTCCGGGTCGAGGCGACGAATGCGCCGATCGACGTCGAGCGCCACCACGCGCAGCATCGCGAGCGCGCGACCGAGCCATGTGCGCATTCGCTCGCGCAGGCGCGTGAAGCGCCTGAGCCGTTCGACGAGCGCACGCAGCAGAACGACCTCCACGTACGAGAGGCGCGCCTCGAGGACACCGAGCTCTCGATCGGCCTTGGCGCGAACCAGCGAGAGCCGGGCGTCGGGGTCCACGGGGTCGGCGCGGAGGCCGGACGCCATCATGTCGAACAGCGGGGAAGGATCCTCGTTCCAGCGCGGGCTGAACAGCTCCATCTCGTTGACGGCGTGGTCACCGTAGCCCTTCAGGAAGTGCGCGATGGCTCGGCGCGCAGGACCCGGTTCCAGATCCGAAGGTGCGCGTGCGCGACCCTCGACGATGGCTCGAGCGGCAGCGGGATCGCGCCGCGCGATCTCGACGACGTGGGCGAGCGCAATGCTCGGCTTCGCGCTGTCGAGCTCGCCGATGCCCGCCCCGATGGCTTGGGTGAGGCCCTCCGCGCCCTCCGACGAGCCGCGCGTGACCAGGGACTTCAGCGCGAGGTGCGACGCCAGCGACGCGGTGGCACAGCTCAACGAAAGCATGGCCGTACGCTCGAAGAACTGGCGTACCTCGCGCAGCGTCGTCTTGAGCGAATCGTCGGGCAGAATGCCGAGATCCATCTCGGAGAGCCAGCGGTGAAATCCCCCGCTGTCGCGCACGTAGCGCTCTACGGCGTCCGCGAGTCGCGCCTGCTCTGCGAGAAGTCGGGCGGTGGCGATGGGGACGCGCGTGAGCGTCCGTTGGGCAGCCCCTGCCTCGATCTCCTTCTCGAGCAGCGCGCGACCTTCGCCCCTCTGAAGGTCGAGCAGCGCCCTCGAGTCCAGCCCTGGGACTCCTGCGGCGGCCCGCACGAAAGCCGAGTAGTTGAAGTAGAAGCGGCCGTGGACGCGCCCCACCAGGCGACCGTGCTCCACGTCGCCCGCACCGAACGAAGCGAAGGACCGGCGAAAGCCACGCTCGGAGAAGTCTTCGAACACCGACCACGTGAGCGGTGTGAGCACGCCCGCCAGGGCCTCTCCGAGGCCCGCGCGACTCCAGACCGTCGTGGGGCCTCCCCCCGCCGGGAAACCGTGCCCGCCCGCGCGCCGAACCTGGACGACGCTCAGAGCTCCTCGACGCTGCACCACGAACTCCACGAGGTGCGGCCCGCCGCTCTGGCCATCGAGGATGCGTCCCACCTCGGCGAGCTGGGCGAGGTCGATCGGCCGGAGCGCCGGCTGCCCGGCGGCTTCACCGTCGACGGCCGCGGTCTGCAGCCCACGCTCGCCCACCACGAGCTGGTCGCCCTTCGAAACGACGCGCGTCTCGAGCAGCGTCCCGTCCTCGGCGAAGCGGAACGTGTCCGCCCCGCCGCCTCCCGCGACGATCGGGACGCCGAGTCCCAGCGTCGCCGAGGCGACCCGAACGCGCCCCCGCGCGACATCGCCCGCGCGGGCCGCCATGGCGTCGCTCTCGGGCGAGGGGTCGTCCGTGAGCATCACGCCGGACGCGCGGGCCACGACGGTCGGCTGCAACACCACCGCCATCCCGACGTCCTTGATCCTCAGGGCGTGCAGGTAGCGGAGTGGGTCTGCGCCCACGGCGGACGCCCAGACGCGGCGCACGGCCTGGCCGAGCGCGTCGAGGGAGCGAACGCCGATCACCGACTCGGACAGGCCCGCCATGCTGGTCACGGCATCGTCCTCGCACGTTGCGCTCGAGCGAACGGCGAGGCCCCAGGGCGACGACGCGCCGACGTCGCGCCAGAGCGTATCGAGCGCGGACGCCAGTTCGTCGTCGAACGGGACCTGGAGCAGGCGATCGCGCGCACGCGCCGCGCGCTCGAGTCCACGCGGCCTGTCGACGAGTCGCAGGAGCGACGCGGGGTCGTGGCCGGCGGGCAGCTCCGCTCTCACGACCTGGCGAAACACGCCGACCGGGAGCACCCACGTGTCGGGCACGTCGAGCCCCACCTCGCGAGCCAGTGCGAGGCCCACCGCCTTGCCGCCGAACTCGTCGCGGCGGGTGCCGAAGCGCGCGAGATCGTCCAGGGGGACCAGCCCCGTGGCGCGACGGCGCCCGAATCGCGGCATCGCTCGCGGGATAGCAGCTCCGAACCGGGAAGTCGCGCGCGCCCCGATCAGGTCCCCGCCACGCCTCGAGTCGCGCGGCGCACGAGCTCGACGAGCACCGGATCCTCGACGAGCTGGGCCCGCAGCTCGGCTCGCACGAAATCGAGCTGCGCGGGTGCGAGTCGTGCCTCGAGGTGGCTGACGGCATCGGCGACTCTCGCGTCGAGGTACTGTTCGAGATCGATCTCGCCGGAGTGCAGCCGCTCGAGCGCGCCCGGTGCCTGCGCCTGCCCGGCCGCATCGACCTCGGAAGCGGCGGGCGCCTCGACGCGAAACGTGGTGCCCGCCTCCGCTGCGGGCCCGGACCCCCCGGAGGATCCGGGGATCCGGGGGGGGCCGCCACCGATGCCGTCGATGCCCATCGGGCCAGTCTACCGGATGTTGCCGATGGCGTTCTTCACGGTGTCGTGGCGCGCCTTCAGCACGTTGGAGACCGCGGTATACGCGCGATTCTCCGCGCTGATGCGCTCCTGAAGCTCGAGATAGTAGAGGTTGCGATCGACGTTCGCCGCGAGGGAGTCCTCGAGGCTCGGCCGGCCGCCGCCCCCCTGGCCGGTCCCCGTGGGACCTTCGGCTCGCTCCGGCACACCGCCACCGCTCACCGCGCCACCGCCCGCCGCTCCGTCGCCCGGGGACCGGAACGCCGCGGCCAGGATGGGACCGCCGGGCAGGCGCCGGACGGCGTCCTCGGCACCCTGCACGACGGACCGCGCGCCCTCGCGCATCATCTGGTGAAACGGCTGCGCCGGCGGCGGCGTCACGCGGGCGGCGGTCGGCCCGCTGACCACGCCGGGAGAGGGGCCACCAGCTTCGATTCGTGTCGTCATTCGCAAACCTCCTGGAAGAACGAGCGGAACGCCGTCCCTTCGGTGCGCAGCTCGGGACAGTTGCGCGAATTCTTGGTACTCCTCCGTTCGTGACGCGCGATGCCATCAAGGAGTTCGATCACCCCAAGCTCGAAGCCCTGGTCGAGACCCTGTTCCTCGCCGCCTACGCCGACGAGGAGTTCTCGTCCGAAGAGCGCGCGCACTTCGCCGAGACGGTGCAGACGCTGACCGACGGGCGCGTCGACGAGGCGGCGCTCGCGCAACTCGTCGCCCGGTTCGAGAAAGATCTGGCCTCCTCCGACCGACCCACGAGACTCGCGGCCGTCAAGGCTCGACTCGGGACCGTCGCGGAGAGGAGGATCGCCCTCACGCTCGCCGTCGAGATGGCGGCCGCCGACGGGATCATCCGGACGAGCGAGCGCGAGCTCATCCTCGACGTCGCCGAGGGCCTCGACATCGACCGCGGCGAGGCGGCCGACATCGTCAAGCAGCACGAGCCGCGCTGAGCGCGACCCGCGGCGCTTCAGATCCCGAACCACTCCGCGGGATCGACGACGTCCGCGCCGGCACGAATCTCGAAGTAGAGGCGCGGCCCGCGCCCGTCGTCTCCGACCGATCCGAGGCGCGCGCCCACCGCGACCTCGTCCCCCACGTTCACCGACACCTCGGCGAGGTTCGCGCTCACCGTGAAGTTGCCGGACCCGTGATCCACGATCACGGTCCTGCCGTACTCGGCGTAGTCATCGGCAAAACCGACGCGACCTGCGAACACGGCACGCACAGGCGTCCCGCGCGGCGCCGACATCTCGAGGCCCGGTCCACTTCCGCCGCGACGCGCAGAGCGGATCTCCGCCCGACCGGCGATGGGGAAAGGAAGGCGTCCCTTCATGGCACCGAACCCCGTGGCCACGGGCTCCGGATCTCCCGGTCCGAACGGCGACCCGTAGATCGCCGTGTGACCGGTTCCGGTGCTCTGCTCGAACGCTCGGCGGAACGCCAGGGCTCGGTCCTCCTCCGCCAGCAAGGCAGCGCGAGCTCGATCGAGCTCCGCGCGCTGCATCTGCAGCGGGCGGCGCAGCGCCGACATGTCCTCGAGCTGCCCCATCAGCTTCGCGTGCTTCTCGACCGACCGGCGACTGTCGGCCAGGTCGCGTGCCAGACCCCGACGAAGCCGTTCGACGCGGGAAGCGTGGTCCACGAGGGCCGTGAAGCCTCCGCCGAGGGGGAGCAGACCCGCGCGCGACATTTGCAGGTATCGCCGTCCACGTACGAGAACTCGCGCGTCCGCCTGCTCCGTCCGCTTCCCGAGAGCTGCGATCTCCTCGCGCAGCGCCTGCTCGTCGCGATCGAGCTCCGAGAGCGCGCTCGCCAGCGCGCCCATCGAGCCGGGCGAGGCGGTCCCCTCGGCGGCGCCCGCCGCTTGCGGCGCGCCGGTGGGCACGGCTGCGGCAGGTGGCACCGGGTAGACGCCCAGCGAATCGGTCGGGGCAGGCTGCGCGACCGCGACGGCGGCGACTCCGACGAGCGCGAGGGTCCCCGCGGCAGTGCCAAGGCGGACACGTGGGAGCGGGCGCATGCTCAGACCACGAGCAGCTTTCGCAGCGTCGCCATCGCCGCGACGGCCCCGAGGGCGGCGCCTAGGACGACGAGTCCGAGGGCGATCGAGACCGGAAGGAACGTGGGATTGATGCCCAGGAGCGTCGCGAGCTCGCCGTCGAACCTGCTCGTCACGACGGCGTAGAGCCCCGCCAGGATCACCACGGCCAGGAGCGCGCCGAGCGCGCCCTGGGCCGCGCCTTCGATGACGAAGGGACGGCGAACGTAGGCGTCCGTGGCGCCCACCAGCTTGAGGACCTCGACTTCACGGCCACGTCGCTGAAGCGCCATGCGTAGCGTCGAAGCCACCACGCTCACGACCGCACCGAGGACGACGAACGCGAGGAGCACCGATGCGCTCACACCTGCGCCGAGCAGTGCCGCGAGTCGCTCGGTCCACACCTCGTACGTCTCGACCGACTCCACGGACGGCAGGGTCTCGAGCTGCGCGCGAATCCGCGCGAGCGCCGCGGTATCGATCGACTCGTCGAAGGTGACCTCGAGGGACGCCGGGAACGCCTCGACGGGCAACTGCGCCAGCAGTTCGTCGTTGCGCTCCCCGATGATTTCCTTCCGCGACGCCTCGGCGGTCACGTGCTTCACGTCGGCGACACCCGGGACACTCCGCAGCGCGCGGTCCAGCGTGGCGACGGCTCTGGGCGAGGAGTCGCCCGTGAGGAACACCGTGGCGCGCCCGGCGCGGGCCCATCGATCGCGCACGCCGTCCACGTTCACGACGACCAGGAGCGACGCTGCGAGGCAGACGAATGCGACCGACACCGAGAAGATGCTCAGGGCGTGAAGCCGCCAGTCGTTCTTTCCGCCGCGCCAAGCTCGCTCGAGGACCGTCATTGCTCACTCCGTGTCAGGCGACCATGTGCAGACGCCCGCCCGACCCGAGACCGTCCGGAACGTCCGTCGCCTTGCCCTCGTCCAGGACGACGACACGACGGGGTCTCACGTCCAGGAGCGACCGATCGTGCGTCGCGAAGATCACGGTCACGCCCGTCTCGTGGATGTCCTCGAAGAGCCCGAGAACGTCCACGGCGAGCTGCGGGTCCAGGTTCCCGGTGGGCTCGTCCGCCAGCACGAGCGCGGGCTCTCCCACCAGCGCACGCGCGATGGCGACGCGCTGCTGCTCGCCGCCGGACAGGGTGTCCGCCCGCTCGGAGCCACGACCCCCGAGCCCCACGCGCTCGAGGACCTCACCCACGCGAGTGCGGATGAGCCGCGCCGGGAGGCCGAGCACCTCCAGCGGAATCGCGACGTTCTCGTTGACGCTCCAGTTCGGCACGAGCTTGAAGTCCTGGAACACCACCCCGATGTTGCGACGCAGGAACGGGACGGAGTCCGCGCGAAGGCGCCCGACCTCGCGCCCCATGAAGAGGATGCGACCGGCGTCCACCTCCTCCGCGGCGTACAGCAGGCGGAGCAGGGTGCTCTTGCCGGCGCCGGAAGGCCCGGTGAAGAAGACGAACTCGCCGCGATCGATCTCGAGGCTCATGCCCCGCAATACCGGGGCGTCGGGCCGGTAGGACTTGTGGACGTCCTCGAAGACCAGAACGGGGCGACGAGCCGCGAGCGGGTCGAAACGGGAGCCGTCGCCGCGCAGCACCGGACGAAACGCATCGCTCCTGGGCGGCTCCTGCATGGGCCTCGCAGGTAGCAGGGGGCCCGAAATCCGAACAACTTTTCCGGGGTTCTCTGGGCTCGCGATCCGGGTTTTTTACCGGGGCTGCGACCCGCCGGACCGCGCTTCGATAACGAGCGGAGGTGGCACGGTTCGGGCGCCACCTCGGCGCCCGGGTGTCCATCGCTTCGGCCCCGGAGTTCGGTGGTATCCTCCGGCGCCTTCGGAGGTCGATGGGAATGAGCGATCCGACCAGTTCTGCCCGTGCCGCACGCGAGAGCTTCGCGCGCGGGCTCAACGCGCTTCAGACGCCCGGGGTTCCCCCTGCGCTTCTGGCCTGCGCCGAGCCGATCGCCCAGGCGATGAGCGCGCTGCACAGGATCGAGGCGAGCGGCGGCGGCGAGATGGCGACCGCTGCTCCCATGGCCCTCGACGCCGCGCGGCGCGCCCTCGCACAGCTTCAGGCGGCAGGTGACGCCCATCCCGCCGTTTCGCAAGCGATGGAGGCCGTCGCGAGCTCGCTCGGCGTCGTCCATCAGCTCTCGAACCTGGCGAAGGCTCCCGCCGCCGCACCTGCGCCCCAGGCGCACTTCGCGCCCGCGCCCGTGGGGCTCGGCGGAACCCACGTCATGGATCGGCCGCAGAGCGCGGCGCCGCACACTCAGCCCTCTCCCCAGGGCGCGGCCGGCGCGCAGCAAGCGCCTGCGGGATGGGGCGCTCCGCAAGCCGGCCACCCGCACCCGCCGCAGGCCTACCAGCAGCCGCCTCAGCAGGCCTATCAGCAGCCGCCTCAGCAGGCCTATCAGCAACCGCCTCAGCAGGCCTATCAGCAACCGCCTCAGCAGGCCTATCAGCAACCGCCTCAGCAGGCCTATCAGCAGCCGCCTCAGGCCTACCAGCAGCCGCCTCAGCAGGCCCACCAGCAGCCGCCTCAGGCCTACCAGCAGCCGCCTGCGGCTCCCGCCCACCAGTCGCCGGCCAGCGCCTCCGGAGCGCCGCTGGCGGCGCCGGCGGGTCATCAGCACGTCGAAGCGGAGCTCGGGGCCCACAGCGCCACCAACTTCTACAAGGGACTGGCGGGCAACGACGTCGTCGACGACGGCGGTCTGTTCATCGCGACCTACCAGATCCACGACGTCGGGACTCCGCTGCACATCAAGGTGAGCATGCCCGGCGGGTACGAGTTCGAGGCACTCGGGGTCGTGTCGTGGACGCGCGACATGCCTCACTCGGGCACGGACTCGCCTCCGGGCTACGGCGCCAAGTTCAAGCAGATCACTCCCGAAGGCCGGCAGCTCGTGTATCGATACGTTCGAAATCGCGAGCCACTGTTCCACGACGACTTGTGACGGGACGCCGCGGCGGCAGGGTTCCTTTGCCCTGCCACGCCGACGCACGTCGAGCGTGACGAGGACGCCGCGTATGCCGACCCGAATCGTCGCTGCGCTCGCGCTCGTCGCGGTATTGGCCTGCGCGCCCACGGCGCGCGCCGGGGACCCCTACCTCGAGTGGTTCACGCTGACGACGCCGCGGTTCCGCATTCATCATCACTCCGGCCTGGAAGCACACGCGCAGCGGCTGGGTCGTCTGTCCGAGTCCGTCCATCGCCGGCTGGCGCCGGTGCTCGGGTGGGAGCCGAGCGCCGTGACGCACATCGTCCTGACGGACGACACCGACTCCTCGAACGGGTCTGCGACGGCCCTGCCGTACAACACGATCCGCATGTTCATCGCCGCGCCCGACGACATGTCCGCGCTGGCGGATCACGACGACTGGATGCTCGAACTCTTGACCCACGAGTACACGCACATCCTCCACGTCGACAATCTCTCCGGCATCCCCGCGGTCCTGAACGCCGTGTTCGGCAAGAGCTTCGCCCCGAACCAGGCGCAGCCGCGCTGGATTCTCGAGGGACTCGCGACGGCGGCGGAGACGGAGCACACGAGCGGCGGTCGCGTCCGCGCGACGACGTTCGACATGATCCTGCGGGCCGACGTGCTCGAGGACAACCTCGCCAGCTTGGCGCAGATGAACCACAGCATCCGGCGATGGCCTTCGGGGAACGTCTGGTACCTCTACGGCGGCAAGTTCGTCGCGTGGATCAACGAGGTCTACGGTCCCGAGACGTTCGCGACCGTCGCCACGGAGTACGGGAAGAACCCGATTCCGTGGGGCATCAACCGCGCCGTGAAGGCCGCGACGGGACGAACCTACACTCAGCTCTTCGAGGGGTGGCGCCGGCACCTGCTGCGCAAGTACACGGCACAGAGGAACGACGTGCTCGCTCGAGGGGTTCGCGAAGGCGTGCGACTGACGCACTTCGGCCGGGTCGTCGCGTCGCCGCGCTTCGTGCCGCAGTGTGCGCGAAAGGGCCCGCGGGAGGAGCTCGTCGTGTACGTCGACGACGGGCACTCCACCGAGGCGTTCTACCGCCTCCCGCTGGAGTCGCGCCGTCGAGCGGCCGAAGGAGACGTGGAAGCGTGGGCGCGCGTGGCGGGCGGGCGCACCGTGACCTTCGATGGTGAGTGCGGCCTGGTGTTCGACTCGTCGGCGCCCTCCGAGCGCCGCTACCGCTTCCAGGATCTGATCCGCCAGCCCCAGGGCACGACGTCACCACGGGGAATCGAGCACTCCCGGCAGCGCTGGACCGTCGGTCGCCGCGCGAGGGATCCCGACGTGAGCCCCGACGGCCGTCGGATCGTGTACGTGACCAACCGCGCGGGAACGTCGACCCTGCGAATCGCCGACGTCAAGAAGGGCGGAGGAATCGAGAACGAGCGCGCCCTGGTGCCGAGCGCCACCTACGAGCAGGCGTTCACGCCGAGATGGTCTCCGGACGGCAGGAGCGTCGCGTACGGCGTCTGGAAGCAGGGTGGCTTCCGCGACATCCGGCTCGTCGACGTCGCGACCGGTCGCTTTCGAGACGTCACGAGCGACCGCGCGCTCGATCAGCAACCCGCGTTCTCGCCGGACGGTCGCACGCTCTACTTCAAGAGCGATCGCACGGGGATCCCCAACGTCCATGCCTACGACCTCGACGACGGCCGGCAGTGGCAGGTGACCAACGTCGTCAATGGCGCGTTCATGCCGGAACCGAGTCCCGACGGGAAGACGCTCGTGTACGTCGGCTACACCCACGACGGCTTCGATCTCTACTCGCTGCCGATCGATCGCGCGCAGTGGCTACCCGCCACCGCGTCGTTCGAGCGTCCCGAACCGCACGACGAGCCGCCGGAGGAGACCTTCCCCGTGGAGCCTTACAATCCGCTGCCCACGTTCCGCCCGCACGCCTACGAGCTCGACTACGGCCCGGGGACCTACGGGAACGCTCTGAGCGTCCTCGCCAGCGGCACCGACGTCGTGGGTCACCACGCGTTCGCCGCGCGCATCACGGTCGAGACCGAGGTGTCCGACCCGATGTGGGCGGTGAACTACTTCTACGGGAAGCTGCCCGTGGACCTGCGGGCCCGCGTCTTCCAGTCCGCCGTGCCACGGACCGATCCGCGCATCGGGGATCGAAACCCCATCGTGACGGAGCGGACGACCGGCGTCACCACCGGAATCGGCTACTCCGTACCCGGGGAGTTCGACTCCCACTCGATGGCCCTGAACTACACGGCCATCGGCTTCGACTCCCGCGTCCCCATCGCCGGCAACGTGGACCCCTACGCGCGCAGACCGCGGTTCCCGGACGAGCGCTTTCTGGGACTCGTGACGCTCGGGTGGTCGTACTCGAACGCCGACGGTTCGGTGTACGGGATCACGCGGGAGCGTGGGTGGGGGATCGCCCTGACGGGCGACTACGCGACGCCGGCGTTCGGAAGCGAAACGACGCTCGTCTCCATGAACGGCCGCGTCGTCGGATTTCTGCCGATGCCCTGGCACCCGCACCACGTCGTCGCCCTCGGCCTCTCGGGGGGGAGCTCGGCTGGGACGTACCCCAGGCGAGGTTTCTTCTTCACCGGGGGCTTCGTGGACACGGACGTGGTCACCGCGTTCCAGGACGGCATCAGCCAGGCGGGGTTCGTCCTGCGCGGGTACGAGCCCCGACAGTTCGTCGGCAGCCAGTACAACCTCCTGAACCTCGAGTACCGCTTTCCGATCCTGTACCCGGAGTTCGGTGTGAGCACGCTGCCGGCGTTCTTCAGGACCTTGAGCGGCAGCCTGTTCGCCGACTACGGCGGCGCGTTCGAGCAGCAGGACCTGGACGATCCGTTCTCGCAGCACCACCTCGGGGTCGGCGGCGAGCTCTGGTTCGACGTCGTCGTGGGGTACTTCGCGAGCGGGACCGTCCGGCTGGGGCACGCTCGGGGTCTCGACGACGAGGCGGTGAAGGGCGGGCAGACCTACATGGTCCTGAGCGCCGGGTTCTGACGTGCATGCGTACGATCCTGTTCGACATCGACGGTACCCTGATCTCGCTGAAGGGCGTCGGACGCCGCGCGCTGGACCGCGCCATCGTGGAGCACTGGGGAATCGAGCACGCGCTCGAGGGGATGTCCTTCGCCGGAGCGACCGATCGCGCCATCCTCCGCGGCATTGGCGGCGCGCGACCGATCGAGGCGCTCCTCGCGCGCTACACGGAGCTGCTCGCCGAGGACATCGCGCGGCTCGACGACGCGGCGCCCCTCGCGGGCGTCACGGCGCTGCTCGACGCCTTGAGTGCGCGCGGTGCCCGCCTGGGTCTGCTCACCGGCAACGTTCGCGCCGGAGCACACCTCAAGCTCGGGGCCGTCGGCCTCTTCGACCGCTTCGATCCGGCGATCTCGGCGTTCGGCGACGACGGCGTCGCTCGGCCGGAGATCGCGGCGGTCGCCGCCGACCGCGCCGGCACTCCCCTCACCATCGTGGGCGACTCGGTCGCGGACGCGAACGCCGCTCGCCACGTCGGCGCCCGCGTGCTGCTCACGGCGACCGGGCCGGAGCCCCGCTCGGTGCTGGCGGCGACGGGCGCGGATCGCATCGTGGACGACCTCCGGGAGACCGACGCCCTGGTGGCATGGCTCCTGGACGGGTGACGGCGGGTTTCTTGACCACCGTGGCCCCGTCCCTGTACCGACCCTTCCCGTGCGTGCCCCGTTCTGCCTGGCCCTGACGGTCCTGATCGCCGGGTGCATGCCGCCCCCGCCGGGAGCGCGCGCCGCCGACGCCGCGCGGGAGCTGAACCTCGCGGCGCGCTTCGGCCGCATGGACATCGCCCTGGAGCGCACGGCGCCGGCCGCGCGTTCGCACTTCCTGACCCGGCGCTCCGAGTGGGGAAAAGGGGTGCGGGTCGTGGACGTCGAGGTCACCGGCCTCGAGCTGCAGGACAAGGAGAACGCCCTGATCCACGTCGATGTGTCCTGGGTGCGCATCGAAGAGGGCTCGCTGAAGATGACCCGGGTAGCCCAGCGGTGGGAAGACCGGGAGGGCTGGCAGCTGGTGCGGGAGCGACGGGCGGCGGGCGACGTGGGGCTGTTCGGCGAGGCGGTCGTCGTGCTCAAGCCCGAGCCACGGGGCGACGTGCACTTCCCCTCGCGCACGATTCGCTGAATCGGCGCGCGCGTCGGCCGCGACTACTTCTTCTTGCTCGTCTTCTTCGTCGGGCGCGCGGCGCGCTTCGCGGCGGCCTGGCGAGCGACGCGTGCCTTCTTCTTCGACTGCGCCTTGCGCTGGCGCATCTTCAGGCTCGCTCTACGATCGAAATGGCCCATCGGCGGTCCTCCAACTCCTGGCGCGGCAGGTGCTCGCCGCTCGGGAAGCGCGGTGGTACTCGATCACGTGCGGCGGCGCCACCGACGTGCAACGTACCCCGCCGCGCGAGGACGCGACGGACGAGCGCTCAACCGCTGGAAGCGTCCTCGAGCGCGCGTTCGCGATCGCGAACCTCGAGGCGGTAACGACTGTTGACCGTCTCGATGTAGAAAACGTCCTTGGCGGCGAGACGCAGGACGCGCTTGACCGGCGTCGTCACGTACTCGTGCATCCCATCGGAAAACTCGATCACCACCACGGAACCCTTCCGGGGCGCCCGCACCAACCGTCCTGCGACGGCGCGCGAGCCGCGACCGAGCTTTCGAAGCACGACCTGCACGAGAGCAATCCTAGCAAGATCGGGGGACCCGTCTACCCCGGAAGCGGGTCGCTCCCACCCGGCCCTCGGCGGGTGGTGCGCCCGGTGCCCACACCACACCACGTCGGCGCACCTTCGGGCGGCGGGCACGTCAAAAAGACAGCGCTGCCGCGACCCTGAACATCCCCCCTCGGACCGCCAGTTCGCCGAGGTCGAGCGCGGCCAGCCGCGCGGGCGCTCCGCCGCCCTCGGGCTCGAGCGCGAGGTCCACGGGCACGGACCAGCCGTAGCCACCCTCTGCGATGAGCCAGAAGCGAGGCTGGCGCGACGCGCCGGTTGCCTGTCCGATCACCTCCAGGGCGAGGCCGGCGGAGGCGTCGAGTCCGAAGACCCACTCGTGCGCCTCGAGCGAAGCCCCCGTCGCGTCGTCGGCGAGGATGGCCTGCGCGTTCAGCAACGCAGGAACCACACGACCGAACGCGAAGAGGCGTCGCGCAGCGTGATACCGCACCTCGGGGCCCACTGCGACGCGATGAACCGAGAGTGTGGTCTGCTGATCCCGGATCGAGTCCTCCCGCGCGCCGAAGTCCCACAGGCCCGCCGCGAAGAGCGACCAGTCGTTCACGGCGATCACCGTCCGTCCGACGCCGACGCTCGACTGAACCAGGACGTCATCGTCGGCAAACGGGTCGAAACCCGGGCCACCGATGAACGCGGTACGGACACCGAGAACTCCCATCCAGTGCGACTGGTGCGTCCCCATCCTGCCGTCGTCGGGCGGCTCCGGCGGCCCCGCGTCGGCTGGAACCGGCGCGCCCGCCGGGAGGGGACCGTGAGCGTAGGGTGGGGGCATCATCACCGGCGCGGGCGCGAGCGGCGGGGGCAGCTGCGGGGGCGCGGGCGGCGAGGCGCCCTCGTCCTCGAGCGTCACGGCGGGCGCGTCGGGTTCCACTGCGGCGGGGGGACCGGGCGGCTCGCCAGGATCCGCTGACGGCGGCGCCGGGACGGGCGCGGCGGGCTCCGGCACCGGACGTCCGGGCGCCGGCTGGGCGGCCGCAGCGCCGGCGCCGAGCGCAACCAGGAGGAAGCCACCGAAGCGAATCGCGGTCATCGCAGGCCTCCGAGCAGGATGCCGGTGTGAAAGGTGGTGTCGGCGGTGTCCGGCTCGAGCGCGTCGAGGACGGTGACCCCCACCGTTCCGCTGGAGTGGACGGCGACGGCCGCCCTGCCGCCATCGCGCCCCTCGATGTCGTGGACCGCGATGATGTCCCGCTCTATTTCGAGGGAACGCGGGTGCAGCGTGTCGAGATCGACGCTGGCGAAGCGGCGCGTGCCGGTGCGAACGGCCCACGCGCGACCGCCGTCGGGAGCGACGCCGACGTCGAAGTTCGCCGCCTCGGTGAGCATGGGGAAGGCGGTGCGGTTCTCGAGGTCGAGGACGTAGAATTCGGTGGCGCTCGCGTTGACCAGGAGCTTGCGCTTCTGGTTCGCGGCTCCGGGCACGTCGCGGACCTCGCGCACCTGCATGCCGATGTTGCTGGCCTCTACCGAGCGGAACGGCTTGCCTGCCGTCCTGCCGAGCGCCCAGTAGGCAATGCCGTCCTCGACGGTAGCGTCCCAGAGGAGGGCCACGTCGGAGGCGCCCCCCGTGGCGCCGACCTCCTCGGTGACGCGCGCGAGCCGAGCATAGGGACCGGGAAGGTCGATGAAGTCCGTGACGATCGTGGAGGGGTCGATGAGCGCCGCCTTGCGCTGCGACGGGACCAGCGCCGCGAGGCGAAGTCCACCGTCCGTCATGACGAAGTCGATGGATGTCGGCTGGGCGTTCACGTCCGCCGCGTTGACGTTGATCTTGAAGTCCTTGCCCGGATCCGCAGGCGGACCCAGCTCGAGCAGGACCACGTTCGAATCGTTCGCCAGCCGGATGGCGATCTTGGCGTCCGTCGCATCGTCGGGATCGCCGTCGTGGAAGGCGACCTCCGCGGGGCGCGCCGCCGCGCCCGTCGACGTCTTCGGGAGGATGATCGTCACCGGATCACGCTCCAGATGCGCGAGATCGAGCAGGTGCACGTCCTGCTCCGTCTCGATGAGGAGGAAGCGGCGTGGCGGGCCGCTGGGGACGGCCAGCTCCGACGTGTAGGTCAGCCGCTGAGGGCGACCTCCGAAGCTGCGGATCGTCTTGGTGACGGGCGCCGCCCCGCCTTGCGACAGATCGATGAGGATGAGCTCGTTCGGGTTGACGACCACGCCGCCGGAGTCGAAGACCGTGATCCACCGACCCAGCGGATCGACCGCGAGGCCGGTGAGCGGATCCGTGAGCGGATACCGCTCGATGGCGCTCGGGTTCGTCGTGCCACCCAGCACCGTCAGCGAAGGAAGCTCGTCCTTCGGGTGGCGCCGCGGCTGCACTCCGGACGACAGCACGAACAGCCGCTCGAGGTCGGGCGACGTGGCCGTGGCCGCGACGTTCTCCCCGACGTCGAACGCTTCGAGACCGATGCCGTGATTGGACCGGGCGGTGAGCATCACGACACGGCTCAGGACCGGGTCGAGCACGGCCACCGCCCCCGCCAGGCCCACGGTGGTGACGGGATGGTCGACCCGCGCGTCGAAGGCTTCCGGTCGATCGCCGCAGCCGGCCAGCAGCAGCGCAGCGACGGGGACCGCGAGGGTCGCCCAGGGGGTCGTCGTCTTGGTTCTCATTCGATCACCTTCGATCCCAGCTCGAATCCGGTCAGGGTGCGCACCTCGCCGGAGGCGAAGTCGAGGAAGGTGATGCGCCCCTCGGGATGGAGCTGCGACACGTAGCCCTTGCCCGCGGCGGGCACGATGCCCGTAGCGAGCGGCGCGCTCGCCAGCGGCACGTAGTCGATCTGAAGGGACGGGAGCGCCACCACGTGAACGCCGAAGCTCCGGCGCAGATCTTCACGAACCGTGACGAGCGCGCGATCCGAGTGCGGGCCGGGCGCGAGCGCGACGGCCTGGGGCGGCGCGTCGGTTCCGACGATCTTCGGTGAGCGCGCGGGCGCCGTGGGGATCACGCTGAAGGCTCCCAGCTTCGCGGACGATCCGGGCTGCTGCAGCGCCACGGCGTGCGCGCCGTCGTCGGCGACGAACACCGCGAGAACGGGCGTCTTCACCGTCACCGTGCGATGCGCGACCCAGCGACGCTCGTCGGAGAGCTCGACGATGGTCACGTGGTCCGTGGGCAGTGCGTTCGTGTAGAGGAGCGCCACGTCCGCTCCGGCGCCCAGGGTCACGCTGCCGAACGGCTCGTCGCCAATCCGCACCGTCTCGATGACGGACGCATCGGTCATCGCCTCGGGGAGCGGGAGCACGACGACCTCGGACCGCTCGCGAACGACCGCGATGGCGAGGTCCCCCGCCGCGCTCACGTCGAGATCCGTGACGAAGCCACCCAGGGTGACGGCCGTGCGCTCACCCGTCCCGAGATCGACGAAGGCCACGTCGGCGCTGCCGTCGCGGCGCACCACGGCGATGCCCTCGGGGAGCAGGGTGACGTCCCGCGAGGCGGGGCTCTCCAGCGGGTCCTCGGACACCTCGACGAGGGCCTCGACGCGAGGTCCCGCGTCCCCCAGCGCGAGCACGCTGACACCGGGCTCGGTCACGGCGAAGATGCGCTCACCGTCGGCAGAGAACGCGACCTTCGTGGGCCGGTAGCCGACCGAGAGCCGCTGCGCGAATCCTTCGGCGGAGTCGAGATCGATCACCGTGACGTCCTGGAAACCGTCCGTGGGGTCGGGGTTCTCCACCCTGCGCGCGTCGGTCCACGCCACCGCCCAGCGGCCCGACGGTCCGATGGACCACGCGTTGGCGCCACCGTGCGTCTCGAACGTGCGGCTCTGCACGGCGCCGTCACCGTCGACGCGGAACAGCGTCGCGTCGTGGCTGGACACGTTGAGCACGACCGCGACGTTGGCGCCGCCTGCTCGGTCGTCCGAGACGGCGGCGACGTGCGTCGGCTCGAAGCCCGCCTCGAGCGTCTGCACCTCGAAGGTGACCGCGTCGATGAGGGCCACCTGCCCGCTCTCCGGGTTCGCGGACCAGACGTACTTGCCCGTGGTCACCGGCGCGAGGAACGTGGCCTCGAGCTCCTGCTCCGGCGGCGGCCCGCCGCCCGTGCCGCCGGCTCCTCCCACACCCGGCACGCCCGCCGCATCACTCAGGGACCCTCCACCGCCGGGGGCAAAGCCCTTGCCGCCGCCGCTGGCGTCCGACGACCCGCACCGAAAGAGGGCGAGGACGAGCGGCGCGAGCAGGCTGATTCGAAGGAGCAGGCGCCGCATGGTTCAGGTTCCGTCCACGACCTTCGCGTCCAGCTCGAAGCCGGTCAGCGTCCGCACCTTCCCGTCGTCCAGATCGATGAACGTGAGGCGCCCCTCCGGGTGCTGCTGCGCGACGAACGCTCGACGCGCACTCGCGACGATGCCCGACGCGATGGGCGGGCTGGAGAGCTCGATGCGGTCCACGCGCAGATCCGGCAGACCCACCAGGTACGCCTCGAACACGCCGCGTCGATCGTCCCGCGTGGTGACGACGGCGCGATCGGACGTCGGGGACAGCGCGACCCCGAAGGGCGGGGCGTCGGTTCCCTGGATCTTGGGGGGGAGCAGCGCCGTCACCGGGAACACGCTGAACGCGCCCGGGCGCTGGCTGCCCGCGCCGGGATGCAGCAGCGCGACGGCGTGGCGAGCATCCGGCGTCGGAAACACGGCATTCACGGGCGCCTTGAGCGCGAGGGTGCGGTGGTCGAGGAACGTCTCGCCGATCGCCGTCTTGATGGCGGTGAGGCGATCGTTCGGCTCGGCGTTGGTGAAGACGAGCGCAGTCTCGCCGCCGGAGGAGAGCACGACGCTCCCGAAGCGCTCGCCATCGATGCCCTTGGTGCTCACGACGGAGGGGTCGTCGAGGATCGCGGGGACGCGGATCACCGCCACGCCGGACGACGTCTCGGTCCGGAACGCTGCGACCGCCACCTGGCCGTCTTCGCTGAGATCGAGATCCGTTACGATGCCCGCGATGGGCACGTGGACGATCGCGCCATCTTCGAGGGTTACGACGTCGATCTCGCTGCGATTCGTGCGGCGCACGAGGGCCAGGGCGCCATCCGGCGTCAGCGCGACGTCGCGCGACGCCGGGTCGTCGAACACGTCGTCACTCAGCGCGACGTCCCGATGGACGGAGGGTGCGTCCCCCAGGTCGATCACGGTCACGCCCGGCTCGGTGACCGCGAGGACGCGATCCTCCGCCGCGTCGAACACGACTTGCGTCGGGCGATAGCCGACGGTGAGCCGCGTCGCGCCCGGGGGCGTCTCGCTCGTGTCGATGACGGTGATGTCCTGAAAGCCCTCCGTCGCGTCGGGGTTCGCGACACCGGCGGCGTCGCTCCACGCGACCATCCAGCGTCCGGAGCGGCTCACGCTCCAGGCGTTGGCGCCCCGGTGAATCGCCACGGTCTCGACGGTCACGGCATCCCCCACGTCGGTGAGCAGCGTCGCGTCGTGGCTCGAGGCGTTGATGACCGCCACGCGATCCGCCGAGGCGTCGCCCGCGAGGGGTACCGCCGTCAGGTGGGTGGGCGCCGCACCCGCCTCGATGGTGCGCACGGAGAGCGACTGAGCGTCGACGATCGCGATGCGGCCGCTGTCGGGGTTCGCCGTCCACACGAAGCGACCCGTCGCGACCGGGGCGCGGAACGAGCCTTCACGCTCCGTCTCGGGCGGCGGAGTTCCCGTCGTCCCTCCCGCACCGAAGGACCCGCCGTCGAGCGAGCCGCCGCCGAACCCGTCGTCCCCGGCGCGCGCACCGAACTCGGCCTGACCCCCGGCCGCGCAGCGAGCGACCGCACCCGCGACGAGCAGGAGCAGCGCCACCGACGATCCGCGCGAACTCACTTGACCGAGCCTCCCAGGATCCGAGCTTCGGCTGCAAGGTCCGCGCCACTGGCAGCGTGGCGCAGGGCTCGGCAGCGACGAGGGCGAATGCCGCCGCGCCTCACCCCGCACGTGGCGCAATGCGCGACATTCGTGTCACGCGGCCCGCGGTGGGCGCCTACGGGGCGGTGACCCCGGCCCGACCCTGCTTCGCGAAGTACGCGCGCAGCACGTCGCGGGCCAGGACGGGACCCTTGATGCGCCAGAGCGGCGTGTTCACGACGAGTGCGGCGATGGCCACCTCGGGCTTGTCGGCGGGGGCGAAGCCGACGAACCACGTGTAGTGCCGGTTCTCCTTGTGCCGGGTGAGCGTTCCGGTCTTGCCGGCGATGGCCATGGCGGGAATGAACCCCCGACCCTTCGCGTCGTGAAAGGTCTTGTAGCCGGAGCCGTTGGCCACGGTTTCCACCATCATCCGAGTCACTTCCCTCGCGGTCTCCGGCTTGATGGCGCGGCGGAGCACCACGGGCCCCCCTTCGTCCTCCCAGACGACGTCCTCGCCGTCGAACACCTTGCGCACGATGCGAGGGGCGAGCGCGACGCCGCCGTTGGCGACCGCCTGGGCGATGCTCGCCGCAAGCAGCGGGGAAAGGCTCGTGTGCCAGAACCCGGCGGCCGCACGCGCGAACTCCAGCGGATCCTGCGGAATGTCGATCTGGGAGGGCTCGTTCTCGACGACGAAGGGCACGGGCGCCCCGAAGCCGAACGCGCCGCCCACCTCGGTCAGGTCCTCGGGCGTCAGGTGCTTCTGCGCGAGTCGCCCGAACACGACGTTGATGCTCCGC
Source organism: uncultured Polyangiaceae bacterium (assembly GCA_964487605.1). Taxonomy (GTDB): domain Bacteria; phylum Myxococcota_A; class Polyangia; order Polyangiales; family Polyangiaceae; genus JAJDAH01. The sequence continues at coordinate 23,787 of CAZARU010000023.1, forward strand.
CCCATCGCCATGCCGAGCGTCGCGCACCACTTGTCGCGCCGCGCGTCCTGCTCGAGCTCGTCGGGCATGATGCGACTCTTGCCGCCGTGGTAGCACTGCTCGGTCTTCGCGGAGAGATCCGCCTTCTCGACGAACGCCGCTCCGGAGACGACCTTGAAGATGCTGGCCGCCGGCGGCTCGGCCCGAGCGTTCACGTCGAAGGGCTCGCCGTCGTTCACGTGGCTGGCGTACGCGAGCAGCTCGCCCGTCTTCACGTCCATCATCACGACGCCCGCCTCGGGGACGCGGTACTTGCGCATCGCCGTTCGGGCCGCGCGCTGAACGACCGGATCGAGCGTCAGCTCAGCCAGGCGTCCGCCGTCGAGCGGCGCGACGACGCGGCGGGGACGCAGCTTGACGCGCGTCAGATCGATGCCGCTCACCGGAGGGGCCTTCTTGGCCTCCCTCTGCGAGGCCAGCTTGCGCAAGGGGTTCTCGATCGAGACGCTCCCGCGCACCACGGGGACGAGCGCGACGATGATCCCGAGGGCGGCCCCGAGTCCCACGATGCGGCTCCAGCGCCTCATGCTCGCGTCGAGTTACCGAGCGAAGGCCCAAACGGCCAAGAACGTGGGAGCTCCCCGGCGCGAGGTTATGGAAGCGAGCTCAGGGCGCGATGCACACGCCGTACTGCGTCCCGTCCTGCGTGGGCGACGTCGTGAGCGGCGTGCAGATCTCGTTCGTCGTCGTGTCGCAGTCCGTCGCCATGCCGATGCGGCACCACTTCAGGCAGTCCTCCGCCATCGTGTTCGGGTTCCCGACGCAGAGGTAGCCGGGCGCGCAGGACGACGCGTTGCCCCCGGAGCAAGCTCCGGGTCCCTTCCCCGTGCCCGCGGTGATGCACTCGGTGACCGCGTCGAGAAAGAGACACGACATGCCCGGGCCGCACACGTCGCCCGGGGCGACCGGATTGCATCCCGCCGTGCAGGCCTTCGATCCCGGGACGGTCACCTCCATGCCGGAGACCACCGCCCGGATCGGCTGGCACTGGCTCAGCGCCCCCAGACAGTCCGACGCTTCGTTGCACAGCGGCTTGCACCCACCGAAGAGGCACAGGGAGCCGGCCGCGCAGTGGATGTTCAGGAACGGTGCGCACGACTGGAACGGCAGGGCGTTGCCGTCCCGGACGCACTGCGTGCGGCCCGCCTTGAGATCGATGATCTCGCACTTGTCGCCCACGCCGCAGCCGCACTGCGGCAGCGCTCCGCAGGTCCCCTCGGGCGTCGGCGGATCACACCGGGGCGCATCGAACGACCCCTCGAGGAACCCGCCGCCACCGGTGCCGCCCGAGGCGTCGGAAGCCGGCGCATCGGTTCCGACGTCGGGGCTTCCGACGTCGGGGGCCGCGTCCACGCCGCCGGACCCCGAGGCACCGCCGGGGCCTCCGCCGGTGCCCGCACCGCCCTCGGCACCCGCCGGGGAGGCCGTGCCGGACGAGCAGCCCAGCGCGAGAATGCAGGCGAGAAGGCGGGCAGCAAGTGTCGGCGTCATCGGGAGCGCAAGCACGCGAAGGGCTGGTGGGAGTCTAGTCGGTGCCGGTGGGCGGCGCGAGCGGGGAGGGCCGCTGCTTGATCTCGGAGCCGAATCAGCGAAGGCTTCCGGCTGACGAGGGCCAATCGATGAAGTCGGGACTGTGGCTGGCAGCGGGCACGGCGATCGCAGCGGCGATCGCGTGCGGGGGCGACGACGCGGGCGATCTCTTCAGCGCGGAGGACGCCGGAGGCGCCGAGGCGAGCGGTGGCGCGTCCGCCGCGACGGGCAGTGGAGGCGCGGGTGGCCGGGACGCGTCGTCGAGCGGCGGGTCGTCCGGCAGCGGCGGATCATCGGGCTCGGGCAACGCGGGGGGTGACGGTGGCTCGGCCGCCGGTGGCTCCGGGTCGGGCGGTGACGGCGGCGCGCCGGGCGGTGCAGCGGGTGACGGCGGGATCGGTGGTGACGCGGGCGCGAGCGGTGGCGCTGCCGGTAGCAGCGCAGGTTTCGGCGGATCCGCCGGCTCGGGAGGTGCGGGAGGCGGTACCGCGGGCAGCGGTGGAGCCGGCGGCGCGGGCGGTTCCTCCGGTTCCGGAGCAACGGGCGGAGCCGGTGGAACGTCCGGAGCCGGTGGAACGTCCGGAGCCGGTGGAACGTCCGGAGCCGGCGGAACGGCGGGATCCGGCGGGACGGGTGGCTCCTCGGGCTCCGGCGGGTTGGGCGGTTCCTCCGGTTCCGGAGCAACGGGCGGCGCCGGCGGAACGGCGGGCGCAGGTGGAACGTCAGGAGCCGGTGGAACGTCAGGCTCCGGCGGAACGGCGGGCGCAGGTGGAACGGCGGGATCCGGCGGAACATCGGGATCCGGTGGAACGGCGGGATCCGGCGGAACGGCGGGATCCGGTGGAACGGGAGGCTCCGGTGGAACGGGAGGCTTCGGCGGCTTCGGCGGCTTCGGCGGCTTCGGTGGCTTCGGTGCCTTTGGGGGCTTCGGCGGAACGGGCGGAACCGGCGGCGGTGGTCCGAGCTGCTCGGACCTGCTGGGTGAAGTGCAGCGAACGCTCGCGAGCGCCAAGTCCTGCGCGCCGACCCTGCCGGTGGTCCAGTGTGACGGTCGTGTCGAGGGCGTGTGCTGCACCGAGTCCGTCAACCCGGCCAATCAGGGCGCGATCCAGGAGTACCTCGCGGCCCTGAAGGCGTGGAAGGACGCGGGTTGCACGACGGCGTGTCCCGCCTGCGTCCAGCCGAGCGGCACGTGCAGCTCTGCGGGCACCCTCTCGGGGCGCTGTCGCTGACGTGCGCGTGACGCGTGTGACACGCTCCGACGCTTGCGCATGAGTGGCGGGGCCTTCAGCACGAACCTCGAGGTCGGCTCGACGGCCGTCCTGCAGGCACTCTCGGGACCACGCGGGGAGTTGCTGGGCGAACTCGCACGGCACAGCGGCGCGGAGGTCAGCGTGAGGGGCAACCTGATTCTCCTGGCCGGCGAGGAACCCGACGTGAAGGTCGCGCACCGCTTCCTCGAGGATGCGGCGCAGCTCGCGCGCCGAGGCATCGACCTTGCGCCGAGGGACGTCGAGCGATCGCTGCGAGCCCTGCGGCTCGATCCCGCGGCGTCGCTCACGGACCTGCTCGAGGGCGCCATCGTCGTCGCCTCGAAGCGCAAGCCGGTGGTGCCGAAGACGCCCGTCCAGCGGACCTACATCGAGACCATCAAGACCCGTGACCTCACCTTCGCCATCGGCCCCGCCGGAACGGGCAAGACGTACCTGGCCATGGCCATGGCTGCCGCTGCGCTCACGCAGAAGCGCGTGAAGCGCATCATCCTCACGCGGCCGGCCGTCGAGGCGGGCGAGAAGCTCGGCTTCCTCCCGGGCGATCTGGTGGAGAAGGTGAACCCGTACCTCCGCCCGCTCTACGACGCCCTGCACGACATGCTCGACTACGACAAGGTGGACCAGCTCCGCGAGCGCGGGCAGATCGAGGTGGCGCCGCTCGCCTTCATGCGCGGGCGCACGCTGAACGATTCCTTCGTGATCCTGGACGAAGCGCAGAACGCCACGGGAGAGCAGATGCGGATGTTCCTCACGCGGCTGGGCTTCGGCTCCAAGGCCGTGGTGACGGGCGACGTCACGCAGACGGACCTGCCGGCGCGGGCGCGGAGCGGACTTCGCGAGGCCTGGCGGCTCCTGAACGGCGTCGAGGGGATCGGGTTCTGCGAGTTCACCGAGGCGGATGTCGTCCGCCACCCGCTCGTCCAGAAGATCGTGCTGGCCTACGAAAGGCTCGACGCCCAGAGGGAGCGCGAGGAGGCGAAGAACGAGGGTGACACACCCGCCTCGGAGCGTGACAATCGGCACGACCCGGAACGGCCCGACCGGTGACGATGCAAGAAAAGCCCGTGCCCGGCGCACCGCCGGCTCATTCGGACGTTCGCGCGCTGAGCGACCCCGCCCAGCGCGCCGCCGATCTGCTCACGCGCGCGGCCCATCTGGTCGAGAGCGACGCGCGGTACGCGAGCTACATCGTGACGCGCCCGCATCCGCTCCTCATCCAGGTGCGCCACGACGCGGCGTTCGCGCTGATCGTTCCGGGCGCGGCGTGGCGCGCCGGTTCCGATCTGCTCTCGCCCTACGCGGACGCGCTGGCGTCCTTCCAGGCCCGGCTGGTGATGCTCGGTCCGCCGGGGGACCCGGACCTCGCGCAGGCCCTGAACAAGGGCGTCGGAGCGCTGCTGCCCGACGAGCCCTCGGCGGACGAACTCTACGTCGCGCTGTACCAGGCCTTCGACTACCTCGACGTGAAGGGACGGAGCGAGAGCCGCGGCATGTGGGTGAATCGCTACCGCTACGAGCTGGGCGAGCTCATCGAGATAGCGCGGGCCCTGACCACCGAGCGCGAGATCGACAAGTTGCTCGGCCTCATCCTGGAGAAGAGTCGCTTCATCACCGGCGCCGATGCCGGGAGCGTCTACGTGGTCGAAGGCACGGATCCGGACATCACGCGGCGCAAGCTGACCTTCAAGTTGAGCCAGAACGACTCCATCTCGTTCGACTCCCGCGAGTTCACGGTGCCCATCTCGTCGCGCAGCATGGCCGGCTGCGTCGCGCTGGAGAAGAAGGCGATCAAGATCGACGACGCCTACGACTTGCCGACGGCTTCGCCTTTCGGGTTCGATCGATCCTTCGACGAGAAGACGGGCTACCGGACCAAGAGCATGCTGAATACGCCCTTGACGACGAGCAAGGGCGACGTCATCGGCGTGTTGCAGCTGATCAACAAGAAGAAGGAGCCGAAGAACAAGCTCCTGACGCCCGAGGACTTCGAGCGCGAGATCGTGGCGTTCGACGAGCGCAGCGAGCAGCTCCTGGCGACGCTCGCGGCGCAGGCCGGGATCGCCCTGGAGAACGCGGTCCTGTACGACGAGATCCGCAGCATCTTCGAGGGTTTCGTCCGTGCCTCGGTGGACGCCATCGAGGCGCGCGATCCGACGACGAGTGGTCACTCTCGCCGGGTGAGCGAGCTGACCCTCGGCCTGGCTCGCGCGGTGGAGCGCGAGGACACGGGCCCGTACAAGCAGGTCGTGTGGACCGCCGAGGACCTGCGCGAACTCGAGTACGCGTCGCTCCTCCACGATTTCGGGAAGATTGGCGTACGCGAGCCGGTGCTGGTGAAGGCGAAGAAGCTCTACCCGCACGAGATCGACGCGGTGCGTGCGCGCTTCGACTTCGTCGCGAGGACGACCGAGGCCGAGGTGCTGATGCGAAAGCTCCGCGCCCTGGAGCGCGGAGCCGAGAAGGGCGAGCTCGCCGCCCTCGATGCCGAGCTCGCGCGGCGCCTCGAGGAACTCGGGGAGGCATTCACGCTCGTCTCGCACGCCAACGAACCCACGGTGCTCGCGGCGGGGGACTTCCGCCGCATCGAAGAGCTCGGACGGGAGACGTTCCAGCGACTCGACGGGGAGCTGGCCACGTTGCTCACCGGCGACGAGGTGAAGAGCCTGAGCATCACCCGGGGGTCGCTCAAACCCGACGAGGTGGACGAGATTCGCAGCCACGTGACCCACACGTACCGATTCCTGTCTCAGATCCCGTGGGGCAAGACGTTCTCGCGAGTCGCGGTCATCGCGGGCTCGCACCACGAGCGCCTCAACGGGACGGGGTATCCGAATCGCCTTCGCGCCGAGGAGATCCCGGTCCAGTCGAAGATGATGAGCATCAGTGACATCTTCGACGCCCTCACCGCGAGCGACCGCCCGTACAAGAAGGCCGTGCCGATCGATCGCGCCATCGACATCCTGGGGTTCGAAGTCAAGGACGGACACATCGATCCCGAGCTGCTGAGGATCTTCCTCGCCGCCAAGCCGTGGGAAGCGGCGCCGTAGACCCCTCGCCCCCGGCCGTTGCTGCTATCGTGCCGCGCAGCATGAGAGGTACGAGCTTTCCGGTCGTCGTCGCGGCGCTCGTCGCCGCTTCTTGTCAGGCCAAGGGGCTCGGGGAGTCCACCCCGGTCCCGCCTGCCGCCGTCGCGGCGACGACGCCGAGCCCGGCGCCCGCGCACCCCGAGAAGCCACCGGGGCACGCAGGCCCCGTCGCCATGGCTCACGCGGGCGTAGGCACGGGCGCGGAGCGGTCGGCGGACGTGGCGCCTGCCGTGCGCGCCGCGCTGAAGGCGCTGAGCGACGGTAAGACCGCCCTCGACGCCGCGGTGGCGGGAACGGTGGTCCTGGAGGACGACCCGACGTTCAACGCCGGTACCGGCGCCAACGTGCGACTCGACGGCTCCACGGTGCAGATGGACGCCGCCACGATGGACTCCGAGGGACGCTTCGGCGCCGTCGCGATCATCGAGGGCGTGAAGAACCCGATCCTGGTGGCGCGCGACGTCATCGACACGCCGCACACGCTGCTCGCCGGCGACGGCGCGACGGCATTCGCACGCGCCCGTGGCGTCCCCGCCTACGACCCGACGACCCCCGCGGCTCGGGCGCGGCGAGACGTCGCCGTGAAGGCCCTGTTCGGAAAGGACGCCACCGCGCTGCCGCCCGGCTGGGGCAGCTTCGACTGGCGACGGCACTACGAGCATCAGCGCAAGCTCCACAAGCTGGGCGTCGAGCAGTTCGACACCGTGGGCGTGGTGGTCCGCGACGCGAACGGGCGCTTCGGGGCGGCCCTGTCCACGGGGGGCACGACGCTCACGCTGCGCGGCCGCGTGGGGGACGTCCCCATCCAGGGCGCGGGCCTCTACGTGGGACCCGAGGGCGCGGTCGCCTGCACCGGCAACGGCGAGGACATCGTGCGCTGGCTCGTCGCGCGCAAGGTCTACGAGGCGATCGAGGCCGGCGCGTCGCCGAAGGCCGCCGTGGACTTCGCGGTCGCCGGCTTCTCCAAGGAATCTTCACTCGGCATCGTCGCCCTCGACCGCCACGACGCCTACGCCGCCGCCAACCGGACCATGGCCTGGGCGGTCAAGACGGAGTCCGAGGAGCGCCTTGCGCCTGCGGCCGCGTCCGAGGCCGCGCCGGGCGCGTCGGCCGACCCCGCCGCAGCCCCGCCGGCCGGCAGCGCGAGGGAAGGCGGCCCCGCTCCGCCCGCGAGCGCCGCACCGACGCGACTCTGACGAGTCGTCCCGGGCCCTCTCACTTGGGGACGGCGATGGTGAAGCACCCGAAGAGCACGTCCACCTTTCCGTTGGTGTCCGACTTCATCTGGTCGCAGTTCACCTTGCACACCTGGACGCTCGTCGGGGCGTCGTTGTCGTCGTAGTACCAGCCACCCTCGGGCCCGCACTCCGACGCGGTCTCGACCCAGTAGATGTCCCGCGGCGGACCACCCGTGCCCGGCGTGTAGCGCACGTTCACCTTGTTGCGCTCGAACATCTGTCCGTCGGGCGGCGGCGGAATGTCCCATTCGCAAGCGAGCTCGGTCTGCTGAACGATGGTGGAGGCGAGCGCCTGGAATACGCTGCCGAAGTTCGACTGCCCCTGACACAGCGACCCGATGGTCCCACCGGTGACGTTCGCCAGATCCATGTACACGGCGCCCGTGGTCTCGCACGGCGGAGGGAAACCGAAGCAGGGCGTCCCGTCGCACACCACGGCGAAGAACTTCCACGTGTCGAACCACCCGGGCTCGAGCTGCCCCACCTGCTGGATGAACTGCATCGACTGCATGTTGGACTCGTCGTCGCTCACCACGGCGAAGTACTTGAGCGACTTCTTCCGAAGTACCGGCTTGTAGTCGGGGTAGTGCTGGATGAGCTTGAACAGGGAGTCCGTGCTCTGGACGGAGACGTCGACGCGCAGGAAGATGGGGAGGTTCGTGTCCGTGGGGCACTGTCCGCTCCCGAGCGGCGGCGGAATGCACACGCCGTTGGTGCCACCGAAGGGGTTGGGCGGACCAGGCTCGCTCAACACCGCGACGTGGACGTCCAGGCCGTAGTTGAGGATGTGGTTCGCGAACGCGTTCATGTTGTTCTGCACCTCGCCGGCCTCGAAGGTCATCGACCCCGAGTTGTCGATGGCCCAGATGATGTCGATGGGCGCGAAGCCGTTCTCCGCCTGCTGGCTCACCGCGTCGCACTCGCCGCCGTCCGCGAGGCCGCCGATGGCGCCCGAGCCGCCGAGACCCAGCGACGTGCCCCCCACGCCGTTGCCGCCGGTGCCGGCGGTGCCGCCGACGCCGATGAGCGCGCCGGCGCCGCCGTTGCCCGACCCGTTGGCGCTGCCCCCCGCCCCCTTGCCGCCGCCGGTGCCGCTCGTGCTCGCCGAGCACGCGACCGCGACCGCGACGGCCCCTGCCAAAGCCACTCTCCAGCCTCGCATCCGCTCACCCTTTTTCGCTGCGGCGCCCTCCGCGCGGGCGACGACCCTGGCCACGTTGCCGCCGGACCCGAGGTCCGTGCAAGGCTGCAGGTATCGTCGCGGACCGCGTTTCGTCGGCGACGGATCTTGGCAGCGGTCCTGGCGAGTCCCGGGGTGGCCAGCGCTCGAGACCGGAGCGCGGCGACCCAGCTCGGCGACCACGCCTCGGCGCCCGAGCGGTGGCCCATCCTGGTGGGAACGCAGGGCACGGGGTACAAATCGCCGGTGCGGTCGTTGCGCTCACTCGCCGTCGGTGTGGCCTTCGGGCTCGCCGCTTGCGGCGGCTCGGCCGAGGGCGACACCGGCTCCGGGGGATCGAGCGGCGGCGCGAGCGGAGCCGCGGGCGGAACGGGCGCGAGCGGCGGGTCGACGGCGAGCGGCGGTGCGGGAGGTTCGACGGCGACCGGCGGCTCGAGTGGCTCTGCCGGGTCGGGAGCCTCCTCCGGCTCGACCGGAGGCACCTCGAACACCGGCGGCTCGACATCCACGGGCGGGGCATCCACGGGGGGCTTCGCGGGTACCTCGACCGCGGGGGCCGGCGGCGTTCGCGACTGCCACGACACGTGCAGCGCCATCGAGGACCTGCGCTGCCCGGGTGACGGCATAGGAGGAGACGACTGCCGCAACCAGTGCGGCGAGTTCGGGAACCGAGCGTCCGCCTGCGACGCGGCGTTCGCCGGCGCTTACCGCTGCTTCCTCGAACGCTTCCCCGCCAAGTGCGACGCGGACGGCCGCGCGGTCATCCAGTGCGGGCCCTGTGACGCGGAGCTGGCGCAGCTGGCCAAGGCGTGCGGCGAGAGCGAGATCCGCTGCACGTTCTGAGGCGGCGCGCGCGCGCCGTCACCATCCGCACTTCTCGCCCTCGTTCTGCTTCTTCATCCACTCGACCAGCGGTCGATAGTACTCGGCGATGGGCTTCGAGCTCATCGTCCGCCCGGCACCGATGGCTTCGAGCGCGTCGGGCCACGGCTTGCTCGCACCCAACCTGAGCATCGCGATCATCTTCTCGCCGGCGCGCTTGTCGCCGTAGATGGAGCACCGGTGCAGCGGCCCCTGGTGACCGATGGCGCGACAGAGCGCCTCGTGGAACTGGTACTGGAGGATCCGCGCCAGGTAGTAGCGCGTGTACGGTACGTTCCCCGGAATGTGGTACTTGGCGCCGGGGTCGAAGTCGCTCTCCGTCCTCGCCGACGGCGGGGCGATGCCCTGGTAGGTCGTGCGCAGGCGCCACCAGGCGGCGTTGTACTGGGACGGCGGCGTCTTTCCGGCGAAGACCTCCCAGCGCCACTGATCGATCAGCTTGCCGAAGGGCAGGAACGCGACGCCTTCGAGCGCGCGCTTCATGAGCTCGTTGATGTCGGCCTTCTCGTCGCTGGGGACCTTGTCGTAGAGCCCGAGCTTGGCGAGGTACTCCGGCGTCACGCTCAGCGCCAGCGTGTCCCCGATGCCCTCGTGGAAGCCGTCGTTCGCTCCCTCCTGGAAGAGGACCGGATGGTGCCCGTAGTAGTGGAAGTAGTAGTTGTGACCCAGCTCGTGATGGATCGTCACGAGATCCTCGTGATCGATCTTGATGCACATCTTGATGCGGAGGTCGCCGCCCATGTTCACGTCCCAAGCACTGGCGTGACACTCGACGTCGCGGTCCCGCGGGCGCACGAACTGGCTGCGTTCCCAGAACGTCTTGGGGAGCGGATCCATCCCGAGCGAAACGAAGAACTTCTCGCCGAGCTCGACCAGCTTCTTCTCGTCGTACTTCTTCTTCTCGAGCTGCCTCGTCAGATCCGGCAAGCCCTTGCCCGGGAAGGGCTCCACGAGATCGTAGAGGTTGGACCACTCCTGCGCCCACATGTTGCCGAGCAGGTGAGCCGGAATGGGCGCGCCCTTGGGGATCAGCGCTTCACCGTACTTCTTGCGCAGCCGCGCGCGAACGAAGCAGTGCAGCTCGTCGTAGAGGGGCTCGACCTCCGTCCAGAGCCGCTCGGTTTCGGCGACGAACTGCTCCGCCGGCATGTCGTACCGCCCGCGCCAGATCTCGCCCATGTCGGCGAACCCGAGCTCCCTCGCCCCTTCGTTGCCGAGCTGGACCATGCGCTCGTACATCGGTCGCATGGGCGGCGAGATGCTGCGCCACTTGGACCAAGCCTCGAGCAGCAGCTCCGGATCGCGGCTCTTCGCGATGACGTCGGACAGCTCGGTGAGGGTCAGGCACTCCGCCTTCTTGTCCTTCCCGTGCCCGACGAGCTTCGGCGAGCAGGGCTTTCCCTTGCCGTAGAGCGCGCTCAGCTTCGAGTCGAGCTCCGCGAGCTCGGCTCGCTTCTTCGCGTCCTCGGGGGCGGGAAGGCCGGCGGAGAACTTCAGGAGGTAGAGGCTCCGCGCGACGTCGGGCGGCAGGTCGAGCCCGCGAAATCGCAGCGAGTCCTTGATGGCTTGCGACTGGTAGGCCATCAGGCGCTCGCTCGCCTTGGCCGCGAGGACCTCGGTGTCTTCCGTGATGTAAGTGGACTTGACCCACGCCATGCGCGAGGACTCGACGTAGAGCTCGCGCAGGCGCGCGTTGACGTCCGAGACGAACGCCGTGGCGTCGGCGACCGTCGCCGTTCCGCTCGGATCGGTGTGCACGTCCACCGGGGCGGCGGAGCTCGCCGGGCCGGCAGGGGGAGCCTCCGGGGGCAGCGGGGCTCCGCCGCAGCCGGCAGCGAGCGCGAGGGAAGCGAGCGCGGAGGCGGCAGCGCGGCGGGGAAACGACGGCGGGGTACGTGGCTTCATGGCGCCGGCACTACCCGTGCCCCCAGGCGAGATCAAGGCGACGCTGGCAGGCTCACGCCCATCGGCGCCAGGCGAGGACGGCGCTGAGGCCGACGCCGATGAGCACGACGATGCCGCGTACGATCTTCGCGTTGACCCTGCGTGCGACGGACGCGCCGCCGAAGCCCCCTGCAAGCATCCCCGCGGTCATGGCGACGGCAGCCGGACCGTCGAACGCGCCTCGCGCAAGAAAGTAGACCGCCGAGCAAGCGTTGATCGCACCGACGATGACGGTCTTCATCGCGTTCATCTGGTGGATGTTCATCCGATGCAGGCGGGAGAGCAGTGCGAGCGAGATGATCCCCATGCCGGCACCGAAGTAGCCTCCATAGACGGCAGCGACGGCGAAGCCCGCCGCCACGAGGGTCGTGCGGGCCCTGGAGCGCGGGCGATCGGCGTTCGCCTCGTCACCCCCCACGGCGTCGCTGAAGAAGAGCAGGCACGTCGCGCCGAGCACGAGCCAGGGCACCAGGGCGTCGAACACGGCCGCCGGGGCCGCCAGCAGCAGCGCCGCGCCGAGCACGCTCCCCCCCACCGCCGGCGCGGCGAGGAGCACGGCGAGCCGCGTGTTCCCCTCCAGCTCCCGCCGGTAGGCCCACGCCGCCGCCAGGGAGCCCGGGCCCAGGGCCACCGTGTTCGTCGCGCTCGCGAGGACCGGGGGCAGCCCGGCCGCGAGCGCCGCGGGGAAAGAGACGATGGTCCCACCGCCGGCCACGGAGTTGATCGCGCCCGCTGCGACGGAGGCCGCCGCCAGAAGGCCGAGGTTCGCGGCGTCCACGGGGGACGCTGTTACCAAGACTCGGGGCTTGCACGCCACGCGTGACCTTCCGGGACGGCCGGAGCCGTGAGAATGCCGGGTGCGCGGCGTGGAGCCTGCGCGCCGCGTCACGGCCGGCGAGCCGACATCGACCCGCGTGATGGTCCTTGAATCGACCCGCGCGATTCGTCAGCCTACGCCGCACCCCGCAGCGCGCGGGTCGAGTCGAGGCCGAACATGAAGCAGGATTTCACCCACGTCGTTCTCGGAGCCTGCGTCGGAGTCGCGTTCGCTGCCGCGTGCTCGGCCAGCAGCTCGCCCGAGAGCAAGGCGAGCGGAGGCTCGGGCGCGGGGGGCGCCTCCGGTGCCTCCGGCGCGTCCGCGACGGGCGGCATCGGAGGAACGGGCGGTACCGGCGGTGCAGGCGGGACCGGACCGCTCATCGACGCCGGCACGTTCGAGGACGTGAAGGCCAGCGATGCTCCCTGCAGCTCCGTCACGGAAGAGGCGGGCAAGCCCGCGGTCGACATCATCTGGGTCATCGACAACTCGTGCTCGATGAACGACGAGGCCGAGAAGGTCCGGAACAACATCAACTCGAGCTTCGTCAACATCCTGGACCAGAGCATCATCGACTGGCGGATGATCATGATGTCGTCTCGCGGAACGAGCGGCACCGACATCTGCGTCGCACCGCCCATCGGAGGCCCCGGATGCTCCGACAACCCGCCGAAGTTCTTCCACGTCCCCTGCGAGATCGGCAGCACCGATTCCCTGACGCAGCTCGTGGGCAACTACCAGGTCCTGAACCCGCTCTTCTGTCCGGGCGGGACGACGCCATGGGGTCAGCTCCTTCGCTACGAGGCGGCCAAGGTGTTCGTGGTGGTGACCGACGACGAAGCGGGACCACCTCCGTTCAACTGGGACGCGACGATGTTCGACAACTGGCTCCTCAACAACGCGACGCCACCCGGGATGTTCGGCAGCACCATGAAGCGCAACTACGTGTTCCACGGCATCGTCGGCACCGACAAGGGGAACCCGCCGATGGCCTGCGTCGCGCCGGCGACGGACGCCGGACCCGGCAACTCCGCCGTGGAGCCCGGCAACGAGTATCTGAAGCTCGCGCAAGTGACCGGCGGGCTCATCGACTCCATCTGCGAGCAGGACTGGAGCGTGATCTTCAACACCATTGCCGACGGCATCGTGAGGCGCCTCGAGTGCGAGTATGGCGTGCCGCTGCCCGCCGACGGCGGAACGATCGACCCGGCTCGCGTCAACGTGAAGTTCACGCCGGGGTCGGGCACGACGGAAGACATCCTTCAGGACAACAACGCCGACTGCGACGCCGGCGCCGACGGCTGGCAGTGGAACGCCGACAGCACGCGAATCCTCCTGTGCGGCGACACCTGCGAACGCGTGAAGGCCGATCTCGACGGCTCCATCGCCCTCGAGGTCGGCTGCGAGACCAAGACGGTACCTCCGCCGCGCTGACTTTCGCGGGCCGCGGGCCGCGGCGAATCAGCGCCGACGACCGATGGAGACGAGCTCCTCGGTCATCTCGTCGGCAGCGCGCAGCACCGCGACGTTCGCGGACACGGCGTACTTCGCCAGTCGCAGATCGAGCACGCCCTCGACGAGGTCGGCCGTGTGCGGGGTCGCACCGGCAGCCGCCGAGCGGGCGCTCTCGCTCATGCTGATGGAGTCGGCGCCCGCGAATGCCGTCGCGGCGCGTGTCACTTCGGCGGCGGCGCGATCGAACCGCTCGAGCGAGGAGCGGACGCCTCCCCGGGCGGCGTCGAAGGCGGAGGGCAGGCCGGTGATCCGGGGCATCGAACCGGTGAACGGTCCGGGCGGGGCTCCCTTGAGGGAAATCGGGGCCACGCGCCGGGCAGGGGGCTCCAGCGCCCCAGGAGGATCCCCCGGGGCGCCCCGAAGCATGGGAAAAGGTCCGGCATGTTCGACCTCTCCGGGCACGTGGCGGTGGTGACGGGCGGAAACGGGGGCCTGGGCCTCGGAATGGCGCGCGGGCTCTCTCGGGCAGGCGCGAGCGTGGCGGTCTGGGGACGTAACGCCGACAAGAACCTCGAGGCCGTCGAGGAGCTGTCGGCGATGGGGCCCGCCTTCGGCGTCGTGTGCGACGTCGCGAGCGAGCCGGACACGGACGCGGCCGTCCGGGCGACCCTCGAGAGGTTCGGCCGCATCGACTCGTGCTTCGCCAACGCGGGCGTCGGCGGCGACCGAACGCCGTTCACGGATCTGTCGCTCGCCCAGTGGGAGCGCCTGCTCTCGATCAACCTCACCGGGACGTTCCTCACGTTCCGCGCCGCCGCGCGGCACATGATCGCGCGGGGCGGCGGGGGCCGTCTCGTCGCGACCTCGTCCATCGGGTCGGAGTTCGGCATCCCGCGGGGCGAGCACTACTCCGCGTCGAAGGCCGGAGTGTGCGCGCTGGTGCGCTCCCTGGCCGTCGAGCTCGCGCGCTGGAGCATCACGGCGAACGCCGTGCTCCCGGGCTGGATCGACACGGACATGACGGAGCACGCTCGAAGCTGGGACAAGATGAACGACGCGATCGTCCATCGGACACCGGCCAGGCGATGGGGCAAACCCGACGACTTCGCGGCGATAGCGGTGTACTTCGCGTCGGAGGCGTCACGATTCCACACGGGCGACGTCGTCACACTCGACGGCGGCTACAGCGTCTTCTGACGTGACACGGCGTGGCTTTACGAGCGGTGCGGAACGAGGGACGCTCCTGGCGTGCTGCGCTGCGTGCTCGGGAGCGTAGGGGCCGGGCTCGTCGCGCTCGGCTGTCGCGAACCGACGCAGATCACCATCGCCCTGCGAACGGACGTTCCGTGCGATCGGCTGGAGGGCGTCGGCATCGTCGTCGGCCCGCCGGATTCCGACGAAGCGGGATCGCTCACGACGGAGTCGCACCGCTGCTCCCCGAGCGGTCGGTTGGGCAGCCTCGTCGCCGTGCCGAGCGGCGCTCGGGGCGCAGAGGTCTCGATTCGAGTCGTGGGCGCCGTGGGCGGTCCGCTGGCCGAGTGCTCGCGAGCGCCGTATGCGGCGCACTGCATCGTCGCCCGGCGGTCGCTCAGGTACGTGCCCCACACGCCACTGCGGGTCCCCATCGACCTGCGCAGCTCCTGCGTGGGCGTGGTGTGCGACCCGTCGAGCACGTGCGTCCACGGCGTGTGCCGCCCCGCCGCGCTGGACGCCGACTCGTGCGGAGGGGACGGCTGCGACGAGGACGCGCTCCAGCCCGCGCGTGACTCGGGGTTCACCACGGGTTCCCAGTCCTGCCTCTCCGGCGTGACCGTCGCGGGCCGGAGGCGCACGGGCTACGCAGTGATGAGCGAGATCATCGCTCCGACGCAGATCGGCGGTGAGTTTCTCTCGCCGACGGAGGGCAACGTCGCGATCGTCGGATTCGACGAGGGCCTGGCCACCAGGTGGTCGACGCTGCTCGCCAGGGAAGGGTGGGCGACGCCCGGCAAGCTCGCGACCGACGACGACGGCGACTTCTACGCGTGCGCGGTCCTGAGCGGTCGCGGCCTGGGTCGCACCGGGCACGAGGACGGCGTGCTCGTGGCACGGCTCGACGGCAACGGCGACCCACGGTGGGCCACGGTGCTGTCCGCGTCGAGCGCGGCCTGCACCGCCGTGGCGACGCGCCCTGACGGGAGCGTCCTCGTCGGCGGCCACTTCCAGGGGTCCCTGGTCGTCGCCGGGACCGAGCACCTGTCGATCGGACCGGCGGAGGACGGCTGGGTGGCGGCGCTGGACGCCACGGGCCGCGCCCAGTGGGGCAGGGCCCTCGGCGGGCCTGCCCTCGACGTCGTGCGCGGCGTGGCACCGACCCGCGAGGGCTGGGCCGTGACGGGCGTCGTGACGGGCATCGTGGGCGATCCGATTCCCCCAGGGCAGGACGAGGAGCTGTTCGTGCTCGCCCTGCAGCACGATGGAAACCCCGTCTGGGCGAAGCGACTTCCGGGGTGGGTCGGACCGTGGGGCATGGCGTCCCCCGCTCCGGGAACGATCTGCCTCTCGGCCCAGCACACCGGGACGACGCTCGACGGAATCGACGTTCCGAGCGAGGGGGAGGACGGCCTCGTCGCGTGCTTCGACGACCGGGGAACGACGCTCTGGGCCCGCGGGTTCGGGGGTGACGGTACCGATCACTTCGACGGCATCGGTGCCGACGCCGACGGCAACGTGCTCGTGACGGGTCACGGAGGCAGCACGACCATCGACTTCGATGGAGCGACCGTCACCACGCGACCGGACGGTGACGTCATCGTCGCGCTGCTGAGCCCGGAGGGCGAGGTTCGGTGGGCGCGGAGCGCCGGGAGCGCCGGATTCGACGAGGGCGCCAGCGTCGCCGGTGTCTCGGACGATGCCGTGATCGTGGGCGGCTGGGTGGGCGCGGGTGGCGCGGACTTCGGCGGGGGTCCGCTCCCGTTCCTGGGCGACACGGACTGCAGCGGCTTCGTCGCGCGCGTCGAGCGCCGGTAGCCGCTCCCGCTCTACAGCAGCGCGAACGAGTCGAAGAAACGCTTCTTGTCGGCCTCGGCCACCGTACCGCCGAGGGCCGCCAGCGTCACCTGATAGAGCCGATTCTTCACCAGGTAGATCCGGCTCGTGTACTCGAGCTCGCCGCCGAGCGGCGTCGAGGCCTTCGCGGAGAACTCGCGCCCCGGGTGGCTGCCGATCTTGATCTTGCGCTGCGTATCCAGCTTGCCGTTGATGTTCGTCACCGCGCCGTTCTGCGCTCCCTCGAGGATCTTGTCGGCGTTGGCGGCGCGGATGATCGACTTCGGGTAGTCCGAGTACATCGCGGTGAACGCGCTGCCACCGGCGGACTCGACCAGGAACATGTGGAGCTCGATGTTGCCGACGGCGGTCGGCGTCTGTTCCGTCTGGTGCTTCGCCGTCCCGGGGAGCTCGACCCGGAACGCGCCGTCCGCGTCCTCCAGCTTCTGCCACGACAGCGCGGTCGCGGGCGTCGCGGGTGCGGCCGGGGACGCCCCCGCCGCTTCGCTGGTCGCGGCGACGGGCGCCTCCTCCTTCTGCGCCTCGAGCCGCTCGGCGAACTTCTTGCACGCGAGCAGCGCGACGACGACGAGGCAACACGCGAAGACTTCGGAGCGACGGGTCGGGTGGGACGTCATCGGCGGGACCGTATCAGGTCGCGCGCCCGGGCGCGCGCAGCCTCGCTGCGCCGGCGTGGCGCAGCCGTCACGCCGCCGCGCGCCGGCGCCTCGGCAGGAACTTGCGATCGAACATCCTGAGCCGGCGGACGAGGAGGTCCAGCAGGAACACGATGAGCGCAGCGTACAGAAAGCGCTGCCAGAGCTCCTCGTAGGTGGTGATCTTCTCCTCCCCGGGATCGAACACCGCGGCCGGCTCCGGATCCACGCTGCCGCCTGCCGCGAGGACCGCTCGTGACAGCCTCTCGACGTCCGGTTCGAACGATGCGTACTCGCGGGGATAGGGGTGCGACACCTGCCCGTAGCTGACCCCGATCTGGTCCATCGCTCCGGAGGGAGCTTCGCGAGCGTGCTCGGCGCGGAGCAAGAACGACCCGTACCTGTCGAGCTCGAAGTCCGCCTCGTACCTGCCCGGCGCCGTCTGTCGCATCGTCACTTCTCGGCGATCCCGCCCCGGCGCGGGCCCCACGACGAAGAACCGCGACTGCATGCCGTTGTCGAAGCGCTCGTCTGCGGTGAACGCATCGACCACCGCGCGCACGCGCCCTCCGACGACCTCGGTCTTCATGTCGATCTCGCGGCGGTCCTTTCGGCGCATGTGCTCGCGAACGAGCTGCCCCCAGAACTTGCTGAAGGAAGCCCAGCGCAACCAGTCGGCCGCCCACAGGTTCTTGACGTCGCTGGTCCAGGCCAGCGACCACCCGAGCCCGACCCGCCATCGCGCGAGGATCGGCTCGTCCTGATCGCTGGCGAGGATCTGCACCGCCGGATGCGGCTTCAGCTCGGTGGCGACGTAGCCGTGAAGCAGCGGCGCCGTCTGCACGGAAATGCCCTTCAGGAAGTCGGCCGGCGCCGTCTGGACGACGGGAAACCACTCCTCCACGGCGGCCTGCCGCGAGATCATCTCGGTCTCGCGGGTGAAGATCTTCGGCAGGCTGTTCGGGTCGGGGACGGCGTGAAACCTCCCGCCTCCCGTGTCGGCGATCATCCGCAAGAGGTCGGCGTCGGCCCCGTCGCCCAGGCCGACGGTCGTCACGGTAATCGCCTCGGCGATCATCGCCTGCGTCACGTCGCGGATCCCCTGGGTGGGGGCGCGACCATCGGTGAGCAGGATGACGTGCTTCTTCCGCGCCTGGACGACCGAAACGTCCTGGTAGGCCATGTCGAGCGCAGAGAAGATTTCCGTGCCTCCTCCCGGCTGTATCCGCAGGATCTCGTTCTGAATGCGCGACCGGTAGCGGGCAGGCTGCATCTTCACGTATCGCGCCGGTGACGAGTCGAACGCGATCACCTGGATCAGGTCGTCGCCCTGCAGCGTGCTGACCGTCGCCTTGCACGCCGCCTTGGCCATCTCGAGCGGAACGCCGCTCATGGAGCCGGACCGGTCGATCACGAGCACCATGGCAACGGACGGCATCTCCTTTCGCCGCTGCACGTCCATCCGCACGGGCAGGATCCGCTCGAGGGTCGTGTTCGCCCAGCCGCCCAGCCCGAAGCCCGCCTCACCGCCGGCCATCATGAAACCCCCACCGAGGTCCCGTACGTACTTCTCCACGAGATCCTGCGCCGCGAGGCTCACCTTTTCCTTCGGCACGTCCGAAAGGACGACGAAATCGTACCGCTCCATCTCCTTCAAGCTCGCGGGGAACGCCGACGTCGACCGCACGTCCACGTCGAACTGCTGCGCGCTGAGCGCGCTCGTCAGGTAGGTGGCGCGCTGCGGCTGGCCCTCGACGTACAGCACCGTGGGACGTCCGGGAACGTCGAGGGTGGCCGAGTACGCGTCGTTCTCGGGGAAACGGTCCTCGCCGATCTTGTCGAGCTTCAGCGTGTACGTCACCTCGCCGCCCACGCGCACGACCGAGCGGAACTCGAGCGTATTGGGGCCGGGAGAGAGGTCCAGATCTCGTGCGCCGTCGAGACCGTTCAGCGTCTCCCCCTGGTAAAGGCGCGCGCGCGCCTTGGTCGCGCGCGTCGCATGGACGTCCGCGGTGACGACGAACGGCTCGCCTATCTGCACCTTGTCGGGAACGCGCAGGCCGCGCACGGCGACCTCTCCCGGGGCGGGGCGGCGATAGGGGACGGCGAACAGCTTCACACCGTACGAAGACGCGCGGTGCGCCTCCGCGAGGAGGTCTCCCTCGGTCTCCACGCCGTCCGACAGCACCACGGCGCGTTCGAGGTAGCCCGGGGGGAAGACGCCGTAGGCGAGCTGCAGGGCCGACTGCAGGTCGCTCCCCGCGCCGGGCCTGTCTCCCGGGCGCTCGGCGGCGTGGCGAAGGGTCGAGGCAGCGGGGAGCTCGGCCGCCTCCTCGAGGTCGAGTAGCCGGGGACGCGCCGCGAAGGTCACGACCCGCACGAGATCGTCCGGAGGCTTTTCGCGGAGCATCCGCGCGGCGTACGCGCGCGCGTCGTCGAGAGCCTCCGAGGTGACCGAATCGCTGACGTCGATCAATAGTACCGTACAGACCTTCTTGGTCTCCGCCGTGCGCGCCAGGCGGGACAGCGAGAGCGCGATGAGCGCAACGAACCCCAGGCGCAGCGCGACGGCGAGCACGCGCTGCTGCCACGGCAAGTCGGCCAGCGAGCGTCCGAGCACGAAGAGCAGTACGGGGAGCACCAGCACGAGCCCGAGCGTGCGCGGCTCCAGGAGCTCGTACGCCACGCCGTCGCGTGTCCACGTGAACGCTCCCTCCGGCGCGAACCAGACGAAGCGGCGGTACGCCCACGCGAGCGCGCCGGTGAGCGCGACGAGGAACGCACCCCAGGCGATGCGCCGCGGGGTCATACGGTCAACCTCCGGTGGTAGGTGACCCACTCGAGCAGCGACAGGAGCACGACGGCCAGGAGCAGGTAGAGCCAGAGCTCGCGCCGGACGCCGGCCCGAAATCCCGAGGGCTCGGACGCCACGTGACCGTCGAGCTCGAGGCTCGCGACGGGCTCGATGCGGCTCTCGTCGGGATCGGCCAGGTTCGCCGCGAACTCCGTCACGCCGTCATCCCCATCCGCGGCGGCGCCGGTCAGGAGCCGGTAGAAGCCGGCGTGCTCGCCGAGCATCACGGCACGCCCTTCCTTCACGGGAACTCGATGCTCGACGCGCGCCGGATCGACGATGGTCGCGGACGTGGCGCCTGCGGGGGCCGGCACGCGCCACACTTCCCCGGTCTTGAAGGACGAGACGTAGTGGGTGTCCTCCTCGACGAAGTCGTTGATGACGTTGAGCACGAAGAGCGGCCACGCGACCCTGAGCACGAGGTCGCTGTCCCGAGGGTCGAAGCCCAGCGCCACGAACCGACGCCCCTCGCGACGGCCGGAGACGAGGACGGGGCCCAGGACGCTGGACCCCACGACGCGGTCGCCCTTCTCGGGAGCGAGGGCGAACCCCCGCGCCACCTGCACGTTGTCGATGGCCATCCACCGCAGCAGCGCGCTCTTCGCGTCCCAGCTGTCGAATCCGAAGCCCTCGATCGCCTTCTTGTGACCCACCGGGGATCCGACCGCCGGGGGATTCAGGTAGAAGAGTCCGCCCCCGTTGGGCGCAGCCACGGGCGCCACGCCGTCGAAGATGGTGACGTCGAACGATCCCTGGGGCGGATACTCCGAAGGGCCCACCGTGGTGACGTCGAGGTACTCGTCGAGCAGCAGGGCCGCCTCGAGGTACGTGTTGCCCGCCGTGACCACCAGCACCCGGGACCGCCTGCGCTCGGGCATGAGCGCGTACGCACGGTCATCGGCAGGGAGGTCGTCGCTGGTGCCGTCCGCGAGGCGGATCCTCCCTTCCAGGGCGCGGCTCGCACCGGCCAGATCGGGGTAGAAGCGCGGAAGCACCTCCCGTGGTCCGAGTTCCAGCCGCGTGATGTCGGTCACCTGCCCGTCGCCGAGCAGCGAGAGCTCGACGCCGACGCGGCGGTCGGTCGTGTTCGTGACCTCGAGCATCACTTCGTGCCGAGACTTGTCGAGCGGATACCGGCGCACGGAGAAGCCGGTGATGGCCACGTTGTCGGCTCCGCTCCCCACGGGCACGAAGGACAGCTTCGCGTCGCCCAGATCGACCGGGAGGGTTCCGAGGTCGCCCAGGGCACCGTCGCTCACGACGATGATCTCCTTCTTCGGCAGATCGCGCAGCGCATCCGTGGCGAACGCCAGTGCGCGGCGGAAGTTCGCGCGCGTGTCCGTCGCTCGGAGGCGGTCGATGGCGGCGTCCAGGTCGGCAACCTGACTCGTCATCGTGGAGAGCGGGGTCAGCGACGCGTCCATCTGGGCAACGAGCATTCGGTCCGTGCCTCCGAGGCCACGAACCATCTCCCGGACCTTCGATCGGGCGACGTCGAAGCGACTGGGAACGACGTCCGTGGCCTTCATCGACGCGCTCGTGTCCACCAGCACGACCACGTTTCGCCCCTCCGCCAGGCTCCCGGCGAGACGAGGATCGCCGAGGGCCGCCACGACGAGCGCCAGCAGCACGAGCTGCAGGAGGAGCGAGAGGAGCCGCTTGAGCCGCGCGAAGAGGTTCGTCGCCTCCTTGTCCTTGAGCACGCGCTCCCAGATGGGCGAGAACGGCACGGGAATGGGCCGCCGACGCAGCTTGAGGACGTAGAGGAGCGCCGTGGCGGCGAAGGCGGCTCCGCCGATGGCGAGGAGGGTCGCGAGGGGGAGGCCTGCGAAGATCATCAGCGCAGGAAACCTCCGCGCCGGAACACGCGCAGCACGAGCTCGTCGAAGGACGTCGTGACTTCCGCCGCAAAGTACGGAACCTGCCGCTGCGCGCAGAAACGCTCGACGCTCGAACGGTAGTCCAGCCACGCCCCGCGCATTCGCTCGAGGACCTTCTTCGTCACGGTCACCTCGCGCTCGTCGCCGGTCTCGCAGTCGTAGAGCCTCACGTCACCCTTCAGCTCGGGCGACGACTCCGCGGCGTCCACGACGTGCAGCACGAACGGCTCGAACTTGTTGTACCGAAGCACGTTGATGCCGTGCTCGAAGCCCGCGGGGTCGTACAGGTCACTGATGAGGACGGCCAAGCCGCGGCGCTTGTGCTGCGCGACGAACGTGCGCAGGCCATCCCCGAGGTTCGTGGTCCCGTCGGCGCGCAAGCCGCGAAGGAACTGGAAGACCGTGAAGATGCGCCCCTTCCCGCGGGTCGTCGGCATCCGCGCCACCACCTCGTCGGCGATGCCGACGATCGTGACGCGATCGAGGTTCGCCAGGCCGACGTACGCCAGCGCCGCGGCCAGGCGACGCGCCTGATCGAACTTCGCGCCGTCGCCGAACCCCATGGACGTGGAGCAGTCCACGATGAAGTAGATGCTGAGGTCCTCCTCCTCCTCGAAGAGCCTCACCAGAAGGCGGTCGAAGCGCTGGTAGATGCCCCAGTCGATGAAGCGAAAGTCGTCCCCCGGCGCGTAGTCGCGGTGGTCGGCGAACTCGATCCCGCTCCCCTTCTTCTTGCTGCGCCGCTCCGCGCGCATTCGTCCGGCGAACACGCGCCGGCTGACCATGGCCAGCATCTCCAGCTTGCGCTGAAACTCCTCGTCGAAGAGTTCCACGTCGTCGGATCGCTCCCGCCCGAAGCGCCTGGATACCGGCGCGGCGGCGCGGCGGAACGCGTCGAGGACGCCCACGGTGCTCCTCGACTCAGACCTTGCTCTCGGGGAGCTTCTCGAGGATCGCGTCGATGACGCCGTCGGTCTTCACGCCTTCGGCTTCGCCCTCGAAGTTGAGGAGGATCCGGTGGCGCAGCGCCGGATGCGCGCTGGCGCGAACGTCGTCGATCGACGCCGCGAACCGCCCCTCCAGGATCGCCCGGATCTTGGCCGCGAGCAGCACGGCCTGGGCACCGCGGGGCGAGGCGCCGGTCGCCACGAAGCGGTTCACGACCTCGGGCGAGTCCGGACCGCCCGGGTGCGTCGCCTGCAGCACGCGGATCGCGTAGTCCTGTACGTGGCGTGCGACGGGCACCGTCCGCACCAGCTTCTGCATCCCCAGGATCGCCTCGCGAGAGAGGACGTTCTGGACCTCGACCGCGTGCTCCGTCGTCGTCCGGTCGATGATGTCGTGCAGCTCCTCCCGGGTCGGGAACGGCACCTGCAGCTTGAAGAAGAAGCGGTCGAGCTGGGCCTCGGGGAGCGGATACGTCCCCTCCATCTCCAGCGGGTTCTGCGTGGCCAGCACCAGGTACGGCTCGTCCATGACGTGCGTCGTGCGCCCCACCGTCACGCGGTGCTCTTGCATCGCCTCGAGGAGTGCGCTCTGCGTCTTCGGCGTCGCCCGGTTGATCTCGTCGGCGAGCACGATGTTGGCGAAGACCGGGCCCTTCCGGAACTCGAAGGCGCGCGCGCCACCGACGGTCTCGTCGATGATGGTGGTCCCGATGATGTCGGCTGGCATGAGATCGGGGGTGAACTGGATGCGCGAGAACGTCAGCCCCACGGCCTGCGCGAGCGTGCGCACGAGCATGGTCTTGCCCAGCCCGGGGACACCCTCCAGCAGCGCGTGCGAGCCGCCGAGCATGCAGGTGAGCACACCATCGACGACTTCACGGTTGCCGACGATGACCCGTCCAATCTCCTCGCGGAGCGTTCCGATCTTCTCTCGAAAGGCCGCGACGTCGTTCTTCGCAGCGGTGGTGTCGTTCATGTCTCGTCTTTCGCGTCCGACCCGGGCGGCTCAGTCTCGCGGGCGAATGAGCTGGAAGTACCGCCGCACGTAGAAGCGGTAGCCGGGGGGAATGTCGTCCTTCCGAAGCAGCTGCTCGGCGACGGTCTGATAGTCGGTGAACACCTTCTTGTAGCCGCGCCCGACGAACCCGCGCTGCGCGGCACCGTAGATGACCTCCGCCGACGCCTCACCTTGGCCCGTGTCGACTCCCGCCGCAGCCACGTCCTTGGTCTTCCCGGCGGGGTTCGTGCGTTCGCCCGCGACGTCGGGGCCTTTCCCGCTGCCGAAGCTCTCGCCGCCGAGACCACCGCCTTCTCCGGGCTCCTTGCCGCCTCCACCCTGACCGGAACCGGGCATCTCGCCCGAGCCGGTTCCGGGGACGTCGATCGACTTTCCGCCCAGTCCCCGCCCGATCACGATCTCACCGCCGCGGCCCTGGCCCATGCCTTGCCCGGGTCCCTTTCCCTCTCCGCCCTCGCCCTGCCCGTCGCGACCGTCGCGACCCTCTCGGCCCTTGCCCTGCTCGCCCTCCTGGCCCTCGTCCCCTTCGCCTGAGCCCGGACGGTTGCCGCGAGCGCGCTGGCCGAACCGAAGGAGCTGCTGAAGGCGCTGGTCCCCGCTCTTGCCTTGCTGGCGGATCAGCTCGCGCAGCTCCTGGATGCGCTGCTTCAGCGCCTCCTTCTCCTTGTCCGACATTTCCTCCCGCGCCATGCGGTTGATGTCCTCGGCACCCTGCTCGACGTTCTTCGCGGCGTCGCCGAGCTCCTTCATAAGCTGTCGAGCCGCTTCGGCGAGCTCGCGATCGAGCTCGGACATCTTCTTCTGCGCCTGCTCCTGGCGATGCTTCTCGCGATCGAGTCGCTCGAGCTGGCGTTCGTTCTTCTCGAGCTGCTTGCGCTCGCCCTCGGAGAGCTTGCCCTGGTCCTTCTTCTTCTGGAGGAGACGCTTCTTCTCCTTCTCGAGCTGCTCGCGCCGCTCTTCGATGTTCTTCTTCCACTCGGCGCTGGTCTTGCTCGCGCTCTCGAGGGCCTTGCGCAGCCTCTCGAGCTCGGCCTTGGTCGGCGGATTCTTCTTGTCGGCGAGCTTCCGGGCGAGCTCGCGCATGGCCTGCTCGGCGTCCTCGAGGCGCTTCTCTTCGAGGGGCTTCGCGATGGGCTTGGTCAGGTCGCTCTTCTCGAGCTCCCTGGCGAGACGCGCGAGGCCCTCGTCCAGCGCTTCCTGGTCCGCCTCGGAGGCCCGAACGAGCTGCCGCTCGAGCTCCGCCATGCGCTGGAACACCTCACGACGGTCGAGCCGTCGGTTGGCGATGTCCTCCACCAGCTGGTTGAACTTCCGGATCGCGGCGCGCACCTCTGGATCGCTCGACTTCTCGTCCAGGTCGCGGAGGGTCTCGCGGAGGAGCTCCACGTCGTCGGGACTCATCGCCAGAGCGTCGATGGAGCGTTCCGGGTAGACGACGCGCGTGGTGCGCACCTCGAGCTGCAGGATGCCCGCCACGGCGAGCGCCAGCGCCAGCGACGCCAGCAGATCTCGCGGAAAGCGTACGGGAGCCGCCAGGCGCGGCCGGACGTCGCGCGCCGTCGCCACCGCGTCGTCGATGGCGGCGGCCATCAGCGGAGTCCGGCCGGCGACGTCGAGGCTCTCGAAGGCGAGCGCGCTCGTGATGCGGTCGTGCAGACCGTAGTGTCGGTCCAGGGCGAGCGAGCCTTCGGACGGCGCGCGGGCCCTCGTGAGCGAGTGCACGACCGCACCGACCGGCAGCAGAGCGGGGAGCGCGCCGACCCAGAGCAGGGTCGAAACCAGGTCCTCCGGGAGACGCCACACCTTCACCGCGGTGAGCGCCGCCGCCGCGTAGACGAGGGGTACGGGGAGGAGGAGCGCGAGCCGGCCGACGGCCTCGTCCAGGCGCAGCCGCAGAGCCGCCTGCCGGGAAGAGCGTCGCAGTCGGGCGAGGGCAGGGGCGGGGTCGGACACGGGCGGGCTAGTTCCTGACGGTCTCAACGCGGGAAAGTTCCTCGGCCTTTCCGTTCGACCTCGCTCGACGGGCGGACCGGCGAGCACTGTAGCGCGCAACGCTCCGTCCGCCCTGCACCCCGCCGACGCCGCGAGCCGATTCGCCCGGAATCGCCTCGATCTGGGCATTCAGGGCACGCTCGGACCTCCGCCGCCCGGGGCGAGCGGGGAGCGGGTTGACCGGGTCTTGCCCATGCTCTCCAATCGTTCCCCCCGCCTTCGGAGCCACGAAACCATGCCCTCCCCCCAGAAGACCCTCGTTCTCGTCGCCGACGACGAACCCAGCACCCTCGCTCTCGTCGCCGGCCACATGCGGGCGAAGGGCTTCGACGTGCTCGAAGCCGCGGACGGCGACGCCGCATGGGAGCTCGCCCACGAGTACCTGCCAGACCTGGTCGTGCTCGACGTGATGATGCCAGGCATGAGCGGTTGGGAGGTGTGCCGCAAGATTCGCGAGACCGTGTCGCTCGCGCACACGGGCGTGGTGATGCTGACGGGCATCGGCGAGAACCTGAACGAGATGACGTCGCCGCTCTACGGCGCGGACTCCCACGTCGACAAGCCCTTCGAGTTCTCCACGCTCGACCAGAAGGTCACCGAGACCCTCGCGCGACGGCGTGACGAACGGAGCCGGGGCGCGGGCGACGACGACCAGGTCCCGAGCGCGCCGGCCTCCGCCGACTTCCTCGACGAGCGCGAAGAACCCGAGGCGCTCTCCGCGCGCGCGGTGACGGACGCCCTCGCGAAGGTGCTCGGCCGCGACGACGGGCCCGGGGCGGCTCGCAAGAAGCCGCGCGCTGCGGCCGCGGGCGCGACCGAGGGCGAAGCCGCACCCTCCGCGGTCGCACCGCAGCGCGCCGCACGGAAGGCGAAGACCGGGAAGGCGAAGGCGAAGGCGGCCAAGACGCCCACCGCCGGCAAGGCCGCGAAGAAGAAGGCCCCCAAGAAGCCCGCAGCTCGCAAGACCGCGAAGAAGAAGGCCCCCAAGAAGCCCGCAGCTCGCAGGACCGCGAAGAAGAAGGCGCCGAGCGGCGGAATCGCAGGGAAGAAGCCCACGAGGGAGCCCGCGACTCGCAAGACCGCGAAGCGGAAGGCCAAGGCGAGCGGCCCCGGCAAGACCGCGAAGAAGAAGACGCCGAAGAGACCCGCAGGTCGCAGCTCCGCCAAGAAGAAGACCTCGAGGAAGCCCGCGGTCCGCAGGCCCACGAAGAGGGGCGCGGCGAAGGCCAGCAGCACGGCTTCCGGCAAGCGCCCTGCGAAGCGCCCGCGAAGCAAGAAATGACGAGTCGCGGCGACGAACGCCGCGCGTGCTTCAGCTCACCTGGTGCCCCGTTCGGAACACGGGAACGGGGCCAGGGTCCAGCGCGAGGCGCCGCTCCACGTGATCCGCGGGCGGCATGTCGCGCAGCGAGAACGTGATCTGCCGCGTGCCCGGATCCTCCTGCATGTCCAGGAATCCGTCGTCCACCAGGGAGCACAGCATTCCGAACGTGTGGCTCGGCGTCGAAATGGGATGAGCCCCGGCGCTGGGGATGAACGCGTTGAGATCACAAGCGCGAAACGGCGCGGAGCGCCGCGCGGCGTCCCCGAAGTAGCCGTGGACCAGCGCCTCGTAGATCCCACGAAAGTATCCCTCCGCGAACGCCACCCAGGACATCGGTTCCGTCACCGCGAACTTGCCGTGGGGCGGGAGGATCACGCGGACACCGTGCGTCTGGAAGAACTTCCGTAGCCGCCGCACCGTGAGGAGGTACCCCTCGTACGCCATCGAATAGCTCTGACCGGCGACCGTGAAGATCGGGATCACGAATCCGTGGGTGTCGGGTCGATCGGGCGCCCCCGTGCAGATGATCGTGTCCCCGGGAACGGCTACGCCGAGAGCGGGGTCGAAGTAGAGCACGCAGTCGTTCGAGTGACCCGGCGTCGGGACGGCGAGAATCCCGTCCGGGATCGCCCCCTGGTCCACGAAGCGCAGGGCGGATTTCGGAGCACGCGCGAAGTAGCCGCGGAACTGCTTCCGAATCGCATGCTCCACCAGGTCGTCCCGGCTGACGGTGCTGTACTCGATGAGCCCGAACTGGGCGCGCTGGACGAAGAGCTCGTGCGTCTCCTGAAGGAACGCCGCGTCCGGATGCGTCACGAAGCGATAGCCCGCCGACGAAAGGTAGATGGGCGCGCGCTGCCCGTCGGGCCGGCCGTACCCGGCGACCACTCCTGCGCTTCCCGCGTGGTCACCGTGACAGTGCGTCACCAGCAGCGCGTCCAGCCTGGAAACGCGCTGGCGCTCGAGATGATCGTGGATCTCCTTCACGATGTCCGGCCTCGCCGCGCTCGACTCGAAGAGGAAGGTCTGCCCTCCCACGCGTCTCAAGATCAGGTTCACGGCCTTGGGGCTGGGGTAACCGCTCTGGACCGGCAAGACCTCGATCTCGGTCTGCAGGCCGAGGTCGGCGAGCGCCGCGCTGAACGTCTTCATGGGGCGCGGACTATAGTTCGACGATCGGGGCCGTCACAGGGCGGCGCGGGTCCGGCATCGCCCCCGAAGCGACGTTCGACCAGAAATCGCGCACAGGGGCCATGTCGTCCACCAGGCGGGCGGCGGGGAGCGCAGCGAGAAGACTGGGCCCGTAGCTGCGCTGGTGCACACGACCGTCGAGCAGCGCGACGATGCCCCGATCGCTCTTGCTCCGGATCAACCGGCCGAACCCTTGCTTGAGCAGGATCGCCGCCGCGGGGACGTGGTGCTCGAGGAACGGGTTCCGGCCTTCTGCCTCGAGCAGCGCCGCGCGCGCCACGGTCAACGGATCGGTCGGCACCGGGAACGGAACCTTCTCGATCACGACGAGCCGTAGCGCGTCGCCCACGACATCGACGCCCTCCCAGAAGCTCATCGTGGCGACGAGCACGGCCCTCCCGTCGCCACGCACTCTCGCGAGCAGCTCGCGCTTCGGAAGGGACCCCTGCACCAGCACCGGGCGATTCGAGAGGCGCGCCCGAAGCGCCGCATGAACGGCGCGCAGCGACCGCAGCGACGTCGTCAGCACGAAGGCACCGCCGTCGGTCAGCTCGACGAGTTCGATCGTTCGTTCGATCGCCGCCGGGAGAAACCGCGCGTCGCCGGGCAGTGGCAGATCGCGAGGCACGTAGAGCACGGCGCTCGCTTCGAAGTCGAACGGGGAAGGAACCACGACCTCGTCCACGAGCACACCGTCGTCGGCCACACCGAGTCGCCGGCGCAGGAAGTCGAAGTTCGGGGACGCACGCTCGCCCCCGGAACGGTCCACCTCCCGTTCGCAGGGGGTGCTCGTCAGCGTCGCGCTGGTCAGCACCACGGCGGACACCGCCTCGAAGACGCGCTCGCGAAAGACGCGGGAGACGTCCACCGGAGCCGACGTCAACGTCGCCGTCCGCGCGGACCGCTCGAACCACGCGACGCGCCCGCCCGCGCCGTCGACGATCTGGGCCAGGTCGTCCCGAAGTCGACCGAACCGACGACTCGCCTGCTCGACGGCGTCCGCCAGCCCGGCACGCCCCCGGCGATCGGACTCGGCGACGCGCCCCCGGGCGTCGTCGCCGAAAGCCGCCGCCGCCTCGAGGGCGGCGTCGAGGGCCAGGTAGCCGGCACCGACCTCGCCCTGCCACGTGTCGGCGTGGACCGTCGCACGGGACTCTTCGCCACCGGCGGACGCGGCGACGGCCGCGAAGAACTCGTCGGAGCGGCGGCGGACGGCGTCGAGCAGCGCCGCGCCGCCTCCGAAGAGTGGATCGGCGAGATCGGCCGCGAGGAAGGCCCTCCGGGCGTCCGCCAGCACGGAGTGGACTCGACTCGTGCTGACCCGGGTCGCGAAGAAGGTCGTCGCGACGTCCTCGAGGCGGTGGGCCTCGTCGAAGACCACCGCGTCGTAGTCGGGCAGGACGCGGGCGGGATGCGGCCCCCGCAGGGCGAGATCGGCGAAGAAGAGGTGGTGGTTGACGATGACGAGGCGTGCGCTCTCGGCGTCACGCTTCATGCGAGTCACGAAGCACGTCTCGTGGTGCGGGCACCGGGGTCCGACGCGCGTATCGCTCGAAGACGAGATCTTCTCGAGGAGCGGTTCGCTCTCGTCCACGCCGGACAGCTCGGAGAGGTCTCCTGTCTCCGTGGCATCGAGCCAGCGCTCGACCCTCGCGAGCAAGGGCGAGGGAGAAGCGCCGTCGGTCCCTCGGAGCTCGGCGAACCGCCGGCGGCACAGGTAGTTGGAGAGGCCCTTCATGACGGCGACGGGAACGTCCAGACCGAGGGTCCGCCTGACGACCGGCAGGTCACTGGTGACGATCTGGTCCTGCAGCGCGCGGGTCGCGGTGGAAACGACGACCTTGCGGCCACTCGCCAGGGCCGGGACGAGATAGGCGAGAGTCTTGCCGGTGCCGGTACCTGCTTCGCAGAACAGCACGCGGTCCTCGAGCAGGGTCCGCTCGACGGCGCGCGCCATGGCGAGCTGACCCTCGCGCGCCTCGTATGACTCGAAGCCGGTCGCGAACGGCCCCGTGGGGCCGAGCAGATCCGCGGAGCACGTCGGCACGACGAATCGCCGGCGACGCGACGCCTACCGGCGCGTCATCACTCCGGGTCGCCCGGTGGGGGAGGCACGGTTCCTTCGACGTCCAGGAACTGCAGACCGACGATCTGCCCATCGGCCTCGTTGCGCGCCCAGACCACGCGGGCCTTGCGCGCCGCGGCGTCCGCCAGGTTGACGTCGTACTCTTCGTCGACCTCCACCGGGTCTTCGACGATCACCCGTACGCCCCCCCGACTCAGGTTCAGGGTCCAGCCCAGCGTCTCGAACGCGTCGCGACGGATGGTCACGCGCTCGGACGCCTCCCGGCGCGCACCTCCGCCGCCCCGTCGCGTGTGCGGCACGTTCGAGGCGGCGTCAGGGGGTGACGACGGCGGTCGGCTCACGAGTCGGCCGAAGATAGCAGACAATTCGCCGGGCGTGCCGGGCGTGACCGAACGCGGCCCCATTGGAGGCGTCCGCCTTGACGCTCGTGAGGGGGTTTGACAACGTGCGGAAGGTCGTTGGATGCCGACCTGACCGCGATTCCAAGCAGCTCTTCGGGGGGCCGCACGAGACCGAACACAACACCTTGTCACCCCCGGTGACGCATCACGGTTCCGGCACGCGCCAATGCCCCCTCGAACGTCCGCAGATCTGAAGAAGCTCCTGGTCGGAGCGGGGCTCGAGGTCTACCGCACGCTCGACGACCGGATCGTGCTGGCGGACCGCGTCCGAGACAACCTCATCCTCGACAGCGGCGTGTCCGTCGTCATCGAGCCCCTCGGCGTGCGCTTCGTGTGCCGTGCACAGGCGACGGAGTTCCCCGGGGAGATCGCCGACGGCCTGTTCGGCATCGCGCGTCGCCTCGCCGCGGAGGCCAGAGAGCAGGGCTTCACGGAAGTGTCCGCCGGGGCTTCGCCCATTCGCGATCCCGGAGACAAGAGCCAGACCCTCGACACGTGGTACGAGGTGGCGTTCGAGCGGGGCGCCGGGAGCGACGACGAGCTGGTGGAGCTGCTTCGCTACGCGCTGGCGTTGCCGAAGACCGCATCGAACAAGCCGGCGTAGACCACCGGGGGGGTGCGTGGTATGTGCCGCGCCTCGCGGTCCACCCCCTGTGACGAAGCGGCGGGCACGGCCGGGCAAAGACCATGCTCAGAGCGTTCCGCAGCGGCGGTGTGGCCCAGGTGATGGCGGGAGCCATCGTCTTCGCCATCATCATCGTCTTCGTGCTGGAGTTCCGCTCGGGCGCGGGGCAACAGACCGGATCGCTCCAGGTGGAGTGCGCGGTCAACGTCGGGTCGTCCTGCGTCGCCGCCAAGGACTTCTTCTCGTCCTACGGCCTGATCGTTCCGCGGGGGGCTTCGCAGAAGCAACTGCGCGAGCTGGGCCTCCGCCGGAAGGTCCTCGAGGGTCTCGTCGAGCGCGAGCTGCTGATCGCCGAGGCGAAGCGCCTCGGCATCTCGATCAGCGAGCAGGAGGTGGACGCCTCCCTCGCCGAGGGCAAGGCTCACGTGTCGTTCCCGGTCTCCGAGGCGATGCTGGCCGCGCAGCTCGAGCTCGGCATGGAGGGCGTTCGGCTGATCCGGGTCAAGAACTCCAAGACCAACGAGTTCGACTACGACGTGTACACCCGCTCGGTACGCAACTACGCAGGCCTGAGCCCGAAGGACTTCAAGGACTCCCAGAGGCGCGAGCTGGTCGCCCACCGCATGCGGCAGCTCGTCCGGGCGCGCGTCCGGCTCTCCGAGGCGGAGGCCTTCGAGGAGTTCGAGCGGGTCAAGTCGAAGGCCGTGGCGCGAGCCGTCCGGGTCCACCGCGACTGGGTCGGGCGCTGGGTGGTCGATGCTTCGGACGCCGTCGTCGCAGCGTGGGCGGATGCGAACAGGACGCAGATCGACGCCGCCTGGAAGACTGCCAAGGAGGGCTGGGTTGCCGGTTGCCCTCTGGTGAGTGAGATCATGGTGGAGGTCGAAACGGGCTCGAGCGACCAGACCAAGACGCTGGAGCGTGACCTCATCGAGAAGGCGGCCGCACGCATCGCGAAGAAGGAGCCGTTCGAGCGCGTCGCTCGGCAGACGAGCGAAGGCTCGACCGCCCTGAGCGGTGGCCACCTCGGATGTCTGAACGAGGGCTACGGCGACGGCGCCAAGGATCTCCTCGCCCACGTGGAGAAGATGAAGCCGGGAGAGGTCTCCCCGGTCCTGGAGACCGCGCGCGGATTCCACGTGCTGCTGCTGCACGGCAAGCTCCCGGAGGCGGACGTGGAAAAGACGGCGCGAAGGATCATCGAACGGCGTCTGGCCGTCTCCTTCGCGATGGACCAGCTCACGAAGGAGATCGGCGGAAAGCTGATCACCGCGGCCAAGGGCGGGAAGAAGCTCGCCGAGGCGGCCGACGAAATTGCCCGCGAGTACGCGCTCCGCGGATACCACGGCAAGAAGCCGGGCGCGGACGAGACGCTCCCGGCGCTGGAGGACGAGCTACGGCCCAAGCTGGAGGTCACCACCTCGTTCAATCCTTCGGGGACGGTCATCGACGGCGTGCTGCCCGGTCGCTCCCTCGCGAGCCAGATGTTCGCGCTCGAAAAGGCCGAGGACGTCCTCCCGGACTTCGTCGAGACGATGACCGGCCTCGCGGTGCTGCAGCTCAAGGAGAAGACCGTCGCGGGCAAGGAAGACTTCGCCAAGGAGAAGCACGAGGTCGTCCAGGGCCTGCTTCTCGCCAAGCAGATGGATGCCCTCGCCAGGTACGTCGCGGCGCTCCGCAGCACCGCCGGCGCGTCCGCGGTGGTCAACCCGCGCTTCGCCGAAGAGAGCACCAAGGACGCCGACGGCACCGAAGGATAGCGATGCCGCGACCGCCCGGGTCCCCGCGCGTCGAGATCGCCACGGCACGCCTCGCGAACGGACTTCGCATCGTCGCGGTGCGACTGCCCTGGGCTCACCGCGTCGTCGTGGATGCGGAGATTCGCGTGGGATCGCGGTTCGAAACGCGCGCGACCAACGGCTTGAGCCACTTCCTGGAGCACATGCTCTTTCGCGGGATCCCCGGGAACGCGTCCGCGCAGAGCCAGGCCCACGCCTTCGAGTCGCTGGGAGCGACGCTCTCGGCGGCCACGTCCGCCGATCACGGCTCCCTCGTGCTCTCCACGCCTCGCGTGAGCTTCGACGCTGCCCAGGAGCTGTTCGGCCGCGTGTTCACCTCGCCGGTGTTCTCCGATCTCGAGGTCGAGAAGGGGATCGTCCGCGAGGAGATCAACGAAGGGCTCGACGACCGTGGAAGAAGCGTCGATCCGGACGAGATCTTGCGGGCAGCGGTGTTCGGAGACCACTCCCTCGCGTTCCCCATCACGGGAACGGCGCGACACCTGGAGAGGTTCGACCGCCGCGCCCTGCGCGCCCACCACGGGCGGCACTATCGCGGACGAGCGACGGTCGTCGCGGTCGCCGGCCCGCTCGACCCGGAGCGCGCCGTGCGCGCCGTCGAGGAAGCGCTCGGCAGGCTGGCTCCCGGCCGCACGCGTCGAGCTTCGCCACCGCGACTAGGACGGAGGGGACGCTTCCGTTTCGTGCCGAGCACGACCAGCCAGACCGAGCTGCGCGTCGGCTTCGTGGCACCTGGGCGAGGCGACCCCGCGAGTACCGCGACGGAGCTCCTGCTGCGCACGCTCGACGACGGCACCTCGACGCGCCTCTACCGGCGGCTGTGCGACGAGCGCGGGCTCTGCTACCAGGTGTCGGCCCACTACGAGCCGTACGAGGACGTCGGACTCTTCGACGTGGCGGTCGAAGCCGCGAACGAGCGTGCCACGGAGCTGCTCGGCGAGCTGCTGCAGCTCCTGGCCGAGCTGCGGGACCGCGGACCCACCGACGAGGAGATCGCCAAGGCGAAGGCGCGCTACCGGTGGCAGGCGGAGGAAGCGCTCGACGACCCCGGCCACGTCGCGGAGCTCTTCGCCCTCGGTGAGCTGCACGGCATCGGTGCGACGCTGACGGAGCGAGTCTCCCGGATCGATGCGGTGAGTCGCGACGCCGTTCGCGACGCCGCAGCGACGATCCTCGCGCGTGCTCGCATGTTCGTGGTCGCCGTGGGGGCGCAGGGCAAGCGCGCAGCCGAGTCCCTGGCAGCACGCGCCCGGCGCTTCTGACGCCGGAGGGCGAGCGCGTCGGCGGTCAGCGCATCCCGGGACGGGGCGCGCGCGCCTCGACTCCTCGGGCCACGAGGCGGGACGGAACACCGCCGGCGACCAGTCCCAGGCGGCGACCCACTTCCGCTTCCGCACCCGCACCGGTCGCTCGCGTGGTGAACTCCATGGCGACGCACTGCCGGACGTTGGCGCCGAACAGCAACACGAACCCCGAGAGGCTCGTGGAGCCCCGCTCCGGGACGACGCCGACGAGGACCCGCGACGCGTACCCCGCGGGCGCCTCGACCATCTGGTCGTCCACCACGACGTCGTGGTCGGCGACGGCGATCTCCTTTCGCCATCCTCGGGCAACGGTTTCGCAGCGCGCGGGAGTGGCGAGCGAGCCCTCGCGCCACGACCGCACGCGCAACACGGATTCGCTGCCGGGGTGCGTCGCCACCAGCCAGCGTTCCGACCGGTCGTCGATGCGCCACTCGTCGGCCTCGGGCAGTGCGAACTCCAAGGAAAAGCGCGGTGCGACGAACCGCTGCCACCCGACGTCCTCGAGATCCCTGGTCGCCGGCGGCGCTTGGGGGTGCGCTGCAAGCGCTCGCGGAGGTGTGGAAGCGCGGCTGCCGCACGCGGCAGCGAGCAGGACGAGCAGGACGCTCACCGCACGCATCGCACGCGCGTGAAACGTTCGCGATGGGCGTGGCCGGTCCCGTGCAACGGTCGGGCGTCTCGCCAGATCACGGTTTCCTGTTCGAGCATCGGTAACGGGCTTGTCCCCCGGGAGCTGTGGCCGGCGCCGAATCACCGGCCCGGCGGCGCGCGGAACATAGCGGCACGACCGGCGACGGTCGAGGTTTCCGCGGGTTGCGACGAACTCGGGGAGACGGGGCCCTCTGGCCGATGGATTGGACCTGCGAGCGCGGAGGAATAGAATCACCGCTCGCCGGGGCAGAGCTCGAATGCACGATCCGAACAGTCACTCGAGCGGAACGTCGGACACCGAGCGACCTCCCGCGCACCCCGCGACCGGGGGGCTGGAGGGGTCGCTCGTCGCGAACCGGTACCAGCTCGTGCGGCTGCTCGGGCAGGGTGGGATGGGCGCCGTCTACGAGGCGCGCAACACCATGACGCTCAAGCGCGTCGCGGTGAAGATGCTCCTGTCGCCGGAGCTGGCGGGCCACGAGGGCGTCATCAAGCGCTTCTTCCGGGAGGCCCAGGCGAGTTCGATCGTCGAGAGCGATCACATCGTCCAGATCTTCGACTCCGGATCGGATCCCATCACGGGGTACCCGTACATGGTGATGGAGATGCTTCAGGGGGAGGACCTGGAGCACACCATCAACCGGCTCGGGGCGCTGCACCCCATGGTCGCCGCGAAGCTCGCCCTGCAGGCGGCGGTCGGGCTCGGGAGGGCGCACGAGAAGGGCATCGTCCACCGGGACATCAAGCCCGCCAACCTCTACCTCACCGGCCGAGACTCCGGCGATCTCATCGTGAAGGTCCTCGACTTCGGGATCGCCAAGGTGAAGATGGAGAACTTCGCGGAGACGTCCCAGGGGCTCACGCGAACCGGGAGCATGCTGGGGACCCCCATCTACATGTCCCCGGAGCAGGCCCGCGGCGCCTCCAAGATCGACTCGCGCAGCGACGTCTGGTCGCTGGGGGTCGTGATGTACGAAATGCTGAGCGGCCAGCTCCCCTACGCCGATGCGACGTCACTCGGCGAGCTCATGGTGAGCATCATCACGGCCGACATCCCACTGCTGCAGGACAAGGCACCGTGGGTGCCGCCGGAGCTCGCCGAGATCACCCATCGCGCGATGTCGCGCGACCTCAATCTCCGATACCAGACCGCGAACGAGCTTCGCGACGCGCTCGGCGCCATCGTCCCCGACGGCGGCACCATCACCCCGCCGATGCTCGTGGGGGTCGGCGAGGAGTTCCGTGCGTACATCGCGCCGCGGCTGCAGCTGAGCGACGACGGACTGCTCCGGGCGACCCAGCGCACCGGCCTTTCGATGACCCAGAGCCAGCCCGGGCTCACCGCCCCAAAGAAGAGCTCGGCGGGGCTGGTCGTGGGCCTGGGTGTCACCGCCGTCGTCGTCCTGGGTGGCGGCCTGGCGGCGTGGCGAGTGTCCGCCGACCGGGGAGAACCTGCGGCTCCCGCGACCGTCGTGATCAGCGCCGAACCACAGGTCATCGAGAAGACGATCTCGGTGAAAGAGCGAAAATCCTTCGACCTGAAGATCGACCCCGCCGACGCCGTCATCACCGTGGACGGGCAGCGCGGCGACGCGAAGGAAGGAAAGCTCACCCTGGAGGGGGACGTGGGCTCGACGCGAAAGCTCGTCGTCGAGGCGCA
Organism: uncultured Polyangiaceae bacterium; assembly: GCA_964487605.1. Taxonomy (GTDB): domain Bacteria; phylum Myxococcota_A; class Polyangia; order Polyangiales; family Polyangiaceae; genus JAJDAH01. Next base: position 60,647 of record CAZARU010000023.1, read on the forward strand.
CGGCCAGCGCGTCGAGAAGACCGTCGCCATCACGCAGACCGGGCTGATCCCGGAGGCGATCGAGATCAAGGCGCCCGCCCGGGCCGCGGGACGTCCCGTGGCCGCCGCACCCGCGGCGGCCGCAGCCCCCAAGCCTCCGGAAGCCGCCCCGAAAGCTGCCCCGAAACCGGTCAGCCCCAAGATCGACACCGAGTTTCGCTGACGACGCTCCGCCCTCGCGTCTGATAGCGTCCGGGGTCCATGGCTCGCGGGCTCGGTCAGTGGTGGGTCTCCGTCGTCGTGGTGGCGCTCGTCACGCTCGTCGCGGGCGCCGCGCCCGGTCAGCCCGCGGAAGGTGCGCCGCCTCCCACCGAAGCACCCGCAGCGTCGCCCGCCGACGCGGATCTCGAGAAGCGCAAGGAGGACGCCAAGCAGCACTTCTTCCGTGGCATCGAGCACGTCCAGAACGAGGACTGGGACGCGGCGCTGGCGGAGTTCCTCCGTTCGCGCGAGCTCTACCCCGGCATCGCCTCGCTGAAGAACGGCGCCGTCGCGCTCCGGCAGCTCAAGCGCTACGCGGAGTCGATCGAGATGTACCAGGAGCTGCTGCGCGAGTTCGGTGGATCGCTGCGACCGGACGAACGCAAGCAGGTCGAGGACGCGATGACGCAGCTGCAGGGCAACGTCGGCGAGATCGCCGTGTCGTCCGATCAGGCGGGCTCGACGGTCATCGTCGACGGTCAGGAGCGTGGCACGACGCCCCTACCGAAGGCGATCGTCGTGAACGCCGGAACCCACGCCGTTCGCGTGTACAAGGAGGGGTTCGTCCCTTTCGAGGTGCAGCTCCTCGTCGCCGGGCAGCAGAAGAAGAGCGTGGAGGCGAAGCTCAAGGCGCTCACGAGCTCGGGCCGCCTGCGCGTCACGGAGTCCACGGGGCTCCCGCTCGATGTCGTCGTGGACGGCGCGGTCGTGGGTCAGGCACCCTGGGAGGGCACCCTGGCGGTGGGGACGCACACCGTGTACCTCCGGGGTAAGGACGAGATGGGGACGCCGCCGAGCGCCGCGACCGTCTTCGCCAACCAGACGAGCAACCTGGCGCTCAAGGCCGCGAAGCTCGACGCGGAACTCCGCATCGAACCGACGCCGACGAACGCGCGCGTGGACATCGACGGCGTCCAGGTCGGCAACGGAGTCTGGGAGGGGCGCCTCAAGAGCGGCGACCACAAGGTCGAGGTGACGGCCAAGGGCTTCCTGGCGTTCCGGCGAGACGTCGCGGTCCGCAGTGGTCAGCGCGAGGTCGTCACCGTCGCGCTCCAGCGCGACCTCAGCGACCCCCTGTGGCGCGAGAGCTACTTCGTCCCGCACCTCTACGTCGAGGCCGTGGGTGGACCCGCCATGTCGCCGAGCTTCGGCGGCGCGGCGGACAACGCCTGCGCCCGCGGCGAGTGCAGCGCTCGGTCTCGCCCGTTCGGGTTCCTCGTCGGCGCGCGCGGCGGCTACCAGCTCACGAGTGGCCTCGGGGTGGAGCTCTTCCTCGGCTACTGGCAGATGAAGGAGAGCGTGACACGATCGGCAGAGGCGACGAGCGACGTCCCGATCACCGCGAAGGACTACGAGGATGGTACGCGTTTCGCGGGAGCCGTCGCGGCTCTGTCCGCGAGCTACCAGTTCTTCGAGAAGACTCCCCTGGTGTTCCGCGTCTGGGCGGGCGCGGCGCGTGTCCGTGCCTCCTACACGAACGACGGTACGTTCACCGGGATCACCACCAGCCGCACGTCACCGGATCAGGCCCTCATCTTCCAGGAGCGGATTTCCATCCCGGAGAAGAGCGAGAACATCTGGCTGCCGCTCATCGGCCCCGAAGTGCGCTTCGGCTATCGCTTCAGCAAGGCGCTGGCGGTGGACCTCGGGGTCGCCGGATTTCTGCTGTTTCCGCCCGAGGCCCTCCGCAAGGACGCTGCGACCGGCGGCGACGAGCGCAAGCGCCCGCTGGCGGACACCGAAGACGCCTTTCGGCGCCCCGACGGCACGCTGGAGGACGGGCGCCCGGGCCTGGCGCGCCTGCCGAAGGAGGCGGGCTTCGGCACGTCCTTCGGAATTCTTCCGACGATCGGCCTGCGGCTCGACCTCTGATCGCAGGGCGCCGCGGCACGGGCCGCCACGGGCGCTTTTTTTGTCTGGCGCGCCGGAGCGCTGTGGTAGTGCTTCGGACGCCAGTGCTGACGACCTCGCGGTCGCCCGGTGGCCGAGGCGGGAAGGAGCCTGCGGAGCCACGCAGCACTTGGGGATTCGCGCGGAGCGTCGTCACGGCCTTCGCCCCTCATCTCCCGAGCACCCGAGCATGGAAGGACAGCGCCAGGGATCCGGTCGTCGCCGAAGGCGGCGCACGCGCGGGACACGCCACGCGGCGGAGCCCGATTTGATCGTCGCTCGTCGTCCGGACTCCCCTCTGATGAGCAAGGCGGCCCGGGCCGTCGTCGCGTCCGCACAGCCGCGACGCGCGTCGCAGCACCCCGAGGCCGGCGTCGAGACGAGCACGGACGCGACGGTCGTGGCCGAAGCGCCGAGAAGGCGCGCCGCCCGGATCGTCTCCATCCAGCGACCCGACGGGGACCGCGAGGACCGGCGGCGGCAGCTCCTTCGGCAGCTCACGACGAGTGACGGCCGCGCGGCCATCGCCCGTGTGGCCGACCTGATGATCGCCGAAGGGTTCGAGTTTCCCGCGGATCAGGAGGTTCAGCTGCAGCTGCTCGAGCACCACGACGAGGAGATCGTCAGGTCGGCGATCTCGTCGCTGACGGACCTCTTGCGGAGCGAGCCGCCCTTCAAGAAGCCCGTGCTGACGCAGCGCCTTCGCCGCCTGGAAGAGCACGGCGACGAGGCGGTCACGCGAAGCGCCTCCGCCGAGCTGCGCCGCTCCCTGCGCTGAAACGGAGGGGGACGTGACTCCCGCGCAGTTTCACCGCCGGTACCGCGAGCTCGTGGGCGACCTGGCACGGCGCACCGGGAACGAGGGGTGCGTGGAGTGTCGGTCGTGCCGCGGCTGTGTGCGTTGCACCTTCTGCAAGGACTCCGAGCGCCTCGTCCGGTGCCACTACTGCATCCGCTGCACGATGTGCACGGAGTGCTCCCACTGCAGGGGGTGCCGCGGCATGACCAGCTGCACGCACTGCGTGGAGTGCGAGAGCTGCTCGTCCAGCTCCTACCTCGCCTACTGCCAGTCGATGACGGGTTCGACCTACTGCTTCGGGTGCGTGGGCCTGTCGGGTGCGGAGTTCTTCGTGCTGAACGAGCCGTATGATCGCTCCACGTACTTCGCGCTCACCCGTGAGCTCGGCCGCACCCTCCGCCTCTGACGGCACGGACGCCGAGTTCCGCGTGCGCCAGCCCGGTGGGCGCGGTAGCCTCCCGTCGCCGTGGGATCTGGGTTCGGCGATCCGGTGCTCGAAGCGCTGTGGAAACGCGTGACGGACGACTGGGCGGACGACGCGTCGCACGGGGCGTTCCTGCAGCACTGCCAGACCACGGCTCAGCTCCCGGAAGCCGCCGCGCGCTACCGTGGGATGACCGGGGACCGAGAGAAGGGCGAGTCGGCGCGAAAGCGGCTGCAGGGCGTGGCGGCGCTGGCGATGGCCAGTCTTCAGGTCGGCCGTCGAGCGGAAGGGGAACCGCCGCGAGCGCACTGGGGTCTGTGGTTGGTGGTGACGTTCTTCGTCGCGGCGACGGCAGGGCTCATCTGGCTCATCGGCCAGTGAGCGCGGAATGAACCCTCGGAGCCAGGCGTTTTTGCCGCTCGCCGTCGAGGGGCGTCGCGTCGAGAGGGGTTCGAGTCTGCCCCGGTGAATGTGGCGACTCGAGCCGGAGTCATGTAGGAAACGGGCGGCGGCTCACGCGCCGCCCTCGCACCCAATGCCCTGGCAGTTCCCCGCGGAAGTTTGGAGGTCACTCGAATCATGCACCGTTCAGTATCCGTCACCGTCACTCTCTTGATGACCTGGGCCTGCGGCTCGGACCCCAAGCCGCCACCGGCGGCGCCGGGCGGGGAGACGACCGCGCCGGTCGCCGGCCCCACGGTGGCGCCTCCGACCACCGGAGACGACGGGAAGGACCCGAACAAGGGCCAGATCAGCATTTCCGAGGAGATCCGCCGAGCGTGCGGGATCTCCAGCGAGGAGGCGTTCTTCGCGTACGACTCGGCCGACGTGCGCATGGCCGATCATCCGACGCTCACGAAGCTCGCGACCTGCTTCATCAGCGGGGCGATGTCGGGGCGAAACATGCGCCTGGTCGGGCACGCCGACCCCAGGGGTGACGAGGAGTACAACCTCGCCCTCGGCGGAAAGCGTGCCGAGGCGGTGAAGGGGTTCCTCGTGAAGAAGGGCCTCGGGGACGGGCGCGTGGAGACGTCGTCCCGGGGCGAGATGGACGCGACGGGAACCGACGACGATGGCTGGTTCAAGGACCGGCGCGTGGATGTCCTGGCGACCCCATGAGCGTCGGATCGCGCACGCCGTGTGAACGATGACCACCCCCGACCCCGGAGCGCACACGAAGCTCGATCCCCTGAGCCTGATGCTCGGGTCGTCGGGAGTGGTGCTCGGAGTGCTGGTCGTGCTCATCGTGGCCTCCACCGCGGTCTGGGTCATCTGGCTCCTGAAGGCCCTGCAGGTGCAGCGCCTTCGCACGCTGCAGCACACGTTCGAGCGGGCGGTCGAGCGCGTCGAGACCGCCTCCGAGCTCATCGGCACCGCGCTGATCCACAAGGAGTCGCCCGGAGCGCGCGTGGTGCTCGAGCTCGGCAAGCGCCACCACCAACGAAACGTCACGAGCGAGCTGATGCTGGCCGTGGCGAAGCGCGCCATCGCGAACGAGCAGCAGCGAGCCTACGCGCTCATGCCGACGCTATCGAGCATCGCTTCGTCCGCGCCGTTCGTGGGCTTGTTCGGTACGGTGTGGGGAATCATGGACGCGTTCCTGCGCATCGGCGTGGAGAAGAGCGCGTCGTTGCCGGTCGTCGCGCCCGCCATCGGTGAAGCGCTCATCGCCACCGCGTTCGGGTTGTTCGCGGCCATCCCGGCGACCATCGGGTACAACTACATCGACCAGCGCATCTCCGACTTTCTGACCGAGCTCGAGTCTTCCAGCGAGACCTGGGCAGAGACGCTGGCCAGCGACCCCTCGAGCGTCTCCTCCGCGGTGCCGCTCGTGCGCCCGTCGGAACGGCCGCCCGTCGGCCCGGGTCACGGGGTCTGAGCCCGTGGGCGCGAGCCTCCCTCGCCGGGGTCGTGGCAGCGGGTTCCGGGACATCAACGTCACACCCTTCGTCGACGTGATGCTGGTGCTGCTCGTGGTGTTCATGGTGACGGCCCCGCTCTTGACCACGGGGCTCCGCATCGATCTCCCGGAGGTGAAGGCTGCAAGCACTCCGGTGAAGGACGCACGTCTGCTCGTCACGGTCACGAAGGAAGAGCGCGTCCTCTTCGGCGAGGAGGACGTCACCGGGCGAATCGGAGAGGCGTTCAAGGAAAACGCGCGCGTCCAGAAGGAGCGCGAGCTCTACATTCGAGCGGACAAGGACGCTCGCTACGGGGTCGTCGCCGAGGTCGTCGCGGCCGCCCGCAACAGCGGCGTCGAGTCGCTGAATCTCCTGGTGCAGCCCGAGCTCGAGGAAGTGCCGGACCCGAAGGGCTCGAAGGGCAAGGCCGAGCCGTGACGACGGCGGGGACGTTCTCCGCAGGCGAGATGGGCATCGCGTCCGCCGGCGCGTTCACGGTGCAGGCGCTGTTCTTCGGCGTGCTCGCCGTGTTCGCCAGCACGACGGCGATCGTCGTGAAGGAATCCGCCGAACCCGCGGCGCTGCCCATCAAGGTCAAGCCGATGCTCGACGACGCTCCGCTCCTGAAGCTGGGCGGAAAGCGCGTTCGTGCCAAGCTGCCCGACATGTGGGTGAAGCAGGCGCCCGTGAAGCGATACGAGGAGGCGAGCGCTCCGTCGCCCACGGCGGCGAAGACGCCCGACGCCATCCCCACCGCCCCCGTCGCGAAGGGCGACGCCCAGGCGCCGCCGCCGGACGCGCAGGTCGCGAAGCAAGTGGACGAGGAAGTGAAGCAGATCGAGACCGACGCAGAGGTGGCGCCGGCGAACGTCGATGAAGAGGGCCACGCCGACGGCGTGAAGGAAGGCACCGAGGCCGACCCGCTGAAGGCGCGCGCCGTGAGCATCTACCGCGCCAAGATCATCGGCTGGTTCAACGCGCGCTTCCGGCCACCCGTGGGGGAGGTCCCTTGCGACGAGCTCAAGACGCTCAGTGCGGGCGTCTCGGCGAGCGTCTCGCCCGACGGCACGGTCACTGGCTTCTCGGTCGGCCGCGCCAGCGGCAACGGCGTGTTCGACGGCAGGGTGCAGTCGGCCATGCAGGCGGCCGTGGGCCAGCAGGTGCCTCCACCGCCCCCGCTGCACCCGGAGATCCTCCCGCCCACGATCAGCCTCCACTTCACCGGAGCGAGTGCGAAATGCGAGTGATGTTGCGACCACGAACGAACGGCCCCGCAGTTCTGGCAGCGCTCTTCGGGGTTCTACCGGTGCTCACGGTGGATGCCGCCGCCGCACAGCCGGCCCCACCCGCGGACGAGTCCGCGCTGGGCCAGCTCCCGATCACGGGAACCCAGCAGGAGCACGTGACCACGCTGGCCGTGCTTCCGTCACTCGCCCCGGACCTGGCCGACGTGATCGTCCGGGGTGTCGTGCGGCGAAACTTCGAGCTCACCGGCATGTTCCGCGTGCTCCCCGACGCCAAGGCGCCACCCGGCCTGTACGACTTCGACGACCCCGTGGACGTCAAGGCGTGGCAGCGCGTCGGGGCGGAGGTCATCGTGAAGGTGGCAGCGCGCAAGCAGCAGGACGGCAGAATCGAGGTGCTCGGCCTGGCCTACTTCCTGAACATCGGACAGGACCCCGTCTACCAGAAGCGACTCGTCGTCACGGAAGACGAGGTTCGCGTCACCGCGCACCGCGTGACGGACGCACTCCTCGGAGCCCTCACCGGAAGGAACGGCGGCTTCGCGAGTCGCATGACGTTCGCCGGCAGGTGGAGCAAGCACATGCGCGCCTTCAAGATGGACTCCGACGGGCATGACCTCGAACCCTGCACGCCCGAGGACGTGACCTCCATCGCGCCGACGTGGGGACCGGGCGACCTGGGGCCCTACTCCCACCTCTACTACGCTCAGAGCAAGGAGTACGCGCCCTTCATCCTGGTTCGACATCCCACCCACGTACCCCTGGCCATCAAAGGATCGGTGTACGGCGTCGCGTTCTCGAGCGACGCGACGAAGATCGCGCTCGCGATCTCGAACGCTGCGGGCAGTAGCGTGTACACCGGCGCCGCCGACGGTTCCGGCCTGCAGAGGGCGTCGAACACGGAGATCGCCACGCACCCCGTCTTCAGCCCCTCGGGCAAGCTCGCGTGGGTCGGCGGCGGGGTCGCGACGAGCACTCCACGGCGGATCTACGTCGAGGGCAAGCCCGTCTCGCCGGTCGGGTTCACGGCCTCGGCTCCCACGTTCTGCGACACCGAAGACGGCATTCGACTGATCTACACGGTGGCCGTGGGGGGCGACCGCCGCGACCTCGTGATGACCGACGAGCGGGGCCAGGGGATCGTCCGGCTGACGCAGAACCAGGGCTCGAACACGTACCCCGCGTGCAGCCCCGACGGTCGCCTCGTCGCGTTCTTCTCGACCAGGAAGAACGACAAGGGCATGTACCTGATGAGCCTGAAGCGCTGGACGACCCAGAAGCTCACCGGGCGCTACGGCGAGTCGCTGCGGTGGGCCGCGCTGCCCCCGCCGGCCCCCTGACCCGGGGCCGGAGGCGCGCCCCGCGTGGCGTCGGTCTGGCGCTCAACCCGAGAGCGCGTCGACGATGCGCAGGTCCACGTCGTCCTCCGACAGCCCGAGCGCGCGGCCCACGGCGAGGAGATACTCGCGCTCCTCCGGGACGACCTTGTCGTCGGCGGCGGCCGCCTGCACCAGCAGCGAGAACGCTTCGCCGCGGACGTCTTCGGGCATCTTGGCGAGATCGCGCGCGGCCTCTTCTCCATCGACGAGCGGGAAGATCGCGTCGCGCTCGCTGGGATCGAGCCCGAAGCGCGCCAGCATGCGTTCGACGAACGCCTCTTCGCGCGGATCGAGCTCGTCGTCGGTGACGACGATTCCAGCGACGAGCTGGCAAATTTTTCGACGTTGGCTCTCGTCCATGGGGCCTCCTCTGGGCGAGCTTACGGTGCTCTCGACGCGCGCGACAAGCTTCGCGCGGGCGAGCACGCCTCAGTCCTTCGGCAGCCGGAACTCGAGCACGGTGTCGGAAGCCAGCGCGTCGTGCTCCACGCGCTGATCGACGCGCCGTTCGCCCAGCCGCACCTCCACGGCAGGCAGCGTCGCGTCCGTCGCTCCCACCGCCTCGATCTCGAGGAGACCGCCGTTGGTCCGGACCTCGGCGCGCTCGAACAGCGGCTGACCGAGCCAGTACTCCGAGCCACCCGCGACGGGGTAGAAGCCCAGGGCGGTGAACACGTACCAGGCGCTCATGGTGCCGCTGTCGTCGTTCCCAGGAAGCCCGTCGGGTCCGTCACGATACTGCGTCCGCAGGACCTCCCGCGACCACCTCCGCGCCAGATCCGAGCGCCCGACGTCGGCGAAGAGGTACGCGGCGTGGATCACCGGTTCGTTGGAGTGCCAGTAGTAGAGGTCGGGCAGCGCGTGGTGGTGCCCGTCCTCGACCCACTGCATCGTCGTGCTGTTCTCGAAGAGCTCCGTGAGCCGCGCGACGAATGCGTCGGTCGATCCGAACCGCTTCAGCAGGCCGGCCGCGTCGTGCGGGACGTACCACGACCACTGAAGGGCGTTGCCCTCCACGTACGCGTCGCCATGACGACGCTCGTCGAACACGGCCGGAAACTCGCCGGCGGCGGAGCGCGGGCGGAGCTGCGCGGCGTCCTCGAACCACAGGTTCTCCCAGCTGGCGCCGCGGGCGCGGAGCTGCGCTTCGTCCTCGGTCTTTCCCAGCGCCGCGGCCAGATTCGCCAGCGCCCAGTCGTCGTAGGCGTACTCGAGGGTGACGGAGACCTCGTCCGGCACCCAGCCGAGCGCCATGTACTCCTCGATACCTCCACGCCACGGCCCCCTCGCGCCCTCCGGCTTCTTCTCGAACGCTTGACGCCTCATCGCCGCGAACGCGACGTCCACGTCGAAGTCCGTGACGCCTTTCAGGTAGGTGTCGGCAATCATGATGTCGGCCGAGGAGCCAATCATCGTGCCCGTGTAGTTCGTGGCCAGGGGCCAGCGAGGCACGGCGCCGCCCTGCTCGATCATCTTCGTGATGCTGATCGCGAAGTCGCGCGCGACCGTGCCGTCGATGAGCACGACGAGCGGGTGCATGGATCGGAACGTGTCCCAGAGCGAGAAGTCCGTGTAGTACTCGAAGCCCTCCGCGACGTGGACCTCCCGGTCCAGCCCCCGATACCGGCCGCCCGCCTCGGTGAATAGCGTGGGCATCAGGAAGCTCCGGTAGAGCGCGCTGTAGAAGATGCGCAGGTCCGTCTCGCCGACGTCGGACACGCGGACGCGCCCGAGCACCTCCTCCCAGGCCGCCTCGGCTCCCGCCCGCATGCCTTCGAAGTCGAAGCCCGGCGACTCGTCCTGCAGGTTCGCGAGCGCCTGCGCTTCGTCGATGAAGCTCACGGCGATGCGCACGTGGACGGTCCCCGGGCCCCCTTCGAGGGCCACCGCGAGCCCGCCGCTCGTCCCGTGGAAGGAGCCATCGGCGGTGAGGGCGCCGTCCTCGAACACCTGGACCGGTCCCACCCGCCGATCGGCCTGCGCCGCGAAGTAGATCCTGACGCCGCCGTCACGCCCGGACATCCCGCCGAGGAAGTGGACGTGTCCCCGGAGGAACCCGTCCGCGTCGACCCACGCCGTCGCGCTCTGGACCGTGCCCGACTGCCCGGCGAAGTGCGTGGGATCCACCACCAGCGTCGGGGACGTGCCCTCGGGGAACGTATACCGGTGCAGCGCGGCTCGGCGCGCCGTCGTCAGCTCCGCGCGAACCCCGAACGCGTCGAGCGTCACCGCGTAGTAGCCGGCCGCGCCGACCTCGGTGTCGTGCGAGAAGCGCGAGCGGTAGCCCTGCCCCTTCGCCATCTCGGCGTCGAAGCCGCTGGTGGGCATGAGCAGCACGTTGCCCAGATCGTTGGCACCGGTCCCCTGCAGGCGGACGTGCGAGAAGCCGAAGATCTCGTCGTCGTCGTAGAAGTATCCCGAGAAGTGGGTGAGGTCCGGGTCGCGGCCGAGCTTCCCCGTGTCGGGCCCCGCGTGGATCATGCCGAACGGCATAGCGGGCCCCGGGTACGCCGAGCCGACGCCGAAGCCGACACCGCCGGTGCCGATCCGTGTGTCGACGAAGCGTGTGAGCGGCGCCTCGACGAGCGGCGGTCCGTCGTCCTGGGCGCCCGGACGGTCGTCCGACCCGCAGGCCGCCGCCGCGAACGCGAGCGCGGCCGTAGCGTAATGAACCCGCGGATGCACTTGCGCCGAGAGCGTAGCGGCGAAGCGGCAACCCCGCCAGAGGCCGGAAAGGCGCGGGGCTTTACCGCCGAGCGGAAAGACGCTCCAATGAGCGGCGTGAAGCGCTCACGAGTCCTCCCGGCCATCGCGACCGCCGGCGCCGTCGCCGCCCTCGCCTCGGTGTCGGCCTCGGCCGCGGCGCAGATCAAGCGACCGGGTGCGCACCCGAAGTACTCGGTCGAACTCGACCCGCACGTGCTCCTGCAGTGGGACAACGAACCCTTCGGCGACGAGGGACTCGGCGTTGGACTTCGCGCCACGATTCCCTTCCTCGACAACGGGCCCATCAAGAAGATCAACAACAACATGGGGATCGGGTTCGGCCTGGACTGGGCGCACTTCGACGACCCGTGTTACTTCCACCGCTTCGACCGTCGCTTCTTCATCCGCGACTTCGACTGCACCGCGGACTCGTTCTGGCTTCCTGCGGTCGTCCAGTGGAACTTCTTCCTGACGCCGGTGATCAGCGTCTTCGGCGAGCCCGGCCTGGCCATCGAGCACACGCGCGTGCACTTCGAGTGGTGGTGCGGCGCACCTGGCGGCACCATCTGCGATTTCGACGACTCGGACACGGATCTCGAGCCCGTCTTCTTCGCCGGCGCGCGCTTCCTGTTCGGCGACAGCATCGGGCTGACGGTGCGCCTCGGGACCCCGTACCTGGCGGTCGGCGCTTCGATCCTCTTCTAGCGTGGCGCCGTGTCCACCGCACGCATCGGGGCTCGCCCCGCCACGCCGTGTTAGGCTCCCGGCATCGTGAGCGGCGGCGTCGACTACTCTAGAATTCAGAGTTGCATCGACGTCACCGACGACGACATCAAGGAAGCGCTGTCGCCGGCGCAGTCGCTGGCCGAACCGACGCCGCGCCAGCGCGCCCTGGCACTGCTCGAGCGGATGGCGAGCGTCGCCCAGCCACGCCAGGGCGCGCCACGCATTCTCGTGCTGGTGGCCAACATGGCGATGCACGACTGGATCGAAGGCGATCTCGAGGTGAAGCTCATCGGCGACGACGAGATCACCGTCCTCGAGCTGCTGGTCGACGACGGCATGAGCCAGGAGCGCATCGCCGGGCCCACGCGCGTCGACGTTTCCATCGCCGAGTTCCGCAACGCGGTGAACCTGCGGCCGGACCTGATTCGCCCGCTGGCCGCGACGGGTCGAATCGAGCCCCGCCGGATCACGCTCCGCGGCAGCCGATCGCGTCTCGACGAGAACGCTCCTCCGTCGTTCTCCGCTTTCGCCAGCGGACTGATGCGCGCCGTGTCGGGGAAGGCCCTCGGGAGCCAGAAGCTCCGCGCCGTGCGCCTCGAGAACGTCCCGGCCCGCACCGCACCAGCACCTCCTGCGACGCCTCCGCGACCGCCCCCACCGCGGGGCAAGAAGTCCATCGCCACCTACGAGCGCGCAGCACCGACGATCGAGTTTCCCGAGGAGTACCGTCGCTCCAAGGGAACGCCCGGCGGCGGAGGCCACGGGCAGGGCGACGCGTAGGGCCACCACCGCCCTCCACCCGCCCCGCACGGCCCATCACGCCGCTCGCGCCATTCGAATCTTCTCGGCCTGTCCCGCGCGGTAGAAGCGCCGGAGGATGCCTCGAGCCGAGTCGATGCCGTGCCGCGTGGCGACTCGTGCCACCAGGCGCGCCGCGAGTCCGTTGGCCAGCCGGTAGCGCTCCCCACGCTCGGTGGTCGCGTCGTGCAGGTAACGCACCTGCTCGAACAGCGTGCGGTGAAGATGGCGTCGCTCCTGCGCTGCCATCACCGCCGCGAGAACGACGAACTTGTCGACCTCGGCCTGGAGCTCCAGCTCGAGCCTCGTCGCCGGAAGCTCGGTCCGCGCGCGCTCCGCCAGGTACAGGAAGTGGCTGACACCCTCCACGAGCTGGGCGTGTCCGTCGAGCGTCTCGGGCGTCTCGCGAGGAAGCAGTACGGCGACCTCGACCGCGTCGTCCGCGTCGCGGACGTAGACCGCCTCACGCTGATCGGGCTCCACGTCGAGGACGAAGCCCACCACGTCGGGCGCTCCTTCGAGCCCGTAGTACTGCTCGAGCGACCTCTGGATCGCGCGGAGGGCCGAAGGGCGCAGCGGCGAAATCAATGAATGCTCCCCGTGCCGCGCAGCGGAACCAGGCCGCGTGCGGCGAGTTCGCCGGAGAGCAACGAGGAGCCCGTCTTCAGCCACCGTTCGTAGAGCGCAACGAGGGCGCGCTCGGTGCGCGCCGAGCGCGCTCGCAGGCCATCCGACACGTCTTCGACTATCCGAACGAAGTGTGCGAACCCGTCGGCCAGCTCGCTGAACAGGTCGGGCACCGCATCGTGACGAGCCCGCCCGCGGAGCATGTCCGCAGCACTGCAGTACGCCCGCGCGCCCAGAGCGTGAACGTATTCGACCTCCACACCGCGGGTCTCGAGGTGTCCGGAGAAGAAGCCGCTGGTGTAGAGCACGGAGTCGCCCAGCGAGCGGAGGCGGTCGAAGCGCTCCTGGCCGGCCGCGTGCAGGGCGTCGTCGAGCAGCAGCGTGAGGGGACGGTCGAGCGCCTCCGCGGACAGCGCGTCGGGGCGCGCGTAGTGTGCGAGGACGGCGACCACGTACTGCGACGCCGTCCCCGTCGGCTCGTATCCGCGCGCGCGCGCGGCGTCGTCGAACAGATCACCGAAGAAACCCCGGACGTCTCCGGTCAGCTCGATGACCGAACCTTCAGCGCTCGACTTCATGGCGCGACCTCCTCGATCGAGAGTGGCGCTGGGGTGAGAACGACCCATGGGCCCAGTGCGGGGGCCCGCGCGAGGGGTCGTTTCGCGGTGGCGCTCACTAACTCGATGAAATCTACGGGCTGTCCGCCCTGCGCGTTCAGTTCTCGGGGAGCGAATGGGACTTTTTCTAGCCACCTGCCTGCTCGGCTGCCAGCGAGCAGTGCCTATCGGATCGGAAGTTCCTAGGTGATATTCATAGCTTGAGTCAGATCTCTCAGCCCTAGGTTGACAGGAGGGGTCCGGTGGCTATTGTCCGCGGCCTCGCTCTGGCACTCACGGCTCGTGACTGCTAGCAGCGGGATAGTTCCTGACTTGGGGACCTCGCCCCGACCTTCCGCCCGCCCGGGCGGCTGGCGGCGGCGGCGTCTCCCAACCAAGAGGCCCGAGCCAGCTCGGGAGAGAGGCACATTCGACCCATGAAGATTCGTCCGCTTCAGGACCGCGTACTCGTGAAGCGAGTTGCGGAGGAAGAGAAGACCAAGGGGGGAATCATCATCCCCGACACCGCGAAGGAGAAGCCCATCGAGGGCGAGGTCATCGCAGTGGGCAACGGAAAGGTCCAGGAGGACGGCAAGGTTCGTCCCCTCGACATCAAGGCCGGCGATCGCGTCCTGTTCGGCAAGTACGCCGGCACGGAGGTGAAGATCGAAGGCGTGGAACACCTGATCCTGCGCGAGGACGACATCCTCGGCGTCATCGAGAAGTGAGGAGAACGTCATGGCTGCCAAGGAAATTG
>CAZARU010000024.1:0-72455 GCA_964487605.1 uncultured Polyangiaceae bacterium
GTGGGCGCCCCGGCCGTGAGGGCCACCGGTGCACTTCGCTCCGCCGCGGCGGAGCGGGCCTCGGCGGGCTCCGAGGGCTGCGGTGGCGCTTCGCCCGTGGCCCACACGGCGATGGCGACGCCTGCAGCGCCCACGAGCACCGCACCCACCAGGAGCGGCAACCTGGACGCGCGATCTCGGCGCGCGCGCTCACGCCGGCTCGACAGGGGCCCGGTGGTGGACGCCGTGGGCGTCGGCGGCGCCGCGTCCATGGTGGGCGAGTCGGAGACCACGGTCCGGACCGGCGCGAGCACGGTGGGCAAGCGCGGAGCGTCGGAGAGCGGCCGCCCGGCGACGGCCGCATAGGCCGCCGCCACCGCTGCGCGCATGGTCGCGGCATCGGGCCAGCGGTCGGCCTTGTCGCTCGCGAGGCTCCTGTCCAGCAGGCCCGCGACGTTCTCGGGAACGTCGGCGACGACGTCGCGAAGACGCGGCGCCGGCTCGGTCATCGCCGCGAGGAGCTGCTCGCTCGGAGTCGCGCCCTCGTGCACGTAGCGGCCCGTGAGCAGCGCGAACGCCGTGGCGCCGAGCGCCCAGAGGTCACTGCGCGCGTCCACCTCGTCCCAGCGGCCGCGCGCCTGCTCGGGGGGCATGAAGCCCGGCGTCCCCAGAGACGTGTGCGTTCCACCGGTATCCCCCTTGCGTGGCGCACCGGTCAGCCGCGCGATCCCGAAGTCGAGGATCTTCACCTGCCCGGACATCTCGACGAAGAGATTGCTCGGCTTGATGTCGCTGTGAACGATGCCGCGCTCGTGAGCCGCCTCGAGGACTTCGAGCACGCCGTGGGTGATCACGAGGACCTCCTCGACGTCGAGCCGGCCGCCGCGGCGGTTCCACCGCGCGTCGAGGACCTCGCCCTCGAGGAGCTCCATCACGAGGAACACCGTGCCGTCCTCGTCGATGTCGTCGTCGAGGATCGTCAGCGCACCGGGGTGCTCCACCTTGTTCGCCAGGTAGCCCTCCCTGAGGAAGCGCGAGCGCACGTCCGACGCGGCGGCGACCTCCGGATGGAGCACCTTGATGGCGGCGCGCTGGCCGTTCCGGTGCCGCGCGGAGTAGACGGCCGCCATGCCGCCCACGCCCAGGACCTCCTCCAGGCGCCACTTCTCGCGCAGGACTTTCCCGAGGCGCGATCGCGCTCGTTGGTCTGCGTCCGTGGCTCGTTCGGTCACTCTGAGTGCGTGGGTGGGGCGCCCTCGCCGATGGTACTCGATCCCTTCGCTTCCGCGGACCGCGCGGGCCTGCTATTCCGGGCCGCGTGGGCGAGACGCTGATCGTGTTGGCGCACGGCGCCGGCGCACCCTCCACGTCGCCCTGGATGCTGGCCTGGCGTGACCGCCTGCGCACGGTGGGCGAGGTGGTGTCGTTCGATTACCCGTACCTGGCCGAGGGCCGGAGGCGCCCCGATCCCCACGAGCGGCTGGTCGAAGCGCACCTCGACGCTCTGCGCGCGGCCCGCGCGGGACACCAGGGGCGCGTGGTCCTGGCGGGCAAGAGCATGGGCGGACGCATCGGGGCCCACGCCGCCCTCGCGGCTCCGGTGAACGGCCTGGTTTTCTTCGGCTACCCGCTTTGCGGCGCCGGCAAGCGAGACAAGCTCCGCGATCGCGTGCTGCTCGACACCCGCGTGCCGTGCCTCTTCATCCAGGGGACTCGCGACGCGCTGGCGCCCCTCGACCTGCTCGACGGCGTGCTCCGCCAGATGCGGGCGCGAACGGACCTCCTGATCGTCGATGGGGGCGACCACTCGCTGACGGTGGGCAAGCGCACGCTCCACGCCGCGGGGGAGCGCCAGAGCGACGTGGACGAGCGGATCCTCGCGCGGGTCCGCGACTTCATCGCGACGCTGTGACGCGCTCAGCTCGGCTGGTCGCGCGGTCGCAGGAGCACGTCGTGAACCTGCACGTGCGGCGGTGTCGCGAGCAGCCAGGTCAGCACCCCTGGAAGCCCAGGTGCGCGTGGTCGCCGAGAGCATCCCGAGGATGACGCTGCGTGTCAGAGCTTCACGGTTGCGGTGAGCGCGGCCGTGACGGGCCAAATGACGATTGCGGATGGGCCTGGGATACCCACCTGTGCGCAGCCGCCACTCCTGAAGGTCGTGCGCACGCCGAGGGCCGCACCCAGATGGACCGGCCCGACGTCCATGAAGTCTGCCGCGGCGCGAACGTACCCCACGAAGAGGTCCCCGCACTGTCCCGGGGGGTCGTCCTCCTGGTAGGGCAGCCCCGCACCGAGGTCCGCGTACGTCGCCGGCCAGATCCACGGCATGCGCAACCGAGCCACGGCGCCGAGAAATGCGATGGTCGATCGGCCTCGTTGCCTTCCATCCTTCCGGTTCGGTGTGAACGCGTGCTCCGAGTACTGCCAGGTGAAGCGGCTGACCTCCGCGACGAGCGCGGCCTGGTGCCACCCGCCGTAGGCGGCGCCCGCGCCGAGCGTGTACCCGAGATCGTAGGTCACGTCGTTCTCGATGTCTTCCTCGTATTCGATCCCGATCGGCCACGCGGGCCCACCGTGCGCGAAGATCGCCCACGGCCGCTCGTCTCCCTCGGCACGTGCGCCGCTCGTGACGAGTGTCGCCGCGAGGAACGCGAGCCCGCTAGCCGCCCGGAGCAAACGGAAACCGTTGCTCGAGCGCATCGAGCTTGTCGAGGTCGAAGATGACGAATCGGTCGAAGTTCTGTTGTGGCCCGTTGCGCTTCTCGGTGAACGCGGCCCCGCCCGGGCCGACTGGACCGACCTCGCCCCAGATCACCTCCTTGCTGCGTTCGCCGAGGATCCAGGTCTTGCCGTCGCTGAGGCGCACGACGGCGGCGCCGGCGCTCGTGGTCAGGTACGAACCGGGAAAGCCTACCGTCGTCGCGTACACGCCGTCGCTCGCGACGAGGCCGCTGCTCGATCGAAACGGCAGCTCCGCCACGCGGCGAGGATTCTCGACCGGCCCCACCGCCGGCAGGTCCGCGCGCCAGATCTCCATCGCAGAGAACGGCGGGTTGGACCCGTCGCGCCGCCCTTGGGTCCAGACGATCCAGCCGTCGCCGATCTCGGCGTTCATCGTCACCCAGCCGGCCGGCGCGTCGTACAGGACGTACGGTGTCCCCCCAGGCCGCGCCGCGCTGATCCGCCCGGTGCCGCCCGCGCCGACGTAGTTCGTCCACGCGAAGAGGTTTCGCGCGGCGACGATGATGTGTGCCGGCCCGTCCGCGGTTTTCGGCAGCGGCTCCTGGGTGGTCCAGCTCGGGGCGATGTGCACGCTGAGGCCGAAGGGCGCGACCCTGCCCCAACTGTCGAGCGTCCCGACCGAGAAGGGCACGCGCAGGTCGTCGAGCACGCCGATCTTCGTCGTGACCCCGCTCCGGTAGTCCCAGCGACCCCAGTGCGTCGGCCCGCCCCCGGGCACCATCCACGCGGTCCGGTCGACCTCGCCGAGCGACGAGACGTTCACCGGGCCGCACCGGCTCTGCGGGGCGGTGTGCAGTGCCAGCGTCGTCCCGGCGCCGACGTCGAGGATCTCCACGACCCAGGTGAGCATGTCCCCGGCCCAGATGCGGTACAGCATCTGGCCGTCCTCGGCGGTCCGCTCGCACTCGAAGGGCACCGCGCCGAAGCCGGGGAGTCCTGCCGGAAGCGTGCGGCAGCCGTCACCGCACGACCCTCCGGTGCGGCGAGGCAGCGCCGCGGCGGGCAGCCTCGCTTCGCGCAGGCCGCAGTCCTCGAAGCCCGGGACCGGAACGAGCAGCGTGTCGTCCGCGAGCCACGCCTTGTCGTGGCCGGCATCAGCGGGCGATGGAGCGCCGGCGGTGCCGCCGGTCGCCGCTGCGCCTCCGAGGCCGGCGGTCGAGGTTGCGCCGTTCCCTCCCAGGCCGCCGGTCGTCCCGCCCTTTCCCGCGCTGGACGAGCCTCCGCTCGCGTCGGATGCCGTACCGCCTGTGCCGGCCGCCGGATCGATGGTCGCGGTCGGCTTGTCGGCGTCGCACGCGACGGCCACCAGCAGGAGTGGCCATCTCACCATCGATCCTCCCAAGGACAGTGGCGGCCATTGGGCAACGCGAAGTCGCGCGGCCCGAGCGTGACGTACTTCACGGCCGTCCCGCGCGCAGTGGATAGCATGAGCGTGACACCGGCGGGCGACGCGATGATCGCGTCGATCAGCGGCGCCTTGCCGTGGGTGATTCCGAGGACGCGCAGCTTGCCGGCCGCGCTCGTGAACCGTGCCGCCACCCATCGCCCCGCCACCCGCGACGAGCCCACGGCGACCAGCGATTGATCGGGGAGAACGCCGAGGGCGAACCGATCGAAGAGGCCGGCGCGCGGCCATCGCCCGAGCTCCACGCCGTCACCGGTGCGAGAGTCGACCACCGAGAGACGTAGGAGCACGCGCGAGTGAGGCCGCGCGCGTCCAGGCCGCTCGACGGTGACCTCGTCGAGCACGTAGAGCTCGGTGGTCGCAGGCGTGTACGTGGCGGCGAGGACGTGTGCGGGCGAGTAGGTGCCGAGGACGGGTGACCAGACGCCGTCGACGATCGAGAACCGCCAGATCTGACCCGTACGCGCTCCGGTGGGCCGCCGGCCTCCCAGCATGTAGATGTTGGCCTCGGAGGCGGACAGGATGGAGGCGAAGTCCGCGCGATCGTTCGGGCTGTATGTGGCGCGCGTCTGCGCCTCGGCTGGCGCTGCCACCGTCGCCATCAGCGACTCGATCTCGTCGCCGGGCGGCTCACCGACCTGATCGAACGTACCGATGGTGCCGTCCGCCAGCACGATGGCGACGTCGGGAACCGTCCCTTGCGCGAACGCGCGTGGCAGGGCGGCGCCGACAATCCCGAGCGAGCGTGACAGTGTCGGTTCGACGGGAGTCATGAACTGCCTCGCCGATGAGAGCAGCGTGACGAGCGAGGGCGACGAGAGCGTCCCGAGGTCGATTGGCGGGTTCCCCCCGCCCGCGTAGGCGAAGACGCGATCGCCAGTGAGGGCCGCTCTCAGAGGGATCCCCGGCAGGCCGAGGATGCTCGGGTTTCCGGCCTGGGCCAGGAGGTCGGTCCGCAGCACGAACGCGCACTGGGGGCAGCCGTCGTCGGACGGGCCGATCGGCGGTGGGATGGGCGGAAGCGGTGGGAGCTGCAGCCGCTCGAAGGGAGTCTTCACGTGCACGAAATGGGACCGCAGGGCGCCCTGGCTGATCAAATCGCGACCGCTGGCGAAGGTCAGGGCTCCGGCGCCGTCCCGTACGCCCGCGAACGTCCAGAGGAAACCGTTCGTGCCGATGCCGCCGACGTCGTTCGTCGGGAAATGCGTGACACGCCCGGCCGTCGCGTCGTCCCGCCAGTGCCAGGTGAGGCCGAGCGGATCGCCCGTGCCCACCTCGCAGCTCCCGCCTGGCTGGCCACACTGCATCCCGGTCTGCGAGTAGCTCGCGACGGAGCTGGCACCGGGGGCGACCGGCGCGCCGCGGAAGGTGGTCGAAATGGGGCGAAACGGCGACGACTGACCGAACACAGCCGTCTCCGGCCTGCACGCGGAGTTCAGACATGCCTCTGGATCCTGAAGGGCGGCGAAAGGGATGAAGCAGCTACAGTGACCGAAGCCGGTCCGCGCAGCGACCGAGCCGATCTGGTCGTTCTCCGCGCGCGCCTGATCCAGACCGAGGACGCGGCGGGTATCGAAAGCGACCGTGTCCGATGCTCCGAACAGCGTCACGACGGTCTCCCGCGGCGCGGCCGACAGAACCGGGACGGGATCGCACGCATCGATCAGCGGCGCCGCGGAGAGTGCCCGCTCGATGGCGGCGTTCGAGTTCGCCGAGCTTTGAACGTGGCTCTCGATGCCCGGACAGGAATCACAAGCGTCGCCCCGACCGTCGCCGTCCTGATCGGCCTGATCGGCGTTGTCGTCCTCGGGACAGTTGTCGCAGATCGACGGCAGGGAATCCGCGTCCAGCGCATCGATGGGGAAGGTGCCCGGGGGGACACCGAAGTCGCGCGGTACCGGGCACGTATCGCACGAATCGGCGAATCCGTCCGCGTCGCGGTCGGCTTGGCCGGTGCACCGCCCCAAGATGGGTTCGGACGCACCGCTCGCGCCCACACACCGAAAGCGCTGGTCGGCGCCCTCGGTGCAGTCGCTGTCGTCGAAGAAGCACGTCGGACCGCCCTCGGACGTCAGGACCCGGGGAATCTCGGCACACTCGCCGCGCAGGCACTGCACGATCGACTCGCGGGCGGGGACAGCTTCCCCCGCGCAGTCGACGTCGCTCGAGCAGGCCACGGAGCATCGGTTCATCGACGGCGTGCCAGTCGCCAGGCATCGTGCGCCCGCGCCGCAGTCGGAGTCCGCGCTGCACACCGCGCCGGACGACAGCGCCGCGCAGACTCGCTCGACGTCTCCGCGCCGGTCACAGGTTCCCGCGCCCAGCGCGGCACAAGCCGCATCATCGAAGCAAAGCGGCCGTGGGGAGTAGCTTCTCAGCGTGCTCGCGCCGGACGGAACATCGGCGCGTGCGCACAGATCGCATGCGTCGCCGACGCCATCGTCGTCCTCGTCCTCCTGCTCGATGTTCTGGATGGCCGGGCAGTTGTCCGCCGCGTCTACGACTCCGTCCTGGTCGCCGTCGGTGATGAACGACCGGATGAGCGAACCGGTGGCTAGCGCCGACGTCGCGGCGTGCAGGACGTTGAACCCGCTGAAAAGGGTGCCCTTCCCGCTGAGTACGCCGATCTGCACGTCTCTGCCGAGCGACTCGGGCCGACCCTCGTCGTCGAACCGGACGAGACTTGCGAGCAGCGGGCCGCCGGAGTCGCCACCCTGTGTGGTCGCGACGTCCGCGTCGACGTCGCTCTGGTACACGGCGGTCAAGGGGAGGACCGGGTCGTACTCCACGTCACCTTCATGAATCGCGACCCGTTTCGTGCTGGTGCCCGCGTAGCCGATGAACGCGAACGGCCGCTCGAAGCCCAGCGCACCGGGGGCAGCGAACTCTCCAAAGAGGGACAGCCCTGCCGTCCGCTCGATGAGGACGGGCATTGGAGTACCACCGCCTAGCTCTTCTGCGGAAAACGGCTCGAACAACTCCAACACGCTCACGTCCGTGGATGCCCGGTCAACCGTCCCTTCATCGATTCTCGCGCACGAGAACTCGTCGACCAGATGGGTGACCGCTGCCACGCTCCGGCACGTGCCAGGCGTACCCGCGCGTGTGTCGATGCAGAAGGTCGTGGGGAAAGCGGAGCTAGTCCCGCAGAAACAATGAATCGCCGTCAGCACGACGGTGGCGTCGACCAGTGTACCCGTGCACGGGCCTTCCGGTGTGTTCACCCGTCCGACGGCGATGGCAGCAGGGAACGGAACCACGCTCGCGTTCGAACCGGTCACGGACTCCGTGATCGAGACCGTATGGTCGACGTCCCGGGAGCCGCATGCCGGTACGACGCAGGCAATCGAGAACCCGCCGATCGCCCCGAGCATCCGGGCTTCCGAGCTTCCGAGCTTCCGAGCTTCCGAGCTTCCGAGCTTCCGAGCTTCCGAGCTTCCATCGCGGCCTCCCCTGCTCGATTGCGAGCGAGATAGGGAGTCTCGTCCCCTACGCAGCGCACCGTCAACCGTAAACCGCTGCGCCAGGACATCCCGCCCGCGGTGCCGCCCGGCTTGTCACGTTTCGTGCCACGACGTCGCTGACAGGTGGTCATCGAACGCTCCGCGCGCGCATCCCCCGTCCCCGTTCGCTCACGACTCGATCCCCGGCAGATACATCCTGCAGAACCGCGCCGGAGCGACCACGCCTTGCTCGAGCATCCAGGCGTCGGAGCGGGCGACGAGCTCGGCGCCGGTCCCGCCGCCGAGGAGCGTACCGCGCAAGCGCCTCGCGGACGCGACCATCATGCCCATGTCGATGCGCTCGAAGCGGACTCGGCGGCCGCGAGGAGCCGGAGGGCGTCGCTGCGGTCGCCGCGCAGTCTCGCCGCGGTCGCGCGGAGGCCGATGGCGAGGGGCCCGGCGAACGTCATGACCTCGCGGCCCCGAGAACCCGCGCGTCGCGCCGTAGCACGCCGGTCCCAAGTCCACGCCCCAGCCGTGGCATCCGACCTAGCGGCGGTCGCCGGGCAACGCGCCGCGAGGCGCGAGGCCACGGCAGCGTGGCCGGCCGGTGGGCGGCCAGCGGACGAGGTGTGGCGGGTGGCGCGCAGGCGTGCCCCGAGGGCGAGGGAGCCGAGCGCTGCGCCGCGCCGGCAGCGGGCCTCCGTCCAGCTTCTCCTCTTCCCCAATGTCGCGGTCCGCTCGACACCCGCGTGCCGTGTCCTCGCGCGCGTCCGCGACTTCATCGCGACGCTGTGACGCGCTCAGCTCGGCTGGTCGCGCGGTCGCAGGAGCACGTCGTGAACCTGCACGTGCGGCGGTGTCGCGAGCAACCAGCACACCGCATCCGCCACGTCCGCCGACTCGAGGACCTTGTAGCGGGAGTACGCCTTCCGCGCGGCCTGCTCGCTCTTGTGATACTGGGCAGCGAACTCCGTCTCGACGAAGCCCGGGCTCACGGCGGAGACGCGGATCGAGCTCTTCTGCTCGCGAAGCTCCTGGCGAAGCGCCTCGGTCAAGGCGCGAACGGCGAACTTCGTCGCGGAGTAGACGCCGCTGCCCGGTGGCACCCGGTGCGCCGCCATCGACGAGACGTGGACGACGTGACCGTCGTCACCTCGCGCCCGCATGTCGGCCACGGCTTCGCGCGTGCAGACGCACAGCGCGAGGACGTTCACGTCGAGCATCTCCCGCCAGTGCTCGGTACTTCCCGACGTGAGCGGCGCCGCATGGCCGAGACCGGCGTTGTTGACGAGCACGTCCACGCCGCCCCACTGCCGCCGCACGCGGTCGAAGAGCGCCAGGCGATCGGCCTCGCTCCGCAGATCGCACGGCACCGCGAGGACGCGCTGGGGCGCGCGCGCGGCAACCTCCGCGAGGCGCTCCTCGCGGCGCGCGCAGACCGCCACCCGCATCCCGGCGTCGAGCAGCCGCTCGGCGACGGCCCTGCCGATGCCGGCGCTGGCACCCGTCACGAGCGCGACGCGATCGCGCCATCTCTCCATGCTCATGTCGGGCATCGTGACGCGGAGCGGGCGCGTGGGGCAACGACCAACTCGCCGGAGCGAGGCGAGCAAGACCCTCAGCCCGGCGGAGCTTCGGGCCGGGCCCCGAGCGACGAGGGGGCCGGCGCGTCCTCGTCGTCGCCTCCCATCATGACCGCGAGCCACGACCACTCGCCGCTGTGCTCGAGCAGGATCTTGACGATCATGGTCAGCGGCACGGAGAGGAGCATTCCCGTGGGGCCCCACAGCCAGCCCCACACGATGAGGGAGAGGAACACGACGAGGGACGAGAGGCCGAGCTTGCGACCCATCATCTTGGGTTCCACGCCGTTGCCGATCACCATGTTGATGGCGATGACGGCGGCAGCGACCATCCCCGCGCGGACCAGGCCGTACTGCAGAATCGCGAGCAGGACCGGCGGCACCGCGGCGATGACCGAGCCGATGTTCGGCACGTAGTTGAGCAGAAACGCGACAAGCCCCCACAGCACCGCGAAGTCCACGCCCAGGGCCCAGCAGGACAGCGCCACGAGGGCACCCGTCGCCAGACTGAGCTGCGTCTTGATGACGAGGTACTGATTGATGCTCGTCGAAACCACGGCGTACTTCCCCAGATCCGCCTTGGGATCGCCCAGCGCCCTCCGGAGCTTCTTCGGAATCGCCAGGGCCTCGAACAGGATGAACACGACGGTCAGGATGACGAGGAGCGTGTTCGACAGCAGGGATGCCATGCTCGAGAGCGTCGCGCCCACGAGCTTCATGACCGCGCCCGCGTCCACGAGGCCGCGGATGCGCTCCCTGGAGACCTCCACGCCCTGCGCGCGCAGGAACTCCGCGGCGGCCGAGCCGAGCTCCTCGAAGCGCTGCTCGTAGCGCGGGAGCTGCTCGGTGAACTGCCCGATGGACCCCCCGACGAAACCCGCCGTGAGGCTCAGGGCGACGATGACGCCGACGACGACGAGGGCGACGGCGAGGACCTCGGGGACGCGCCTGGCGGCCAGCCACAGTACCGCCGGCGCGCTGAGCACGCCGAGGAACGCCGAGAAGACGAGGGGCACCACGAGCGGCTCGGCGGCCTTCAGCCCGGCGAGGACGACGATCAGGCACGCTCCGTTGAGCAGCAGGCGGGCCCCGGGCGCTGCTGGCGCTTGCAACACGACGTGATCGTAGGAGCCCTGCGGGCAACGGGCCCAGCAAGCCGTGAGCCGCGGGCTGGGAAAGCCCGTGATCACGGAGGGTTGACCCCCGCCAGCCGCCGAGGATTAACGCCGGGCGACCCAACGGCATGGAGTGCGTCGATGCACGCCGCCACCGCCGGCTGGGGCCGCCTGGCCCTGGGACCTTCCCCGCGCGACAACCCGACCGTGGGCTCGTCCGAGGCCGATCTCTGCGCCCGCGCCCTGGCCGGCGATCACCGGGCGTTCGCGGACCTCGTCCGGCCCCACCTGGCCATGCTGTACCGAATTGCCGCGCGAGCGTGCGGCGACGGCGCCCTCGCGGAGGACGCCGTTCAGGAGACGCTGACCCTGGCGAGCGAGCGCCTGAGCCGCTACGAGCCGGACACGTCGCTCCGCGCCTTCCTCGCCGCGATGGCCGTCAAGCGCGCGAAGACGCTGCTGCGCTCGGAGCGGCGCCGGCGCGTCCGAGAGGAGGCGTCGACCGAGCCCGACGTGGAACCGACGCCGTCGCAGAACCTCGCCGCCGAGCGGCTCGCGGAACGCGTGCGCACCGCGCTCGCGTCGATGCCCAGGAAGCGCCGGGAGGCGGCCATGCTCCGCCTGGACGCGGATCTCTCGTACGCCGAGATCGCGCGGGCCATCGGGTCCACGGAGGCCTCGACGCGCGTGCTCGTTCACCTGGCCCTGAAGGAGCTGCGCCAGCGGCTCGATGCGGCGCCCGACCGAGGAGACACCCCATGACGAACCACGACGACGCGGAACACGAGCGAGAGCTCCGCGCTCTCTTCGACCGCACGGCGGCCACGCCCACCGAGCTGCAGCTGCGTCGCATGGCGTCGCGCGCCGAGAAGCTGGCCCCCCGGCGAACGAACCTCCCCTTGGTCCTCGGCGGCGCGCTGGCCCTGGCCGCAGCGGTCGCGGTCTTCGTGACGACCCAGGGAGCCTCGCCCCCGGGCACGAGCGAGTCCACCGTGGCCTCGGTGCCGGCGCCGGCGCCCGCGATGCCCAGCGCGACGGCGTCCACGTCCGAGCGACCCGCGCTGGCGGCGGACGACACCGAGGACGTGGATCCGCTGCTGGCCGAGCTGGCCGTGCTCTGGGGCTCGGGCGACGACCTGCAGGACGACGAGGATCCCGACGCGTGGCTCGTGGCCTCTGCGGCGGACCTCGGGGACGAGCTTCGATGACGACGATACCGGAAAGGCGATCACGGAGGCGAAGAGTCATGAAGAGCTGGCTGGGAGCGATGATGGTGGCCCTGGCGACGACCGCGGGCGCGTCCGCCCAGGCGGAGCCGAAGGCCGACCGCGATCCGGGCGCGCACGTCGAGCACGAAGCGCGGCGCACGCGCCTGCTGCGCGAGCGGGTGGGGCTGGACGAGAAGACCGCGAAGGCGGTCGAGGCCGTCCTGCGACGCTCGATGAACGAGCGGCGCCAGGTGCACGAGCGCATGCGCGAGGCGCGTCGAAAGCTCCGCGACCTCATCGAGAACGACGGCGACGACCAGAAGGCCTACCAGAGTGCGATCGCGGCGCTCAGGAAGGCGCAGAACGACCTGCACGCGCTGAAGAACCGCGAGCTCGACGCGCTCGCGAAGCACCTGACGCCGAAGCAGCAGGCCATCCTGGCCGACACGGTGCGACGGGCGAAGGGACGCACGAGGGGGCAAGGGCCGGACGCGAGGGACGGACGCCGACGCCACGGCGCCCGCTGACGGCGGGAACCGCGCCACGTTCTTCCCCGGCGCGGCACGCCTCGGAAACTCCTTTCCCGCGGGGCCCCGAGGGGACTACCGTCGCCGCCGAGTGAGCCCCCCCCAGGCGGAGCAATCCCGCGCGACGAGCGCGGAGAGGACCGCGAGCACGTTCCGCGTCACGCTCCTCCTGTTCGTCGCTTCGGGCGCAGCGGGACTGATCGATCAGATCTGTTTCTCGAAGTACCTGGCGTACATCGTCGGCTCGACGGCGTACGCGATCAGCGCGGTCCTGGCCGCGTTCATGGTGGGACTCGCGCTGGGGGCCCACCTGGCCGGCGGCGCGGCGGTGCGCGTGCGGCGACCCCTGCTGGCGTACGGCGTGCTCGAGATCGTCGTGGCGCTTGCGGTCTCGGTGGCGCCCGCAGCGTTCTCGGCGCTGACGCCGCTGTACGTCTCCCTGGCGCGCTCGTCGCCGGACAGCCTGGCGACCCTCACGGCGCTGCGGTGGAGTCTCGCCTCGGTCATCGTCATCGTTCCGACGATGGCCATGGGGGCGACGCTCCCGCTCCTGTCGAAGCTGGTCGCACTCGACGACGACGCCTCGGGGCGGGTGCGCGAGGGCCGCCTCGGCGCGCTGTACGCCGCCAACACCCTCGGCGGCGCCGTCGGGGCCCTGAGTGCGGCGTACGTGATCCTCCCGGCGCTCGGGCTGTCGAAGACGCTCTACGCCGGCGCCGCGGCGAGCGCGCTCGTCGGCGTCGTGGCCATCGCGGTGGGCAGGACGGCGGTCGTTCGAGTCGACGCGCCCCCGGCTCGAACGGTGGAGGCGCCACCCACCGCGCCCGCGGACTGGGCGGGGAAGGCGTGGCTCCTCGCGGTGCTCGCGCTGCTCTCGGGGTTCCTCGTCTTCGCCTGCGAGGTCGTGTTCACGCACCTCCTGGCGCTGATCATCGGAAACAGCGTCTACGCCTTCGGGCTCATCCTGGCGGTCTTTCTCTCGTGCCTCTTCGTCGGGGCCACGCGCGCGCCGGCGCTGCACGCTCGGCTGGGCTCCGCGGCGCTCCCCCTGGGCCTCGCGGCGACAGGGGTCGCGCTGCTGGCGACGATGCCGCTGTGGGACATGCTTCCGCTCCTCTTCGGCTCGCTCCGCGGGGTGAAGTCGTTCGCGGGGCGCGAAGCGGTGCGAGCGCTGGCCGCCTTCGCGATTCTGGTGGTCCCCACCACCCTGATGGGCCTCACCTTCCCCTTGCTGCTCCAGCGCATCGCGACTCGCGCGGACGTCGCCGCGCGCGTGGGTCGGCTGACCGCCATCAACACGCTCGGTGCCGTCGCCGGATCGATCGTCACGGGCTACGTCCTCTTGCCGGCGCTGGGCTCCGAGCGGACCCTCGTCGTGGTGGGCGTCGTGTACACGGCGGCCGCCCTGCTCGCGCTCACCGGCGTGGTGGCGCTGTGGCGAAGGTGGACGCTGTCGCTCGGTGCCGCCAGCCTCGCCGGGGCGGTCCTCGTACCGCCCTGGAACCTCGCGCGCCTCACGAGCGGCACGAACGTGTACTTCGAGCGCTACGATCCGCCCGACGCGATCCTCTTCACGCGAGAGGACGTTCACGGAGGCGTCACCACCGTGGTGGTGGAGGAGGGCGTGCGCGTGCTCCTCACGAACGGGAAGTTCCAGGGGAACGACGGGCACGAGATGGAAGCGCAGCGCTTCTTCGCCCACTACCCGTCGTTGTTCGTCCACCGCTTCGACCGCGCGCTCGTGATCGGCGTGGGAACCGCCACGACGCTCGGCACCCTGGCGGCCTACCCGTGGAAGGCCATCGAGGTCGTCGACATCTCGCCGAGCATCGTCGAGGCTGCGGACCGCTTCTTCCAGAGCGTGAACCGGAACGCTTTGCACGATCCGCGCGTGAGGCTCCACATCGACGACGGCCGAAACCACGTTCGGGTGAGCACCGAGCGCTACGATCTGGTCTCGATGGAGCTCAGCAGCATCTGGTTCGCAGGAGCAGCGAGCCTCTACAGCCGAGAGTTCTACGAGAGCATCGACGCACACCTGCAGGACGGCGGCGTTTTCCAGCAGTGGGTCCAGTTCCATCACATTCGGCCCCACGCCTTCGCGACCGTCGTCAACACGCTCCGCGCGGTGTTCCCCCACGTGGTGCTCTTCTACGGGGGAAAACAGGGCATCCTGGTCGCATCGCGAAGTCCTCTGGTCGCTTCCAGGAGGGCGCTCGCGTCCTACCAGGGGGATCCGACGCTGTCCGCGGTCATCCCCGGTGCGCGCCCGCTGCCCACGCTCCTCGACGACGTTCTGGTCACCGGGCCGAGCCTGGACGCCTTCCTCGACGCCGCGGCTCGAGATGCCGGCGTAGAGCGTGAGCGGCTCGTTTCGACGGACGACAACTTGTTCCTGGAGTACGAGACACCTCGCGGCAACGTGCTGCCGTGGAAGACGCGGGAAGCGACGGCTGAGCGCGTCATGACGTTCCGCCGTGCGGAAGACGTCGCTGCCCTGCTGGGTCCGTGAGGCGGCAGCGCCGCTCGTGGTCCTCGCCGGCTCAGTGGGCCGCGGCGGTCTGGAGCCAGGTCCGGCCCTTGTAGAAGTACGCGAGCACCGCGAAGATCACCGAAGCGACCAGCATGAGGACCGTGAAGACCCAGAAGAACTCCGAGAGGCTGAGGATGGTCTGCATGGGGGCCAGGAACGCCACGAGCACGTTGCCGAACGTCACGCACAGGAGCCAGAAGCCCATGATCGTGGACTTCATGGTCCGCGGCGCCTGGGTGTAGGCGAACTCGAGCCCGGTGATCGACACCAGGACCTCGGCGGTGGTCATCACCAGGTACTGGCCCACCTGCCAGAGCACGTGAACCTGCTGCCCCGTCCCCACGAGCCCCTCCATCCGGGCCTGGAGCAGGGCCGCCCACGCGAACGCGGCCGCCGAGAGGAACATCCCGACCGTCATCTTCTGGAGCGGGCGGATGGTGATCCCGCGACGCTCGAGCGGCCTGTACACCCCGACGTTCAGCAGGGGGATGATGACCATCACCATCAGCGGGTTCAGGGCGGCAATCTGGGCGGCCTTCAGCTCGACCGTCGTGCTCTCGCCGCCGATGACGTCTCCGACTCCCGCCGCCACACCGGCCGCCGCGGCGAGACCGAGGACGCTCGTGGTGATCGCCCGTGGGATCTTGGCGTTCGAGACCCAGGACAGCAGCCAGACGCCGCCGTACGCCGCCAGGCAGATCGTCGCGGCGACGATCCAGCGGCCGGTGTGTGCCGGCACGGTGATCGTCCGGTTCATCTGCTTCGCTTGCTCGATCCACGTCGATGCGTGCTGATCGAACAGCGCCCAGAACACGCTCACCATGGAGAACACGAGCATGATCCGCAGGACGGCGGGCGGCCCTTCGGCCGCGTCGTCGCCGAACTTCGCGCGCGCGGGCTCGAAGAACCCCTCGCCGGGCTTTCGCGCGTGCTGGTTGCGAATGGCGTGGAGCGTGACGGCGAGAAATCCTCGATCGGGCTCGCGCTTCTGTCGCGCCTGGAACAGCAGAACCCCGACGATCACGAGCACCAGGGCGACCAGGAAGTACCCCCACGACTCCCTGGCGAGGAACCCCAGGTAGCGGGTCACGTAGCTGGCGTAGAACTCGGACCCGCTCATCCCCTGGGCGGTTCCGGGCTGGAAGTGCCCACCCTGCACGAACACCGCGACGATGATCGCGATCACCGGCGTGAACAGCAGCACCGACGCCACGAAGTCGAGCGCGCCCAGGCGTCCCCCGGGCGCCGGAGGGACCCTGGTGAAGCGCGCCCTGCCGAGCCAGAACACGATGGTGGCGAGGGCCATCATGACGCCCGGAACGCCGAACGCGACCTCGGCGCCGTACCACGCGTAGAGGAGCGGTGTGAGCAGGGTGGAGAAGAACGACCCGAAGTTGATGATGAAGTAGAAGATCTGGAAGACACGCGTCACGAGGTGCGCGTTCTCCTCCGAGAACTGGTCGCCGACGTTGGCGGAGACGCACGGCTTGATCCCACCCGATCCGATGGCGATGAGCGCCAGGCCGGCGTACATGCCGAACTCCGCGGACGCGAAGTCCCGCCCGTGTGCGAGACGTCCCGCGACGGCGAGCACCGCGTGGCCCGCGCAGTAGACGAGGGAGACCCAGAGGATGACGGGATACTTGCCGAGGAGCCGATCGGCGAGGATGGCGCCGATCATCGGAAACGCGTACACGCCCGCCATGAACAGGTGCGCGACCGCCGTCGCCTTGGCGCTGGCCGCCTGGGACGCCCCCTCTGCGAGCTGGGCCTCGGGGACGAAGTGGACGTACAGGGCGGCGAGGTAGACGTAGAGGATCGCCCGCAT
Organism: uncultured Polyangiaceae bacterium; assembly: GCA_964487605.1. Lineage (GTDB taxonomy): Bacteria > Myxococcota_A > Polyangia > Polyangiales > Polyangiaceae > JAJDAH01. The sequence continues at coordinate 16,367 of CAZARU010000024.1, forward strand.
CCCGTAGTAGCTGAACCGCTCGGCACCCTCGTTGCCGACGATGAAGGGGATGCCCGGCGGAAACCGGTCCGTGCGGGCTGGTTTTGCTTCGGGGATGGCGGTCATGTCCGTCCTGGCGTCGCGCGCGGCATGGGGCCCGTCCTAACACGACGCGGCCGCCGCAACGGCTGGGCGGAACGGAAGCGAGCCTCGCCGCGGCCCGGTCAGTTCAGGCAGCGGGAGAGGTACTCGGGAAGGCTCGGCGAGCCGCTGCACGAGAAGCCCGGCTGCGAGCAGGTGTCGTGACAGATCTCGAGTTCGTTCGAGGCGAAGTCGCAGTCCGGCTGACACTGGAGCACGGTGTACTGCTGGCCGTTCCACAGGCCGCAGCACATTTGCCCGCTCGGACAGTCTTCCGGGCCATCGCACTGCACGTCGGTGAGCGCGCAGCCGCCGCTCGAGCACTGACACGCATCGCCTATCGGAGCGCAGGTGTCCGGACCGGGCTCGAGGTAGCAGCAGCGCTCGGTGGCGAGCTCGCACGTCACGATGACGCCGGTGCCGCTTCCGTCGTAGCAGTTGACCTTCCCGGGCTCGGTGTTGAGGACACCGCCGGTGCCACCGGGGCCGGTGCCACCGGGACCCGCTCCGCCCGGCCCTGCGCCACCAGGACCCGCGCCGCCGAACCCGCTCGTTCCTCCTGCGCCGCCGGGGCCCGCTCCGCCGAACCCGGACCCGCCCGTGCCACCCGGACCTGCACCGCCGGGACCCGCACCGCCGGGACCTGCGCCGCCGGGACCTGCTCCGCCGGGACCCGCACCGCCCGGGCCAGCATCGACCGGACCGGCGCCGCTGGCGCCGCCCATGCCCGTACAGCTCTGCAGGCACAGATCCGCGGGCGCGCCGTTGCACACGCACACGTCGAAGCACGCCTGGCACGAGCCGCAGTCGGGCGCAGCCGTACAACCGGGCACACCCGTACCGGAACCGCCCGTCCCACCGACGCCTCCGCACGGGATGCACGCGTCGTACGCCGTCCCGTCGGCGTTGCAGCGCTGAGCTCCCATGACGCCGCCCGGACAGGGACACGGGATGAGCTGGCCGGGCTCGCACAGCTGCGTGCCGCCGCCGCCGCTCCCGTCGTCGGCCTTTTCTTCGCCACCTCCGCAGCTCAGCGCCGCCGCACCCGCCGCCAGGAACATGAAGACTACACGTCGCATGGGGATCCCCTTCGCCTCGGAACGGAAAGGTTAGCTGCTCGCGCTTCGCGCGCTACTACGGAAGAACCATGGTCCGCAACCCGGAGGCCCGAATCGCGCGCCGGGCGGGCCCGGCTTCGGGACGGGGCCCCCGGACTTGCGCTCCTCCACTCGTCGGGCAACCGTGGCCACGCGCTCGCCCATCCCCTGCCCCTTCGAACGATCCCCATGACCGACACGTCGAGCGCGGCCCGGCCCGGTGGCGAGGCGCACCGCCCGCGCTCCGCGGAGGTGGAGACGTGGACGATCGAGAAGCTGGTGCCCGGGGGACTCGGCATGGCGCGCCTCCCGGACGGTCGGGTCGGGTTCGCGCGCTTCACCGCCCCGGGTGATCGCATTTCGCCCGAGCGCGTGACCCGCAAGAAGCGTCACGCCACGGCGGAGACGTGGACGCTCGTCGAGGGTGGCGAGCACCGGGTGGAGCCGCCCTGCCGCTGGCTCGAAGCGTGCGGCGCGTGCGACTTCATGCACCTGGACGAGGACGCCCAGCGAACCGCCAAGGCGAGCCTCGTCGGCGAGGCGCTGCGCCGCACCGGTGGCTTCGATGCCGCGCCCCCGGTCGCGGTCGTGACGGCAGGACCCGCTCTCGGCTACCGCGGTCGTGTCCGCCTGCACGTGTCCGGCGATGGCCGCCTGGGGTTCCACGGACGCGGAAGCCACGACGTGGTCGAGTTCGACGAGTGCGCCGTCTGCTCGCCCGGTGTGACGGCCGGCATCGTCGCTCTCCGGAATGCCGCTGCTGAGCACGCAGGGGCCCTGGCCGAGTTCTCCGAGGTCGAGATCCGGGAAGCGCCGGAGGGTGCGCCGCTGGCCTTCCATTTCCGCCGCCCCGAGCGAGCACCGCCCGGCGGCCGGGGCGCGCGTCTCGTCGAGCACCTGGGGCGGCAGCACGCCGTGAGCATCGCCGGCGAGCGGCGCGATCGCGGCGCGGTTCAGCGCTGGCCGCTCGGCGGCGGGATCGTGCTCGAAGCGCCACCCGGTGCGTTCACGCAGGTCAACTGGGCCGTGAATCGGCTCCTCGTGACGCACGTCGTGGAGCGAGCGAGCGAGCTGGGCCTCCGATCGTTCTGCGACCTCTTCGGTGGCGCGGGAAACTTCTCGCTTCCGCTGGCGGGGGCGGGCCTGGACGGCGTCCTCGTGGAGGCCAACCCCCTGTCCGTCGGCGCGGCGCGGGCGAGCGCGGGCCGCGGTCCAGGACGGTTGGAGGTCATCGCGGACGATGCGGCCGCTACGGCCGCGAGGCTGGCGGCCGACGCGCGCACGTTCGATCTCGTGGTGCTGGACCCTCCTCGCGAGGGCGCGCGCGAGCTCGTGCCCGACGTCGCTCGCCTCGCGCGACGCGCGATCGCCTACTGCTCGTGCGACCCGGTGACCCTCGCTCGCGATCTCGCGGCGCTACGGGCCCGCGGATGGCGGCTCGCCGAGGTCACGGCCTTCGACATGTTCCCGCAGACGCACCACGTCGAGACGGTGGCGTGGATGCTCCCCGCGGGCGCCTGATCCCGGGAGCGCTTCGGCGAGTCACACCCGCCAGCGGAGCCGCAGGATCAAGCTGCCGTCGGGTTCGGTGTAGTGGGACTCCGTGACGTCGCGCGCTCGCCCGAGGCTCAACGCGTACCGGTAAATCTCCGCTATGGCGACCCGAGCGAGCGGTGTCGTGGTGTACGGGTGGTCACGCAGCAGAACCTTGGCGCTGCCCGGCTGCGCTTCGATCTCGAGCACTCCATGGGTGTGATCGTGCCGCCACAGTTCCGGAGCCTTCTCGAGCATGGTCATCGGCGTCACGAGCCCCAGGAAGATCTTCCGGACGCGTCCGAACCCGCGGTCCATCATGGCGTCGAGGAAACGGGCGAACTGCGCCTGCTGTCGTGCGGCAGGCCCGTTCCAGACGGCCTCGTACCAAGCCATGACGTGTCGCTCGGGCACCCACTCGACGTTCACCACGATGCGCTCCAGCGTCGCGTCGCGGGTGTAGTCCGGAAGCAGGGCGGCGATCGCGGCCACCCCGTCCTTCCCCCAGAGGTCGCTCGCCGCGGCGCGGAACGCCACCAGAATGGTTCCGCGCGCGCAGGGTTCCTCACTCATCGGCGCGAGGACTCGTGCCGGCGGCGGTTCCCGGCGTCAATCCCGACGGAGCGTCACCCGGTGCTTGCGGCTGCGACGACGCGGAACGTGGACGACTCTGCCGCCACCCCTCGCGAACCCTCGTTCGTGCAGTGCTCGCTCCACCGGACGCTCGCCGCTGGACGCGACGCGCGGGGCACGCAGGAGTGGGTCGGCACCATGGCGACGCGGACGCTCCGGGCAGGCGCCTCGATGGGCTCCTCGGCGGCTCCCTCGTGGTCGCCTGCATGCGGGTCAGGCGCCTGCGCGTCGCCCTCGAGGTCGCCGGCCGATTCGTCTTCGGCGTAGTCGAGCGCCGCCCGGTCGAGCGTCGCAACCGACGGCCGCGTCGCGTCCGTGGCTTCCCCCTCCGCCGCCTCCGCGCTCGCGGCGGACACGGCGGGCGCCTGCTCCGCGACGACGCGCGTCACGTCTGCGGAGCTCGGCGCGAGCGACGCCCCGACCGGCAGATCGTCCTCGGCGTGCCGTTCGACGACGGAAGAGGGCACCGGGACGAGCGCCGTCGGCGGCGGACGGTCGGTGGGGATCCGCGACGGAAACTGGGACGGCAGCGCTGCGCCGAGTCCATGGAGCGAGCGCGCGGTGAGCGGCGAGGGGGCGTCGTCCGCGGGGGGAATCGAGCTCAGCGGCACGATCCGCCCCACCTCGATCATCGGGCCATCGTCGGCGTCGGGGCGATCGGAGTCGTTGGCGACCACGCCGTAGCGGATCGACGGCGTCGGAAAGCTCGAGCCGAACGGGCTGTCCACGGCCGCCACATCGCGCCGAGGCCTCGACCACAGAAACCTCACGCGCAAGGACGCGCGACGGCCCACGACGACGCAGATGAGCGCGAACGCCACGGTCAGAGCGGGCGTCACCACGAACTTGGCGATCCCGTCGCCGGGCAAGCCGTACGCACCGGCGAACGATCCCACGGCGAGCACGGCGAAGCCGACCACGAGCGCGACGCGCGTCGTCTGCGGAAGGACGTCGTTCCGCTCCGCTTCCCGGAACTCGTCGGCGCACAGCCGACACCACCGCTCGGGACCGACTTCGTGCTCGGGACACACCTGCCCGCGGCACGCCGGACAGGCGTTGCCGAACGTCGGCTTCTTGCACACGACGCAGGGAAACTGCCGCGGCGTGTCGAACTCGGCCGGCGCCGACGACGAGGCGGGCTCCCCGACGGCCGTCCCGAGGGACGGGCGCACCGAGGCGCGGGGGCCCGACGGACGGGGAAGCGACGCCGGCGGCACCTCGCCGCGAAAGGTGGCGCGCGACCTCGCCATGAGCAGCGACAGATCGTCCCACATGGCCGCGAGCTGCGGTTCCGAGATGTCGAGGTAGGAGGCCGAGTCGCACCTCGCCAGGCGCTCGATCTCGCGCGCCGCCTCCGGCTGCACCAGGGCGTAGCTCAGGGCGTCGGCGAGCCGCACGGTGTTGACCACCATCGCCGTAGACGTCGAGGTCTCGTACGCCAGCCCGACGCGATGGTGCCAGGCGACGACCTTGGGAACGGGTTCGGGAATGCGCCACGCCCGCAGGACGTGCCCGCCGAGCATGGCGTGGTCGAAGCCGAAGCGCTCGCGCTCGGCGAGATGAATCACGTCGCCCTGGCCGGCGTGGACACGCAGCATCTCCGCGTAGTCCTCGCCCTCGGTCTCCAGCAACATCAGCTTGCCGATGTCGTGGAGGAACCCGCACGTGAACAGGTCGTCACCGTCGAGCGCCAGATGCCCCGCGAGGTATCGGCTGAGCGCCGCGACGACGTTGGCGTGCTCGATGACGGCCCCCGCCTCGGCCCCGGCCGAATCGAACAGGTCCAGCACCGCCGCGGTGGTCGCGAGCTGGTGCAGCTTCTCCAGACCGACGAGCGCCGCGGCGTGTCGCACGGCGGTGCAGCGCACCTTCAGCCCGAAGCCCGCGGAGTTCACCAGGCGGAGCAGGTGGGCCGAAAGTCCGGGGTCGGTCTCGAGCACCTTCACGATGTCGTGGATGTGGCACTCCGGGTTGCGGGTGAGCCGCTCGAGGCGCTGCGCCGCCACCGGGAATACCTTGGCACCCACGATCCTGGCGCCGCGCGCCGCCAGGCTCTCGGCAGCCGCCTTCTCGCCTTCCGCGTCCGGGTCCGCCTGGAACCACAGCTCCTCGTCGATGGTGAAACGCACCAGCGGCACTTACGGCCGCGGCGAGGCGTTCCTGAAGGGCCGCGGCGGGGGCGCGGCGGCTACTCGTCCAACTCCGCGATGTTGCCGGGAAGATCCCGTGACGGCCTCATCCGCCAGACGGGCGACCGCTTCTCGAGAAAAGCCTTCACCCCCTCGGCAGCATCCGGTTGAGCGCCCACCCAGCCGAAGAGATCGTCCTCGAGCTCCTTGGACCGGCGCCCGTCGAGCTGCATCACTTGGCGCCACACGAGCCGCTTGGTGATGGCCACCGAGACGGGCGCCGTGTTCCTCGCAATGTCGAGGGCGGTGTCGCGCACCGCATCGAGGAGCTGATCGGCCGGTACGACCCGGCTGACGAGCCCGAGCGCGAGGGCCTCCGGGGCCTCGACCATCCGTCCCGTGATCAGGAGGTCGAGCGCCTTCGCCACGCCGATGAGCCGCGGCAGCATCCAGGTGCTGTTGGCCTCGGGGATGATCCCTCGGCGGTTGAACACGAAACCGATCTTCGCGCGGTCGCTCGCGATGCGCAGGTCCCACAGCAACGGCAGAGTCGCGCCGATGCCGACGGCGGCACCGTTGATGGCGGCAATCACCGGCGTCGTCATGTTCCAGGGTCGGACCTTCGCTTCGAGCGAGGACGCCTCCGCAAACGCCCCGGCGCGCGCGAACGTGCTGCCATCGGAGTCGAGATCGGCTCCGGCACAAAAGTGCTTTCCAGCGCCCGTGATCACCATCGCGCGAACCTCGTCGTCGCGGTCGAGCTCGTGCATCGCCCCGAAGAGCTCGACGCCCATCGCGGTCGTGTAGGCGTTGAAGCGGTCTGGCCGGTTCAGGGTGATCGTGGCGACGCGATCGGCGATCTCGACACGAATGAAGCGATGGTCGGACGGTGACGGCATGGCCGCCCATGTTACGCCGAAACTTCGCGACGGGGTGGCACCCAGATCCGCTCAGTGGCCCGCGTCCGCGTCGAACGACCCCGCCGTGGGCACGCCGCCATCGGCCTCGGCGACGGGGCACTTCTCTCCGGTGTGCCCGGGCTTCCCTTCGGGGATCTTGCAGGAGTGAACGGCCACCACCCGCGGCCGCGGCAGGTAGACGACCTTGCGCTTCTCTTCCTTCTTCTTCCCGTCGGAGAACGTGACCTCGCGCGTGACCACCACGGTCCACCCCGCCTGGCCTCCGTACCTGACCTTCTCCTCGTCGGGCTTCAGCGCGTCGTCCGCTTCCAGGTCGACGGGGGGCTGCACGACGTCGAATCTCCGCGACACCAGGCGCCTCACCCGGCGCCCGCCGTTGTCTCCGAAGAGCCGCACCGTCACGTGGGTGGGCCCGACGAACGTCTTCACCAGGACCGCGGCCTCGCTGTCGTTCCTGAAGGCGAGATCCGGCGTCGGGTACGACAGCGTCGCCTCGATGCCCTCGGGGTAACGCGGAAACCAGTAGCTGTGCGGCTGCCGCGTGACGACGTCGTAACCCCCGTCGAAGATCGTGTTGAAGAAGGTCGTGGCGAACTGGCTGATGCCGCCGCCGATCGTCGGCACCATCTCCCCATCGGCGATGCTGGGGGCGGGTACGAAGCCGTCCCCGGCCCTGCGCGGCCCGAGGGTCTCGTTCACCGAGAACACGGCGCCGGGCGGGACGATGGTCCCGTCGAGGAGCTCCGCGATGCGGTGAATGTTCTTCACGCGGTCCTCGCAGCACGCGTGGTACGTCGTGAAGCTCGCCACGTGCCCGCGGATGCCGAGCCTGGCGAGATCCTCCGTCGTGACCTCGGGGGCGGCGCTGCGCTCGACGGGCAGCGCGCCGCGACGGTCGGGACGCCGCGCGGCCTCGAGCAGGGCCGCCGCCACCGCCGCGGCTCGCACGAGTGTGCCGGCCCGGCTCGGCACCAGCTCGATGCGGTCTCCCTTCACCTCGAAGCGCGCACTCCGAGGGGGCTCCTCGAGCTGCGACCGCAGCTGTCCGAGCCGCGCCTCCACGGCCTTCTCGTCGAATCTCACTTCGAGCGCCGGACGTGGGGTCGTTACCAGCAGTGCGACGAGCATCGACGCCACGTCGTCTCTCGAAAGCTCGAGGCGAGCGCTCTCGCCGGGGTTCTGAAGGACCACGGCACCGAGCAGCGCGTTCGCCTCTGCGACGACCCGATCGACGTCGTCCTTGCCCACGGGCGCCTCGCGGTGGACGAGTGGCAGCACGGCGGCCAGGCCGTTTCCGCGAGCGACCGACCGCACGAGGGTCTCCATCGCCCGTGGCCTGTCCACGAGGGTGCCCGCACGCGGGTACTCGGGATGCAGTCGCCCATCCCTTTGGGCGAGCCCTCCTGCGAACGGCGAGTCCTCGACGGCCTCGCCCTCCCAACCGTCGATGGCGCGCTCCACGCGAGCCGCGTCGATGCGCACGGCGAGCGCCACTCGATGCGAACCGGACAGGCTCCGCAGCCAGAAGCGGAAGCACTCGACCACGCCGCACGATCTTCCGGCAGCGAGGGCGGCGGCCACCGTGCCGTCGACGTCGGCCTCGAGCCCCACCGACTCGGGATCGAGCTGGAAGACTCTGGACGCGATGGCCACCGGGAGAGGCGTCGTCCTCGCACGGCGCGCCGTCGCTTCGAGGGCGGCGCGCGCCGCCGTCTCGTCCAGACCCCCGAGCGCAACGTCGGCCACCATCACGCCTCGGACGACTTCGCCGCGTGACAGGACCCGCTCGACGCCGTAGGAGGAGAGAACCACGACGAAGGCCGTCGCGGCAGTGCCGAAGGCACGGAAGGACCACCGCCGCAGCGACGTGCCGACACCCCGAGCGAGGGACCCTGCGTCGCGGCCCCGAGTCTCTCCGTCGGCGCGCGCCTCACCGGGCCGGCGCTCGGAGGGCTCGCGTCGAGGGATCGGTTCGGCAGGTGTGCGCGACAACGGAAGGAGAATAAAGTACCGTGGTTCGGAGGAGTTCAACGTTGGCCAAAGCGAAGAAAGCGAAGCCCAAGGCACCCCGTGGCCCGGCGAAGCCGGAGCCCCGCGCCGCAAAGGGGAAGGCGGGTGACTCGGGCGTGGAGAAGCGCTGGCGGGAGTACTGGAAGTGCCGCAAGGAGCTGGAAGACGCCGTCGAGAAGGTGCGAGCGGCTCGCGAAGCGCTGAACGGGGCCCTGGACGCCGAGCGTTCACGGCGCGAAGCGTTCGAGGACGTGAAACGAACGCTCACGGACCTTCTCGACGTGGAGCCCGCAGGCCCGCGGCTGCTGACGGCCGCGTCCGAGCAGAAGTCGAACTGAGCTCCGCCGTCCCGCCTCGGGGATGCGCCACATGAGCGACGAACCAGCGCGCCCGTCCGTCCGGACGTACCTGGGCGTCGCCCTCACGAGCGGCGCGGCCATCGCAGCACAGGTGGCGTTCACACGCGTCTTCGCGATCAGCCTCTGGCACCACTTCGCCTATCTGGTGATCGGCATCGCGCTGCTCGGGTTCGGTGCGGCGGGGTCCTACCTCACCAGCCGGGGCGGAGCACTCTGCGACGGCGACGGCTCTGCAGCCGAGGCGCTGTCACGCCGCGCCGCCATCGCCTCCCTCGCCAGCTTCGGCGCCGTGGTGGCGCTGGCGACCGTGCGGACGAATGCGCTCGCTCTCTTCCAGGATCCCTCCGTATCGGCGGCGCTCGCCATCATCGTGACACTGACGGCCATTCCGTTCTTCGGCGCGGGCGTCGTGATCGGGACCGCGCTCGCCGTGCACGAGCGCCACGAGGGCTCGATCTACGCCGCCGACCTGGCGGGCGCTGGCGGCGGCGCGGTGGGTGTCGCATTCGCGCTGCACGGAACCGCCGCCCCCCGCGTGCTCTTCGCCTGCGCGGCCCTGCTCGCGCTCGCGGGCCTCACGTTCTCCATCGCGGCGAGCGCGAGAGCGAAGCGCCGCGCAGCGCTGGCGCTGGTCCTCCCGGCGCTGGCGACCGCCGTCTACGGCAAGGACGAGATGTGGGTCCGCCCCGCGCCGGCGAAGGAAATCAACGTCGTTCACTTCCCCGACGTCGGCGCTCCCACCATCGAGTACCGAGCGTGGACGCCGCAGGGGCGAATCGACGTCACCCGCCCGTACGACTCGCTGCCGATGCTCGGCGGCGACGTTCCCTTCGCCAGCACCCGGCGAATCCGCGCGGTGATGCAGGACGGTGCGGCGCCGACCGCGCTGTACGAGATGCCCGAGCACCCGGCGGATCTCGGGTTCTTCCCGTTCGCCACCACCGCCGCGGTGTGGGAGATGAAGGGACGCGCGGCCCACCGCGGTCCGCCTCCCGCCGACGGACCCAGCGTGCTCGTCATCGGGTTCGGCGGTGGCGTGGACGGGATGATGGCGCTCGCCTACGGCGCTCGAAAGGTCACGGGCGTCGACATCAACCCGGCAATCCTGCGGCTGCACCAGAGGTACCGCGACTTCACGGGGGGACTCGCCGAACGCCCGGGGATCGAGCTGGTGAACGCGGAGGGCCGAGCGTTCCTGCGCTCCACCGACGAGCGCTTCGACGTGATCCAGCTCTCGGGCGTGGACACGTTCACCGCGCTCGCCGCGGGCGCCTACACGGTGGCCGAGGCGTACGTCTACACGCTGGAAGCCTTCGAGGACTTCGCGCGGCGCCTCGCGCCCGGCGGATGCCTGCAGATGTCGCGTCTGGTCCTCGAACCCCCCCGCGAGACCCTGCGCTTGGCGGGGACGGCCGCGGAGGCCCTGCGCCGCCTCGGCGATCCGACGCCGCAACGACGCATCGCGATAATCCGGGGCACGTTCTGGGCGAGCCTCATCGTGTGCGAGCGCGCCATCGACGCCGACGAAATGCTGCGCCTGAACACCTGGGCCAGAGCGCGAGGCTTCCCGGTCGTCTTCGATCCGCTCGCCCCGCCCGACAATCCGTTCACACGCCTGCTCACGTCCGCTGGTCCGGAGCGCGAGGCGTACGTGAAGGGCTACCCGTACCGGATCGACCCCGCGACGGACGAGGCGCCGTTCTTCTTCGACTACTACAAGTGGAGGAACGTCGGGAGCGTGCTCACACCCGCTCGGAAGTCGGAGCACCCCTACGCCATGAACGTCCCCATCGGGCACGGTCTGATGCTGCTGACGCTGCTCGTCACGACGCTCCTCGGGGCGATCGGCATCGTGCGACCCCTCCGCACGCTCGGCGCCTCCACTCGTGCGGCTCGCTCAGACCTCGTCTACTTCGCGGGCCTGGGCGTGGCGTTCCTGTTCGTCGAAGCCGCGCTCATCCAGCGTCTGACGTTCGTGCTCGGGCATCCGACGCACGCCATGACCGTGGTGCTCGGGGCGCTGCTGGTGGCCTCCGGGCTCGGCTCCGCGGTCTCCGGGCGCGTCGGCCGCAGCTCGGCGTGGCCCGCGGTGCGCTGGGTGCTCGTCGCGGCGCTCCTCGGCGCGGCGGCGGCGAGCTGGACGGTCCTGCCGAAGCTGGTATCTCTCGGATTCGGCGAGCGTGTGCTGGCCTCACTCGCCCTCGTGGTTCCGCTCGGCTTCGTCATGGGGATGCCGTTCCCCATCGGACTCTCGCGCATCCGAGCGTCGAGCACGGCCCTCGTACCGTGGGCGTTCGGAGTCAACGCGTTCTTCACGGTGATCGCGAGCTCCGTGGCGCCGATCATCGCCATGCAGCTCGGCTTCAGCACGCTCATCGTGCTGGCCGCGGCGTGCTACGCGGTGGCCTTCGCCGCAACGCCCGGGGCCGTCGCGGGTACGGAGCCACCCGGCGAGCCGGCTCAGCCGGGATCCGGCGTGGCGCCGGTGGGCGGCGCGCCCTGAGTTCCGAAGACGCGATCCCAGAACATGCTGGAGACGCCGAAACGAGCGCCGTCGTGCATGAAGTGATGCAGCATGTGGTGCTTCTTCAGCGCACGGCCGAACTCGGTCCGCGGATGGAAGTGGTGGATGTAGTAGTGCGTCAGATCGTACGTGACGTACCCCAGCACGAACCCCGCGTGGAAACCCCACACGTAGGTCGGCCCGACGAGCAGCCAGAACACGCCCATGAAGAAGAAGAAGAGCGACGTGCCCACCGCCGGCGGCATCACCAGGCGGTAGCGGTCCTTGGGCCACTTGTGATGAACGCCATGCACGAGGAAATGCATGCGCTCACCCCACCGAAACTTCGGCACCCAGTGGAACAAGAGGCGGTGTAGCCAGTACTCCGTGAGGGTCCAGACCACGAACCCCCCGACGAAGAGCAGCGCCGTGGGGAGCGGTGCGACGCCTGCCCTGGCAATGCTCCAGAAGACCAGGCCGCCGACTGCCGGCAGGAAGAGCGCCCCCACGATCGCGGGATGCGTCCTGCTGAACGCGTCGACGAAATCGCTCTCGAACATTCGAGGCGAGTCGGGCGATTCCTTGAGCGGGAAGAGCTGCATCGGGACGGTTTCGGATGCCGGCACCGTCGTGCACGGCCGTCGCTCGCTCCCACCCCCGGGCGGGCCGAGCCGGCCGCAAGACTAGGGAACATGGTCGCTCGAGCGCAAGGGCGGCAACCTGCGAAAAGACTTTCGCAGCGGGCACTTAGATCGATTTCGTGCGGGGGATCGGGTGGTTGCGCGGCGCCACCGTCGCACACTGTCTCACCCTGCCCGCAGAAAGGGACCCACCGGAGCAGTGACACCGGAGTCGCGGCCCTGGGTGCCAAAGTTCGCGCGCCGGGGTGCAAAGAGTTGCAGGGCCGTGCCGCCCACGCCGCGCTTGCCGCGGCCACCGTGGCGCCCACCGGCCGGTGACCCCCGAAGTTTCCGAGGGATGCGCGCCTGGGGGCCAAGGACGCGGCCGGGCGCGACGTCCATCGCCGTAAGCGGAACGCTTCCTGCACCGTTCCCGCCCAAGAGGCCGAACCCATGTCCCCCGCCCGAAAGACCCCGTCGTCCAACCCGCCAGGCTCCCGCCCGCTCACCGCCTACGTCGAGAGCGAAGAGGAGCGGTCCGCCATCCGCGCGCGTGTCCGGCGAACCGCGCGGCGTGTGTCCGGCGAGCACTCGGCGCGACCGGTACCGGCCGTACGCACTCGGCTGGATCTGAAGATCGATTTCGCGAACGTCATGCTCCTCGACCTGCCGCCCGTGTCGGAGCGTGCGCGCTTGCTGCGCATCGCCGTCGTTCGTCGCGACGAGACGCTCCTCGACGAGCTCCTCGGCATCGGCAGCCCGCCACGCCTCGCGTGACGGCGCCGCAGGAGCCGCCGCCTCTCACCCCTGCGGCAGGTCGGGCGCCACGTCGAGCAGCGGCAGCGGCACGCCGGCGGAGCTGCCGCCCGGGGCGACCGTGGCGCGCCCGGAGTCCGCGTCCAGGCCGAGGAGCTTCGCCCTGACGAACAGGCCGCGCACAGGCGCGAAGACCTCCTTCCCAAGCTCGAGGCGCGGGCGGAGCGCGAGCGCGCGGCAGTCCGCCTTCTTCACGACCGCCAGCCTCCCGGCGAAACCGACGACGAGCCGGGCGTCCCCCACGGCGCTGATGACCACCTGACGGCTCCACTCCTTTCCGGACTTGCACGCCAGCGTGGACCCTGGTGCTCCCGGCTCGAGCACTCGAAACGCGCCCGCAGCGACCGCCTCGGTGCGTCGCCCCCAGCCGGTCGGGCTGTCGAGGGGTAGGTCCAGGTAGCGCACCGTCGGCCGGAGCGCGTCTCGCGCGTCGGTCACGAGCGCCCGCTGCAGCCCCGAGCCCGAGTGCCACGACGTCACGACGAGGTCGCCGACCTTCGCCGCCCTGCCGCCGAGCGGCACGATGAGCGCGTTGGGAACGAGGTCCCTGCGCCCCGACTTCGTCCCGACGACCGACGCGTCCTGGCCGGGCTCGAGCATGGTGGCCGCGAGGAACACGAACGGCTGGCCATCGACGGAGACGTCCAGCGCGGCGTCCAGGATCTCGCGCGGCGGGGCGAGGACGGGCTGACCCGCCGACGCGGGCGCGTTCACCTCGGGCAGCGAGACCGGCAAGCGCGCTGCGTCACCGTGCCGGACGAGCGTGCCTGGACGCGCCGATGCGGTGGGCGCGGGGCGCGATGGGGCGCTCATCGACGCAGCCGTCTCGATGGGCGTCGAGGACCTGCGCGGCGCGTGGGCCTCTTCGGCACCCGGCGACCGACCGCCGCGATCGCACGCAGAGACCGCCACGACGGCGACGACGGCCACGGCCCCGAGCCGAGAAGCGAATCGTGGCGAACCGCGGGGATGCATGTGCGTCGAAAGTGCTAGCATGCCTTCCATGCACCCGACTCGAAACCCGCGCGTGATCATCCGGCACTGCGACTCGTACGACGCGGAGCGCATACGGACGATCATCCGCGAGGGCATGGAGGAGCTGGATCTGCGGCCCCACGGGCGGACCCTGGTGAAGCCGAACATCGTGGCCTCGGGGCCGCTCTTCAAGGACGCGCACACCCGCCCGGAGTTCGCGGAGGGCGTCCTGATGGCGCTGAAGGACCGCAACGAAGGCGACATGGAGGAGCTCGCCATCGGCGAGCGCTGCGGCATCACCGTCCCGACGCGCAGCGCCTTCGAAGGTGCCGAGTACAATCCGATGATCCGCCGGCTCGGCGTGAAGCAGTACTTCTTCGAGGAGGAGCAGCAGGTCGAGATCCCCTACACGCACGAGGGGCGCCTGCGCGACTACGTCTTCACGCCGGAACCCGTCGCCCGCGCGGACTTCTTCGTGAACTGCCCCAAGTTCAAGGCGCACCCCTGGACGACGGTGACGTTCTCCATCAAGGCCTACATCGGCATCCAGGACGACCGCCACCGCCTCATCGATCACGACCACAGGCTCAACGAGAAGATCGCCGACCTTCAGCACATCGTTCAGCCGCAGTTCATCGCCATCGACGCGATCGTCGCCGGCGAAGGGCGCATGCTGACGCCGATTCCGTACGACATGAACCTCATCATCATGGGGAACAACCAGGTCGCCTTCGACTCGGTCTGCTGCAACATCATCGGAATAGACCCGTCGACCGTCGACCACATTCGGCTCACCAGCGAGCACGGCTTCGGGCCGATGAACCTCGACGCGATCGAGATCACCGGTGACGTGTCGCTGGAGGAGGCGAAGGCCCGCGGGAAGGCGTTCCGTCACGGCCTCATCCGCGTCGAGAAGTACTTCGAGGGCTCGCACATCTCCGCGTACGCCGGAGCTCCGCCGGAGGCGGAGCACACGAGCTACTGCTGGGGCGGCTGCCCGGGCGCAATCGAGGAAGCGATAGAAATTCTTCGGCTCTTCGACGAGCAGTGCGACGAGAAGATGGCGCGCATGCACGTCGTCTTCGGAGCGTACGACGGCCCGATCGACGCGCAGCCGGGCGAGAAGGTCGTCTTCGTGGGCGACTGCGCGCAGTGGGAGGGCGAGGTCAACGGCAACGTCGTGAGCGTGAAGAGCCTGTACAAGGACCGCTCGACGAAAGACCCGCACGTCGCCGTGCACGACGACGTGTACGCGAAGCTCGCCAGCGTGAAGAAGAAGATCAAGGAGCACGAGGGCGTGGAGACGATCCGCTTCGAAGGATGTCCGGTCAGCGTCGCCGAGCACGTGCTCTTCCTCGCCGAGCTCGGCGGGATCAACAACCCGTACCTGGACAAGTCCCAGGCCTGGCAGTTCAGCAAGAACTACCTGATGTGGCGATCCGTCCGGCTCGCGAAGTCGCTGATGGGGCAGCCCTACCAGAAGCCGGGTCCGACGCTCCGCGGCGACGCACGTCCCGACGTGTCGCCCCCGCCCGCCGAGTGAGGGGGACGCCGAACGCGCGTTCCGCACCCCCCGGCGCCCTTCGGCCTCAAGCATCGCCGAAGCCTGCCGTTATGTGCAGTCATGCTCAGACGCGCACGAAGGGTGGCGCTGGCCCTGGCCCTCGGAGGGGCGCTCGGGGCGGGCCCGGCAGCAGCCTCCGAGAAGCTCGTCGCCGGCGACGCCGAGGCCCGGGAGGGTTTCGTCACCGCGGGCTCCGAGGGCGCCACCTACCACCTGCGCGGAGGGACGGTCGTGCGCCTGGCGCCGGGGACGTCCGTTCGCTTCACGACCACCACCCAGCTCAAGCTCGGTGCGCCCGGCGGCGCCTCGACGTGGGCCCGGGTGATGGCGCTTCGCTCGGGGCGCGTCGACGTGACCGTGCCCGCCACCGGGGACGCCCACGCGCTGCTCGTCAACGGTCCTCGAAAGGTCAGCATCGTCGGGACTGCGTCGCGGTACGCGCTCTACACGCGCGACGGGTCGGTCAACTTCGCCGTCTTCGAGGGGCGGGGGCTCGCCGCCGTGGGCGACACCTGGCGACCGCTCGAGGCCGGGTTCGCGAGGTCGCTCGACGACGGGGGCGTGGAGCAGAAGCGCGCGATCGTGGGCACGCCGGCGGCCCGCGTCGAACGGCCGCTCTCCGTCGTCATCGACGAGTCTCGCGCACGGGTCGAAGCGACCTGGACCGCCGTCTCGGGCGCGAAGGAGTACGAGGCCGTGCTCGAGACCACCTCCGACCCGACGGCCGTCCGGACCCAGCGCACGACGGGCACCCGGGCCGAGTTTCGGGACCTGCCCGCGGGCGAGTACTCCGTCCGCGTCCGCGCGTTCGATGACGAGGGGCTGGAATGGGTCTCGTCGCCGCCGGTCGGCGCGCGCGTCGTGGGCGTGCGGCTGCCCGAGGGCGCCTTCGTGGACGCCAGCGGCGTGGTGCACCTCGGACGCTCGCAGGGCGTCGAGCTCGTCGACACGGCGAACCTGGAAGCGACGTACGGCCGTTCGAATCATTTCGTACCCGCGCCGAAGCGCATCTCGGGAGGGCGCGCAGCGTCACTTCGCGTCCGGTTTCGCGCTCACGGGAGCTCGGCCGAGGCCGCGCTGGACCTGCAGGCGCGACAGCTGGCGGCCGAGATCGAGATGACGCCGCGGCACGCGGAGTGGCCTCGCGACGACGTCGCCGTCCGGGTCAGGCTGGTCGATCGAAGCGGCGCTCCGATCCCGGCCACGGTGAAGGCGATCCCGAAGGTGACGATCAACGTGGATCCCACCGAGGTGGCGTGGCGCCGCGCGGGTGCCTCGTGGACGGGCACCGTACCGGCACCGAGGGGCAAGGGTCCGTGGGTGATCCGCGTGGAGGTGTCCGATCAGCACGGGGAGCGGCTCGGGCACGACTTCCTAGAGGTCACCGAGGCCCGCAAACCCGGCGACGGGACCCGCTCCAGCGCCGGGCGCGCGCGAGGCGGAGCGTCGCTGTAGGAGCCCTCGCCACGACGGCAGGCGCGCCGACGAAGCGGTGCGGGGATGCGCACGCAGGTCTCGATGACGTAAGCTGGTCCCGATGCGACCGACCGCGCTCGTCTCGATCGCCGCCGGGGTCGTCGGCGCGTACGTGGTGTCGTGCGGATCGGGGGACGCTTCACCGGGCACCGACGGCATGGGCGGCGCGGGAGGCGGGGCCGAGGCGGGGCCCGACGGCGCCACGGCGGACGGCACGGCGGGCTCCGGCGGCAGCGGAGGGACGGCAGGCGGAACGGCCGGCTCGGGCGGAGCGCCACCCGCGTGCGAGAACGCGCTTCCGGAGGCGACCGAGATCCCCGTCGGCACGACGAGCGAGCTGGCCATCGCCGGGGATCCCGGTGCGGCGATGGGCCTGTTCGACCCGTCGATCCACTACCCGGCGGGCGCGACGCTCGGCGCGCTGACCTACTCCGCCGTGCCGGCGCAGAACTCGGTGTTCACGCGCATCGCCACGTCTAGCGATGGCGGTGCAACCTGGACGTACGCCGCCGACGTGAACGCGCCTCGCGACGTGACCGTCACGACGACCGGCGCCGGAACGGCCTGCCTGGGGGGCTGCCCGGGCCGGCTGATCCACGAGGTGTCGTCCGTCATCGAGGACGACGTGGACACCGACGCGAGCCGCCGCTGGAAGGTGTTCACCCACAGCTACGTCGTCCTCGCGGATGGCGAACTCCGTCGCGACCTCGGGTACATCGGCCTCTTCACGGCGCCGGCGCCGGCAGGACCGTGGGCGGACGGGGGCAAGGTCATCGGATGGACGGGGGAAAGCGACTTTTCGTCGCAGAACGCCGCGACGGTCGCCACGAAGTTTGCCGCGCTGTCAGGCTGCGCAGCGCTCACCGAGCCGAGCGCACTCTTCGTCCCGGGCGGCGTCGTGGAGCTGGCGCTCGGCTGCGCTCGCGTCGTCGCCACGGAGGTGGTCATCGACGTCGTTCTCATGCGGTCCGTCGACGACTCGAGGACGTTCTCGTACGTGCTCACGCCGCTGTCCGGGGGCGATGCGCGGTGCTTCGGGGGGACGCTGCCGCACTTCAACGCGCCCCACCTGTTCGCCGCAGGGGGGAGGCGCTACCTCCTGGCCTCGCCAGCCGGCACCCCAGGCGTCACGCCGCCGGACGGCTACGCCGGTTGCCACGTGTTCGAGATGTTCGCGAGCGGAGCGCTCGTGAGAGACGCCGTCGGACTGCCGGAGTCCCGGCGCCTCCTGGCTCCGTCGGATGCGCGGCACTTCGGCGCCTGCACCTACGCGGAGGGTGCCGCGACCACCGGCTACGTGGTCTCCGCACTCCACCTCGACGGGGCGCCTCGCGTATTTCGGATGCACGCGACGGGGATCACGGCGCCGTGATGGCCCGCGCGTCGATCGCCGCGGACTGCCGGCCATGACGTCCCGCGCGACGACGCACGTCGTCTTCGACCTGGACGGAGTGCTCCTGGACACCGAGCCGCTCTACACACGGGCCACCCAGGAAATCGTCGACGAGTTCGGCAAGGTCTTCGACTGGAGCATCAAGGGGGACATGATCGGCCGCGGACAGCTCGACGGCGCCGAGTACCTGGTCCGCGCGCTCGACCTACCCATCACCGCCCAGGAGTACCTTCGGCGCCGCCTCCCGAAGCTCGAGGTGCTGTTCCCGAACGTGGCGGCGCTGCCCGGCGCGGAGTCGCTCGTCGCGAGCCTCCGGGCCACGGGCGTTCCGATGGCCATCGCCACGAGCGGCGAGCGCTCGCTCACCGAGCTGAAGCTCTCGCGCCACGCGTGGCTCGAGGAGGTCGAGGTGATCGTGTGCGGGGACGACGCCGGGATCCGCCCCAAGCCCGCTCCGGACATCTTCCTGGTCGCCGCACGACGGCTCGGAGCTGCAGCGACACGCTGCGTGGTCGTCGAGGACTCCTTGGCCGGCGTCGCCGCGGCCCTGTCGGCGGGAATGCGCTGCATCGCGGTGCCCGATTCGAACATGGACGCCACGAGGTACTCCGACGCGCACGCCGTCGTGCGGAGCCTGACGGACGTCACGCTTCGCATGCTGGGCCTGGAGTGAGCGCCGAGCGGTCACCGCGTCGTCGGGCCTGCCCAGGACGACCGATGCGCCGTCACGGATCCCGCGCGCACCGCGCTCCATACGCGCGGTCACGAGTGCTCGGCGGGAAGGCGTCCCGCGCCGCTGCGCGGAGGTTGATCTCGGGGTAGTCGAAGCCACCGTTCCGGGCGACGCGCGTGCCGGCGGCGACGTTCGCGGGGTTGGTCGCCGGCGAGGTGGCGTAGAAGCCCGAGGTGTAGCCGTCGAACACCCACTCACCGACGTTGCCGGCGAGGTCGAGATGTCCGTAGCGCCCGGCGCCCGCGGGCTTCGAGCCGACGGGCAGGAGATCTGCGGCGAGGCAGCTCGGTTGGCCGTCCCCGAGGCAAAAGTACGCTGCCCGCGTCGCGTCCGGCGCCGCGGGGCCCCACGGGAAGAGGCGATTCTCGCCGCCGCCGGCCGCCGCGAACTCCCACTCCGCCTCGGTGGGCAGGCGGCCGCCGTCCCAGACGCAGAACGCGAAGGCGACGTACCAGTCGAGGCAGTTCAGGGGGACGGCCTCGTTCGCTCCAGGCGAATCGGTCCAGGTCTGGTAGCTGCTGGAGCACCGGAACGACTGCGCGAGCTGCGCGGCGTCGGCGGGAAGTCCACTGCTCCATGATGACTGCCAGCCCGTGCCCGGGATGGCCGGGTGCGCTCCGCTCCCGCCAGGTGGCGGCGTGCCGTCGTAGGCGGTGACGAACCGCCGCATCCGCCCCACGGAGATCTCGTACTTGTCCAGACCGAACGAGGTCAACGTGACGGTGTGCTCGGGCAGCTCGATGGAGCTGGCGCTTGGGTAGTAGTCCGGCGTGCCGCTGACCGTGCTGCGACCCATCAGGAAGCTGCCCCCGAGCCCGTCGATGCTGGTGCAGCAGCTCTCGCCCGCGCAGATCGGCGCCAGGCCCGCGCACGACCGGCCGGGCACGCTCGCGCCGCTGTCAGCGCCGCTCGCACCACCCGCACCGCTGTCGGCGCCGCTCGCACCGCCAGCGCCGCCGGTGCCTCCTGCATCGGTCACCGCCGGGCCGTCGGTGCCGCTCGCGTCCACGGCGCCGCCCACGCCGCCTGCGCCGCTCGCGCCGCTCCCCGCGGAGCCCCCGCTACCGCCCCCGTCCGCGGCTCCGCCTGCTCCGCCTGCTCCGGCCCCCGACGAGCCCCCGCTTCCACTCCCGTCCGCAACGCCGCCAGATCCCGCGGACGCGTCGGCGGGCCTGCCGGCTCCGCCCCCGCTTCCCGCGGTCCCGGACACGCCGGCAGCGCCGCCGGGGCCCCCGGAGCTTCCGGCGCTCCCCGACGCGCCCCCGGAGCCGGCAGTCGAGCCGCCCGCACCGCCCGTGCCACCCGCACCGCTCGCGCTCGCATCGGCGACGCCACCGTCGAGTTCGCGCGCCGCGTTCCGATCCGGCTCGTCGGCACACGACGCGCCGAGGAGCGAGAACATCAGGAGCAACGAAGCGGCGCGGTGCATGACGAGAGTCCGTCGCTCCACGCGGGGCGCCGCCATGGCATCCGCCCGACGGGTGGTGAACGAGAGCCGAGGTAGACGCACCGCGGGTCCGCGAACTGTAGCACCCGCGCAGGCCCTCGCGCGTCGCCGGTGCTCGAAGCCCGCGCGGCGAGCGCCGGCGCAGCCCCCCGTCAAGCCCCGGAGCCACCGGTTCCCGGCGCGACGCCCACGTAGCGCGCACGGGGTCGGAGCAGGTGCCCGGCGGCGCGCTGCTCGAGGACGTGAGCGACCCAACCTGCAACGCGGCCGAAAGCGAAGAGCACGCTACCGGCACCCCGGGGCGCGCCGAGGGCACTCGCCAACAGGACGAGCCCGGCGTCGAGATTCGGTTCGGTCCCCCGCGTACGCCGCACCGCGCGCACCAGGCGGGCGGTCGCGGCCGCTCGCTGGTGCCCGACACCCACGGCGTCCGCAGCTCGCTCCAGCCACGCGAAGCGCGGGTCGCCCGCCGGGTACAGCGGATGACCGAACCCTGGGAGCGAATCACCACGGCGCGCTCGCTCGTTCACGACGTGCTCCACGCCACGTCCCGCCTCGCGGGCCACCTCGACCTCGTCGATCAGGTACTCGACCCGCGCGCTCGCCCCTCCATGACGCGTACCGCCGAGCGTCGCGAGCCCCGCCGAGAGGCACGCGTACAGGTCCGCCCCCGCGCTCGCCGCGACGCGGGCGGCGAAGGTGGAGGCGTTCAGCTCGTGGTCGGCCACCGCGACCAGAGCGGCGTCCACGGCCGCCACGGATGCAGGGCTCGCCGCCACGCCGAGCGCATGGCACGTCGCTTCGGCCACCGACGACGCCCGAAGGACGCGCGCAACGGCACCTGGTCGAGCTCGAACGGCCGCGACGCTCGCCACGAGTCGAACGACGAGGCCGCGCGCTCGGGTGATCTCGGCCTCGGCCGGCGCATCGAAGCGCGCCGGGTCGGCCAGCGCGAGCAGCGGCAACGCGAGCCCCAGGGCGTCGAGGAACCCTGCATCCCTCGGTACGGCTTCGGTGAACTGCCTCGTGTCGATCCCGGCGTCGCTCGCTTTCCAGGGAACCTCGGCCGGCGCGCTGCCCGCCCACAGCCACTCGGCGGCGCGCTCGAAAGCTCGCTCACCCCCGATGAACTCCGAGGCCAAGCGGCCGCGGTACGTGGGACCCGTAGGCTCGATGCGCGTCAGCGCAGACTCGAGCACGGGCTCTCCCCACCGCAGAGCTCCAGCGGCAACCGCGCCGTGGCCCGCGCGTGCGTCGCTCAGCGCCTTGACCCGAAGCACCTCCTCGCGCGCGTATCGGCGTCCGCGCGACCCGGGCGGAGAGATACCGCGAAGGCGACCTCGTGACGCGTAGGCGTACACGGTCGCGACCCGTACGCCGAGGAGCGCGGCCGCCTCCTTCGCATCCACCAACTCGCCGCGGGACGCCACGCGCGCGACGCGGCGCTCGGGATCGGAACGTCGGCTCACGCCGCGCATATTGATTGTTCAATCAACCTTGATCAAGTTCGCCCGTCGCCCGAGGATCCCTGCACGACCCGGAGGTCCCAGATGCCCGAAGCCACCCCAGCGGATGCGTGCTCCCCTTCCATCGCCGGGCCGCGCTCCGATGCGTCGGACGCGGGCGATGCGCCGAAGCCCGAGCGTTCGACGGGCCTCGAGGGCGTGGTCGCCTGCGACACTGCGCTGTCTCGCGTCGAAGGGACGCTTGGCCGCCTCACGGTAGCGGGTCGGCTCATCGAGGAGCTGGTGGGCACCATCGGCTTCGAGCGAGTCGTCTCGGACCTGTGGCACCTCGCGCTCGGCGCCGAGGGGCGCGCGGCCGACGGCACCGAGGAGGTTCGCCTCGCGCTCGGCGAGGCGCGCGTTCGCGCATTCGCGCGCCTCTCCGATCTGAGGGCTGCGTTGGATCGGGACGACGCGATGTCGGCGCTGCGCGCCGCCGTGGCGCAGCTGGACGCGCGCGCGCCGCGAACGACCCGCTCCATCGCCGCCGCACGCGCCGTGGCGCCGCTGGCCGCTCCGCCCTTCGCCGCGGATCTGGAAGCGTCGATCGAGCTCGTCGGCTCCGCCGCCGTGTTCGTCGGCGCCTGGGCCCGACTTCGTCTCCGGCTCGACCCCGTCGCGCCCGATCCCGACGCTCCCCACGCGGCGGACCTCCTGCGCGGAATCCTGGGGCGGGCGTCGGCGCCGGCCCAGGTCGAGGGACTCGACGCGTATCTCGTCACCGTTGCGGAGCACGGACTCAACGCCTCGACCTTCACCGCCAGGATCGTCGCGTCGACCGGGGCCGACCTCGTCTCGGCGACGACCGCCGCGATCGGCGCGCTCTCGGGACCGCTGCATGGCGGCGCCCCTGGGCCGGTGCTCGACATGCTCGACGCCGTCGGAGCGCCGGAGCGCGCGGACGAGTGGGTGGCGCAGGAGCTCGGCGCACGCCGGCGGATCATGGGCATGGGGCACCGCATCTATCGGACACGCGACCCCCGCGCGGCCGTGCTCGAGCGCACGGTCGAACGGCTGGAGCACGTGGCGCTCGCGGACCGCAGCGTCGCCGGCCTTCGGGCGAGGGAGCGCCTTCGCCTGGCGCGCGCGGTCGAAGCAGCGGCCGTGCGTGCGCTGTCCGCGGCGCATCCGGGCCGCGCCCTTCGCGCGAACGTCGAGTTCTACACTGCCGTCCTGCTCGACGCGCTGGGCGTGCCGAGGAGCCTTTTCAGCGCGCTCTTCGCGTGCGCGAGGATGGCCGGTTGGTGCGCCCACGTGCTCGAGCAGCGACGCACCGGGCGACTGATCCGTCCCGCCAGCCGCTACGTGGGACCGGAGCCAGCGACCGGCCTCGGCTGAGCCGGACCCCGCCCGCGCGTTCAGCCTGGCCGGGCGAACCGGATGCGCGCACGTGGCGGATCGCCTAACCTCCGCGGCGAGGCATCGACAGCAGTGAGCGAGCAGAGGTACCAGATCGTCGAACGGATCGCCGCGGGCGGCATGGCGGAGGTCTACCGGGGCGAGAGCGCCGGAATCGAGGGGTTCCGCAAGAAGGTCGCCATCAAGCGCGTGCTCCCGAAGCTGTCGGCGAACCGCGAGTTCATCAACATGTTCCTCGACGAGGCGCGCCTCGGCGCCTACCTGAGCCACTCGCGGTGCGTCCAGGTCTTCGACATCGGGCAGGCTGGCGGCGCGCACTTCATCGTCATGGAGTACGTCGACGGCGCCGACCTCAAGGGCGTCATGGAGTATCTGACCGCGCGCGGGGAGCAGTTTCCCGTCGAGGTCGCCGTGGCCATCTGTCTCGGCATCTGCGAAGGCCTCGCGTACGCGCACCAGGCGCACGACCACCACGGTCAGTCGCTGAACATCGTTCACCGCGACATCTCGCCACACAACGTCCTCATGACGCGGTTCGGCGAGGTCAAGCTCGTCGACTTCGGTCTCGCCAAGGCCAGCTCGCACCTGACGTCCGAAGACGAGGACATGGTCAAGGGGAAGTTCGGATACCTCGCGCCGGAGGTCACCCACGGCAAGGGCGCCGACAAGCGCGTCGACATCTTCGCGGCCGGGATCCTCCTGTGGGAGATGCTCGTCGGGCGCAGGCTCTTCCTCGGAAGCTCGGATCTGGAGACGTTCAAGCTCGTGCGCGCCGCGCAGATCCCCGATCCGCGGCACGATCGACCGGAGATCCCCGACGCGGTGATGCGCGTGCTCGGCAAGGCGCTCGCCGCGGAGCCCGACCAGCGTTACGCATCCGCAGACCACATGGCGGCGGACCTGGCCGTTGCGCAGATCGGGCTCGGCAAGGCGGTCACCTATCTCGACATCGCGCGGCTGGTGGAGGGCGCGGCAAAGGAGCGGGACTCCCGCCGTCAGGCGGAGAGCAAGACGACCGCTGGCGTCATCGGCGACCTCATCCTGGACGCGCTGCACGACTTCTCCGGCGGCCTAGACGACGCCCCGGACGTGAACGTCCTCGGTACGCGCGGGGTCGAGGGCGGCGGCGGTGACTTCGTGGACCCCTCGCAGTGGGACCTCGGCAGCTTCCTGGAGGAGGCGAACGCTCCGGAAGCCGCACCGGAGCCATCCCCGGAGCCGATCGACGCCATCGAAGAGCTGGTCGAGCTCACCGAGGCGAAGCCCGAGCCGCCAGCTTCGCCCCCGCCTCCGCGCCGCCCTCCCCCGCCCCGAGAGCGGGTGCAGGGGCCGCCCGAGGAGAAGAAGGACGGGCCCTTCTGGCGTCGCTGGTTCGGAAGCTGATCGGACCACCTCAGCTCTCCGTCGTGCTCGACGGCGGCGGGGACGCCGCGTCGATGCCGAGCCAGTCGAAGAACTCCGCCATCGTGTTTCGCTGCGCCTCCGGCATGAACTCGAAGTTGCGCCCCCGATCGATGATCTCCCAGAAGTCCTTCGTCCTGACGCCCTCGAGCTGCTGGCGAATGGCGAACAGGCGGTCCGGCGGCTCGTCCTTCATGTCCTTGGCGATGGTCCTGGCCTTGTCGGTCTGACCCGCCGCGATGTAGTAGGCAGCGAGCTTCACCTGCGCCTTGCGAACGCCGAGGAGCGCCTTCTCCTGGCTGCGCACCTGGAGTGGCCGGTCGAGCTCCAGGAAGTCCTCGAGCATCGGGCGCTCCGCGGCGCTCCCCGCTTCGGCGGCGTACTGGCAGAGCGCGGAGACGTCGTAGGCGACCGTCTCGGTCACGAAAGTGAGCTTCATGTCGAAGCTCACGTGACCGTAGTAGTTCATGTGCTTGACGCCCTCGATGGCGGCAGCGTCGTTGCCCTGGCGGATCATCGCCTCCACGAGCAGTCGATACTGATTGAGCACGTTGTAGGCGGTCCTGACGTCCCTCGCGTTCAGCGTGGAGCGCATGTAGGAGTTCATGAAGCGAAAAACCAGCGTCACGAGCTCCTGGTCCTTCGCCTCGCCTGCCGCCTCCCCGATGTACCGGGTGTCGATGGCGATCAGGTAGTTGATGTCTCGCATCGAGCCGAGGGCCTCGTTGTAGATGCCCAGGTACTGCCGCATGACCTTCCACTCGACCCAGGTGCGGCGATCCTCGAGGTCCTCCAGGGACTCCGGGTCCATCGCCACGAAGTCGGGATTCATGCGGAGACCGCCGCCGATCTCGAACCACCGGTCCGTCGCCTGCGGCTTGTTCTTCAGGTAGGCCAGCGCGAGATCCTTCAGGGCGTCCACGGCCCCCGACGCGATGATCTTGTCCTTGCCGGAGATCGAGTTGGAGGTGATGTCGGTCAGCTCTTCCATGCTGCCCAGGGTGCTCACCTGCGCTTCGGACACCTTGTCGGTGTCGTTCTCGTGGATGCCGCGCTCGGCGAGGCGGCCGGCATCGCGGCGGATTCGGACGATGATGTTCGTCGGCTCGAGGAACCAGAAGACGTACCCGAAGTACGGACCCATGAGCACGATGCCGACCGTCGTCATGCCCAGCATGACGAGCAGCGCCGCACGCGGAACGAACATCTCCTGCAGCGCGACGCTCAACCACACGCCGTACACCGCGGCGACCACGTAGAACGCGAGCACGGTCAGGTTCACGCGATCCCGGAGGAACATCCGCGCGACACCCGTGTAGCGGTCCGCCGACAGCTGCACGATGATGGAGACGACGGTGATGACGATGCCGAAGACCGCGGCGATCATGCCGCCGAGGGAGCTCACGGCGTCCGTGATGCTGCCCGGATCGAACTGCACGTAGTGCGCGAGCACCCCATCGACGCCGTGGGTCGGGGGGCCGCCCGTCGCGAAGCGGTCCAGGGTGTAGAAGCCGAAGAAGACGACGAGCGACGCCGCCGTCATCACCACGACGGGCATCGCCCAGTGTCGGCGGAACGTGAGCGGCGTCGACTTCATGGCCAGGGGCGCGGGCCGCCGAGCGGCGACGCCCGAGCCTATCCCGGCTCGACTCCGGCTCGACGCGCGAAGCTGGACTCACCCAAGGGCCCGAGAAAACCCGGCCAGCGGGCGCCCTTGACCTCGGAACGCCCGCTGGCGTAGATTCAAACATCTGCTTGATACGCCTGTTCGAGGCGACCTGATGAGCCCTCCCGCCCACTCCCACGCCAGCGCCGACGACGCGCGGGGCGATCCGACGCGGCAGCGGCTCCTCGACGCCGCGCTCGCGACGTTCGCGGAGCGAGGGTACGACGCCGCCCGCACTCGCGACGTCTGCGCCCGCGCGCGCGCGAACGGCGCCGCGTTGAACTACCACTGGGGCTCGAAGCACGATCTCTGGCTCGCGGTGTGCGAGGAGTGCGGCCGACGCTTCTTCGATCTCGCGCGGACGCGGATCGACGTCTCCGGCAGCGCGGGGGACGTCGTGGAGTCCGTCGTAGGCACGGTGTTCGACGTGCTGGCTGCCGACCCGGCGCCCGCACGGATCCTCGCGTGGGCGTCGCTCCAGTCCGAGTCGATGGACTTCGACGCGGCCGCGCGCCCGTTCCGCCCGGTCGTCGACCTCGCGGTCCGCCTGCTGCAGGACGCCCAGGCGCGCGGCGAGGTGGCAGAGGGCGTCGACGTCCAGACCGTACTCGTCCTCCTGTACGACCAGATCCTGTTCACCGTCGTCGACCGCGCGGGGCATCGCCACCACTTCGGTCGCGATCTGCGGGACGCGGACCACGCGCGGAGGGTGCGAGCGGCGCTCGTCCGCTCCGCGCGTCTGCTGCTCGGTCTCCGTGACGAGCGACGCTCCCGGGGCGCACCGCGATGACGCTGCCTCCCTTCGCCGAGGCCCCGCGAGTTTCGATGGTCGTCAGGGCCGCTCGGGGCGCGCTGACCTGGGGCACGTTCCCCTTCGTGTTCGTCGGCGCCCTCACCCTCGGCGCGGCGGCCATCGACCGGGGCTTCATCGTCTGGGCGGTGCCGGCGATCATCGCCGGGGCCGGCGCCATCGTCGCGCTGCTGGAGCGCATTCATCCGCACGTGCCGGCGTGGAATCGACCGCGTGGCGACGTGGGCACGGACACGAAGCACCTCGTCGTGTCGCTCATTGCCGTCCCGGAGTTGTTCCGCGCAGCGACCTTCGGGGCCCTGTACGCGGCGAGCGCGTGGCTGGTCGCCCACGTGGGGTTCGGGCCGTGGCCGCGAGATTGGCCCCTGTTCGCACAGCTCGCCCTCGCCATGGTGGTCACGGAGTTCGGCGCCTACTGGGCTCATCGGCTCATGCACGAGGTTCCTCTCCTGTGGCGACTGCACGCCGTCCACCACACGGCCGAGCGCCTCTACTTCCTGAACTCCGTCCGCTTCCACCCGCTCGACACGCTCATGTCGTACGCGATGGAGGCCATTCCGCTGGTGCTCCTCGGCTGTCCAGAGCCGGTGATCGCGCTGTTCGTGATCTTCACCGGCGTTCATGGGCTCTTTCAGCATGCGAACGTACGCCTGCGCCTCGGGCCGCTGAACTGGATCTTCAGCATGGCCGAGCTCCACCGCTGGCACCACTCCACCCTCGTCGCGGAAGGCAACAACAACTACGGAACGAACCTGATCTTCTGGGACGTGGTGTTCGGCACGCGCTTCCTGCCACGCGACCGCCACCCACCCGACACGATCGGCGTCTCTGCGCTCCCGCGGTTTCCGCGGGGCTGGTGGGCACAGGTGCGAAGCCCCTTCCGCTGGGAGGCCACCGTCCGCGAGTCGCAGTAGGCCGGAGCCGGGCCTGCCGGCGCCGCGCAGCCGCGACGAGGTCACCCGGCGGGGCGAACGCGCCGCGACCTCGCATCGAGGATCTGGAACAGCTCCGCCTTCATGGTCTCGAGTCGATTGGGCTCGCGCGCGGCGAGATCGGTCGTCTCGCCGGGGTCGGTCTCCAGCAGGAAGATCTGCAGCGACCGGGACGGCTCGCGGTAGACGACCTTGTACGGCCACTCCACGAGCGCGGCCGAGTACCTCGA
The DNA here is from genome assembly GCA_964487605.1 of uncultured Polyangiaceae bacterium. GTDB lineage: Bacteria > Myxococcota_A > Polyangia > Polyangiales > Polyangiaceae > JAJDAH01. The sequence continues at coordinate 44,599 of CAZARU010000024.1, forward strand.
AAAATCGCTAATGCGGAAGGACTCGAGCACGATCGCCGGCGCGTCGAGCGTGTGGCCGGCCCAGAGCGGAAGCAGATTGCGTCCGCGCAGACTCTCCCATCCGCGGCGGACTCCCAGCGCGTTCAGCGCCGTCGGGAGCAGGTCCTGGTGGGCCACCGCGCCGTCGATTCGTCGGCGGGCATGGCGGGGCAACCTGAGAAGTCCCGGGACGCGCACCTGAGGCTCGTGAAGGTCCGTGGAGTTGTGGCGACGCCCGTGTTCGCCGAACGCCTCGCCGTGATCGCCGGCCACGAGGAGCACCGTGTCGTCCCACACCCCAGCCCTCTCCAGCCCCAGGACGAGACGGTGAACCGCACGATCGACCCCCCAGATCTCGCTGTCGTAGCGCCCCGCGTCACCGGGCCCGAAGTCCGGGGAGCCGGGGTGACGATCGTAGGAGGCGTGCGGCTCGGCGAAATGAATCCACAGCAAGAACCGCCTGGCGCCGACGACGCGCAGCCGATCGAGGGCGCGGCTCACGAGCTCCTCGGCCTGGATGCCGAGGAGCTTGCCGCGGCGACGCTTCACGGGCGTCGCCGTGTCGTAGGTGGTGAACCCCCTGACGAATCCGAGGTCTTCGTCGTGGGACAGCGCCGGCAGGTTCGGCAGAATCGCGATCGTCTCGAAACCCGCTTCCTGCAGGAGCTCGGGGACCCAGGGGAGCCCCGGCGCCATGCGCGGCCCCTTGCCGGTGCCCATCGTCCACTCGACCTCGGACGGCAAGAGCGTGGACCAGAGGGAGGCGAGGGACAGACGCGTCGTGCACGAGGCCGAGTAGAGCCGACCGAACACCGCGGCCTGGCCGGCGAGCTGATCGAGGTTCGGCGTCGTCACCCGTTCGTGGCCCAGGAACGAGACACGATCGGCCCGCAGCGATTCCACCGTGACGACCACGAGGTGCCGCGCGGACCCCGTGTGCGATCCCGCATCGAGCCAGACGGGCGGCGTGGCGCGCGCGACGCCGCTCGAGTCGCCACCCAGGCAGTTCTCGTCGATGCCGTTCCCCGGAACGTCCGGCGCTGCGGGGTTCACGGTCCCGTCGAAGGGCGCGCAGTCCCCGCCGCCCAGCCACGACGAGAAGCCGTCGCCGTCCACGTCCGTCGTGACCCGCACGCCGTGGACCAGCGCCGCCGACCATCGCTCCGCCACGACGATAGCACCGGGAAGATCCGCGGGTCCGCGGGCGACCAGGGCGGCGAGCGCCGCAGCCGCGCAGAACGACCCGGCGACTCCGAAGGCGACCGAGCGCGCGCGCCAGGCCCTTCGCACCAGGAGCGCGTGCGCGCCGAAGGCCACCGCCAGCGCGACGAAGGGTCCGGCGACCGGCCAAGGACCGACGTCACGCAGGCTCACGGCGGTTCGCAGAGCGAGCCACGTCAGCGCCGCGACCGCGACGAGCACCGCAACGCCCCACACGAGGAGCGGACGGCGCGACGGTGGCGCACGAAGCGCCGCGCGGCGAAGCGCGCAGCAGGTCGCGGGAAAGACGGCCGTGGCGAGCGCCGTGAGCCCGACCGTCGCCCCCGCCACAACGAGCGCACCGAGCTCCTGATTGTTCAGTCTCGCCTGGACCCAGCGCCCGACGAGGTGGACGCAGACGACCACCGGCGTCGCCAGGAGCACCACCGCGGCAGCCCGCGGACCGCCGTCGACGACCTCGTCCCGCGCCGCGCGGACGAGCAGGGACGCCGCGAGAGCCGCTGCGCCGCACGCGGCACCCGCGAGCAGGAACCACGGGAGCACGTAGGCGAGGAGTCGGAAGGCGAGCGCGAAGTCCAGATCGCCGTCACGCAAGGCGCCGGACGGCGCGTCGACGCATGCGAGCACGACGCCGGCTGCGCCTCCGGCCGCGACGTGCCTCACCCATCGCGCGGCGCTGGGGGACTCCGTGGTGCGCGCCTCTGGCAGGGGCGCATCGGAAGTCGGCAGGCGCGCCGCACCGCGCTCGTGGTGTGCGGTCGAGGGAGGCTCCGCGCGATCATCGTCGTCGGCGTCGGACAGGGGCGCGCAGCCTAACACGCGCCTCCGCCATCGTCCGCGAGCTAGGGGTTCGGCTGGACGCTCCGGCTCGCGTCGTCCCAGCGGTAGAGGAGCGAACGGTTGCCCCCGTACGTGCGCTCCGGACCGCCGCTGTCCGGCATTTCGAACCGCGGCGAGGGTCGCGCACGTCAGCACCTGCCCAGCGCAGGACGCTCATGAGGCTCGCATGGGGTGTCTGCGCGGGCCGCGTCAAGCGAAGCGGCTGGCGACCGTGTACGCCGCGTGCGCTCCACCGCGGGGCGCGTGAGACGCCGCGGCTTGCCCCAGCGCGCGGGCGCCCGGACCCACCACTTTCTCCAGCGCCTCGCGCCGGAGCTCGCTCCGACGCGCCTCGGGCACGTGACCCCACGCGGCGAGAACGCCCTCTTGCGGACAGCACGCGACCGGCACATCGGCCCCTGCCGTCAGGGCTCGTGTGAAGCACCGTGACAGCCACTCCGAGGACACGACGCCCTCCGCAACCGCCCAGGCGACGAACCGCCAGGCGAGGGCCGCGTGGCGGCGCTCGTCGTCGGCGATGCGACGGAGCAGAGCGGCCACCGAAGGGTCGACGGCCAGCTCGGCGGCCTGTGCCGCTTCGAGCGCGGCAACCGTCTCGCCGACGCAGCCCTCGAGGATCGCGGTCTCCACGATGGTCTCGACCGACCGGCCACCGAGCGCGTCGCTCACATCGAGAAGTCCGGGACCGACGGGTGCGCCCCCGAACGCGCGCGCGAGGTCGAAGGCCGCGCACGCATGCTCCGTCTCGTCGAGTCCGGCGCGCTGGCTCTCGATCACGAGGTCGGCCGGGGCCCCCAGGCGAAGCAGCTCCAGGGTGAATCGCGCGAACGCCGCCACCGAAGCGTGCTCCATCAGGGCGACCCGGGTCCAGGCTTCGGCGATCGCCGCGCGGGACACCGCGTCGAGCCCCACGGTGGGTGCGCCGACCGTGAGATCCACCGCGCTCCAGTCCGAGCGAGGCATCGGGCGCGCGAGTCGCGGCGCCTCCCGCACGAGGAACGGGCGACCGATCCCGCAGAGCTGGCCCCCACACTGCCGCACGCCGTCGGCCCGCGTGCAGTGCTGCTCGGTCGCGCACTCGGCGCGCGTGGTGCAGGCGTCCTTGGGCGACTGGCAGGCGAACCCGGCAATCGACACGCAGTCGTCGATGCACCCCGGTTCGTACGGGACGCAGAGCGAGCCGACGGGGCACTGCGCGTCGCTGGAGCACTCGGCAGGCACGCACCGACCGGGCTGTCCGCCGCCACTGCACAGGCAGATGGAAGGCTCGCTACCGGCGTCCACGCAGTCCGCATCGGAGGTGCAACCCTGGAAGCATCCACATCCTTCACAGACCAGGCCGGCATCCGGCGCTTCGAAGTCGCACACCGCACGGGTCGGTCGGTGGAGGGTGCCGTTCTCGCAGATCTCGAAACCTCCGCCGCCCTGTGCGGGCTTCGACCCGGTGCACGAGAAGGGAGCCACGTCCGGCAGTACGACCGTCACGTCCACCGCCGCGTCGAGCGTGGTGACGGCCCCGTCGCGACCGGCATCCACCGCGACCACGGGACCGTCACGCGAGGCATCGCCGGCCGACGACCCGGAGGTGCCGCCGACGCCGGACCCGCTCGAACCGCTCGAACCGGCCGCTCCGCTCGAACCGCCCGAACCGGCCGCTCCACCGCTCGAGCCCTCGGAGGAACCGCCGCACGCTACGAGACCGAGTCCCGCCAGGAACGAAGCCGCCCACGCCTCCACGGAGAACCGATGACGTCCACGCATGGGGACGTAGTCTAGTCCAGTTTCGCCAGGTTTCCCGTCCCATCGCGACGAAGGAGCGACTTCAAGCGCTTCACCTCGGCGGGGTGGTCCGCGGAGACGTCGGTCGTCTCCGCAGGGTCGGCGCGGGAGTCGTAGAGCGCGACCTTCCCCTTGCCGACGTCCTGAAGGAGCGCCCAGCTCCCCGCTCGAACCGCGCGGCGGTAGAACGAGCGCTTGGCGCTACCGAGGTCCACCACGGCGCAGAAGATGGGGCGGTCCGCGTCGCTGGCCGCCGGGTCGAGCGCAGGGACGAGGAGGCTCTGCCCATGAAGCGTTCCGAGCGCCTCGCGCTGCCCGACCAGCTCGAGCAGCGTCGGAACGACGTCGACCATCGCCACGGGTGAGTCGATGCGCGCCGCCGGCACGCCGGGGATGCGCACCACCAGCGGAACGTGAACGCTCTCGGCGTGGCAGGTCCGCGCGTGGAACCGTCCGCCGTGCTCGAGGAACTCCTCACCGTGATCCGAGCTGACGATCACGATGGTGGAGTCCCACAGCTTCGGATCGGCCCGCAGGTACTCGACCAGGAAGCCCACGCTGCGATCCGCATACGCGATCTCGCTCTCGTAGCGACCTTGCTCGTCGTCGGGGAACTCCGGCAGCCCCGTCTCCTGCTTGACGTACGGGCTGTGGGGTGACTCGTAGTAGATGAACGCGAAGAAGGGATGCTCGCGATCGTTGGCGATGAAGTCGATGGCGTAGGACGTGGACGTCGCCGCGCTGCGCTCCGAGCGCACGCGCCGCTTCTTGGTCGTCCAGATGTCCACCACGGACTCGAAGCCCCGAACGACCGAGTCGAAGTTGTCGATCACGTAGCTGTTCGCCACCAGTCGGGTCGCCCACTTCTTCTCGGCGAGGGCCTGCGTCACGGTCCGGTGCGTGTCCGCCAGATGCACCTGGCCGGCCTTCGGCTGCTCCCACCGCGCGCCGCCGGGAGTCAGCCCGGAAAGCATGCTCGGGATGGACAGCCCGGTGGCCGACGACTGGGCGTAGGCGCGGGTGAAGACGAGCGCGTCGCGACCGAGCTCCTCCATGAAGGGCGTCGTGCTCCGGACGTGGCCGCCCAGGCTGGTCCGGTCCGCCCTGACCGCGTCGATGACGACCCACACGACGTTCCAGGGCCGCACCTGCTCCGGCGCCAGCCGGTCCGACCAGCGGCGCGTGACGCGCTCCCTCTCGTTCCTTCTCCGCGTCCTCGCCGTCGCAGTTCTCGTCGACGCCGTTGCCCGGAACGTCGTGGGCGTTCGGGCCGCGCGTCCGGTCGAAGGGCGCGCAGTCCCGACCGCCGAGCAATGGTGAAGCCCCGTCGCGGTCCAGGTCCGTCGTGGCTCGCAGGAGGTCCGCCAGGGGGCCGGCGAACACACCGGCATCCATTCCCGCAGCAGCTTCCGTGCGGCGCTCGAACGACGATCCAGTGACCCAGGAGCAGGCGCCGAGCGCCGCGACGGCGACCATGAGTCCCGCGATGTCCGCGCGACGCGACGCCGGTGCTGCACGGAGCGCGATGGTCGTGAAGGAACAGGTGACCACGAGCGCGAGCGCCGCCAGCACGTACATGAGCACGCCGAGCGACGCCTCGTGCGCACGCGCGAGCCCGACGGTCCCCCACAGGATCGGTGCGGCGACGAACAGCGCGTGGCGAGCGGCTCGCCACGGAGGCAACGGGAGCCTCGCACGACGGTCGACCCAGGCGAGCGGCCTCTCGAGAACGCGTGCGAGCACGGCCGCGGACACCCAGCCGAGCAGCGTGACGACGACCAGGATGGAGGTCACGAGGGCCCGGGCGAACGCGTCGTCGTCGAAGGCCCAGACCCGCGCGAGCACCGCCCGGATCGCGAGAACGCCGCCCAGGACGTGCAGCGCGCCCGAGGCGACGACCGCGTGAAGGCGGACCACCGGTCCGCGGTCCTCCGCGTCTCGTCCGTAGCGCTCGTCGACGGCCTCGATGCGCCGTCGCACGGCGCGGATTCGCCGGCCCACCCAGGCGACGCCGAGCGCGACGACCGCGAAGGGCAGCGCCGCGAAGGCGACGACCGACGCGCCGAAGACCGCGGCCACCAGGCGATGGCCCGAAGCCGTCGCCATCGACGCGTCGACGGCTCCGAGGAGCAGGCCGCCGACGATGAACGCGGCGATCAGCCGCATGCCGCCTCGACCGCGAATCCCCTCGCCACGCCCGCTCCGCTCATTTTCGGTAGGGGGGCTCGTAGCCCCTCTCCCGGACGCGGTGAACGGAGAAGAAGGAGCGCAGCACGTCGATCCGCGCAGCACCCCCATCTGGCAGAGCGTCCACGAGGTTGTTCTTCTCCGCGGCGTCCGCGGTGAGATCGAAGAGTTCCACCGTGTTCACGCGGTCGTCCAGGATCACCTTCTTGCCGTCGGCGAAGAGCATGGCCTTCTTGAGACGGCCCTCCGCGACGATGGGTCGGGTCAGCTTGGGCGTCCGTCCCCGCAAGAAACCCACGAGGCTCTGACCCATGAAGTGGGGCGGCGTCGCGTGGCCGAACAGATCGAGGATCGTGGGGCCGACGTCGATGACGGACACCGGCACGCTCACCTTCCTGGGCTCGACTCCCGGCACACGGAAGAAGAGTGGAACCCGCAGGAGTTCTTCGTAGAGCGTCGTGCCATGGCCGTTCGTGCCGTGCTCCCCGAACGCCTCCCCGTGATCGGACGTCACGACGAGCGCCGCCCGATCTGCGAGACCGAGCCGATCGAGGGCGTTCAGGAGCACCCCGAGCTGCTCGTCGATGCGGCGAAGGCCTGCGGCCGCGCGTTCCTTCTTGTTTCCCTTCTCGAGCTTGTCGCTCAGCATGTAGTGCGTGTCGAAGAAATGCAGGTAACCGAAGATGGGACGATCCCTCGACAGCCCGCCCAGAAGCTCGACGAACCTCGGCGTCAGATCCTCGGCCGTCGCGTAGCGGGTCTTCTTGCTCGACTTCACCTTCTCTTCGTGAGCGAAGCCCCGCACGAGCCCGAAGCCATCGACCATCCAGAACGAGCCCGAGACGTTCAGGGTTTGAACGCCAGCCGCCGTGAGGATCTGCGGAAACCGCGGCGTCGGGTCCTCGTGCGGGAAGAGGTCGGGATGGTCGGTGTGGCGGCGCCAGAGTTGCTGGGAGAAGTACGTTCCGGCGAACAGGCTGGCCAGCGTGACGACCGTCTGGGAGCCGGGCGTACGCGCCACGTCGAAGACGACCGACTCGCGCATCAGCCGCGCGAGCGTGGGCGTGCGCTCGAGCGCCCGCGGTGTGAGGGACGACCGGGGAAGGGAGTCGATGGTGAAGAGCAGCACGACGGGCGGGTCGCCGAGCAGCGGCGGCGAGGTGGCCGGGACCGGCCTCGCCTCTTTTCGGCTCGCGAACCACTCGGCGGCCTCGGGGGGGACGCTAGCGCCCGATCCGGCGATCGCCGACCGCGCGCGGGCGAGCTGCTGCGCCACTACCGATCCCTCCGAGCGCAGGAGCTCGATCATGACGGCGTTGGACGGCCATACCGATACCGACCAGACGCCGAGCAGCACGGGCACCGCCCACGCGGCTCCGGGCAGACAGGCCACGACGATGCGGGGCAGGGGGAGGCCGGACACCGCCGCAGCGATGGTCGTGGCGGAGTAGAGCGCGACGAAGAGGTGAACCCCCGGGTAGTCGTCCCGGAGCACGAGCTGGTGGCCCACCACACCGGAAACGCCCGCTGCGACGACGAGCCACCGCCACCTGGGTGGAACGCGGCGCACGACGACCACGGCCAGGCCGAGCCCGACCGCGGCGGCGACGACGAGCGTGATCTCGAGCGGCGCGGCGACGGCGAGCGGCACGCGCTTGGAGACGAACCCCACGAGATCCGCACGGAGCGAGAACAGCCCGACGGGAAGGGCCGACAGGGCCAGGAGCCCAGGACCGAGGAGAGGAGGCAGCGCCCGACCCCACCGCGCAAAGCCGGCCACGAGCGCCGAGGCCGCGACGCCGAGGGCGAGGACGTGTCCCGCGTCGTAGAGCAGGTGCAGGCCGCGCGTTCGCAGTCCGGAATCGGGGAGCTCGGCGCTCAGGGTGAAGGCGGCGTTCACGCACGCCACGAGCGCCATCGCCACGACGACCGCCTGGTGCGGCGCGAGCGCTGGCGCGCTCGGGGGGGGCGCCGAGGAATCCGGCTCAGGCTCCGCGCTCAAAGGAGGGCGCAGCATAGCGCCGAGGCCCAGGCGGGGGCGAGGACTTCGCCGACGCCGTGAGCCTCCGCACACGTCAATCCGGCACCGCCGGGCGCAAGGAAACGACGCCGAGCAGCCGCCCGAGCGAGGCGTGGACCTCGACCTCGACACCGAACACCCGAAGGAGCGAGGCCGCGGCGCGCAGTGAAGCGAGATAGACGGCCGGCGCCTCCTCGGGCGGAATCAGGAAGGCGCGCGCCAGGCGTGGTCGGAGGGACTTGGTCGTATCGACGAGAACGGGCCGCACCGCCGGGTCCCGACTCGTCATCTTCTGAAGGTCCAGGACCAGGATCAACGGACGCTCGCTCCCGAAGCGTCGATCGAGCGCGGCGAGCGCGGGGCCGGCGAGCCACTGGGCGTGCGGCAGAGCGAGACGAGCGCTGCGAGTGAGGCGGATGACCGCTCCGGGCGGATTGGTGAACCACGCCGCGACCTCGCCCTCGGGGCTCGTCAGGTGAGGCGCCGTGGTGAACGGCGCGTCGAGCGAGTTCGCCGGCGAACGCACGTCATCGACGGTTCCACCGCCCGCCGGGGACCACAAGCGCGAAGGACGACTCCCCCGCGTCCGCGACGGACACGTCGGTCCCGAGTAGAATCCCGCGGGTGAGGGCGTGGCACCGGTGGAGCCTCGTGGGCGCGGCGACCCTCGTCGTCGTCGCTGCGCTCGGCTGGTTCGTCCACCTGCAGACCAGAACGCGCACGCTTCGCGTGGCCGCGGGCACTCGCAGCGGTGAGGGGCGAGTCTTCGCCGATGCCCTCGCCGTCGTCGTGAAGGCCCACGCACCCCGGCTCGTCCTCGAGCCCGTGGAGACGAAGGGTTCTGCGGAGAACGTCGAGTTGCTGGAGAGCGGGAACGTCGAGCTGGCCATCGCGCAGAACGACGTACGGACCTCGCCCACCGCGCGAACGGTCGCGTTCCTCTACCCGCAGCTCTTCCACCTGGTCGCCAAGAGCGACGGGCCGGTGCGGTCGGTCGCCGATCTGCGCGGCCGGCGCATCGGGACGCCGCCGGAGGGCGGTGGCTCGCACAGCTCGTTCCTCGCGCTGCTGAGCCACTACCGGATCGCGCCGAAGGATCTGACGGTCTCTCCCATGAAGTCGGACGACCTCGCGCGCGCCTTCCAGCGCGGTGAGCTCGACGCGATGTTCCGCGTCGATCGCATCGGCGACTCCGGCGTGTCCGGCGTGCTGGAGGGCGGGCACGGGAGGCTCGTCCCCATCGATCAAGCTGCCGCGATGCGCCTGCGCTTGCCGTACCTCGACGGACTCGTCATCCCGCGAGGCGCCTACTCCGCCAACCCGCCGGTTCCGGAGGAGGAGCTCCCCACCGTGGGCGTCCACACGGCGCTGCTCGCCCACACCGACCTGGACGCCGAGCTCGTCCGGCAGGTCGCGGAGCTGCTGTTCGACCATCGGATGGAGCTCGTCGCCGCGACGCCTGCCGCAGCGCACGTGTCCGCCCCACCGCCCGACAGCCTCTCCATGGGGCTGCACGACGGGGCCAGGGCCTACTACGACCGGGAGAAGCCCGGGTTCCTGGTCCTCTACGCGGAGGTCATCGCACTGCTGATGACGCTCGGTGGCATGGGCCTGAGCGTGCTCGTGGCCTTGCGTTCGCGCCTCACGTCCGGACGGAAGGAGCAGGCGGACCGACACCACCTCGACCTGGTTTCCCTCGTCGAGCAGATCGAGACCGCGACCGATCCGACGGTGCTCGCATCGATACGCGCGCAGCTCCTGGCGGTGTTCCGCCGCCTGGTCGAGGACCTGGACCAAGATCGAATGACCACGGACTCCTTCCAGGCGTTCGCCTTCACGTTCGAGACGGCCATGACCGCACTCGAGCGCCGCGAGCGCCAGCTCTCACGAGAGGCACTCCGCTGAGCACCCCGACGTTCTGAAGCGTCAGAACAGCCGCGCCGTCGCCAGGGCCGCACCCTCCACGAGTGAACGGAGCTTTGCCCAGGCGATCTCCTCCACCACGGCGGTCGTCCCTGCAGACGACTCGAACCCGCAGTCAGTTCCCGCGCAGACACGACGGGGATCCCCCACGGCGCGGACGACGAGCGAGATGCGATCGGCCACCGCCTCGGGATGCTCGACGTAGTTCGACGTCGTGTCGATCACGCCGGCGACGAGCGTCGCGTTCGGCGGCAAGCAGCCCGTCTCGAACACTCGGTACTCGTGGCTGTGGCGCGGGTTGGCCATGGAGAGCAGGAACTGGGCGGCCCGGACCTTCGAGACCTCGGGCCAGACGTCGGCGAGCGCGACGTCGAGGTCGTGAGCCCCCTCGTAGTTCCCCCAACACACGTGCAGCCTGACCCGCTCCGGCGGGATGCCGTCCAGGGCTCCGTTGATGGCTCGGACCACGACGCGCACGAAGTCGAGGAACTCCGGCAACGACTTGTCCTGGAAGAGCGTGTGCCGCTCGAGCGCGAGGTCCGGGGCGTCGACCTGAAGCACGAACCCGCGCGCGACGATGGCCCGATACTCTCCGGCCAGGGCCTCGCCGAGCGCGCCCACGTAGGTCTCGAGGTCGTCGTAGTGGGCGTTCTCCATCGCGGCCGCCACGATGCCCGGGGACGGTGAAGTGACGAACGCGTCGGTGTAACGGCCGGCGTGAGGCCCGAGCAGCCGCTCGAGCTCGGAGAGTTCGGACTCGAGGGGCGCGAACGACTGGTACCGCACCTCTCCGATGGCCCGGGGCGCGGCCAGGAGGTCCACGCGCTCGCCGCCGCTCCGCTGCCGCTGAAGCTCGGCCAGGTAGCTCGGATAGCGCGCGAGATCCGCCATCGCGCGCCGCTCGCTGCGGCCACCGAAGCCCGACATCCGGTGACGCAGGTGCGTGAAGAAGCTCTCACGAGCCACCTCTCCGTCGTTCACGACGGAGAGGCCGGTGGCGATCTGGCGCGCCACCACGTCGGCGGCCGCGGCGCCCGAGAGGGCCACGAACTCCTCTTCGTCCACGACCTCGCCCCGGGCGCGGCGGGCGTGCAGGGCGGCCAGACGCCGCGGCCGCGGAAGGCTGCCGGCGTGCGTCGTGAGGATGCGATCCGCGGTGAGGGCCACGAGGGTCGAAGTCGTCTAGCACGGCGCGTCGCTCGGGACCGGCGCGTCGCTCCCACGACCTGGGCGGGCGATCGCCCGACGAGACGCCCGGGAGCCGGGTACGCTGTGGGCGTGCGCACGTCCACGCTCGCCGCAGCCAGCATCGCGGCCGCCGCGCTCCCGGCGTTCATCGGAGTCGGTCTGGGATTCGCGCTCGCGGTGATGGACACGAGCGGCGACGCAGCAGCGACGCTCCTCGTCGCGGCCATCGCAGCGTCGTCGGCGAGCGCGCTCGGGGGCACCGTGCTCGGGATCGCCGCGATCGTGTCGGCCGGCGAGAAGGAAGCGTCGAGCACGACGGGCATCGTCGGGCTCGTGCTCTCCCTCCTCTCGCTCGCCGCGGCCCTCGGCTCGGGCGCGCTGATCTTCATCGTCATCGCCGCGGGCAGCGGCCACGGGCGCCCCTTGCGCGTCGGCGGTGCGGTCGTTCCCACGCCTACACGCCTGCGACCACGCCGAACGCGCGGGGGTCGGGTCACGCCGCGCGTGCAGGTGGCCGGGCTGGGATGGTCGCAGCGCGTGCGACTGGGGGCGAGCTGGCTCGCCGACGCTCGCCTGGAGCACGCAGCCGTCCACGCGTTTCGGCAGCTCGCCCGGGACCTGCGCGCCGTCGGAGCCCCAGCGTCGCTCGTTTCGGGGGCTCGGCGGGCCGCACGAGAGGAGGCGCGGCACACGCGTCGGTGCTTCGACGTGGCCAGCACCTACCTCGGCTTCGGCGTCGGCCCCGGACCGGTGAAGGTCCCGCCGCGCCGCGCGGTGACCCACGCCGAGCTCTTGGGTCGGCTGCTCGAAGAGAGCCTGACGGATGGGTGCATCGGGGAGGCGGCCGCGTCCGAGCTCGCGGGCATGGCGGCGCAGAGCACGCACGACCCGGCGATCCGCGCCGCCCTTCGCGAAATCGAGCGTGACGAGGCGACGCACGCCGAACACGCGTGGGACGTGACCCTGTGGGCGCGCGCGGTGCTGGGCCACGGGGCGAGCTTCCACGAGGCGCGCGCGCTGGAACGGGCGCAGGCGACGCGCGAGGTGGCCGCCCCCTTCGACGATCTGGCGCGTCACGGACGCGCCACCTCCGCGCAGCAGGCGACGACCAGATCCCGGGTGATCGCCTCCACCCGTGCGCGTCTCCGCCGCGTGGCGAGTCGCGCGCCCCGGTTCTCGACGTGACGCGGGATGGCACGCTAGCCTCGCCAGCGCGATGATGACCCCTGCCGAGCTCGCACCCGGCGTGACGTTCGCGGCCGACTTCCGCGTCGTGAGGCCTCTCTCCCGCGGCGGCATGGGGTCGGTGTACGTCGTCGATCAGCTCAGCACGGGAAGGCAGCGGGCGCTGAAGCTCATGCATCCCGATCTGGCACAGAGCCCCGAGCTGCGCAGGAGGTTCGAGCAGGAAGCGCGGGTGGGCGCGCGCATCGCGAGCGACCACGTCGTGGAGGTGATCGCGGCCGGCGTGGACGACGCGACCGCCATGCCGTGGCTCGCGATGGAGCTCCTCGACGGCGAGGATCTGGCCTCGGCGCTTTCGCGCCGCGGCACGCTCACCCTGGCCGAGGTGGCGGAGATCCTCTCCGGCCTGTGCCACGCGCTCGCCGCGGCGCACGACGCGGGGGTCGTCCATCGCGACCTGAAGCCCGAGAACGTGTTCCTCGCGACGTCCAGGTCGACCCGGGGGGCCGCCACCGTGAAGGTTCTCGACTTCGGCATCGCGAAGGTCGTCGCCGAAGCCAACACCGCCGCGACGGCCGCCGTAGGGACACCGCTCTACATGGCACCCGAGCAGACGACGGCAGGCGGCAGCGTCACCCCGGCGACGGACGTGTGGGCCGTCGGACTCATCGCCTTCCGGATGCTCACGGGTCACCCGTACTGGAGAGGCGGGAACATCGAACCCACGAACGCCATGGCCGTCCTGCGCGAGGTGGTCATGGACGACATGCCGAGCGCCTCCCGACGCGCGCAGGAGCTCGGGAGCACGGTGGAGCTGCCTCCGGGCTTCGATGCGTGGTTCGCGCGCGCGACGCAGCGTGAACCTTCGGCGCGGTACGGCGACGCCCGTGAGGCATTCAGGGCGTTCGCGGCGCTCGCCGGCGTGGCGCCCCTCGATGCGCCCGTACGAGCCGTCGGCCAGCCGCCGGGCCCCGTGACGCAGGGTGCTGCCATCTCGCCTTTCGAGGCGACGATGGCCGCGACGAGCGCAACGCCGTCTCCCCTCGTGGCGACGCACTCCGCGCCGGCTCGGGCGTCGTTGCCCGGCGGAGCCGGCAGGGTGCGCACCGCGGCCGGGATCGGCGCGCTGATCGTCGGCGCCGGCACGGCGGCATTCCTGTTGCTACGCCCGGGCGCACCGGCCACGTCGAGCGAGGCGCCCCGCGCGTCGGCACCGACGGCGAGCGCCGGCCCGGCGGCGCCGGAGCCCGCAGTCTCACCGAGGCTGCACATCTGCGAAGCGGCGCGCGGCGACGCCGGAAGCTACCGGAGCTGCCATCACCCCGATCGCGCGTGGTGCGACGCGAAGGAGGAGTTCGTCGCGTGCTGCGGAAAGGGCCTCGTCCCGAGCGGGAGCAGCGGCGCGTGCATGTGTCCCCCCGGCGGCGCCATCGATCCCGAGCCCATCGCGGCGGGATGCCGGAAGGTGGACGGCCCGAGAGGGCTCGCCCGAGAGGTCGTGAGCGACGTGATTCGCGGCGGCTTCCCGCGAATGCGGCAGTGCTACGAGCGGGCGCTCGAGCAGAACGAGGTGCTGAAGGGCCGGATCGAACTGTGGCTCGAGGTGACCCCGTGGGGCGACGTGTTCACTGCCCGGATCCGTTCCTCGACGTTGCCGGACCCGGCCGCTCAGGAGTGCGCGCTCGCGGTGGTCCGCGCGCTGCGCTTTCCGCCGCTCGCCGGCGGCGGCGTCATGACCCTCGCCTATCCGATCACGTTCTCCCCGGAGTAGCGAAGCGACGGCTCTCCGCCCGCGACCGCGTCAGCCCGCCGAGCCCAGAAAGGCCCGCTCGATGCGCGCGTAGTCCACCTCCACGTCGAGGCGCGCGAGCACCGAATAGAAGCCGAACTGCAGCCGATTCATGAAGGCCATCCCCTTGGGAATGGGCACCACGCCGGAGTTCTTCTTCCACATGATCGCCTTCAGGTCCTGGGTGGCGCGGACCGCCGCCGCGACGTAGGGACGCGTGATGTGGAACGGCGAGGAGAACAGCGGCTGGAACAGCTCGCGCGAGTACTCCACGACCGCCTTCTCGTAGGGGCCGCCCCGCGTTCCGAGCATCTCCTTCACGGCGCGCTCGAACTCCGGTTCGTCGCGGGCCATGGCGGCTCGGTGCGCGCGGACGGCCGCGGAGCGGTGCGGCTCGCTGATGGGCTGCACGCAGCCGAAGTCGAGGAACGTGACGGTCCCGTCCTCGCCGAACAGGTAGTTGCCGGGATGGGGGTCGGCGTTGAAGCGCCCCGCGACGAGGTTCCCCGTGAACACGAAGCGCCACAGGACCTCGGCGTACGCCCGCCGCTGATCGGCGGCATCGTTCGCGACTTCGTCCAGGGCACGCCCACTCGCGAGGGCACTGGTGAGCACGCGGTGCCCCGAACGCTCCGCCACGACCTCTGGAACGCGAATGTGCGGATCACCGGCGAACATCCCGCGGAAGGTCGTCTGGTTCTCCGCTTCCAGCGTGTAGTCGAGCTCCTCGAGGATGCGCTCGACGACGTCCGCGAAGGCGACGTCCGCGCCCATGTTCCGGGGTCCCAGGAACGACATCACCTGTTGCAACGCCTTGCCGTTCGCAAGGTCGGCGCGCACGGCGTCGTCGATTCCGGGGTGCTGCACCTTGACGGCGACCGCGCGAGCGTCGTGCAGGCGCGCGCGGTGAACCTGGCCGATGGAAGCGCTGGCGAAGGGGGTGTCGTCGAACTCGGCGAAGAGGTCGTCGATCGGCGCGCGAAGTTCCTCCTCGATCACTCGACGGATGGCCGACGGCTCGCTCCGGGGCGCGGCCGCACGAAGGGCGCCGAGGGCCCGCTCGTACGCGGCGCGGTGCTCCTCGGGGACGAAGCCGTCCACGTAGCTGGCCATCTGACCGATCTTCGCCGCGAGCCCGCGGAGGTTCCCGAGCACGTCCGCGGCGTACTCTGCCGCGCCCGCACCGTCCTTGGACGCGAGCAGCGATGCACCCGTGCGCGCGCCGACCGCCGCGAGCCGCGCGAGGCGCGAGAGCCGACCGACGGGCAGCTTGGCGCCGGGCATGGGGGCGCTGGCTCGTCCCGCGGTCAGTTGGGGCGCACGTTCGCCCAGGACGACTCGTTCTCGAGCAGAGCGCGGATCCAGTCGGCGAGCACCACGCCACTGATGACCGGAGTGGTGAGATCGTTCATCAGCACGGTGTGGCCGCTGCCGGACAGGAAGAACACGCGCCAGTTCGGCAGGCCCGTCATCAGCGTGTCGGCGATGTGGTTGGTGCCCTCTTCGAGCCCGGCGCTGTCCAGACCCGCGTTCCCCATCTTGTAGAAGGACAGGATCACGTTGTCGCGCAGCGTGGCCACGAGGCCCATCCGGGAGCCCGGATACTGCTTCGACAGGCAACCGTAGATCTCGTGAACCGTCCCCACCGTGACCTCGGGGCAAGCCGCAGGGAGGTTCTCGTCCATGGACCACGCGTCCTGCATCGTCATCTTCTGGAACGCCGGCGTCAGGTACTCGGGCGCCATGGCCGGTCCGGAGTCGTCGAGCAGCACCACGTCGGCTTCCGGGAAGGCGTCGGCGATGCGGGCGAAGTTGACGAGCGTTCCGAAGCCACCGGCGCTCGACCCGGTGACGACGACCTGGGAGGCCTTGGGAAACTTCGCGACGATGCTCTGCAGGTACATCCCGAAGTTGTCGTAGCCGACGAACGCATTGTCCCCGGGGCCCGCGGGGTTCGAACCGGCGTGAACGTCGCCCGTGCAGTACGGGACGAAGATCAGGTTGTGGTCCGCGAAGGGATTCGAAGCGTCCCTCGAGAACATGCCGTCGCCGAGGCTCGACTGCGCCTCGAACGCCTCCTTGGGGAAGCCTTCGAGGAACACGGCGGTGGGGATGGTGCAGGTGAGCTCGTCCCAGCAGGCACCTCCACCCATGAAGTGGATGGCGACCTTGTCGGAGCGATCCGTGAGGTTGACGCCGATGCCCGTCGGGGTCCCCTTCGCGCACTGCGACCCGGGGAAGGCCACCCACGCCCACGCGTCGTTGGGACCCTCGATGGGCACCACGGTGCCGCTTCCTCCGCTTCCGCCGCTGCTCCCGGCCGCGGTGCCGCCGCTACCGGACGCGGCCCCTTGCCCACCCGAGCCGGCGCTTCCGGCCGATCCGCCCTCGCCCCCCTCGCCCTCTCCGGAGGAGCCACATCCGAGAGCGAGAGCGGCCGCGAAGGTGGACAGGGCGAGGGCGAACGACGGGGGTGTGATCACGCGCGAAGCCTAGGGGGTCGCGACGGCCGCGGCAAGGACCCCGGCTGCAGCGGTCGATCAGCCGAGAAGCTCGACGATGACCGGACGCAGCGAGCGGGCCGCGACGATGCGTTCGAGTGAACCCACGGCGAGCGCGCGATCCACGCTGTGGATCGCGTCGAACTCCGCGGCCACCTCGGCCTGCTTCTCGAGCAGCACGTCGCGGCGGACGCGCTCCAGCCGGGCGCGGGCCTCGCGCGACGTGCGCGCGGACGAGCTGGCTTCGAGCTCGCGGACGCGAGGGTCGGCGGCAACCCGCGCGCGCACCTCCCGAGGGAACACGACCTTCGCGGCCGGACCGCCACCGATGACCGACGCGTACGACCCCTCGACGGCCAGCGCGCGCAGGCCGGGGTTCAGCCGGCGGCTGAACACCACGTACGCGCCGCCGTGATAGCGGCTCACCACCAGGAACACGATCGGCCCCTCGAAGTTCACCACCGCGCGGGCAATCTCCGCGCCGTACTCGAGCTGAAGCTTGCGCATCGACTCCGGCGAACCGTCGAACCCGGAGAGATTCGCGAGCACGACCGCGGGACGGTTGCCGCTCGCCGAGCTGAGGGCGCGAGCGATCTTCTTGGACGACTGCGGGAAGAGCGTCCCCCCGTTCCACTCCGCAGGGCCGTCGAAGGGGCGGTAGCCCCAGCGCGTGAGGTTCTGGCCCTCGACGCCGATGAGGCACACCGGGCGCCCTCCGATGGCCGCATCCCACACGATCGCCGTTTCGCCGGCGACCAGCGCGGACCATCGCTCGAGGTGTCCCGCGCCCTGGTCGACGACCGCGCTCATGATGGCACGCATCGCGAACGGCCGCTTGCGGCCGGGGTTGGTCGCGTCGTCGAACACCTCGCCCACGGTGGCGTACCCACCCTCGCCCTCGTACGCGAACGCCGTCACGTCCCGATCCACACGGTCGCCGGACTGCAGACGCCGGGGCCCGCGCTCACCCGGAACGACGTACGAGTAGCGATAGTACTGGTACAGGATGCGGTACGCCTGCGGGAGATCGTCGGCGTAGTACTGAGCCTGCCCGTTGAGGCTCATGATCCGCTCGTAGCCGCCGATGGCGACCTCGTCCTCTGCGGAGACCGATCCGCTCGCCTCCAGGGCGGCCCGGCCCGTCAACACCATGCTGGCCCGGGGCGTCATGATGAGGACACCCTTGGTGTGCATCAGCATCGTCGCGAGCGCGTCCCAGTAGCTCTGCGCTCCCACGTTCACGCCGGCGACGATGACGTGGATCACGCCTCCCGCCTGGGTGAACGTGACGATGCGCCGCACGACGGCCGCCGTGGCGTCGAGGTTCTCGGTACCGCTGTCCATGGCGATCCGAGCGCCGCTCGACACGGGCAACCACTCCAGCGGAAGGCCGAGCTCCTCGGCGAGATCGATGGCGGCGATGACCCGGAGGCACTCGGGCCCCGAGAGCGCGCCCATGTCTCGCGTGGGATCCGACAGCAGGAGCACGCGCCGCAGCCCCTCGGGGACCTCGGCGGTCGGCGCACTGATCACGCCGAAGACCACGCCGGCGGAGTTCTTCCCGTACTCTCGACCCGCGACGCTCCGGGCCTTCGGCACGTCGGCGTCCTCGAGGTCGTACTCCTCGAAGGTTCCGCGGGGGAGATCCTTCCCGTTGATGTTGCCGCCGTTGGTGGGCGCCAGCATGCGGATGATCTCGTAGGGGTAGACCAGGCCACGTCGGCGCGCGGCCATGACGCGACGCTGATAGGCCGTCACCGGAACGAGCGCGTCGTGGTGCGCCAGGCGCTGCGAGATCTCCATGCGATTGCCCGCGGGATCACTGATGACGATCTCGACGGGCGTTGCCGGCTGGTCCGGCGCCGACTGATCGAGGAGCGGCAGGCGCACGACCACCCGCTCGAGGCCCAGGTGCCGCGTGGTCGGGTAGAGCTTGTGGGACATCCAGTCCACCAGCGTCGGATCCGTGTGGACCTCGTGAGCGAAGAAGACCGAGAGGCGGTTCCACTGAAGCCGTCGCTCGGGGTCGCGCGCGGCGCGCAGGGCGCGGAGCGTCATCGTCGCCTCGTGGAACATGCGCTCGAAGATGGGCACGTAGAGGCGCGCGTCCTTGCCCTCCTCGGGAGGACGGCCGCGCACGTCGACGAGGACGAACAGACGCTCGTCGTCGGGCAGCTCGCGGCTCCTGCCGTGGAACGCGTAGATGCCGTTCGGCGCCGGCAGGCGTTCGAGATCGAAGTGCTCGTACCGTCCGAGGTCGAGGCGCTCGGCCGCCTGCGGGTGCATGCCGTAGAGCTCCCGAGCCGCAGCGGAGTCGCTCCACGTCGTCTCGTGACGGATCGCCTGATCCGGGTAGACGAACGACAGGGTCACCCGCTGCGACGGGATGCCTTCTCGAAGCACCTCGCGAGCGAGCGAGACGGCTTGCTCCTTCGCCTCGTCGTCCTCTATGGGGACGACGACCTCCAGGGCGTGCACGGCCTGCTCGCGCGCCGCGGTGAGCAGCGTGGCGAGGCAGCGTGGCAGATCCTCGGCGGTAGCCAGCGCGGAGAGGACGAGGCGGGAACGCGGAAACTGCAGCCGGTGCACCTCCACACCATCGACGATCGCGGTGTCGTAGTCCTCCGGCACCAGCGGCGCCCAGGCGCGGCGGACGCACGCCGCCACCGCGACCCGCCGGCGACGGGGCTCGGCGTGGATGAGCCAGGCGCGCACGCGCCGGAAGAGGTTCGGCGGCGCCAGCGCGAGGTCCGCCAGGGTCTTCTCGATCGGCGTCTTCGTGGTGCCGCTCTCGGCCGCCTCGAGCCAGCGCTCCAGGCGCTCGGACGTTCGCTCGGCGTCTCGCTCGATGTCCGGCCGCGAGAAGGCAGCGTAGAGGCACTCCGTCGCCGCGTCCGCCACGGCGTCCGTGAGCTGGCCGCGGAGGTGCGCGATGGTCTCGAGCGCCTCACGCAGCGCAGCGTCGTCTTCCAGGTCGAGCCCCGCGTTCACCAGGGCGGTGACCCGGTGGATGACCGCCAGCATCAGGCGCTGCCGCAGCCCCGGGTCCAGCTCCGTGGCGTACAGTCGCAGCACGGCACGCTCGAGTCGCTCGCTGGGCGCGAGCCCCCCGAAGTCGTAGTCGTAGTTGCGCAGCGCGCGCCGCAGCACGTCGAGGAAGCGCTCGTCCATCCCCGCACCCGCCACCTTCATCCGCCGCAGGTACAGGCTCATCAGAGCTGCGTTCGACATGCCCAGCTCGCCGGGCATGCGATTGAAGAGGCGCTCCACGTCCGCAAAGGAGCCGAGCTGATGCCGCACGTCGGCGAGCTGCCGCAAGTAGCCCGCCGGAACGTCTTCGGGGATGGGCGCTTCGAGAAACTCGATGAGCTTCTCGAGGCGCTTGGGGAAGACGTCGTAGCCCAGGACGATGCGTCGAATCTCGTCGCTCACCCGCTGCATCGCGGCGCGGCGCTCTTGCTCTCCTGCCCGTGCGGCGGCCGCGAGATCCGGCTTGCCCAGCCACTCGGCGCTCGGCTCGAACAGCACGGCGAGGGGATCCATCTCCTCGGGCAGGCACAGCGTCGCACCCTCCGAACCCACGCCGCCGTCCTGCCCCGGATCGATCACGAGGATGACGTCGCCCGCCGCGACCTGCTGGCCCTTCGGAGCGCGAATCTCGGTCACCGTTCCACCCACGGGAGCGTCGAAGCCGATCTCCATCTTCATGGCTTCGAGCACGCCGATGGGCTGGCCCGCCTGGACCTTCTCGCCGACCTTCACGAGCAAGCTCACCACGAGCGACGGAGCGGCAGCGCGCACCTGACCGGCGGTCTGCCTTCCGAAGACGTGCACCCTGCCCTCGATGTCCACGCGAATGTTCGTCTCGGTGAGATCCCAGAGCACGCGCAGATCACGCTCGCCGAGAACCAGGCGCGCGGCGCCCTCTCCGCTCGCGTTGAGCTGGGCCGTCACGATCCGTCCCTCGTGGTGGATGCGATAGCGCCACGACCCGATGGCGTAGACGTGGACGCGGTGCGGCCGCCCACCCCACACCAGCTCGAGCTCTTGCCCGGTGCTCCGCGGAATCTTGTCGTGCGTGACGCTGCCCGTGTCGGCGAAGAAGTTGAGGCGCGAGGCTTCACGGTTCTTCTGGTAGAGGACGACCGCCGCGAGCACGAAGGCTTCGGTGCCGAGATCTCGCACCGGCGGGCGAGCCTTGTTCCACCGGTCGAGCCAGAGCGTGTCGTTGCCGCCGCGCCGATAGTCCTCGCTCTCGAGCAGTTCGAGGAGATAGCTCTTGTTCGTGGCGCCGCCCTCGATGACGAGGTCGAAGTCGCGCAGAGCGGACACCAGCCGCGCACGCGCCTCCTCACGGGTGTTGCCGGTCGCGATGACCTTGGCAATGAGCGAGTCGAAGTCGGCGGGTACCCGGGAGCCCTGGACGACCCCGGTGTCGATGCGCAACCGTGGCCCCAGCGCGGGATCGAAGCGCGCGATGCGCCCGGGCGCAGGGAGGAACCCGGCGTCCGGGTCTTCGGCGCACACCCGGGCCTCGATGGCGTAACCGTCTTCGTGCGTGCCGAGATGCTCGGGCAACCGCTCGCCGCGCGCGATCCGGATCATGAGCTGGACCAGGTCGGCGCCCGTCAGCTCCTCGGTGATGCCGTGCTCGACCTGCAGCCGCGGGTTCATCTCCAGGAAGAACACGTCCCTGCCCCGCACCAGGAACTCCACCGTCCCGACCCCCTCGTATCCGACCCGCGTCGCGAGGCTGACCGCGGCGCGCTTGACGTCCGCGAGCGCCTGAGGATGCAGCTCGTACGGCGGTGCCTCCTCGATCACCTTCTGGTGGCGCCGCTGGACCGAGCAGTCTCGGCAGCCCACGGCCACGACCCGACCGTGTTGATCGGCCGCGATCTGCACCTCGATGTGGCGTCCACCCTCGATCATGGCCTCTAGGAACAGGCGGCCATCTCCGAAGGCCGAGAGCGCCTCGGCCGCTGCGGACCGGAACGCCTCTTCGAGCTCCGCGGGGTCGCGCAGCACGCGAATCCCGCGCCCCCCGCCGCCTGCGCTCGCCTTGATGACGAGCGGGCACCCGATGCGATCGAGGTGGGCGCGCGCGGCATCGACCGACTCCACCGCCCCGCCGCTCCACACCGAGACGGGTACGCCCGCCGCTTCGGCGAGCAGCTTCGACGCGATCTTGTCGCCGAGCGCCCTCATCGTGTCGCCCGAGGGACCCAGGAACTTGATCCCGGCGTCAGCCACGCGATCGACGAAGCCCGGATGCTCGGCCACGAATCCCCAGCCCGGCCAAACGGCGTCCGCTCCCACGGCGCGCAGGGCGTCGATGAGCTTGTCGTGGTCCAGGTACGCCGCGACGGCGCGCCCCGCGTGCTGCAGCTTGACGGCCAGGTGAGCGTGCCGCACGAAGGGGGCGTCGCGATCGGGATCGGTGTAGAGGGCGATGACCTTCAGGTCACTGCCTTCGAGCGCGGCGAGCGACTTCACCGCCCGGATGCACCGCATGGCGGCCTCGCCGCGGTTCACGATGGCGATGCGTCGAATGTCGCGAGCGCGCGACGCGGGAGCGGCAGGACTCTTCATGGACACGGGAGCGGTGAGGAGCGCCATCGAGCGGGTCGGAGGCACTCTATCGCGCCGTTTCCAGCGGCAAAGAAGCGTGTTGGTGCATAGCCGCCTACGCACTTGCGCCTCGCCGACGCGACGCGGCGAGTGCTGGTTCGACCAGTTTCGGCCGGCGCTGCGCGGCCTCGTTTCTTCCGTTCTTTCCCGACGCGCGCCGCATGGACGCGGCGCGACATCGGTGGGCGGCGGCGCGACACCCGCACGAACGCGACGCGTCGGACGGCGTGCTGCGTAAGCGCGTGCCCGGTCGGGCGCCCCGCCGATCGACGGGAGAGCTGCAGCGCGAGGCCGATGCCGTTACGCGAGCGTTCGGGGAGCGCCGCGATCCGAGTTCACGGCGGCATGTCCAGGTTCGCTTCGAGTCGGATCGCCAGCTTCCCGTCCGCGTCGCGAACGACCAGAGCGTTGTGACCGATCGATCCGTCGTCGAGCACGGTCACCTCCGCAGCGGTCCCCGCCTCCTCCTCCAGCGGTCTCCCGACCAGTCGCGGGATCGTGTTCGCCCCGGTCTGCAGGCGCACCACGGCGTGAAGCTGCGCGCCCGTGACGACGGCGACTCCGTGGAGCCGGCGCGGCCGAACCCAGCCGTCACACTTCTCGGCACGCTGGGGCCACCGGGTGCAGATCAGCACGCGTGCCTCCTCGGGGAGCTCCGGCGCACGCCCTGCCAGCGCGCCGAGCACCACCGCCTCCGAGCGCGTCCCCAGCTCCGCCGAGGGCTTGCCGCGCGGCGCTTCACGGCACGCGGCGAGGCCCGTGAGCAAGACCGCGGCGAGCGCTGCCCCGGGGCGGCGTTCGGCCGCGGCGCGGCGAGGGCCGGTCAGAGGTGGTCGCGGCACGAGCCGATCATACCCGTACCGGCGTCGCACTCCCCGCTCGTGGGCAGCGCGCACACGATGGCGGGGCAGATGCCGAACGAGCAGCCCGACCGTGCGTACTGCTCCTTGATCGCTTCCATCTGCGCCATGGGCACGTCCGCCTTGTGATTCACGAAGGTCGAGCAGGCGCACTCCACGGCGTCATCGACGAGCACCGTGCAGAGTCCGCCGATGTTGGGGTTGCACGACTTGGCGGCGGCGAGCGCGCTGCGAAAGAGGTCGCCGAGCTCCGAGCACGTGCGCCCCGCGAACCCGCCGGCGCCCGCGTCGCCCCCGCTCCCGCCGGCGTCGGATCCGCCGACACCCGCGCCTCCCGCGGATCCTCCACCGCTGCCCGACGCGCCGGCGCTCGACCCGGCCGCCCCGACGCCGGCGCTTCCGCCGAACCCACTCTCGCCGCCCGAGCCACCCTCGCCGGCCGCGCCACCCTCGCCGCCGCTCGACCCCGCGATCTTCCGGCCGCCCGACGTGCCGCTGCCGCTCGCACCCGCCGCGCTGCCCGCAGCGCCGCTGCTCGCACCGGTTCCGGAGCTCCCGCCCGAAGCGCCCGACCCGGCGGCGCCACCCGCCGCAGCGGATCCGTCGGCGGCAGCGTCGGGGCCGTCGCCTCCACCGGCGAAGCTGTCGCCTCCACACGCGACCACCGTCGCAAGGAGCCAGCTCGTTCCAAGGAGCATCCTCATGTCGGTCACCCGCCGAGCAGCATGACCCAGGCGCGCAAGGGAGGCCAGTGACGCCCGGCGCGTCACGCCGTCTGGCCCGAACCGGCCCGTATCGCGCGCAGGGGCACGCGCCGACAGAGCACCGCCTGAGCCTTCCACCGCTCGGCGGGCGAGAGGTCGACGACGATCTCCACGACGCTGCCGACCTTCCTGCCGATGACCTCGCCGTCCCGGAAGAGCAGCCGGTTCGTCATCACGGCAGGGACACGCTCGCCGGGGATCAGGGTGCCCACGACGTTCAACGGATCGACGGCGGACACCGAGACCAGGGTGCCCGGGGCGGCCTGGCGCCGCACGCGGCGCAGCTGCTCGACGGCCTCCGGCAGGGCGAACTGCTCACCGCTGAGCCCCGCGACGAACCGCCCTCCGCGGATCTCGCCTCGCGCTTCGAGGCGACGCAGGCTCCGCAGCACGTCGCGCCACGGCGGCAGCGCGGGCTCGCGCTCCACCGCGCGGCGAAACACGACACCCCAGCGCCGAAGGAGCGCGCGCGCGACGTGCTCGACCGCATCGACCTCCGCACTGCACGTGTCCGTCTCCACGAGCGACCACCTGCCGGCGCCGTGCATGCCCGGGATGCCCCCGGAGCGCCGCTTGCGCAGGCCCTCGCGACGCTTGCTCGAAGGCACGAGCAGCGCGCGCAGTCCGGCGTAGGCGTCGCTCGTCGCCTCGCCACGCGCGACGAGCTCCGCGAGAGCTTCCTCGACACGCGCGCGGAGCAGACCGGTCGCGCTGACGAGATCGTCGAAGAACGACGCTCCGCGCCCCCGCAGCGCGTCTCGAACCGCGAGCGCGTCCGCCGTCGGCGGCGTGGCGTCACCCGCGGGCACCCCGTGGGCGCGCCAGACGGCGCGAGTCGGCCGGTCGAGCAACGCGAGCGGCGTGGCGCGCACGGGACCCGAGGAGCGGGCGCCGCGCGGGCCGGCGACCGGCGGGGTGAGGCGGCCCCACGAGACGCGGCCGGACAGGCAGAGAGCGTCGAGCCACGCGGGATCGTAGTCGCTCACGCGCGCCGGCAGCACCTCCGCCTCCCAGGCGGCGGCGGCGATCTCGACCCCTTCGAGCTGACGAACGACCGCGGCGACACTCTCGAGACCGCGCCCACGCGCGCCGGGCGCGACGCGCTGCCACTCGAGCAGGAACCGCACGTAGTCGCTCGCGGTCACCGCCTCGATCTCGGCCCGCAGGCGACCCATCGTGTACCGGTGAATCCTCGCCAGCAGGCGCCGCTCGCAGATCTCCTCGACCGTCGTTCCCGGCGTGAACCGTCCCCGCAGAACGAACCCCTCGGCCTCCAGCGCTGCCACGGCGACGCGAACCGCGTCTTCGCCGAGCAGTCCGAGCGAGACGAGGCCGGCGACCGTCACCGGCCCGGTGCTCTCGAGGCGCCCCCGAAGCAGCTCGACGGCCGCGGATTCGGGCGTCCACGCGACGCGGGCGAGCTCGTGGGGCACCTCGACCTGGGGACCGAGCGCGGCTCCCAGGTGAAGCGCGAAGAGCTCCGGTAGGCGGTCCGTCGCGAACCAGAGGCGCGCCGACCCGACCGTCGCGACGGTGGCGCGCCCGTCAGCGCAGAGGCGATCGAACGCTTCCTCCCAGCCGTGGGCCCTGCCCTCGCGCTCGGTGGCGAACCCGAGGAGCGTCAGTCCATCGTGCAGCTCGTCGGCGGTGGCGGCGCTCGGCCACGCCTCGGATCGGACGCGGTCGACCGCTGCCGCGTCGAGCGCGCCGAGATCCGAAGCGGCCTGCGGGTCCAGCCAGCGCCGGGCGAACACAGCCTGCGTCCGGCGCTCCTCGAGCGGGGCGTCATCGAGGAACGCGTAGGGGCGAGCGGTCAGCACCTCTTGCGCGAGCGGCGACGGCTCGGTCAGGTCACGGGCGACGAGCCGCTTCTCCCCCCCCGCGATCTGGCGGAGGAGCCTCTCGAACGCAGCGAGGTCCATCGCCTCTCGAAGGCAGTCCTCCACGGTTTGCGCGACGAGAGGGTGATCCGGGATCTCTCTCTGGCCCGTGAGGTTCTCCGCGCACGCGACGCTGTCCGGGAAGACGACGGTGATGAGGTCGTCCGCGTCCATCCGCTGGAACCGGGGCGGCACCTTCCTTCCGCCGCGCCAGCGGAGCACGGCGAGGGCACGAGAGGCGTTCCACCGCCAGCGCGTCGCGAACATGGGCGCCACGAGCGCGGCCTGGATCAGGCTGTCCCGAACGGCCCCCGGGCGAACGTAGCCAAACACCTCATCGAGAGGAAAGCTGTGGACCGGACCCAGCGACAGGACGATGGCGTCCTCCGTCGCCGCGGCCTGCAGCTCGAAGTTGAACGTCTGGCAGAACCTCTTGCGCAGCGAGAGGCCCCAGGCGCGGTTGATGCGACTCCCGAACGGCGAGTGCACGACGACCTGCATGCCACCGCTGTCGTCGAAGAAGCGCTCGATGACGAGCGTCTCCGCGGAGGGCATGACGCCGAGCGCTGCGCGCCCTGCGGCCAGGTAATGGACGAGCTGCGCGGCGGCCGCCGCATCGACGCCGGAACGCCCGGCGAGGCGCTCGACGGCGAGCGACGTGCCCCCCGCGCCGAGCCACTCGTCGACGCTCGTCTTCAGGCGCGACACGGCAAGGCTCAGCTCTGGCGTGCGGCTGGGCGCCTCCCCCAGCCAGAACGGGATCGTCGGCGGCTGCCCCCGCGCGTTCTCCACACGCACGCGGCCGGGCTCGACGCGGAGGATCTTCCACGACGTGTTGCCGAGCTGGAACACGTCTCCCTGCATGCTCTCGATCGCGAAGTCCTCGTGGACGCTGCCCACCGTCGCGCCGGTGGGCTCCTCGACGACCTCGTAGTCGGCGACGTCGGGGATGGCGCCGCCCGACGTCATGGCGGCGAGGCGCGCACCACGCCGCGGCCGGAGCTTGCGATGGACCGAATCCCTGTGCAGGTGCGCACCCCGACGGCCGCGACGGGTCGAGAAACCGTCGTGGAGCATGCGGACCACCTCGTCGTACCGGGGGCGCTCGAGCGCTGCGTACGGATGCGCGCGGCGGACCCGGTCGTAGAGCTCGTCCTCGCCGCACTCGAGCTCGCTCGCGACGGTGGCGACGATCTGCTGGGCGAGGATGTCGAGCGGTCCCTCGGGGATGCTCACCGCGTCGAGCTCGTCGCGCGCCACGGCGTCCAGCAACGCCACGGCTTCGACCAGTTCGTCACGGGACAGCGGAAAGAGGCGGCCCTTGGGCGTGGCCGTCTTGTGATGCCCCGAGCGCCCCACCCGCTGCAGGAGCGCCGCGATGGACCGCGTCGAGCCGAGCTGCACCACGAGATCGACCATGCCCACGTCGATACCGAGCTCGAGGGACGAGGTGGCGACCAGGGCTCGCAGCTTGCCGGCCTTCAGCCTCTGCTCCGCGTCCAGGCGCTGATCGCGCGAGAGGCTCCCATGGTGAGAGCGGACGGCGTCGCTGCCGAGCCGCTCGGCGAGGTGCCGCGCCACGCGCTCGGCGAGCCGACGCGTGTTGACGAAGACGAGGGTCGTTCGCTCGGCTCGAACCAGCTCGGAGATGCGATCGTAGATCTCCTCCCAGACTTCTCCGCTCATCACGGCTTCGAGGGGGGAGCGAGGGACCTCGATGGCGAGATCCCTTTCCCGGGAGTGGCCTTCGTCCACGATGGCGCAGGGCAGGCCGTGAGGAGCCGCGCCTCCCACGAGAAAACGGGCGACGACCTCCACGGGACGCTGCGTCGCCGAGAGGCCGATGCGAGCGGGACGAGGCCCTCGCACGTCGCCCCGGCTCGAAAGCACCAGCTCGTCGAGCCTCTCCAGCGAAAGCGCCAGGTGAGCACCGCGCTTGTCGCGGACCATGGCGTGGATCTCGTCCACGATGACGGTGCGGACGGTGGACAGCATGCGCCGCCCGCCTTCGCTCGTCAGCAGGATGTAGAGCGACTCCGGCGTCGTCACCACCACGTGCGGCGGGCGCCGC